>JAZAUS010000001.1:0-229365 GCA_036342255.1 Bacilli bacterium
CTTTATATTTATTAACTATTTCATTTTTTAAATTAATATCATGATGTTTACCCATAAAAATAACACCTCACTTTCTTGAGATGTTATTTTATAATAAATATCTGTTTTTTTAAAGTGTCCTAAATAGGGTTCACTTCAAATGACATCTATTTTTTATTGTTTAGTTTTAATTCCATGGAGTGAGCTTTACTTAAGTCAACACCCACAACACTATTTCGATATTGTTTTTGTTCTTTTGGTTTTAGTTTTTTATTAAAATCTACATATATATATGTTATGATAGTTCCTTTTTTATCTTTGACTAATACTTTATAATCTTTTAGGTCAATATCTTTATCTGTTTTATTTGTTATGGTATAACTTATTAAAGAATCTTTGCCATCATAAGAACATTTAATATTAGTAAATGTTATGCCTTCTATATTATGTTCTTTGATAAAGCTTTTGTTTTTGTTATATGTTATTTTTTTGATATTATTATCTTTATTATTATATTTAATTATTGGTATTAAAATTATTATGATTATAAGTATTAATAAGGCTATTATTTTTTTATTTTTTGTTTTCATTTTTTTCACCAGTTATATGATATCATAGTTTAGTTTTCTAAACAATGTATATTAATTATTTTTTACTATTTTAAAGTATTATAATGTATAATATATGCCCCTATAATTATCATATAAGTAATAGTTTTAGATTTACTTTTAGTATTTAAATTTGACTTTTTTTGTATTATTTGATAAAATATTAAGCACCCGTCCAAAAAAAGGAGAGTAATAGAAATGAAAAATTTAAATGATCCCCTCTCGATTTTGAGAGTGTTTAGGTCAATGTTTTTTAGATATAGGGTTATAGTTATATTTTTTATAGTAACTTTAATTCTATTTGCTGTTTATGATAATAGTGAAAAAATTCGTAAACAAGAATTATTTGAAAATTTGGATGTTAGCTTTAAAGAAATTAGGGCTATAGAATATGGAACTGCTAATTATGATCCAATTGATTTAGTAGAAGATATATCTGGTGATGGAGAAATAGTTAGCTATACAGAATCTATAGATACTAAGTCTATGGGTAAAAAAGATTTAACTTTTGTAGTTAAAAAAGATGATGTATATAAGGTTGTTATGGTAGAAGCAGAAGTTGTGGATACTAAGAAACCTGATATTGAGATAAGTGAGGAAAAAATATCAGTAGAGCAAGGTAATGAGTTTAATGCTAAAGATAATATTGCTTCAGTTGTCGATCAAGTGGATGGGAATTTAGAATATTTGGAAGATGACAAAGAAGATGATATTGCGTATTATACAGTTACTACAGATTTGAATACTGATGTTGTAGGTAGCTATGAAGTGAAAGTTAAGGCAGTAGATGTAAATGGTAATGTAAGTGAGAAAAAGTTTACTGTTGATGTTGTTGAAAAAGAGGAGCCAATTGCTGAAGAAGTTACCTATGAACAACCTAATTATAATAATAATGCACAGGCAACTGTTGATACTTCATCAGTTGTGTCAGCTGCACAATCGTTTTTAGGATATAGATATACTTCAGGTGGAGCTAGTCCTGCGACGGGATTTGATTGTAGTGGCTTTGTCTATTATATATATGGGTTATTTGGAAAAAGACTAGAAAGAACTACGACTGGTTTGATGTATAATGGTGTTGGTGTATCTAAAGATAGTATGCAACCAGGAGATATAATTCTTTGGGATACATCATTTGGTAATAATCCTACTCATGCTGCTATATATATTGGTGGTGGTATGATGATTCATGCTGCTAACTCTAATGATGGTGTTAGACTTGATAATGTTAGCGGATGGGAAAGATATGCTGGACGTATAGTTTCAGTAAGAAGAGTTTAATAAAAAAGTATTAACTATTTTAGTTAATACTTTTTTTATTATTAAGAATTAATTAGTTATCATTTTCTTTTTTTTCTTCTTGGGCTAATACATCAGTTATTAAGGCTACTATAATAGCTAGAATTAATATATAGTTATTTTCATCTGTTATATCTATTTCAAATCTATATCCAATAGATATAATAGGTCTTGATACTGTGGCAATTTCTGTTCCTTCATCATTATATATAGAAAAATTCATGCCAATCATGTCTCCTTCTATTTTAAAGCCATTAGATAATTCATAACTTTTTTTAAAGAAGGCTATTTTTTTAGAGATAGAGCATTCAAGTTCATTATTTGTGTATATTTCATATGTTGGCATTATATTTAATAGTTTTTCTTCTATATATGCTAATTCATTTCCTTTTAGGTCTTTTATCCACTTCTTTTTACCTATGGATATTAATTTGCTTTCAATTATTAAAAAATCTTGTCCATTTTCTTTTTTTATAGGAAGATGTGTATTTAGTGATAGCATTTTTTCATTTATAAATAATTTCATATTAGTTCTCCTTTTATATATTTTATATTAATTATTATATCATAATTATTTTTTAAAACATAATTAATTTTATGTTAAAAATTAAAAAAAGAAATTTAAAATGGGTTTCTTTTTTTTTGTTAATAAGTTATAATATATATTATATGAGGAGCTGGGAGAATGGAGATAAGAGAGTTAAGACAAGTATATAGTAAATTAAATGAAGATACTGATAAAGTATGGAGGTCTCTTTGACGTAGCAGAAAAGGAAGAAGAAATAAAAAAATTAGAAAAAGAAACTATTGATATCAATTTTTGGAATAGAGAAGATGCTAATGAGATTATAGATAAATTAAATGATTTGAAGCGTGTTGTAGAACCTATTAAAGAATTAATGAATAATATTAATAATAATATTAGTACTTTAGATGAAGTAAGTGATGATGATATAGATATTATTAATATTATAGAAGAAGAATATGATAGAGATAGTAAACTATTTAATAAAATAGAATTAGAGACATATTTATCTGGTAAATATGATAGTAATAATTGTATATTAGAGATACATGCTGGTGCTGGGGGGACAGAGTCTTGTGATTGGGTTAGTATGTTATATAGAATGTATATAAGATATTTAGAAAAAAACAATTATAAGATTGAAGAGATGGATAAGCAAGATGGTGAAGAAGCTGGTATTAAGAGTGTAATGATTAGAGTAATTGGCAAGAATGCTTATGGTTATTTGAAGCATGAAAGAGGGGTACATAGACTTGTTAGGATTAGTCCTTTTGATGCTAATAAGAGAAGGCATACTTCTTTTGCTGCTGTTGAGATTACACCAGAAATAGATAAGAATGTAGAAATAGATATTAATCCTAATGATTTAAAGATTGATATTTTTAGAAGTAGTGGTCCTGGAGGACAAGGGGTAAATACTACTGATAGTGCGGTTAGAATTACACATTTACCTTCTAAGATAGTTGTAACTTGTCAAAATGAAAGAAGTCAGATTCAAAATAAAGAACATTGTATGGAAGTATTAAGAAGTAAGTTATATGCATTAGAAATGTCTAAAAAGGATGAAGAGGTATCTAGTATAAATGGAGAGAAGATGGCTAATGCATTTGGATCTGGTAAGAGAAGTTATGTTATGTGTCCATATACGAGAGTTGTTGATAATGAATCAAAATATGAAACAGCAGATGTGGATAAAGTATTAGATGGGGAGTTGGATGAGTTTATTAATAGTGGATTGAGAGTGTGATATTGTGGATATATTTAGAGCATTTCGAAGAAAAAGAATTAATCAAATATTAGAAAATGTTGATAAGAAGGATGTTTTAAAAAGATATGTGATGCTTACAATAGGGTGTTTTATTATAGCCTTTACTTTTAATGTGTTTTTTAAACAATTTGGTATAGTTTGTTTTGGTATAACGGGGTTGTCTTTAGTTGTAAATAAAAAGACTGGTATAGATCCATCTGTTTTTATATTGATTGCTAATATATTTTTATTATTTGTTTGTTATTTTACTTTAGGGAAGAAAAAGATGAGAAATTCTTTGGTTGGATCGTTAATGCTTCCTTGTTTTGTTTATTTAACGGAATTTTTGGTACCATTTGTTAAATTTGATAGTGTAGAATTATTGGTAATAGCTGTTTTTGGAGGTGTATTATCAGGACTTGGTTATGGGATAATATATAAGAGTAATTTTAATACTGGCGGTACAGATATTATTACAGAAACAATTTCTAAATATACAAAAATTAGTTTAGGTAAAGCTACATGGTTATCAGATGGGTTAGTAGTGTTATCTGGATTATTAGTTTTTTCTTGGGAAATTGTTTTATATGGGTTTATGGTTTTGTATATGATTAGTTTTATGACAGATAAGGTTGTTTTAGGTATTTCACAAAGTAAAGCTTTTTATATAGTTACAACAAAAGAAGAAGAAGTAAGAGAATTTTTATTATCTATTACTGATGGTGGTGTTACAATTGTTAATGCTAGAGGTGGATATTCTAATGATCAGCAGTCATTATTGTTAGGAGTTGTTCCTACAAGACAATATTTTATTGTAAAAGAGGGACTTAGAGAAATAGATGATAGTATATTCTTTTTAGCGTGTGATTCATATGAAGTAAGTTCAAGGAGAAAGTAATATGATTAGAAAAAGTAATTTAGATATTGATGAATTATTATTAAAAATTGATAAGAATAATAGAATGGAAAGAATAGCCTTTTTTATATGGGGAGTGTTACTTTATTCTATTGCTTTTACTTTGTTTTTTAATAATAATGATGTAGTTACAGGTGGATCGGCTGGACTTGCTGTTATAGTTAATGAATTATGTGGTATGAATATAAGTTTAGTTGTTTTTATCTTTTCTTTTTTATCATTGATAATAGGTTATATATTATTAGGAAAGAAAGTAATGATTAAGACTATCTTTGGTGTTATAATATTTCCTATATTTATGGAGTTTTCTTTAATTTTTCCTAAAGTAATAGATTTAACTCATTCTTCATTATTTCTAATAGTGTTTTTTGGGGGAATATTTATGGGACTTGGAAATGGTATAATAATTAGAAGTGGTTATTCAGTTGGTGGATTTCAAACTATTTATCAAATATTATATAAATATTTTGGAATTTCTATTGGTAAATCTACTTTGATAATAAATGGTATTCTGGTAATGGCTGGAGGTTTTATTTTTGGTTTAACTAAAGTTTTATATGCTATTATTGGGTTGTATATGTCTTCTGTTATTACAGATAAGGTAATGTTAGAAACTTCAGTAACAAAAACATTTTTTATAATTACAGATAAGAGTAAAGAAATTAATCAATATATAATTGAGAATTTGGGTAGAGGTGCTACTATTATGAAGGCTCGTGGGGGATATTCTAATGATAATAAGAAAATACTTATGTGTGCATTACCAACAAGAGATTATTATAGAGCTGAAGAGATAATGAGAAATATTGATAATGATGCTTTTATTTTAATACTTGATACTTATGAAATATATGGTGGAGTGTAAAATATAAAAAAATAGTTAAAATATATTGAATAAATAAAAGCAAAGATGTTATAATTATATTTGACTGTGAAGGTGTGATAGAATGGAATTAATACGTATTGATAATGTTCAAAAAACTTATAAAAATGGTGTTGTTGCGTTATATGATTTTAATCTTAGTATAAAAAAAGGGGAATTTGTTTTTGTAATAGGACAAAGTGGAAGTGGAAAGAGTACTTTGATTAAAATGTTATATAGAGAAGAAAAACCAGATAGAGGTTCTATTATAATTGGTGGTATTAATGTTGCTAAATTAAAAGATAGAAAAGTATATATATTAAGAAGAAAATTAGGAGTAGTGTTTCAAGATTTTAAGTTGCTTCCTAAGCTTACAGTATTTGAAAATGTAGCTTTTGCTTTAGAGATATTTGGATATGATAAAATTCAAATTCAAAAGAGAGTAATTGAGGTTTTAGATTTGGTAGGACTTAAGAATAAGGTAAGGCAATATCCAGATCAGTTGTCTGGTGGAGAACAGCAAAGAGTTGTTATTGCTAGAGCTATTGCTAATAGGCCAAAATTATTAATTTGTGATGAGCCTACAGGTAATTTGGATTCTGATACATCAATGGAGATTATGAAAGTTTTAGAAAACATTAATAATCTTGGTACGACTATTATTATGGCTACTCATGATAAAGAAATAGTTAATAAGATGGGAAAAAGAGTTATTTCAATAGAGAATGGTCGTTTAAAGGGAGATTATGAGAAAGGAACGTATTATAATGAAAGGTATTAGAGCTTTTAAAAGATATGTTAGGGATGCTGCTAAGAGTGTTATTAGAAATTTTTCATTGTCTTTAGCAAGTATTTCTTGTATTGCTATTACTTTAATAGTTGTATCGTTTTCTTTAGTTGTTTCATATAATGTTGAAAATTTTACTGAGAAAATAAGAAAAGATGTTACAATGGTGATATTTTTAGATAGTAGTGCTAAGCAACAAGATATTAATAGAATAGAAAAAAATATTAGAGCTACTGGTAATGTTGAAAAGTTGACATTTAAGAGTAAACAAGAGCAAGCTAAGGAAACAGCAGCTGAGGATCCAAGCTTTTCTATAATAATAAAAGAATGGACTGATGAAACTAATCCATTATTAGATAGTTTTGCATTAAAATTAAAAAATGTTGAGAAAATTAAAGAGATGGATGAACTAATTAGTAAGATGGATAAGGTTAGTGTTGTTAAATATCCAGAAGCTACTGTTAATCAGCTTATAACAATTTTTAATGTTGTTAAGAAAATATCTATTATTGCTGTTGTGGCTTTGATTGTGGTTACGGCATTTTTGATTGCTAATACTATAAAGTTAGCGATATATGCTAGAAGACGTGAGATAGAAATTATGAGGCTTGTTGGAGCATCTAATATTTCAATTAAGATTCCATTTGTAATAGAAGGATTATTTTTGGGACTTATTGGTTCAATAATTCCAATAATTATAACAATAGGTGGATATAATTCTTTATATGATTTTTTTGATGGTAGGTTGTTTAATTCACCACTTGCAGTATTGATTAAGCCTTCACCTTTTGTATTTTTATCTTCATTGTTACTTATGGTTATTGGTATATTGGTAGGTATGTTTGGTTCTTGGAGAGCTGTTAGAAGATATTTGAAGATATAAGAAAAATTTAAGAAGAATAATATTCTTCTTAAATTTTATCTTTAATTATGGTTTTGTTATAATAATAATTTGTAATTGAATATTATTTTTGTTATAATTTATTTGATTGTTTATGGGAGGTGATTTTAGATGGCTAGAAGTAAGAAGATTAAATTAAAGGGTTCTAGTTTTTTTGATAAGAAGAAGCCATTAAATAAAAGAACAAGAACTAAAAAAAGTCGTTCTGTTGTTGTTAATGCTTTTTCTAAAAATCATTCTCGAAATAAACCAACTATTAAGATAAAGAAATCTACTAAAAGAAATGGATCTAAGTCTATTAATGGTGGTTCTAGGCAAACTAATAAAGTAAGGTATTTGCCAGATATAATTGATAGAAGATATATATTTATAGTTATTTTTATTATTCTTTCTTTTGGTGCTATATATTGGCGAATGGTTGATTTACAAATTATGCAAAATGAAAAATATAAGGAAAAATTAGTTTTATCGACTGAGAAGATTATTGAAGGTTCTTCAACACCTAGGGGAAGAATATATGATCGAAATTATAATCTTTTGGTTGATAATAAGGCTGTTAAAACTATATATTATAAGAAGCCTGAAAATGTAACTACTAAAGATGAGATGAAGTTGGCTTATAAAATTTCTTCATTTTTAAGTGTAGATTATAATAAGTTGTCTGATAGGATGCTTAAAACTTTTTGGTATAAGAATAATGTTGATAAGGCTAAGGCTAAAATAACTAAAAAAGAATGGAATAAGTATGAAGAACGTAAGATTAATGATGATGATATAGATACGATGATATATGATAGGATTACAAAAGAAGAATTAGATAAGTATGAGGAAAAGGATCGTAAAGCTGCGTATATATATTATCTTATGAATAAGGGATATTCATATGCTGAAAAGATTATAAAGAATAAAGATGTTACAGATGCTGAGTATGCTGAGGTGTCTGAAAATATAGAAACATTAAATGGTTTTAATACAAAATTGGATTGGGAAAGAACTTATCCTAATGGTAGTTATTTTAGATCTTTATTTGGTAATGTTTCATCTTCTACACAGGGAATACCAGTGGAGATGGCTGAAGATTATATTAAGAATGGTTATAGTATGGATGATAGAGTTGGTATTAGTTATTTGGAATATCAATATGAAAAGTATTTGCATGGAACTAAAGCTAAATATAAAGTTAAGAATGGTAGTAATTATGAACTTATAAAAGAAGGAAAAAGAGGTAATGATGTTGTTCTTTCTATAGATATTAATTTACAGAAGTATTTAGAAGATACTTTATCGAGAGAGGTTTTAGCTACTAAGAATGAAGCGAATACTCAATATTATAATAGAAGTTTTGTTATTGTTGCTAATCCAAAAAATGGTGAAATATTAGCAATGGCTGGTAAACAGGCTAAAAGAGATGATGAGGGAAATTATTATATTTCTGATTATACACCTGGAATTATTACTACTTCTGTTACACCTGGTTCTATTGTTAAAGGAGCATCAATTCTTGTTGGATATAAATATGGAGCAATATCTATTGGAGAATATCAAGTAGATGAATGTATAAAAATACAAGCTACTCCTGAAAAGTGTTCATGGAGAACAATGGGGTCTATAAATGATATAGATGCTTTAGCTTATTCATCTAATGTGTATCAATATAAAACTGCTATTAAAGTAGGTAGAGGTGTTTATAGATATGATGAACCTTTAAGATTAGATGATGGTGCTTTTGATAAATATAGAACAATGTATGCGTCTTTTGGTCTTGGAGTAAAGACTGGTATAGATTTACCATCTGAAAGTACAGGATATGCTGGTAAATCTAAATTACCTGGTCATTTATTAGATTTTTCTATAGGACAGTATGATAATTATACTCCTATTCAAATATCACAGTATATTTCTACTATAGCTAATGGTGGAACTAGATATCAACCTTCTTTGTTAAAAGAAGTTTATGAAGTTAGTGATAATCCTATTGATAAATTTGGAAAAAAAATATATACTCATGAGCCTGTTAAATTGGGAACTGTTGATGTGGAAAAACAATATATGGATAGGGTTCGTGAAGGATTTAGAGCAGTAGTTGATTATGGATTAGGTACTACATATATGGGTAGTTATCAATATATGGGAGCTGGTAAAACTGGTACTAGTCAAAGTTTTTTAGATACAGATGATGATGGTAAAGTTGATACTGAGACTATATCTACTAGTTTTGTTGGATATGCTCCATATGAAGATCCTAGAATGAGTATTGTTGTAATAAGTCCTGATGTGGCTGTTTCAACAGCAGAGACAACTAGTACTATTAACAAAAGATTATCATCAGAAATTGTTAATAAATACTTTGAAATTTATAAATAATATGTTATAATACTTGCATATGTTTTTTTGGAGGAGGTGCATTATGGCTAAAAAAGGTGAAAATAGAGTTTTAGTTACATTATCATGTAGTGAGTGTAAAAATCCTAATTATAGGGTTAGTAAAAATATAAAAAATACAGAAGAAAAATTAGAGTTAAATAAATTTTGTTCAAAGTGCCGTAAGACTGTTAAGCATGTTGAAACTAAAATAAAATAAGGAGTGATTTAAATGATTAACGTTAATGATTTTAAAGTAGGTTTGACAATTAGCTATGAAGATAGTATTTATCAAGTTTTGGAGTTTCAACATGTTAAACCTGGTAAAGGGGCTGCTATAGTAAAAGCTAAACTTAAAAATTTAAGAACTGGTTCTATTGCTGAGTATTCTTTTGGTGCTGGAACTAAAGTTCCTAAGGCTCATATAAGTAAGCAACCTATGCAGTTTATGTATAAAACTGGTGATAATTATAGTTTTATGAACATGGAAACTTATGAACAAATTGATTTAAATGAATCTCAACTTGTAAATGAGTCAAAGTATTTAAAGGAAGGTTTAGAAATATTTGTTATTTTTTATGAAAGTGAAATGTTAGGTGTTGAATTACCAGAAAAGATTGATTTTAAGATAACAAAAACTGAGCCTGCTATAAAAGGGAATACTGCAACTAATGCAACTAAAGATGCTATTATAGAAACAGGAATGTTAGTTCGTGTGCCTTTATTTATAGAAGAGGGAGAAGAAATAATTGTTTCTACTAAAGATGGTAAATATGTATCAAGAAAATAATTAGTTATTTAGGTGATTTTATGGATATAGATTTGACACAGCTTGTTACTAATAATGTTGATGTGATTAAAGTTGATATAAATGTTTCATATGATGAAGAAAGGCTAAGAAAGGTTGGTATTAGAGAACTTAATAATACTACTTTTGTTGGTAAGATAAAAAAATTATATGAAGGATATGAGATTAGTGGTATATTAAAGGGTGTTATGATTTTGCCTGATGATATTACATTAGAGGATGTCAAATATGAATTTTCTATAGATATATTAGAAAATTTTGATGAAATGGATGAAGATCAAGATAATAATTTGATAATTATTAATAATAATCTTGATATTAGTGATTTTTTATGGCAAAATATAGTTTTGGAAATTCCTTTAAAGGTTGTTGATGAAAAAAATAAGAATATAACTTTAGAAGGAGATGGATGGAGATTTATTACTGAGGAAGAATTAGAAAAAGAAAGAAGTAATGAATCACCATTTGATGAATTAGATAGTAAGTTTGATTTTAAGGAAGGAGACGATAAAAATGGCAGTTCCAGCTAGAAAAGTTAGTAAGACTAGTAAGAGAATGAGAAGAACACATTATAAGATTGTAGCTAATGGTTTAGTTAAGTGTACTAATTGTGGTGAAATGATTAGACCTCATAGAGCTTGTCCTAAATGTGGTTTTTATAAAGGAGAACAAGTAAAGGCAGCTAAAGTATCTGCTTAATAACTATACAATAGTATAGTTTTTTTTGTAAAATTATATCTATTTAATTGTTTAAAATATATTTAATAGATATAATTTTATTGGAGGTATTAATAGATGGATTATAAATATTTAAAAATTCATAATCATGTTGCTATGATTATTGATGGTAATGGTAGATGGGCTAAAGAGAAAGGACTATCTAGGTCTAAAGGGCATGATGCTGGAGTAAAGACATTAAAAAAATTAGGTAAGTATATATTATCTAAAGGAATAAAAGTATTGAGTGTTTATGTTTTTTCTACAGAAAATTTTAAGAGAGATGAGAGAGAAGTTAAACATTTAATGAATTTGTGTGCTTTAATGTTTAAAAAAGATAAAAACTTTTTTATTGAAAATAATATTAAAGTTGTTTTTTCTGGTAGAGATGAACCTTTACCTAAGAAAGTAATAGATGCTAGAGATGAATTAGTTGAGTTAACTAAAAATAATACAGGTGGTATTTTTAATATCTGTTTAAATTATGGAGGAAGAGCTGAGATTGTTGATGCTACTAAAAAGATAATAAAAGATGGTTTGAATGTTGATGAAGTGGATGAAAAACTTTTCTCTAAGTATTTGTATCAAGATTTGGGTGATGTTGATTTTTTAATTAGGACTAGTGGAGAATTGAGAATTAGTAATTTTTTATTGTGGGAGCTTAGTTATGCTGAATTGTATTTTTCTGATAAGTATTTTCCTGATTTTAATGAAGTAGATTTTGATAAGGCTATTTTAGATTATACTAAAAGGGATAGAAGGTTTGGAGGAATAAAAAAATAAAAAATGGGTTTACATTTTTTATTTTTTTTTAATGTTTTATCTTTTTTTATTGTTTATTTAATAAAATTATGATAAACTTGTTATATGTTTAATGATAGGAGATGATATTGTGGCACTTAGTAAGTTTAAGAAAATCTTAGTTGATGATGATTATGAAGATGAAGATGATGTTGAGGAAGTAAAAAATAAGAAGAAAGAAAGTTCTGCTGCTAATGTTAATGGTAATGGAAAAATGATTTTGTTAGAGCCTAGAGCTTTTTCTGAATCTCAACAGATTGCTGATCATTTGAAAAAGAGAAATACTGTAGTAGTGAACATGAAAAGAGTTACTCCTGATCAAGCTAAGCGTATAGTTGATTTTTTAAGTGGAACAGTTTATGCTTTGGGTGGAGACTTGCAAAAAATTGGAGCTGGAATATTTTTATGCACACCAAAGAATGTTAATGTTGAAGGTGCTATTACTGATGATGAAGATAAGGGTAAAAAGGGTAAAGACGATATAGATTTAGATTGGTAGTGGTATGAATGAAACGTTTTAGTATTGTTGAGCAAGGATATAATATTGATGAAGTAAATAATTTTATTGATATTGTTATTAAAAAAATGGAAGATCTTAGCGAAACTAATAATGCTTATTTATTACAACTTGAAGAATATAAAAGAAAGAGTGCTAATAATAAAGATGAAAAGGGGCAAAATAATACTGAAATACAAGTTTCAAAGGCATTGATTGCTGCTCAATCAACTGCTGATAAAATGAAAGAATTAGCTAGGGAAGAAGCTGATTTAATTATAAAAGAGGCTAGAGAAAATGCTAATGCTATTATTCATGAAGCTTTAATTGATGCACAGCGTAAAGAGCAAGAATATGAGATATTAAAAAAGAATTATGCTGTATTTAGGGCTAAAGTTGAGAGCTTGGTTAAGGCTCAATTAGAGTTGTTAAAAAATACAGAAGATTAAGATATTTTATCTTAGAGGTGAGGGATGATTATGGTTGATTGGTTATATTGCAATAAAAAGAAAAATAGTATTCTTTTTGTTGCATTTTTTTTATTTATATTTTTAATTATTAATCTTAATATGGTTAATGCTAGTAGTGTTTCGGTTAAATTAAATAAAGATAGTTTAAAGATGAATATTGATGATAAGGCTAAGTTATCTGTTTTGATTACTCCTGTTAATATAAAAAATAAAGAAGTGGTTTGGACTAGTAATAATAAAAGTGTTGCTACTGTTGATAATAAGGGTAATGTTAGGGCTGTTGGCACTGGAGCTGCTGATATTATAGTTTATTTGAAAAATAATTCTTCTATTAGAGATAAATGTCATGTTGTTGTTAATAATAATGTTGAGTTGGTTAGAGAGATTAAATTTAAGAAGAATTCTGTGACAATTGAAGAAGGTGAAGCAGGATGGTTAAAGGTAACTTTTACTCCAAATAATGTTGATGAAAATGATTTGGTTTGGTCAAGTAGTAATGATAAGGTTTTAAAAGTTACTAGATCTGGTAGGATAAGAGCTTTGGCTGTTGGCAAAGCTATTATTACTCTTTCTTCAAAAGAGAATGAGAATATTAAAGATTCTTGTGAAGTTACAGTTAAAGAAAAAAAAGTTGTTATTGATAAAATTAAATTAAAGGTTAAATCTAAGGCTTTATATTATGGAGATACATATAATTTAAATGTAAAAATAATACCTGCTAATGCTGTTGATAAGGAATTAATATATGTTAGTAATAATCCTTCTTTAGTTGAAGTTAATGATAAAGGTAAGGTAAAAGTATTGCTTAATAGAAATGGTAGGGTAGTTGTTAAGGTTTATTCTAAGAATAATAAGGATATTAGTGATAAGATTGTAATTAGTACTAAGATAAAACTTAAGAAGTTAGATGTGGTTAGTCCTGATAGAGAGTTGATTTCTATTAGTCCTAAGGATGATAAAAGTAATAGAGATGTTAATGTGGCTAGGGGCATGTGTGTTGCTAATTATAATGATTATAAATTGATATATGTTTCTATGACAGATGTTAAGGCTTCAAAAGGAAATATTAGGATATATAAAAATAATAATAAAGATGATAAATTAGAATTGGTTAATGTTATTAATAAAAAGAATAATTATTTTGGATATGCTAAGAATATGATGTGTATTTCTAATGAGAAAAAAGTATATATTTCTACTTATAATAAGAGAGGGATAAAGAGTTTTAATATTAGTGATAATAATTTATTAGAGAAAGATGATATTGTTTATTATAAGGGAAATAAGAAAAAATATAGTGGTGGGGCGATGGCGTATGATAATAAATTGGATAAATATTATTATGCTGATAGATCTAGTTATTATATTGGTGATGATAAGATGAAGCTGGTACATAAATATTTAAAAGGTGATGGAGAGTATTATCGTAATAAAAATAGTGGAATAAGTATTTCTTCATATGCTAATGATATAGCAGCATATGATGGAAAAATATTTGTTATTAGATATAATAATAAGGTTTCTGAGAAAAATGCTACTATAAAGAAACCTAGGAATGCTATTGATGTATATAATAGTAATAATGGAGAATATATTGGTACTAATATTATAAAGTTTGGTAATGATAATTATGAGGTTAGAGCTATCGATTATTATAAGGATGATTATTTTATTATATATTGCTTTAATAAAAGAAAGTATAAATCATATATTAAAAGAATTAAATTAAAATATTAGATACTTGTATATTTTATAATAATATGAATTAGATATAGTAAATTTGTATTTATTAATTAATAATATATCAAAATAAACTTGTTATATATAATAAATTGTGTTATAATACGTTTATCTTGATGAGAAAAGTGGCCTTAATAAGTCCACTTTTTAATATAGGAGGAAATATGATTGAAGATAAGGTTAAAGAATTAGTAGAAAAAGTATTGTTAGAAAAAGGAATAAGAATTGATAGTATTAAATATGAGAAAGAAGGAAATAATAATTTTCTTCGTATTGTAGTTGATAGAGATAAACCTATTGATGTTGATACTATAGTAGATATTACTAAAATAATTAATCCATTATTAGATGAAACTGATATTATTAAGGATAGTTATATATTGGATGTATCATCTATGGAGAAAGGAGAATAGAAATTGAATAAGAAGCAAGTTAAGGAATTTTTGGGTGCACTTGATGCAATTGTTGAAGAGAAGGGAATAGATAAAAAAATAGTTGTTGAAGCTATGGAACAGGCTATGGCAGCAGCTTATAAGAAAAAGGGAGGTCCTGCTAGATGTGAAGTTAATCCTGAAACTGGAGAGATTAAATTGTTTTCTGTTAGGACTGTTGTTGATGATGAGGATTTTTATGATGAAAAGAGTCAAATATCTTTGAGTGAGGCTAAGAAGCAAGTTGATGATATAGAAATTGGAGAAACAATTGAAAAAAGAGTAGAGATGACTGATTTTGGTAGAGTAGCAGCTGGTACTGCGAAGCAAGTAGTAGTTCAAAGAATTAAAGAAGCAGAAAAAGAGTTAATAGCTGATATGTATGGTGATAAACAAGATGAATTAGTAGTTGGTACTCTTACTCGTGAGGATTCTAAAACATATTATGTTGATTTGGGGAAGACATTTGCTTTACTTCCTAAAGATGAAGTAATACCTGGTGAAAAGTTAGAGATGGGTAGTCAAATAAAGGCTTATGTTTCAAAATTGGAAGTAGGTAATAAAGGGGTATTTATATTGTTATCTAGATGTCATTTTGGTTTTTTGAAAAGGCTATTAGAGTTAGAAATACCAGAGATAAATGATGGAACTGTTATATTATACTCTGTTGCTAGAGAAGCAGGTGTTAGGAGTAAGATAGCTGTTTATAGTGAAGTTGATAATATAGAGGCTGTTGGATGTGTAATTGGTTCTAATGGTAGTAGAATTAATAGAGTATTAAGACAAATTAGTAATGAAAAAATAGATGTAATATTATATGATAAAGATCCTATTACCTTTATAAAAAATGCTTTAAGTCCTGCTCGTGATATAGAAGTATTTATTACAAATCCTAAGAAGAAAGAAGCTATAGTAGTAGTAGATAAAGATAATTTATCTTTGGCTATTGGTAAAAAGGGTATTAATGTTAAGTTAGCTGCTAGATTAACTCATTATAAATTAGATGTAAAATGTTTAGATGATGTTGATATTGAGGATTTAAGAGATAAATATAATAATGAAGATATTAATAGTGAGGTAGAAGATAATAATGAAGAAGAAACCAATGCGTAGTTGTATTGTAACTTTGGAAAAATTAGAGAAAAAAGATTTAATAAGAGTTGTTAAAAATAAAGATGGTGAAGTTTTTATTGATTTGACTGGTAAAGCTAATGGAAGAGGAGCTTATTTAAAGAAAGATAAAGAAGTTATAAAAAAATGTAAAAAGAATAAAATATTAGATAGGAAATTAGAAGTGGAAATTCCTGATAATATATATGAGGAGCTTGATTTGATGATTAAATAATATATGGAGGTGATATTATGATGAGTGTACTTGAGTATGCTAATGATGTCAATTTAAAGGTAGATGTTATATTAGATTTGTGTAAAAAGTTGGATATAGATGTTAATAATGAAGATGATATGCTTGATGATGAAGCTATTATTCTTTTGGATAATGAAATCGAAAATGGTGATTTTCTGATAGATGAATCTAATGATGAGGAAGAAGAGGAAGATTTAATAGAAATTAGTAACAAAAATAAAGATGATAATACTAGAGTTAGTATGAAGAAGAAGAGTAGTAAAAATGCTAAGACTGATTTTATGAAAAAGCGTAAAGAGATGTATAAGCATAAAGATAAGCTTCAGACTAATGAAGTAATTATTAGTGAGAATGATGTTATATATAGAGATAATATGAGTGTTGGGGAACTTGCTAAAAGTATTGGTGTTGGTTCTGGAGAAGTTATTGGTAAACTTATGGGTCTTGGATTAATGATGACTGTTAATAATAGTGTTGATTATGATACTGCTGAAGTTATTGTTATGGATTATGGTAAAAATATTAAGAGGGAGGAAGCAACTGATGAATCTAATTTTGAAGAATTAGAAATAGTTGATGATCCAAAAGATTTGGTAGAAAGACCTCCTGTTGTTACTATTATGGGTCATGTTGATCATGGTAAGACGACTCTTCTTGATACTATTAGAAAAACAAATGTTGTTGAGGGCGAAGCTGGTGGAATTACACAGGCTATAGGTGCTTATCAAGTAGTTCATAATGGTAAGAAAATAACATTTATAGATACGCCAGGACATGCAGCTTTTACTGAGATGAGGGCTCGTGGTGCTAGTGTTACAGATATTGTAATAATAATAGTAGCAGCTGATGATGGGGTAATGCCTCAGACAAAAGAAGCTATTGATCATGCTAAGGCAGCTAAAGTTCCTATTATAGTGGCTGTTAATAAGATAGATAAAGCTGGAGCTGATCCAAATAAAGTAATGACAGAAATGGCTGAAGCTGGTGTTATGCCTGAGGAGTGGGGTGGAGATGTTATGTTTGTTAATATTTCTGCTAAAGCTGGTACTGGTATAAGTGATTTGTTAGAGAGAATTTTATTAATTAGTGAGATGTTGGAATTAAAGGCTAATCCTAAAAGATATGCTAGTGGAACAGTGTTGGAGTCTGAATTTAATAAGAAGACAGGTGTTAAGACTAGTTTACTTATTGGTAATGGAACTTTAAGACTTGGTGATGCTATTGTAGTTGGTGATTATGCTGGTAAAGTTAGAACTTTAAAGAATGATCAGAATGAATCATTAGTTGAGGCAAAACCAGGAGATCCGGTTAGTATAACTGGACTTAATGAAAGTCCTTCAGCTGGTGATAAATTTATGGTTTTTGAGAACGAAAAGAAAGCTAAAGCTATTGCTAATGAAAGAAAACTTAAGACTAAAAATGCTAATATGAATGTTAGTCAAACTGTTAGTTTAGATGAATTATTTAATAAAATAGAGGCTGGAGAAAAGGAAGTTAATATTTTGTTAAAGGCTGATGTTAGAGGTAGTGAAGAAGCTGTTAAGAATTCTTTATTAAAATTAGATGTTGAGGGAATAAAAGTTAATATAATTAGAAGTGGTATTGGTGCTGTTAGTGAATCTGATATAGTACTTGCTGCTGCTAGTGGGGCTATTATTATTGGTTTTAATATTAGACCAGATAATAAGACAATGGAATATGCTAAAACTAGGGGTGTTGAAATAAGATTATATGATATTATTTATAAATTAGTTGAGGATATTGAACAAGCAATGAAGGGTAAGTTAGATCCTATATACGAAGAGAAAGTATTAGGTGAAGCTGAAGTTAGAAAATTGTTTAAATTTTCTAAAGTTGGTACAATTGCTGGTTCAATGGTTACTAATGGTTTGATTAAGAGAGATGCTAAGGCTAGAGTTATTAGAGATGGTGCTGTTATTTATGATGGTAATATTAATAGTTTAGCTAGAGAAAAGGATCAGGTTAAAGAAGTTAAAAGTGGCTTTGAATGTGGTATTACAATAGAAAATTTTAATGATATAAAAGAGAATGATATTATTGAGGCTTATGAAATTGTAGAAATTGAAAGATAGAAATGTCTTTCTTTTTTTATTAAAAAAATGTTGTCAAATTTATAATCATATGGTATACTTTATCTATAATGTAAAGGTAGGGAGAAAGATGAAAGTTAAATTTAAATTATTATTGTTTGTTTTTATTGCTTTTATTTGTTTAGGTGTTAATCTTGGTGAAGTAAAGGCAGTAACAATGACGAAAGGAGATCATTATACTTATTCTTCTTGTGGGTTATCTGGTGAAGGAGCTAAATGGGATTATACAGTATATAAGAAGATAGGTGATGATGATGCTTACTGTCTTGAAGAAAAGGTAAAAGCTTGTACCTCAATGGAACTTGCTACTGAAGGTGATAGACATAGTGAGCCTGCTAAAATATTTGCTGGTTTGGCTTGGGATAAGGTAAAAGCTAGTGTTACTGAAGATTATAGTAGTAGTTGTAAGGTAGACAAGTTACGTTATGTATATATGTTTATGTTACTTAATACTTATTATAATTTAGATCCTGATAATATTAATAGTTCGTTCCGTTCTACATCTGTTAATTTTAGTAAGGGTAGTAAGAATGCTGATATTAAAAGAATTTATAATGAAGTTATAGCTGAGAAAAAAGAAATTACTTCTGCATCTTTAGCTAAGGGTAGTATTACTACTTCTTCTATAGTTTTGAGTTCGTTAAATGATAGTGCTACAACTTATATTTCAAAACCAATTAGTATAACTGGTTTAAGTACTGAATTGATGGGAAAAGTTCCTACTTATACTTTAAAAGTAACGGCTAATGGTGATGCTACTCCTACTATTTGTAGTAAAGGAAATGGTACTGGTTGTAGTGGTGATACTGTAACAATAACTGGTGCTGCTGATTATAATAATTTCTATATTAAAGTGGATAATGCTAGTGCTGATACAGTAGTAACAGCTACTCTTAAAGGAAATGTTTGTAGAGAATATTCTAAAATGGAATATTATTATAAAGGTGGCGGTTGCCAAGATGTTGCTAGAAATGTTGGTGGAACTGATCAAACATGTAAAGAATCTAATGTTAGTAGAAAATTCACTGTAAAAGTTAAAACTGATAAATATTCTGTTTCGTTATATAAATATGATGAAGATGGAAATGATATTGATGATGCTGAATTTACAATGACTATTGGAGGAGAACCTGTTAATAATTTAGTTCATAATGGTCATATTTTCTCTGTAAGTAATTTAGATTCACTAAATTCTGGAACAGAAATATGTTATACTGAAACTAAAATACCAAGTGGTTTTATCAAACCTGAAAGAATTTCAAACTGTTTTACTGTTCCTGAAAGAGGAAGTTCAGTTTGTTATGATGGTAATGGTAATTCAGTAGAAGATCAAGAATATTGTAAAGCTTATCAATATATGTGTAAAGATACTAATGGAGAATATAAAAATCCTAATGCTGAAGGAAAATGTATGATAGAAACTTCTTCTTCTCCTGTATGTTATCAAGTTCAAACTATTGAAGGTTTACCTTTTTACTTTTCACAAGATATTCCAGCAAATAATTGTGATAGTAATCCTGGAGATGGTTATGATTATGTTTGGGCTTGTCCTAATGATGATGCAAATAATCCACAACCAGTAGATAGTAGTGATGCTACTTGTACTTCTTCTGAGGTTGAAGTGCCTGAGAATAAAACTTGTGTAATATCTAATGGAGCTGGTGGATATACTGTATCTGATAATACTGCTTATTGTGATACTGATGTAAGTGCATATACACAAGTTAATTTTGATGATAATGATTTAGCTCTTTATACTATTAATACTAAGAATAGTGTATCAATTAGCAAAAAAGCTTTGACTGGTGATAATGAAGTTCCTGGTGCAACTTTAAAAATATGTACTAAGGAAAGCTATGATAGTAGTGGTAATAATTGTGAAATTGCTCAGTCTGTAGATAAAAAAGATTTGAAATGGGTTTCAACTTTTGAACCTAAGATTATTAATGGAGTTCCTAAAGGAGATTATTATGTAGTTGAGACTTTACCTCCTGACGGATATATGTTGACAAGTAATGCTACATCTTTCTCAATTGATGATGATGGTAACGTTAAAGTAGATAATCAAGTTACTACAAATCCTTTAGTTATTCATAATACACTTAATAAGGTAGTTATAAGTAAAACTGATTTGGCTTCTTCTAAAGAAGTTCCAGGTGCTAAGATGGCTATTTGTTTGAGTACTTTTGGTAGAACTAGAGCAACTTCAACTGAAGAAAATGCTGAAGAAAGTGTTGATGAATCTGGTTCAGATGGAATCCTTTTAGATGCTTCTGGAGATTGTATTCCTGCAATTGATGCTGAAGGAAATGAAACTACTTGGACAAGTGGTACTTCTCCTCATGAGATAAATGGTCTTCCTGCTGGTACTTATTATTTAGTTGAAACTATGGCACCTGATGGATATGCAACTGCTGAAGCTATTCAATTTACTATGAGTGCAGATGGTAAAATAACTGATAAGAATGGTAAAAGTTTAGCTGATAATAAGTTAGTAATGAAAGATGCAACTATAAATCAAGTTAAGACTGGTAGAATGGTTACAATAATTGCTCTTGTTATGGCTATTGTAGCTGTTGGATTGGGTAGTTATTATGTTTCTGGACATAAAATATCATTTGCTGGTATTAATTTAGGAGCTAAAATTAAAGGTAAAAAAGATAATTAATAAGAGTTTTAAAGAGTTAGTGAACTATTGTTTGTTAACTCTTTTTTTCTTTACTAAAAAAGTTATTTATAGTATAATTGTTTTTGTAAGGGTGATTAGGATGAAAGTGATTTTTATTAAGGATTTGAAGAAACAAGGTAAAGTTAATGATATAAAAGAAGTTAGTGATGGCTATGCTATTAACTATTTAATAAAAAATGGATATGCTGTTAAGTATACTAAAACTAGTTCTAGTATTTTAAATAAAGATATGGAAAAAAAGAGAGAGAAGGATCAAGCAGACTATGAAAAGGCTGTTAATGTTAGAAAAGAACTTGAAAAGGAATTGTTAAAATTTTATGTTAAGGCTAATAATGGTAAAGTTTTTGGATCTGTTAGTAATAAGCAAATATGTGATTCTTTATTAAAAAAAGGTTATAAAGTTGATAAAAGAATGATTAAGGGTAAAGATTCTCTTTCATCTCTTGGCATGCATATTGTTGAAGTTGCCTTATATAAAGATGTTATTTGTGAATTAAAAGTACAATTGATTGAGAAGTAGGTGTTAGTATGAATAACAATGGATTACCACATAATATAGAGGCAGAAAAAGCTTTATTAGGTTCTGTTTTTTGGTCTTATGATTCCTTGCAAAAGGTATGTGAGGAAGTATCTAAAGATGTTTTTTATTTGGATAGTCATAGTAAGATTTTTGAGGTAATTCAACAATTGTATTTTGATAAAAAGCCTGTTGATGCTACTACTGTTACTACTGATGCTATAAGTAAGGGGATACTTCCACAGATTGGTGGGGTTGAGTATTTAAATAGTGTTATTAATAGTGTTGCAACTGGAGCTAATGTTTCATATTATATTGATATTGTTTTAGAAAAATATACTTTAAGACGTATGATAGAAGTTGCTACTAGTATTATTACAAATGCTAATAATAGTGATATGAAAGTGGCTGAAGTTGTTGAAAATGCTGAGAAAAATATTTTAAATGTTTCTAATTCTCGTAAGACGAGTGAGTTTAGAACAGTTGGTGAGGTTTTAGATAAAGCTCAAAGTGATTTAGAGAAATTGGCTAAAAATAAGGGAAATATTAGTGGTCTTACGACAGGACTTATTGATTTAGATAATTTGACTAATGGTTTACATCCTACGCAGCTTGTTATTGTAGCTGCTCGTCCTGCTGTTGGTAAGACTGCTTTTGCTCTTAATGTTGCTTGTTCTGCTGCTAAGAGTACTAAGAAGAATATTGCTATTTTTTCTTTGGAAATGCCTGCTGAACAATTGGTTATGCGTATGATTAGTTCTTTGGGGCAAGTTGATAATAAGAAATTGCAAACAGGTAAATTAGAGAATGATGATTGGAAAAGATTAAACGAAGCTATTAGTCAGCTTGCTGATACTAATATTTATTTTCATGATGCTGGGGGGATAACTGCTAGTGAGATAAAAGCTAAGTGTAGGAGGTTGTCAACTATTGGTGATGGATTGGGTTTAGTTGTTATAGATTATTTACAATTAATTGATTCTTCATCAAGATATTCTTCTTCTAGGCAGCAAGAAGTTTCTGAGATTTCTAGAAGCCTAAAAACAATGGCTTTGGAATTGGAAGTTCCTGTTATAGCTTTATCACAGTTATCTAGAAATGTTGAAAAGAGGGAGGATAAAAAGCCTGTTTTATCTGATTTGAGGGAATCTGGTTCAATTGAGCAGGATGCTGATATAGTGGCAGCACTTCATGCTCCTAATGTTGATGCACCTGTAGATGATAATTTGCCTACTCCTATACAATTAATAATATTGAAACATAGGAATGGGCCTATTTCTACGATTGATATGTTGTTTAAAAAGAGGACATCAACATTTTTATCAATAAAAAGAGAAGGTGGTTCTAGTGCTAAATAATCAATTTAGGATTTCATATATTATTTCAATATTATTGATTGCTTCTTTTCTTGTGTTATTAGGATTTGTTAATGATGATAATAAAGAACCTATTAAAGTATATAATGTTTATTTAAAAGGTGATATTATTGGAGTTGTTAAGGATAAGAAATCTTTTGAAGAATATATAAATAATAAAGAAAAATATATAAAGAAAAAATATAATGTTGATAAAGTATTTATGCCTAATGGTGTTGTTATAAAAAAAATGACTACTTTTGATAAGAAAGTTGATACTAATGCTGAAGTATATAAAAAAATAATAAAGATGAAACAATTTACTATAAAGGGAACTGTTATTACAATTACAAATAAAGTTGATAAGAAAAAGGTTAATAAAATATATGTCTTGAATAAAGAGATATTTGATGATGCTTTAGAAGAGTTGATAAAGTCATTTGTAGATAATGATAGTTATAAATCATATATGGAAAGTACTCAAAAAGAAATAGTAGATACTGGTAGAGTTATAAAGAATATTGATGTTTCTGAAAAGATTACATATAAGAATACTTATATTTCTATTGATAATGATATTTTTTCTAAGAAGAGTGAATTAGCTAAATATTTGTTATTTGGTACTAATAAAAAGCAAAATACTTATACTGTGAAAGATGGAGATACTATTGAGACTGTTGCTAATGCTAATAAATTAAATGTTCAGGAATTTCTTTTGGCTAATTCACAGTTTAATAGTGAAAATACTTTATTGTATGCTGGGCAGAAGGTAAATGTTGGTCTTATTAGTCCTATTGTTAATATTGAAGTGGAAGTTAATGATGTTAGTGATGAAGAGAGAAGTTTTGGTGTTGATATAAAGTATGATAGTACTAAATTACAGGGAACTGAATTTGTACAAAGACAAGGAGAAAAAGGGTTATATAGAGTTAGTCGTGAGTATCAGTATATTAATGGACAATTATCTGATACACTTATACTTAATTCAACAGAATTAAAACCTACAATTAATAAAGTAATTGTAAAAGGTGATAAAGAAGTTCCTCATATTGCTGATCTATCTTCTTGGGCTTGGCCTACAGATAGACCATATACTATAACTACTTATTATGGTTATCGTTGGGGATCTATGCATGCTGCTATTGATATTTATGGTCCTGGACATGGATCTGCTATATATGCTGCTAATAATGGTACTGTACAAGTAGCTCAAGGCGGTTGTACACCTGGTTATTCTGGATGTAATGGTAGAAGAGGAAATTATATAATTATTAATCATAATAATCAGGGGTATCATACAGTTTATATGCATTTATCTGCTATATTAGTTAAACAAGGTCAGACTGTTGCTAGAGGTCAAAAGATAGGTACTATGGGTAATACTGGTGAAGTATATCCTGTTCCTTCTAGATATAGTCCTTATAGTGGAACACATTTGCATTTTGCAACTACTAGGGGTGATCCATCTCGTGGTGGTAATACTGGTAATCCATTCGATCCTTTAACTTTATATCGATGAGAGTAAAAGTTTTATCTTCCGGTAGTAAGGGTAATACTACTTTTGTAGATGATGGAAATACTAAAATATTAATCGATTGTGGTAATAGCTCTAAATATATAGTTAGTAAGCTTAATGATATGGGGATCGATAGAAATAATTTAGATGCTATACTATTAACACATACGCATATTGATCATATTAAAGGATTAAAAGTTTTTGTTAAGAAAAATAATATTCCTGTATATGTTACTAAAGATATGTTGAAAGATTTAGATTTTTTAGATAATTATATTATTCTTGATAAAGAAGTGTTTAGTATAAATACTATTACTATTAATGTTATTAAGACTTCACATGATGCTCTTGGTTCAGTTGGATATATTATTAATTCTAATGATAAGTCTTTGGTTTATGTTACAGATACGGGATATATTAATCAAAAGTATTTTAATATTTTATCTAATCGTGATATTTATATTTTTGAGTCTAATCATGATGTTGAAATGCTTAATAATGGTACTTATCCATTTAGAGTTAGGCAAAGAATATTAGGTGATAAAGGTCATTTATCTAATTATGATTCGGCTAGGTATTTATCTTCTTTTGTTGGGGATAAAACTAAATGTATTGTTTTAGCTCATTTATCACAAGAGAATAATAGAGAAGAAATAGCTTTAAATACTTTATTGGATAAACTTGGTGAGAATAGTAAGTCTATAGATAAAATAATAGTTGCTAGACAAGATTGTGAAACGGAGTTATTAGAAGTATGATAAAAATTTTATGTGTTGGTAAAATAAAAGAGAGTTTTTATAAAGATGCTATTAAAGAATATTTAAAGAGACTTAGTAAATATCATAAAATTATTATAGATGAAGTTAATGATAGTAATATTAATAAAGAGAAAGAATTATTAATTAATCATATAAATATAAAAGATTATGTTGTAGTGTTTGATATTGATGGTAAAGAAATGAATTCATTAGAGTTTTCTCAATTTATTGATAAAACTCTAATGGTTAATTCTAATATTGTGTTTATTATAGGTGGGTCTGATGGTGTTCATGAAGATATAAAAAAAATGGCTAATTATAGATTATCTTTTTCTAAAATGACTTTTCCACATCAATTGTTTAGAGTGATATGTTTAGAACAAATTTATAGATCTTTTAAGATATTAAATAATGAGACTTATCATAAATAATAAAAAACAAACATTTGTATGTTTTTTTCTTGACAAAGCTAGTTTAGTGTATTATAATTGCATTATAGATAAGTAAAGGAGATTAAAATGAACAAGATAGTTGAAAAAGATAAGGCATTAGCTCAGGTTATTGCTGATATAGAAAAACAATTTGGTAAAGGTTCAATAATGAAATTAGGTGAGCAAGAAAAGGTTAAAGTAGAAGTTTCTCGTAGTGGTTCTCTTGCTTTAGATATAGCATTGGGAGTTGGAGGTTATCCTAAGGGTAGGATTATAGAAATTTATGGTCCTGAATCTTCAGGTAAAACTACTTTTGCGTTGCATGCTATTGCAGAAGTACAGAAGGATGGTGGAAGAGCTGCTTTTATTGATGCAGAACATTCTTTAGATCCTGTTTATGCTGAGGCTTTAGGTGTGGATATTGATGAGTTATTGTTATCTCAACCTGATACTGGTGAGCAGGCTTTAGAGATTTGTGATACTTTAGTTAAGAGTCAGGCTGTTAGTATAGTTGTTATTGATTCTGTTGCGGCTTTGGTACCACAAGCTGAAATTGATGGTGAGATGGGAGATACTCATGTTGGACTTCAAGCTCGTCTTATGTCTCAGGCTTTAAGAAAGTTATCAGGTACTATTAACAAGACAAATACTATTGTTATTTTTATAAATCAACTAAGAGAAAAGGTTGGTGTTATGTTTGGTAATCCTGAAACTACTCCAGGTGGAAAGGCTTTAAAGTATTATTCGTCTGTTAGATTAGATATAAGACGTGGTGAGCAAATTAAACAAGGTAGTGATGTTATTGGTAATTCTACTAAGATTAAGGTTGTAAAAAATAAGGTTGCTCCTCCTTTTAAGACTGCTGTTGTTGATATTATGTATGGTACTGGTATTAGTCATGAAGGGGAACTTATCGATTTAGCTGTTGAAGCTGATATAATTGATAAAAGTGGTGCTTGGTATGCTTATAATGGTGATAAAATTGGACAAGGTAAAGAAAATACGAAGTTATTTTTAAAGAATAATCCTGATATAATGATAGAAATTGAAAATAAAATACGAGAAGTTTATGATATAGATATTGAACCTAATAAAAAAGAAAAAAAGAAAGATGATAAATAATAAAAAATTGTTTCTAAAAAGAAACAATTTTTTTTTGTAAATTTTTATATAATGTGTTATAATGATTTTATAGTATAGTAAGGAGTGTTTTTTGTGAAGAAATATTTTAAATTTTTATTTATATTTTTAATGTTTTTTATATTGAAAGTAAATGTTTATGCTAAGGATATTGTTGTTATGGAGTGTGAATATACTGAACAATATAAGAAATGGCTATTGCTTAAGGATGAAAATCCGGATGCGTTAGAGCCAACTAAGTGTAAACATAGTAATAGTTTTTTTAATAGTGTAGGTAGTCCTATAGCAAGTTCTTCAAGTTCAAAATTTGATTTGAGAGAACATAATTTTGTTTCTGCTTTGAAGAATCAAGGAGAGACTCAAATGTGTTGGACTTTTGCTACTCTTGATAGTGTTGAATCTAATATGTTAGTTAATAATATGGGTTCTCATAATTTTAGTGAAGCACATTTAGAATTGTCAACTCAAGGAAATTTGTTTGAAAGTTTTTTGCCTTTTCCTAGACCTTTTAATTCTGGTGGAAATTATTTCCATTCTTCTGCTTATTTTGCTAATAGATTAGGACCTGTTAATGAGAGTGATGCACCATTTTCTTTAATAACTAATCCTAATGTTAGTTTGTCTGATATATCTGGTAAAAATGTTCCATATGTTGTTAATGATGTTTCAATGTTTATTGCTGATTATCAAGGACCATGTAGTAATGATACTAAAAGTGAGATAAAGAAATATCTTGTAAATAATGGAGCTATTGCAGCTGTTAGTTATTTTGATATACAGACTCCAAATGATACTATAGATAATGATCATAATATTATTGGCCCATTTGTTAATGGAAAATATTATAATTATGATGGTTCTAGTTATACTGGTTATGTTTGTGAAGAAGGAGGACGTAATTGTCATCCTGAAACGATTGGATCTAATCAAATTGCCAATCATGCTGTAACTATTATTGGTTGGGATGATACTATAGAAGCTTCTAATTTTCCTCAACGTCCTGAACATAATGGTGCTTGGCTTGTAAAAAATTCTTATGGTGATCGTTTTGAAGATGCTGCAGGTAATTATGCAAATGTAGGAGATGGTGGTTACTATTATATTTCATATGAAGATATTAATATTTGTACTAATTTAGCTGGATTTCATAATATTACTAATGTTAAAGAAGATAATATGTATATAAATGATAAGCTAGGAGTTAATGCTGCTTATGATTCTCCTACTAATGAATTATATATGGCAAATGTTTTTGATAAAAAGAGTTCAGGATCTGAAGTTTTGAAAAAAGTTAATTTCTTTGCTTTTTATGGTGGTTTGAGATATGATGTTTTGTTTGCTAATAGTGATAATTTTAATCAACTTACAAAAATATATGAAGGAACAACTGATCATGCAGGTTATACAACTATAAGTGTTCCAGAAACTAATATTACTAATAATAAATTCATTATAGGTATAAAACTTTATGATATGGGTAATAAGTATTATTGGGTATATAACTCTGATGCTTTTCTTGCGTCATCTTCTGGTAATGTAGGTGGATCTTCATATATGGCTTCAAGTGATAGTAGTTGGCTTCCATTAACAACAGATGATAGTGATGGCAAAGTTGCTCCTGTTAGAGCTTATACTAATAATGGTACTGCAAGTAATTCAGGAAATAATGATAATTCAGGAAATAATGATAATTCAGGAAATAATGATAATTCAGGAAATAATGATAATTCAGGAAATAATGATAATTCAGGAAATAATGATGGCGGTAATAATAATTCAGGTAATACTGATTCTGGAAATACAAGTAATACAAATAGTTCTTTTGATATAGAAAAAACTATAAGTAATGGTAGTACTTTAAATGTTACCTATGAATTTGATAATGTTACTGATTATGATTCTGTGGAAACTAAGATTTATAGTGCTAGTGATACATCACATTCAAATGATTTAAGTGATAAGTTTACAATTAATAGAGATAGTTTAAGTAGTAATAAAGAAATATCTGTTACTTTAAATGATAATAGTGTAGCTGGTGAATATGTTCTTGTTTCTACATATGATGGTATAACTAAAACAACTAATTTTACTGTATCTGAAAGTGAAGATGGTGATGGATTGGCTATTGATTTAGTACTAGATGATGATTTGCCTAGTGCACCATCATCTACATCAGATGATAAAGTTGTATTTGTTGATAATCCTAAAAATGATGTTATAAATAATTCTAATTCTGGTAATATAGAGGGTATAAGTAATCCAAAGACTGGTTCTTTACATTTACTAGTTATAATTATTGCAGTATCAATTAGTTTCTTGTTAGTTATGTTATTTAATAAAAAACTATTTAGTAATTAATAAAAAAGACCTATTGGTCTTTTTTTATGTTATAATATTTTAGAGGAGGTATTTATATGGGATTGTTTGATAAGATTAAGAAAGTTTTTAATAATAATAAGGAAGATGTTGAGAAATATGATAAAGGATTAGAAAAGACTAGAAAAGAATTTATTTCTCAATTATCTAATTTGAGTCGTAAATATAAGAATATTGATGAGGATTATTTTGAAGAATTAGAGGATATTTTAATTATGGCTGATATTGGTATAAATACTGTTATGAAATTTGTTGATAAATTAAAGCTAAGGGTTAAGAGTGAGAAAATTACTGATAGCAGTTATTTGAAAGATATTATCGTTGATGAATTGTTTGTTATGTATGTATCTGGTAATGTTATAGATAGTAAGATACATTATAATGATGAAGGGCCTACTGTAATACTATTTGTTGGTGTTAATGGTGTTGGTAAGACTACTACGATTGGTAAGATGGCATCTAAAATGATAAATGATGGTAAGAAGGTTTTGTTAGTTGCTGGTGATACTTTTAGGGCAGGAGCTATAGAACAAATAGAAGAATGGGGAGAAAAAATTAATGCTTCTGTTGTTAAATCTAATTCTAAGGATCCTTCTGCAGTTATGTATGATGCTTTAGAGAAGGCTGAAAAAGAGAGTTATGATGTTGTCTTGATAGATACTGCTGGTAGACTTCAAAATAAAGATAATTTGATGAGAGAGTTAGAAAAAATTAATAGAGTTATAAAAAAAATAGTGCCAACTGCACCTCATGAGACTTTACTTGTTATAGATGCTACTACTGGTCAAAATGGTATTGTTCAGGCTAAGGCATTTAAAGATATAACTGATATAACGGGAATAGTGTTAACAAAATTAGATGGTACTGCAAAGGGTGGTATTGTATTGGCTATTAAAGAAGAAGTTGATATTCCTGTTAAGTTTGTTGGTCTTGGTGAAGGGGTTGATGATTTGGAAAAATTTGATATAGAAAAATATATTTATGGGTTGTTTAAGGATTTGTAATATGAATAGAAGAGATTATTTAATAGTACTTTATGATTATTATTCAGAATTATTTAATGATAAGCAAAGAAGTTATTTTGAAGATTATTATTTTAATAACTTGTCTTTAAGTGAAATTAGTGATAATATAGGTATTAGTAGAAATGCTATTCATAAGGTAATAAAGAGTGTTGAAGATAAGTTATTATTTTATGAAGAAAAATTAAAAATATATGATAAAGATTTAAAATTGAGAAACATTATTAATAATGTAGATGATAAAGAAGTTAAAAGTGAATTGGAAAGGTTGGTATGATATGAAGTTTATTGATGAAAATAAGTTACCAGTTGAAATAAAGGATAATCAGATGCCTAAGGATGAAAATAAAAACTTTGAAATGTTTTATGATTATAGGGTAAGAACCAGTGGAGGTTTTACTGATGCTTTGTTTTTGGCTGCTATTATGGTTACGTGTTTTATGTGGGGAATGTTAATTATTTTGTCAATGAAGTAGGGGATGATGTAAATGAATAATGATAGTATTCTTTCTAGATATGCTGATGAAATGACTAGTAATAAGTATATTACAGATCCTTCTATTGCTAGGGATGAAGAAATTAAGAAATTAATATTAGTTTTGTTGACTCCTGAGAAGTCTGCTATATTAGTTGGTAAGCCAGGTATTGGTAAAACAGCTATTGTTGAGGGATTAGCATATAGAATCCAGAAAAATGCAGTTCCTAATGTTCTTTTGGGTTTTAGAATATTTAGAGTTAATACAACAGCTCTTTTAGGTAATGATGGTAATGGTGATAATAGAGTTCTAAGATTAGTACAAGAATTGCAACAATTAGATAAAGTTATTTTATTTATAGATGAAATACATACTTTAATTGGTGATGGTAGATTAGATTTAGCTAATATGTTTAAAGAAGGTTTAAGTCGTGGAACGATAAAGATTATTGGGGCAACAACAACTTATGAATATGAACATTATGTTTTAAGAGATAAGGCTTTTATGAGAAGGTTTGATAAGGTTGATGTTGCAGAACCTACTGAAGAACAATGTGTTGAGATATTGTTGAAGACTTTACCTAAGATTGAGTATCAAACTAATGTTAAGTTAGCATATACAGATTTTCAAAAGCAAGAAATAATGAAATTTATTGTTGGGATGACTAGTGAATTTAAAAGAGTTTATGAGGTTTCTTCTAGATATCCAGATATTGCATTAGTATTGCTTAGGCAGGCTTTTTCTAATGCTGTATATGAGAATAGACAAACGGTATGTTTTAAAAATATTTATGATGCGATTAGATTTTCTAAATCTGTGTATCCTGATGTAATAAAAAAAGAATTAGTTGTTTTTAAAGAGAAATTTAAAGATGAATTAAAACTTGAAAATGTTAATGTTGATCCAGAAAACTTTTTAAATTAACATTTTTTTTTATATAAATATAATATTGGCAGGTAGGAGATTATATGAAAAATAAACATAAAAAATATTTATTAAAGATAGTGATGTCTATTTCTATATTAGTATATTTAATTTGTGTATTTGTTTTGACTAGGTGGTATGTTCAAAATGAAAGAAATAAAAAGTTTATTAGTACTTTAGATAAAGAAGTTGATGAAATAGTTAGTATAGAGAATACTATTGATGATTATAAGACAAGTGGTTCAAGTAGTAATAATAGTGTAAAACAATATAATAATAAAGAATATCCTAGTGATTTGAAATATATAAATGTTGATTTGGGTAGATATAAAGTAAAAAATAAAGAGACTGTGGGATGGATTCAGGTTAATGGGACTAATATTAATTATCCATTGGTTCAACATAAAGATAATGATTATTATTTAACTCATGATTTTTATAATCGTAAGACTAATATTGGTTGGGTATTTGTTGATTATAGAAATGATTTTAAAGAATTAGATAATAATACTATTATATATGGGCATAATTTATTAAATAAGACTATGTTTGGACAATTACCTAATCTTTTAAAGAATAAATGGCAGAAAAATAAAAATAATCATTATATAAAATTAGTTACTAAGAAAGAAAAGTCAATTTGGAAAATATTTTCAGTATATGAGATAGAACCTGTTAATGATTATTTACAAACTATATTTGATTCTGAAAATAATTATTATTTGTTTCTTAAAATGTTAAAGAGTAGAAGTAGTTTTGATTTTGGGGCTAATATAAGTAAAACTGATAGGATAGTTACTTTATCTACATGTAATAATGCTGGTGATAGAAGAGTTGTTGTACATGCTAAATTAGTTAGTAGTGAGAAGAGATAATATATATTTTATTAATTATATTTTATTTTAATTGAAAATATATAATATTTGTGATAGTATTAGAATAGAGAGGAAGTTAGTAGGGATATTATGGATAAATTAAAAAAACTTTTGTTAGTGATATTATGTTTGTTGTGTTTTGGTATGAGTGTATATGCTGAGGATGATGATGGTGATGGTGATCTTGATGATCCAACTGAGGAGGTAACTGATGATGGTGAAGGTGATGTGACAAATCCTGATTGGACAGATGATGATACAAATAGTGGTACAAATAATGATACTACAAATAGTGAAACTTCTACAGATACTACTACGACAACTAATAATGGAGTATGGAAGAAGATTTCTGATAGTTGGGTTGAGTCTAGTAAGGAAGATAAGATAAAATATACTTTAGATGAAACTGGAAAAATATTAAAAGTTGAACCTTCTTTTAATGATTATGGTGTTTGGTGGGTTACATTTACTTATGATGAGACTAATAATAAAATAGTATTTGGTAAAGGTGGATCATTTGAAAACAAAAAGGAAGAAGCTTATCAAGCTTTCTATATTGATTTAGTGGCAGCATCAATGTTATATTCTATTGGAAAGGAATATGATGTAGATATTAATAGATTAGATGAAAATAAACTTAGTGATTATGGAATTACATTAGAATTAGGTGATGATATTGTATATTCACATGAAGATTCTAATGGTAGTGAGAAAATTACAGCTGATAATATTACGAAACTTGAGATAAATTTGACTACTTTTGAAGCTGGTACAAAGAGTTTAGTTGGTACTTTTTCTGAGAGTGCTTCTGAAAATTCTATTTCAGATGTAGTTACTAATCCGACAGTTAGTTTATCATTAAAGAAAGCTTATAGTGATAGTTTGGATTTGATGGTTAATATAAAAGATTTACCAAATGGAAGCAATGCTAAATGTGATATTTATATGATTCCACAATCTGGTACAACTTTTTCTACTGGAAGTTCATATGTAGTTGGAACAATAAGTGATTGTACAAATGGTAGTGTTTATACAGTTAAAAATTTAAAATCTGGTGGTAAGTATGCTTTTCAAGTAGAGTTAACTTATAAATTAGAATCTTTTGGTTTTGAAAATCAGGTATTAGGTAATACATATTATACATTTTCTACTATTTCTTCAAATCAAGTATCTAATCCTAAAACTGGAAGTAGTATCTATGTAATATTTGTTGGATTATTATTTGTTTCTTTGATTTCTATTTTTATGACGGATAAGGCTAGTAAGGTAAGAGAATATTAAAAAATACTAATTATTATAATTAGTATTTTTTTTTGCTTTTTGATAAATTATTTTTTTTAAAAATCTTTTTATATTTAAAATATTATTAGACAATTAAACTATTTTTTTGTATAATGTTAATATAGGGGAGTTAGGTTATGAAGTTATTTAAAAATATATAAATAATAATTATTATGTGTTATAATAAATAAAGAGAGTATAGGTGAATGATATGAAAATATATTTATATTTATTGGATAAAATATTGACTTTCTCTATTCCTAAAAAAGTTTTAGGTAGTTTTAGTTTTGATGAAAATCTTGAAGAGGAATCTAAATTAATAAATATAGAGGCTAGAGATGGTCAATGGTATTTATACTCTGCTGGGGATACTTCTATTATAATAAATGGTGGTGAGGAGTCTTCGGTTCCTTTAGTGGCTAATAATTATTATGTTATAAGAAGAAATAAGGATAGGGATTATTTAATATATGTTTCTGATTTGTTTGATGATAGTTTTTTGGCATATTCTTATGGAGATAATTTGAATATTACTATAGGTAATAATCAATCTTGTAATTTGCAATTTTCTTGTGATTTTTTGAATGGTGCATGTGCTGTTGCTTCAGTAAGAGATCATAGAGTTGTTTTGAGTAAAACAAATGATGATGCTATATATATAAATGATGTTATAGATAATTTTAAGGATTATTATCTTAAAAGTGGTGATTTTATTAATATTTATGGATTAAAAATAATGGTTTTGAATGGTATGTTACTTATTAATAATCCTATGAATAAAGTTAATTTAGATACTAGTAGGGCTAATTTAAATGTTGTTAGTTTAGTTAATAGTGAAGAACCACAGGATATAGAGGTAAAAGATGAAGAATTATATACTAAAGAACAGTATTTTTCTAAATCACCAAGAATAAGAAGGACAATTAAAACGAAAGAAATAGATTTGAGTCCTCCACCTAAACAAGAAGGTGAAGAGAAGATGCCTTTGATATTAACAATGGGGCCAATGATGACGATGGGACTTGTTTCTTTGATTATGGTAGTAAATACTGTTAGTAAGATTCAAACTGGTGAAGTGTCTTTTAAGAATGCTTGGCCTCAATTGGCTACGTCTGGAGCAATGTTATTATCAATGATTGTTTGGCCTTCTTTGACGAAGATGTTTAATAAGAAAATACGTGAAAGTACAAATAAGGAAATTATTGATAAATATACGGCTTATTTAAAAGAAAGAGAGAAAGATTTGGCAAATGAGGAACATTTGCAAAGAGATATATTAATAGAAAACTTAATTCCAGTACAACAATGCTTGCCTATAATAAAGACGGCTAAATTTAATTTTTGGGACAAAAGAATAGAGCAAAGTGATTTTCTTGAAGTTAGAATTGGGATGGGAAATGCTCTTCTGGATGTTGAAGTTAATTATCCTGAAGAGGGATTTACTATTGATGAAGATGAATTGAGAAAAAGGGCTGATGCATTGGTTGAAAAATATAAGTATATAAAAGATGTTCCTATTGGGTATTCTTTCTTTAAAAATAAGATAACTGCTGTTATGGGAATTAATAGTAAGTGTTATGGTTTACTTAATAATATTATATTGCAATTAATAACTTTTTATGGGTATGATGATATTAAGTTAGTTGTATTTACAAATAAAAATAATGAAGATAAGTGGGAATATATAAAATATTTAAATCATTCATTTTCTAATGATAAGAGTTTGAGATTCTTTTCTACTAATAACGATAGTGCTAAGAAAATATGTGATTATTTGAATTTTGAAATTCAAAATAGGATACAATTTGCTTCTGAAAATGAAGGGGTTGTTCAAACTAAACCTTACTATATATTAATAGCTGATGATTATGATTCAATTAAAAGACATGGCTTTGTTAAAACTATGACTGAGATGGATGCTAATATGGGATTTAGTTTGATAATTTTAGAAAATTCATTGAATAAATTACCAAGTAAGTGTAATAATTTTATTAATCTTTCTGAAAATGTGTCATCTGTATTGATTAATTCATTTGAACAACAAGAACAAATTCAATTTAAGGATGAAATAGATTATGGTATTGATATGATGGCTATTGCTAAGAAATTATCTAATATTCCTATTGAGTTTCAAGATGGTAATAAGCAATTACCAGATGCTATAACATTTTTAGAGATGGAAAAAGTTGGTAAAGTAGAGCAGTTAAATATACTTAATAGGTGGGATATGAATGATTCAACATCAAGTTTAAAGGCTGAAGTTGGTGTTGATGAAGAGGGTAATTTAATGTATTTGGATTTACATGAGAAATTTCATGGACCTCATGGTTTGATTGCTGGTACTACTGGTTCTGGTAAATCTGAATTTATTATTACATATATATTATCAATGTGTGTTAATTATAGTCCATATGAAGTATCTTTTATTTTGATAGATTATAAAGGTGGTGGATTAGCTCTTGCGTTTGAGAATAGGACTACAGGAGTTGTTTTACCTCATTTAGCTGGTACTATTACAAATTTAGATAAGGCAGAGATGGACAGAACTTTGGTAAGTATAGATAGTGAAATAAAGAGAAGACAAGGTTTATTTAATAGTGCTAGAGATAAATTGGGCGAAAGTACGATGGATATATATAAATATCAGAGACTTTTTAAGGAAGGTAAGTTAGATGAACCAGTACCTCATTTATTTATAATATGTGATGAGTTTGCTGAGTTAAAGAGTCAACAACCTGATTTTATGGATAATCTTATTAGTGTTGCTCGTATTGGTAGAAGTTTAGGTGTTCATTTAATATTAGCAACACAGAAACCTAGTGGTGTTGTTAATGATCAAATATGGTCTAATACTAAGTTTAGAGTGTGTTTAAAGGTTAATGATGCTTCTGATAGTAAAGAAATGTTGAAAAGGCCTGATGCTGCTGCTTTGAAACAAACTGGTAGGTTCTATTTGCAAGTTGGTTATGATGAATATTTTGCTTTAGGTCAATCAGGCTGGTGTGGTGCTAAATACTATCCTTCTGAAAAGATAATTAAGCAAGTTGATAAGAGTGTTAATTTTATTGATGATACTGGTAATTTTATAAAAAGTATTCAAGCTGGTGGTGGTATAAAGATTGAGCCGCAAGGAGAGCAATTATCAGCAATAATGGCAAGTATTATTGAAGTATCTAAAATTAGTAATAAGAAGGCTAAAAGATTATGGTTGAATAATATTGATCCTATTATTTTAATTAATAATTTAATTCAAAAGTATGCGATTAAATCATTTGCTTACAATGTTGAGGCTATAATTGGTGAGTATGATGCTCCTGAAAAGCAGGAACAAGGATTATTAACATATTCTTTAAAAGAAAAAGGTAATTCTCTTATTTTTGGTAATGATGAATTAGAACGTGAAGGATTAGTTAGTTCTATAATATATTCAAGTTGTATATTACATAAGACTGAAGAGTTAAATATATATATAATTGATTATGGTTCTGAATCTTTAAGAATGTTTGAAAGTTTTCCACAAGTTGGTGGAATTGTATGTATGGGTGAAGATGAGAAATTTAAGAATGTATTTAAATTAATAATGGAAGAAATTAAGAATCGTAAGAAGCTATTAGCTTCTTATGGTGGTTCGCTTGATAGTTATAATGCGAAAAATGAAAGTAAGTTACCTCAAATTTTATTTATATTAAATAATTATGAAGCTATTTTGGAAATATATAATGATATATATGAAGATATTTCTTCTATGGGAAGAGATTGTTCTAGATATGGAGTGTATTTTATATTAACATGTAATACTCCTGCTACTATTGGTAGAAGAGTTGGTCAATGTTTTGAAAATAGATATGCTCTTCATTTAACAGATCCTTCTGATTATTATAATACTTTTAATATGAAGTGTAATGTTAAACCACGTGATATTTTAGGTAGAGGTCTTGCTTATAATGGTGGAATGCATGAATTTCAGACAGCATCTATTGTTGATGAAGAGCATAGTGTAATGGAATTTGTTGGAGAAGTATCTAAAAAGTTGAAAGAGTTTAATACTAAAGTTGCTCCTGCTATTCCATCTTTACCTGATAAAGTTACATTTGATATTATTGAAAAAGAAATTAGTACTATTCAAAAGGTTCCTATTGGTATTTCTAAGAATACATTGAAGGTTATAAAATTTGATTTTAGTATGTTTAAGGCTACAACAATTACATCTGGAAGAATTGATAAATTGGATTCATTTGTTGATTCACTTCTTGATGTATTTAGTAAGATACCTAATTTGTATACATTTTTTATAGATGCTGTTCAATTGCTTCCAACTGCAAAAGAAAAGGCAAATATTAAATATTATGATGATAACTTTGATATGGTTTTGGATAGTATGATTGAATTTGAAAATAATCAAAATTCTAATAATCAATATAATGTTATTTATGTATTGTTTGGTTTGGATAAATTAAAAAATAAGATTGAATCTGTTTCTAAATTAGAAACTTTATTAGGAGCTATTAAGAAAAGTGAAAATAGTAATGTGATTTTTTTAGATAGTTCTAAGAATTTAAAAGCATTAGAATTTGATAGTTGGTATTCTCAACTTAAGAATAATTCTGATGGTATTTGGATTGGTGATGGTTTTGGAGAACAACAATCATTTAGATTATCTAAGGTTACGAAAGAGCATACTGCTAAGTATCCTACTAATTATGGTTTTTGCATTAAAGAAAGCGATGCTGAACTTATGAAAGTATTGGAGTTTAACGATCTAATTAAAGAGGATGATGAAGATGAAGAATAAAGTTTTGGTAAGATTAATTGTTCCTGAGATTGATTGTGATTTTGATTTATTTATTCCTATAAATGAATTGATATGGAAAGTAAAAAAATTAGTAGTTAAATCTGTAAGTGACTTAACGGGAGAATCTTTAGATTTAGAAAAAGAATATATTTTATTAAATAAAATGACTAATACTATATATTCTAATAATGATATAGTTGTAAATACTGATATTAGAAATGCAACTGAATTAGTATTAATTACTGAAAAGAATGGTAGTTAATTATACTATAAATAATATATAAATTAACTTCTTGTAAAAATGGTTGCAATATATTATTGTAGTGTATTATAATTATAATGTACATAAAGTACGAAAATAGAAGGAGGAATGTTATGGGAATATTTGGTGGTTCTGGTGAAGTATCAGGATACAATGTTGAAGAAGTAAATGCTTTAAGAGATGTTATTAATGGTGTTGCTCAAAAAGCAGGTGAAGGAATTTGTGAAAAACTAGGCGGAGGAGTTGTTGTTCCAATGTCTACTGTTTGGTATGCTCCTGAAGCTATTACATTTTTTGAGGGATTTAAAGATGCTGTTAAGAAATCTGGTGAAACTGTTACTGCTGCATTTGACGCGTTTAGAGATGCTGTTCAAAAAGCAGGTGAGAATTGGGCTGAAAATACTGGTGGAGAAAAACCAAGTTTAGCTGCAATTGATCCAGTTGAGTTAGATTTAGATATTTCAAGTATTCAAGAAAAAGGACCTAAGGGTGTTACTATTGATGAAGGTGAAGCTTCTAAAGTAGCAAATAATCTTGCTAATGTAGAAAATGAAATTGAAGCTGCTCTTAAATCTATTACTGCTGGTTTGAGTGCTGATACTGCTTTTCTTGGACATGGTCAAGCAGAAGCTGTTGAACAATGCTTTAATGATGTTGCTGCTGCAATCAAAGATATTTTTAAATATTTAACAGATGGTGAAGGTTCACTTCAAGGTCAAATTAATGCTGCTGTTAAAAAATACGGTGAAGTTGCAAGTGGTATTTCAAGTGCATTTAGTAGTAGTACAAAAGCTTAGAAAAAAGTTTTACTTTTTTCTAAATATATGGTAATTTTGTAAAATAGATTACCATATATTTGTAAAAAAGTGGATGGTGATAATATGTTAAAGATTGATTGTGATGAATTAAGAACTGAGATAGATGCTTTAAATGGATATTTAAATAGTTATGAAGAAATATTATTAAATTTATTTAATCAATTAAAGGATGCTACTATTAATTGGCAAGATGGTAAGTCTATTGATTTTGAAAATAAGATTTATTTAGAAAAAAAAGAGAGTGATTTGTTTTTTCAATCTCTTAATGAGAAAAAAGATATTTTAAAATTTATTTACGATAAATATAGCGATTTAGGGAAGAAGATTACTTGTGATTTGAATAATAAAAATAGTGTTCTTGGTGCTATTGATAATTGTTATAATCAAGCTAAGTCTGTAATTAATGAGTTTAATAAAATTGATGATAGTTTTTATTATGATGAATTAAGTAGAATAAGAAATACTAAACAGAAGATTGTTGATCAAAAAAATAAATTAGGAAATGTTAAAAAAGATGTTAGTAGTTTATATTCTCAAATTGAAGAAATAGAAAAAGAAGTAAAAAGTAAGATAAGTGATTTAGAAGAGATTAAGATTAATAGTTTTGATTATATCTATAATTAGAGGTGGTTTATATGAATAGGGGAAATATTAGAGAAGAGTTTCTTTTAAAAAATATGGAACAGATTTCTATGTATGCTAATGAAGAGAGAAAAACTTTAAAGAAAATTGGTGAGTTGTTTACTAATATTTCTGGTTTTTATGATTCGACTAATGAATTAGATTTTGCTGATTCTTTTATTAATTTTAATAATGATGTAGAATTTATTTTTGAGAAGAGAAATCAGTATGTTAAAGTGTTAGATAATACAATTAATCTTTATAATAAATTATCTAGTGATACTGTTACAAATTTTGATAGGGATGTGTAATAATGGATGAGGATAAGAAGAAGAAATTAAAAAATGTTGTTTATCGTTTAAAAGTAATTTGTAATAAAATTGAAGATTTGGAAAAAAGTGTTTCTAAAGTAAATGGAACTATAAAAAAGAATATAACTGTTGATGGTAAAGGTTTAAAGGAAGGAACTCTTAATAATATTAATAAAGAGTTAAAGGATAGAAGATCTACTATTAGAAATAGTATTATTCCAAGTTTGAATAATAAAATCAATAATCCGTAAAATGTACTTTGGTACATTTTTTGTTATATTTAAATATACTTTTATTATTTATATATTTGTAGTATACTATTTGTGGGGAATATAATATAATATTAAATAATTGAAAGTGAGTAAGTGATTTAGATGGTTAAGGAATTAAATAAAGATAATTTTAAAAAGGAAGTATTGGATAGTAAAGAAGTAGTATTAGTTGATTTTTGGGCTTCTTGGTGTGGGCCTTGTAGAATGCTTGGACCTATTATGGAAGAAGTTGGTAAAGAGATAAAGGTTTGTAAAGTTAATGTAGATGATAATGAGGATTTATCTTTGAAATATAGGATAAGTAGTATTCCTTGTGTTATTGCTTTTAAGGATGGTAAAGAGATTACTAGAAGTGTTGGTTTAAAATCTAAAGAAGATATTTTAAAGATGGTGAAATAATGAAGGATATTATTATTATAGGGGCAGGGCCTGCTGGTTTAACAGCTGCTATATATGCAAGACGTGCTGGTAAGAGTGTTTTATTATTAGAAGGTTTATCATATGTTGGTATAATTGTTAATGCTAAGGAAGTAGAAAATTATCCTGGATTTAAGAGTATTAGTGGTTTTGATTTGGCGACTAATTTATATAATCAAGCTATAGAATTGGGTGCTGAAATAATATATGAAAAAGTATTTAAAATAGAAGATTTGGGTAAGACTAAGAAAGTTATTACTAATGATAATAAATTTGAAGCTAAGGCTGTTATAATTGCTACTGGGGTACAAAATAGGAAATTAGGTCTAAAAGATGAAGATAAATTATTAGGTAAAGGTATTTCATACTGTGCTACTTGTGATGGCGCTTTTTATAAAAATAAAGTAGTAGCAGTTGTTGGTGGTGGAAATACGGCTGTTAGTGATGCTTTGTTTTTGTCTGAGTATTGTAAAAAGGTATATATTATATATCGTAGGGATAAAGTTAGAGGAGATAAAATAATAGTTAATAAATTAGAAAAGAAAGATAATATTGAATTTATTTATAATACGGTTGTTACTGAAATTCTTGGTGAGGATAAGTTGACAGAAATAGAAATACTTAATAATAATACTGATAAAAGAAAAGTGATAAAAGTAGATGGTTTGTTTGTTGCTATTGGGCAAGAACCTAGTAATAGTAATTTTTCTGATTTAATTAAAATGGATGATAATGGTTATATAATAGCTGATGTAGCTTGTCGTACTAATGTTAAGGGTATTTATGTAGCTGGTGATACTAGGGTTAAAGAAATAAGACAATTAACTACGGCTGTTGCAGATGGTACGATAGCAGCTTTGACTGCAATTAAAGAGATGGATTAGTATAAATAACTTGACATTAACTATTAAATATTATAAAATAAACACCTGTTTAGGGGTGTTTTTTTATGAGGATTCGTAAATGGTTAATAAATATTTTTCTTTTGTGTATAACAATATTAGTTTTTTATATGTATCTGTCATATGATAATAGAGATTTTAATCGTCTATTAAAAAATAATGATAAGATGGAATTTGTCATTAATGAAGTAGATATGGCTGATAAAGAGGTTGTAAAGACAACGGCAACACCAATATCTAATAATGTTAGTGTACCTATTAATAAATGGGTTTTACCAATTGAGGGTAATTATGTTATTACTACTTATTATAGTTTTTCACATAAGGCTGTTGATTTTTATAGTTATAATGGATATGATTCTAAAATAAAGGCTGCTAATAGTGGAGAAGTTATAAGTGTAAATGGTGGTTGTGATTTTGCTGGTAGTTCATGTAATGGTGGTAGAGGTAATTTTGTTGTTATAAAACATTATGTTGATAATTATTATACTGTTTATATGCATCTTCATAACATATACGTAAGAGTTGGTAGTAAAGTTAATAGTGGTGATGCGATTGCTTCAATGGGGAATACTGGTTATGTTATACCTGCTAGATCACCTAGTAATCCTTATGGTGGTACACATTTGCATTTTTGTTTATTTAAAGGGGAACCTTATAAAGGAGGATATGCTATAAATCCTATGGATTTATATTAATATCTTTCTTTTTTTTTATTTATAATATTTAGTATTTGTTAATTTGTTTTACAAATTAACATTGGCATGATATAATTATATTAATAATATAGGGTGGTAAGTAAGAGGGGGATATATAGTATTGGGAGTGATTGTGTATGAATTATAGTGTAGTAGATGTACCTGGTAATTCAGATTATAATTTGAAAGGAATAAGACTTAGTAGTGGTAAAACTTGTGTTTATTGGACTAAGAAAAATGCTAGACAATTATCAGAAGTAGTTGTATATATGGATAATAGGAATGTTGCTGCTATCAAAGATAATCAAATTTGTATATCTTTACATGGTATTAAGGATATACAGAGTCAAAGAGATTGTTTAAGAGCTTTCTGTGAACAGTTGAGAGGTATTGGGATTAATGTAAGGCAAATTAGATTTAGATTTATTGTTGCTGATAAGAATGAAGCAGTAATGGTTCAAGATATGATTAAAGATCTAGGATTGAATGCTGAAATAATGGGTAGTGCTATGAGAAGAGCTAGGGCTGGTGTTGGAGTAGCACCTGGTAATTCGGCTAATAATAATCCTGAACAAGTTAATAAAGCTACTAAACAAGAAAATATTAAAAATAAAATAGCTGATGAAAGGGAGATATTAGCAGATAGTGATATTTCTAAGGTTGTTAAATATGATGATGGGGTTAGAAAAGAAATAAATGTAGATGAGGCAAGAGGCGTTGCTTATGATACTTCATATGAAAATTTATCAATGCAAGAATTGGTAATGATGAAATATAAGGAACTTATGAAAGATCCTGTTTGGGGACCTAAACTTTTAGAGATGCCTGAAAAAGATGCTGTTAAATTAGTTGTTAATGAGGTTAATAAGGATAGAAAAACGTATTATATGGAGCAAAATGCTGGCTATGATATGAGTAGTATGAGTGAAAACGAGAGAGCTACTGCAAATGTTGCTTCAAAAAATGAAGGTATAAGTAATAATGAACTTGGAGTTGTAAATAATGGGGTTAATAAAGATAATAAATTTTCTGTAGTTGAAAGTAATAATGGGTCTATGAGGGAAGTTAGTCCTAATGTATCTAATATTGGAATGAATGGTACTACTTCTAGTAGTGGTAATAGGGATTCAGAAGAAGTAGTTGTAGAGGGAAAAGAGACTGAGAGAGAAGAGATTCAAAATAATATTGTTTCTTATTATGTAGATGATGATACTGGTAAAGTATATGATGGTAATAAGATGGAATTTGTTGAAGGGGCATACTGTAATGAGAATAATCAAATAGTTGATAGTGATGGTAATATTTTGGGAGATAACTGTGGTAATTTGAATGATATGTATGCTAATGCTTCTAGTGAATCTAAGGAGAATGAAAGACAGAAAACAATGATATTGTATAAGAAAAATAATTCAATTGATACAAATAGTGAAAAGAGTGCTGCATTTATAAGTTTACCTGTTATTATATTTATAATATCATTAATATTATTTATGGCTTCTGGAATTATTTGGTTTATAACTAAATAATTCTTTTTTTGAGATAGTAATTTTTTTGTTAATGTTGTTGAAAATATTTTTATTTTTTGATACATTATTATTAGAGAGATAGAAGGAGAGTGTTTAAATGAAAAAAGTTGCAATAAATGGTTTTGGAAGAATAGGTAGATTAGTGTTTAGGATAATGGAAGAAAATCCTGAATTAGAAGTAGTTGCTATAAATGATCTTACTGATAGTGAGCAGTTAGCTTATTTACTTAAATATGATACTAATCATAGAACTTATAAAAAGGATAAGATAAGTCATGATGATAAGGGAATTATTATAGATGGTAGACATGTAAATGTTTATAGTGAAATGGATCCTAATAACTTGCCTTGGAAAGAATTAGGGATAGATGTTGTTTTTGAATGTACAGGTGCTTTTACTGATAAAGAAAAAGCTATGAGTCATATAAAGGCTGGAGCTAAAAAAGTTATTATTTCAGCTCCAGCTAAAGGTGATTTGAAAACGATAGTATATAATGTTAATGATGATATATTAGATGGTAGTGAAGAAGTAATAAGTGCTGCTTCTTGTACTACTAATTGTTTAGCTCCTGTATTAAAGGTAATGAATGATAATTTTGGAATAGTTAAAGGTTATATGACTACTATACATGCTTATACTAATGATCAAGTTACACTTGATGTTGCTCATAAGAAAGGGATTAGTTCTAGAAGAGGTAGAGGTTGTGCTGCTAATATAGTTCCTACTTCTACTGGAGCTGCTAGTGCTATTGGTAAAGTAATTCCTGAATTAGAGGGTAAATTAAATGGTGGTGCTATGAGAGTACCAGTTCCTGATGGATCTTTGGTTGATTTAGTTTTAGAATTAAAAGATAATAATGTTACAGAAGAAATAATAAATAATTGCTTTAAGAAAAATGTTAGTGAGACAATTGAATATACAGATGATCCAATTGTATCTAGTGATATTATTGGTACATCTTGTGGGGCTACAGTAGATGGTAATTTAACTAGTATAGTAGATGTAGATGGTAAGAAGTTAGTTAAAGTTGTAGCTTGGTATGATAATGAGATGGGTTATTCTTATCAGATGGTTAGAACTGCTACTAAGTTATAAAAAAAAAGAAGAAAAATTTTCTTCTTTTTTTTTACAATGTGTGTTATAATAGCTATGAGTAGAGGTGTCTTTATATGTTTGGAAAGAAAGGTATTTATTATATAATAACTATATTTATAGTATTATTTAGTTTTAATATAAATGTTAAGGCTGAGGCTGTTGAAGGTAGTTGTGCACATTGTGGAGAAAAAGCTTGTATTCAAATAAATCAAGATAAAAATGGTAAAGTTACTTTTAAATTTAGAGAGAAGAGTGCTACAACTTGGAAACCTGTTAAAAATGGGGATAATGTTAAAATTGGTAAAGATGATTATCCTATTAACATAGATTCTTCTATAACTAAAAATTTGAACGGGTGTCCTTCTCCTCTTGAACTTGGGAAAAGTTGTTTGACGTGTAAAAAAGAGTTTAAAGTATATCCTGTTATTACTTGTGCAAGTACGAATGGTTTAAATCCTGCTTGTTCATCTTCACCAATAGAAAATTCTTTTCCAAATAGCGTTACAAATAAGCCTTCTAATTCAAATGGAGCAACGAAAAGTGGAAGTACTACTAGTGGTTTAACTAAAAAGAGTGGTGGTAGTGAAGGAAAACCTAGTTGTAAAGAAGCATTAGGTACTGAATTGATTGCTAAGATACAAGAGATTATTGATATTATTTGGATATTGGTACCAGTTCTTTTGATTGTTTTTGGTATGATGGATTTTGGTAAAGCTATATTTCTTAATGATGAGAATGAAATGAAAAAAGCACAATCTACTTTTTTCAAGCGTGTTATTATAGCTATTGCATTTTTTATGGTACCTGTAATATTGCAATTGTTTTTAACAATTGCACATGGTGTATGGGATGTAGTACCTAGTGATTTATGTGGTATTGAATTTGGTTTGAAATGAGGTGATTTAATTGCTTAATAACTTTTATTTTGGAGCTACTTTTATTGATTTTTTAAAGGGGGATTTAAACTTTGTTCCAATGATAATATCATTTTTTAGAACAATAGTTTACCTTCTTTTAGAGTTAATTTATGGTTTAGCATATGATTTGTTTAATGTATTTGAATTAATGCTTAATGGAGAGTTGTTAGATTCTGCAGCTTTAAATGAGATGTTTGGTAGAATTGGAATATTACTTGGTGTAGTAATGTTATTTAGAATAGCATTTGTTTTTATACAGGGATTAATTGATCCAGATAATGCTATAAAAGATAAAGAAAAAGGTATACCGTCTGTTATAATGAAAGCAATTATTGTTATATTAATGTTTGGTATGTCTAGTTATGTTTTCGCTTTAACAAGACAAGTTCAAGTATTAGTTATTAAAAATCATGTTATTGAAAAACTATTGTTACCTGAGGTTGCAGATACTGATACTTTTGGTGGAGCTTTAACAGCAAATTTATTTACTTCATTTTATAATCTTGATCCAGAACTAGATTATCAGGTTACGGATGCAACTGATGTTTTTTGTACTGATGCTGGTGATGCTGGTTATATTAATCAATTGAGGTTAAATATAGCTCAGGATAAAAATTTTTCATATATGAAGGGTAAATGTTTAAATGCTTATGGAAATATATCGGGTACTGATGATCAGGAATTTTTAATTAGATTTAATTTTGTTGCTTCCCTTCTTGTTGGAATTCTTATATGTTATTTTATAATTAGTTATTCTATACAGGTAGGTATGAGAATTATTCAATTAGCTGTATTACAAATATTAGCTCCTGTAGCTTTTGTTGGTTATTTGGAGCCTAAGAAAGAGATGTTTAATAATTGGCTTAAAGTATATATATCTACTTATCTTGATGTTTTTATTAGAGTACTTATTATTGATTTTGTATTTTATTTAATTGCATTAATAATGGAAGGTTGGAATGGTGGAGAAAGTGCTTTTTGGGCATCTGTTGGAAATCCTTCTGGTATGACAAGAATATGGATAGGAATTATTATGATAGTTGCTTTATTCTCATTTGCACTTAAGGCACCTAAATTAATTACAGATTTATTTCCTAACTTTAAAGGTTCTGGTGCTCTTAGTTTATCACCTTCACTTAAAGAAACAGCAGCAGCTTCTGTATTTGGTTTTGGAGCAGCAGCTTTAGGAATGGGGGTTACTGCTGTTGGTAAAATTGGTAATAGTTTTAGAGATGGTGCTGGTAAAGTTGGAGGCTTCTTGACTAGTCCTAATAAAGGTCAAGCTATACGAGATTCTATTAAAAATAGGGCTAATGCTGCTAAGAATGGTTTAATGAATCCTTTTGGAACGTTACGTTCTGGATTTGCAAGAGGGAAAAGAGCTCTTGGTAATGTTGCTGGAGGAATTTCAAATACTTATGGAACACTTAAGTCTGGCTGGGATGCTGGTAAAGATAAAGCGCTTCCATTTGGAGCTATTCAAAGTGGATATCATTCTGGTAAATTTGCTGCTTCTCAAAAGAGTAATATTGCTCTTCAATATATGAATCAAGTAGATGCAGCTATTGATAGTGTTGGTGAAATTAAGGGGTTGCAAAAGCAATATGAAGATACTCAATCTGCATGTTTTCAGGCTGTTGCTGAGGGAAGAATGACACAAGGAACAGCGGATGCAACAATAGCTGAAGTTAAGGCTCGATTAGATCAAAAGAGGGCTGAAGTTTATTATAATGCTTTAGCTGGTAATGGCGATGTTAAAGTACAGGCTGCAATTGAGAATGCTAGAAGTTCTGGTATAACTGTTCCTGAGATTTATAATAGAGATTTAATTGAGATTAATACTAATGGTGAAAGTGTTAAAGTTAAAGATCTTGAGGGTTATATTAGGAGTCATATAGCTGATTATCCAGATTTGAGTGGTCTTACTGGAGACGATCTTGAAAAAGCAATTTATCAACTTGCTAATCGTCTTTCTAGTAGTATTGATGCTGGATTTAAACAACGTAAAGAAAATATTGAAGCTGAAGGATATAAGAATTATGATCCTAATAAGAAGTAAGGAGTGTGATACATAGATGAATGGTTTTTTGGTACCAGCTAATGCTAAGAGAGGTACATTGATATTTAATATATTTAGACCTGTTGATTTATTAATATTTGGGTGTGGTCTTGGAGCTTCACTTTTGATGTTATTGTTGTTACCTTCTGGTAGTAATATTTGGATAGCTATTTTATGTATACTTCCTGCTTGTATAACGGGATTATTAGTATTTCCAATTCCAAATTATCAGAATGTGTTATGTGTTTTAATTAGTATATATCAGTTTTATACAGAAAGAAGAAGATATGTATGGAAAGGTTGGTGTTTTAGTGAGCAAATCAGATACGAGCAAGAGCGCGGAAAAAGTGCCAAGTAGTAAATATACGGAAGCATGGATTCCTATTAAGGCTATTGATAATGGGTGTATTATCTTAGATAATAAAGTTAGAGTTACAGGGGTAAAGATTAGACCTAGAAATATATTTATTTTAGATCAAGGAACTCAAGATAATGTTATATTGGCTTTAAAGAATTTTTATAATACTATTGATTTTGATTTTTGGTTGGTTAGTGCTGACAGGCCTGTAGATATAAGTGGATATTTGGCTAGATTACAATTATTGTTTAATCAAGCAAGTAATCCTGCTGTTAGAAAATTAATTAATCAAGATATTATGAAAGCTAATGATTTTATAGATAATAATGTTACTGATACAGAGTATTATATTTTGTTTAGGGATAAGAAGGCAGATATATTACAGAAAAGACTTAGAACTGTAATTACTGGTCTTGCTAATTGTGGATTAGATAGTTCTCAGACATCTAATGATGATTTAAGAGTTATTGTAGATAACTTCTTAAATGGTGGTATGAGAACTGATTTTGGGACGGTGGTTAGTGATGAAATTTAAAAGTGAGATAGCACCTAAGGGTATTGAATGGCATCCTAGAGATTTTATAATGAGTGATAAATATTGTACTGTTTTAACTATTATTTCTTATCCTAGATATATATATCCTGGTTATTTATCTAATTTAACTAATATATCTGGTGTAAAGATAGTTATAAAACATATACCTGTTCTTTTTTCAGTACTATCTCATATGTTAAATAAAGAAGTAGCTGATTTAAAGTCTAGATATCAACAAGAAAGAGATATAACTATTCAAGAAAGAATTAGACAAGATATAGATAGTTTAGAATATTATATTCAACAGTTTACTGCTAGTCAGACTAAAACATTTGATTTTCAAATGCATGTACTTGTTACGGCTGATACTAAAGATGAGTTAGAAAATAGAAAATTAAATCTTAAGAACTATATGGATGCTATGGAGATGAGAGCAATACCACTTAGTTTTGAACAAGAGAGGGTATTTAAATCTATGCTTCCTATTTTTGAAAAGCAAGAAATAGAAGATAGAATTGGTACTCCTATGCCGTCTTCGACAATGGCAGCTATGTATCCTTTTGTATTTGATAGTATTAAAGATGAAGGATTGTCTACATTATTAGGTGTTGATTTTTCTGGTGGTGTTGTATTATTTAATCAATTCTTATATCAAGTAAGGAAAGAGAATAATAGAAATAATGCTAATATGATTATATTGGGTACTAGTGGTTCTGGTAAGAGTACAGCTGCTAAGTTAATGTTAAGAAGTCATATTAGAAATGGTTATCAAATTGTAGCTATAGATCCAGAAGGTGAAATTAGTACTATGACTGAGATGTATGGTGGACAAGTTATTGATTTAGGTAAAGGTGGATCATATGGACTTATAAATCCACTTGAGATAGCTATGGATGCTGATGATGAAGATGTAAAGAATGGTTTAGGTTATACAATACTTAATACAACTATTCAAAATTTAAAAGCGTTTATGAAATATTATTCTCCTGATATAGAGGATGATGTATTAAATATGTTTAGTGAAACAATTCAAGATACTTATGCTAGATTTGGTATTACTTTTAATAGTGATTTTAGTAAGTTTACATCTGCTGATTATCCTATAATGCAAGATGTATATGAGACAATAGTAGCTAGATTAAGGTCTATGACTGAAAAAACTCGTGAAAGAGATATAATGGAAAGATTAGAGATAAAGATTAGGCCTTTTACAAGGGAATTAAAATATTATTTTAATGGTCATACTAGTATAGATTCTAGTGGAGATTTTTTGGTATTTAATATTAAAGAGCTAATGAATAGTGATGTAAATATTCGTAATGCTTTATTGTTTAATGTATTAAAGTATGCTTGGGGATTATGTTTAAATCCTAATGTTAATACAATATTGTCTGTTGATGAAGCTCATGTTCTTTTAGGGGCTAAAAATACGCTTGGAGCTGAATTTTTAGCACAAGTTCAAAGAAGAGCTCGTAAATATAATACTGGTACAATTATTATTACTCAACAACCTAGTGATTTTGTTGATCAAGATGTAATTGTACATGGTAAAGCTATTTTTGATAATTCTTCTTATTATTTAGTTATGGGGCTTAAGAAACAAGCAGTTGATGATTTGTCTATGTTAGTAGATTTAAATGATAATGAGAAAGAGAGTATAAAGAGATATAATCAGGGTGATGCGTTGTTTGTTTGTGGTAGTAGAAGAATGCAAATAAATGTAATTGTTAGTGAAGAAGAATTAGAATCTTTTGGTGCTGGTGGAGGCTTATAGTATTTGTTTTTGTTAGGTGGTGATTTAGGTGGCTGATGATAAATATAAAGTAGAAACAGAGCATACACGTGCTGTTAGGAATAATGCTAATGTTATTAGAAATGCTGCTAAAGTTGCTACTGTTACTGAAGTTCCAGAAGTAGTTGCGGCAGGTGAGGTCGTTACTGCACTTGATACAGTTACAAATGGGGCTTCTACTGAGGTTTTATCTGAAGTGGCGACTGATGTTATTGAACAGTCGTCTTTTAACAGTGAAATACAAGGTAAACTCAATAAGGTTAGTGAAAGTGGTGTTGCTGATTTTGCAGGAGCAGTTTCAGGAACTGTTAAGGGAAAATCTAAAATTACAGGTGGTTCTGGTACAGTTGATACTACTTCAGTTGTTGATACGATTGATGATGTAAATGAAACTGTTTCTGGTGTTGGATTGTCTGGTGGTGATAATAAAACTATTGAGCAAAAACCTTCTGATAGTGGAGTTCATGGAACAAGTAGTGGAGGTAATGATGGGGGGGCTGATGAATCTGCTCCTGTTGATGGTGAAAATAATAATTCACATTCAAATAATAATTTAGGAACTAGTCCTAATGGTTATGATGATGGAGGACCATCTAATAGAAGTAGTACTGATATTCCTGATAATAAGGATAAAGATGGCCCTAGAAATGCTAATCCTAATTCAAATAAAAATAACAAGAATAATAAAAATAATAAGAATAATGGTAGGAGAAATCCTAATGAGAGAAGGCCAAGGCGTGGTGCTAATGGTAAGAATGGGCCTAATAATAAAAATGGTTATAGAAATCCTAATAAGATGGGAAATAATCCTCCTATAAAGAATGATAATTTTTCACCAAATGATGATAAATCAAAAGATAAAGATAAGGATAAAGATAAAAAGAATAATAAGTCTGGTGATGATAAAGATAAGAGTAAGGATAAAGCCCAGGGAAATGGAAATGATAAAGGTAAAAAATCTGGTAATGGTAAGAAAAAATCTAAATCTAATGAGGTTTCTGAGGAATTAAAAGCAGCGATAAAAAAACAAATAACTGCTATTGTAGGTGGTTTATCTGTTGGTTGTTTTTTAATTCTATTTGGTCTTATAATTATATTAGTTATTATAATTGCTGTTACTGGTGGACTTGCTGCCGATGATGATGATAATAATACTAGTTATTATGGTGTAGGTAGTGGTGAATGTGGTTTTACTATATCTGCTACTTCATTATCTAAAGATGAATTTATAAAAAGTGTTACTAATTATGCTAATAGTAATAATTTGAATAAGGATTTTGTTGATAATGCTGGAGATATTTACGATAAAGCTAAATCTTCTAATGTTAATCCGGAATTGGTTATTATTAGGGCGATAGCGGAAAGTAAAGGTAATAGTACTACTGGTACTAATAATTATTGGGGAATTGGTTGTACTAATACAGGTAAAGGTAAGGATTGTAAGAGTTATACTACTTTTTTAGATGGAGTTAATGATTATATAAGTATAGTTTCTAAATATAATAGTCTTAATGATATGATGTCTCATTATTCTTATTTGGGTGATTATTGGTATAATCCTGGTGATGCTGGTACTGGCGGATGTTATTATGCTAAATATATTTTTGAGGAGATGCCTGCTAGAGTTCAAAGTGCTTGTGCTAGTGATAAGAAGTGTTCAGATAATAAATGTGTATCTACTACTGATGAAGAAAAAGAAGCTTATACTAAATGGCAAGTTGAGAATATGAGTGATATTAGACGAAATGTATTTAGTTTAAGAGCTGATGAAGGAATCGCATGTGCTGGTGGAGGAAGTGGTAGTTTTTCTGAGTTATCATCATATAATTTAAAGCATCAAGGATTAAATATTTTATCTAGAACTTTGACTGCTGATGAGATAGCAAGTATTAATAATTATGTAGATGGTCAGGTACAATCTGCTGGATATGGAACTGGTGCTGCTGTTGCTATGGCTGGACAATCTTTAGTTCATGCATTATCTGAAAAAGGTGTTTATTTGGGATATTGTTATGGTGGAGATAGGTCTTCAATGGGGGCTGGTTCTTCATGGGGAAAAAAGAGTAGTTCATGTAATAGTCCTGGTAGAGTTCATCATTATTATGGAATGGATTGTTCTGGATTTGTTAGTTGGTCAATAAGAAATGCTTGTAAGTCTAATTTTGGAGCTGATACTGCTAGTGGATTCAATAGTAAATATGGTACTTCTATTAATCTAAAAGATGCTAAGCCTGGTGATTTAATGGTTAATAGTGGTCATGTTAGATTGATAATAAAAAATGAAGGTAGTAGTATAATAGTTGCTGAAGAATCTGGTAGTGCGGATGGTTTAATATTTAATAAATTTACTTCAAAAGGTTCTTATAAGATAGTTTCTATGTCTAGTTGGTATGAGAAAAATTGTAAAAAGTAATAAATGGGTGATATTATGGTTAGAAAATGTTTATTATTTTTAAGTTTATTTATGTTATGTGGTTGTACGGCTAATTATGATTTAAAGATTGATAGTAAAAAAGTAGAAGAAAAATTATCAATTAATAATGTTGATGTTAGTGATTTTAAAGGAGTAAATTTACCGATAAGTGGTGATGCTGATGATGCAAATGTATTTGAAAAAAAGAATGCTGATGAGAAGTATTATGATAAAAAAATTGGTAATGGTGATGTTAGTTTTTCTTATAAGCATACAATTGGGAATTTTTCTAATTCTTATATATTGAATTCTTGCTATGATAAAGTAGATGCTTTTGTATATAAGAATAAGTTTATTTTATCTACTACTGGTAAGTTTAATTGTTTTGAATTATATGATCAAGTTGATAGTGTAAAGGTATCAATTAATTCACAATATGAATTAATTGATACTAATGCTAGTAAGATAAATGGTTTTAATTATGAATGGAATATTAATAAGAATAATTTAAAAGATGGTATATATATAGAATTGGATCTTACTAAGAGAAAAAAAAGTTTTAAAGAGATATTTGGATCTGATTTTTTGAGAGTTTTATTTTTTGGTGGTGTAATAGTAGTATGTTTTATATTATATTTAATATTTAAGGCTATAAGTATGGCTAAAGATAAAATTTAATTTTATCTTTTTCTTATGCTAGAGAATGGATAAGTTTATTAGAAGTTAAATTTAAAAGGGATTCTTGCATGTTTTTTTAATAATATGTTATAATGATTAGGAGAAATGAAAGAAGTAGTGATAACATGGTGAAAAAGACAAATAGTTATGATGAAAATTCTATTAAGATATTAGAAGGATTAGAGGCTGTTAGGAAAAGACCTGGTATGTATATTGGTTCTACAGATAAGAGAGGTCTTCATCATTTAGTATGGGAGATTGTTGATAATGGTGTAGATGAAGCTTTAAATGGTTATGGTGATCATTTGAAGATTATTATGCATAATGATGGATCAATTAGTGTTACTGATTTTGGTAGAGGTATTCCTACTGGTATGCATGATTCTGGTAAGAGTACTCCTGAAGTTATTTATACAGTATTACATGCTGGTGGTAAGTTTTCTGAAGGTGGATATAAAGTTAGTGGTGGATTACATGGCGTTGGTGCTAGTGTAGTTAATGCTTTGTCTAGTTGGATGGAAGTTACTACTAGATATAATGGTGAAGAATATGTTATTAGTTTTAAGGATGGTGGACATTTAAATAAACCACTTACAAAACTTGGTAATACTAATAAAACTGGTACTACTGTTAGATTTTTACCTGATCCAGAAATTTTTTCAACAACAACTTTTAATTTTTCTGTAATATGTGAAAGAATGCAAGAGTGTGCTTTCTTAGTTAATGGTCTTACAATAGAGATTGTTGATGAATTTAATAATAGAAGTGAAAAATATGTTTATGAAAATGGGTTAGAATCATTTTGTGAATATTTAAATGAGAATAAGTCAGTTTTACATAAAGTATTATGTTTTGATTCTTCAAAAGATGGTGTTAATGTATCAGTTGCTTTGCAATATACGGATTCTTATTCTGAAAATATTGTATCATTTGTTAATAATGTTAAAACTAGTGATGGTGGAACACATGAAGTAGGTTTTAAGACTGCTATTACAAAAGTTCTTAATGATTATGCTAAAGAAAATAATTTTTTAAAGTCTCGTGAAAAATCTTTTGATGGAGCTGATGTGCGTGAAGGATTAACTGCTATTATTAGTGTTCAAATTCCAGAGGCTTTACTTCAGTTTGAAGGTCAGACAAAAGCTAAATTAGGAACACCTATTGCTAGAAGTATTGTTGAATCAATAACGACTGAAAAATTAAAATTTTTCTTAGAAGAAAATAAATCTATTGCTACTCTTATAGTTGGAAAAGCTTTAAAAGGAAAAGAAGCTAGGGAAGCAGCTAGAAAAGCTAGAGAGGAAACAAGAAAAGGTAAAGATAGTAAAAAACTTGAGAAAATATTAAGTGGTAAATTAACGCCAGCGCAAACGAAAGATAAAAAAATAAAAGAATTATTTATAGTTGAGGGTGATTCTGCTGGTGGTTCTGCTAAACAAGGCCGAGATAGAAAGATACAAGCTATTCTTCCTCTTAGAGGTAAAGTTATTAATACAGAAAAGGCTAAATTAGAGGATATATTTAAAAATGAAGAAATTAATACTTTAATTCATACTATTGGTGCTGGTTATGGTAGTAATTTTAATGTAGATGATATTAATTATGGTAAAGTTATTATTATGACAGATGCTGATGATGATGGAGCTCATATTCAATGTTTACTTTTAACTTTCTTTTATAGATATATGAAACCTTTAATAGAGAATGGTCATTTATTTATAGCTATGCCTCCATTATATAGAGTTTTAATTAATAATAAAGAAATATATGCGTGGTCTAATGAAGAATTAAAAGAGATTACTAAAAATAAGAGTAATTATAAAATTTCTCGTTATAAGGGATTAGGTGAGATGAATGCTTCTCAATTATGGGAAACAACTATGGATCCAGAACAAAGAAGTTTGGTTAAAGTTAATATTGAAGATGTAGCTTTAGCTGAGAAAAGAGTATCTGTTTTAATGGGGGATTCTGTTGAACCTAGAAAAAATTGGATAAATGAAAATGTTATTTTTTCATTAGAAGATAATTATCAAATATAATAAAAACTAATATTTTGTATATTAAAATATTAGTTTTTTTAGTTTTAATTATATCTTTTTTTTCTTGATTTGGGATATTTTTATAAAAGTGGTAAATTAGTTGTTATTAATATTGCTATATATTTTTTTTATGTTAAAATAATTAGCCAAGAGAAAGAAGGAAATAGAATATGGTTGAAACTAATTTACCAGTACTTTTATTAAAAAATGTTTTGTTATTTCCTTATAGTGAGATAAGGGTTGAGTTTATTAAAAGTCGTGAAAAATTAATTTTAGATAATGCTGTTAAAAATAATGATAACCATGTTCTTTTAGTTAATTTATTAGATCCATTAGAAGAAAAACCTAATATTAGTGATTTACCTGATATTGGTGTTATTGGTAGAATAAAATCAAAAATAGAATTGTCTAATGGTGTTGTTAGGGTAGTTATTGTTGGTTTATCTAGGGTGGAAGTATTAAACTATTTGGAGAATGAAGAGGGATATAGAGAAGCTTTTGTCATTCCAGTTAGAGATTATGAGGATAATCCTGCTATGAATGAAGCATTAAGAAGGGTATTATTTAAAAATTTGAATAGTTATATTAATATTTCTTCTATGATGTCTAATAGTGTATTGGGTAGAATTAGTGATGTTGATAATATTGATAAATTAACAGATATTATAATATCAGAATTGCCAATTAGCTATGCTAATAAATTAAAGTATTTGTATGAATCTAATCCTTTACAAAGAATTAAATTATTGGTAGAAGAGCTTCAAAGAGAGATAGAGACAGTTGAATTAGAAAATGAGATTGAAACTAATTTAAAGGAGAAGATAGATTCTTCTCAAAGAGAATTTTTGTTAAGAGAGAAAATTAGAATAATAAAAGAAGAATTAGGGGAATCTACTATTAAGGAAGATGAAACACAAGAATTAAAAAGACGTATTGATAAGAAGAATTTACCTGAAGCTGTTAAGTTAAGACTTAATGATGAATTAAATAGATATAGTTTTTCTTCTCAGGCATCAGCGGAAGTATCTATTATTAGGACTTATATGGAGTGGTTATTAAGTCTTCCATGGTTAGAAGAAACACATGATAATTATAAGGTTAAAGAAGTAATGGAAAGATTAGATGAGACACATTATGGTCTTGATGATGTAAAAAATAGAATTGTTTCTTTTGTTGCTGTTATGAAGCATACAAATAATGCTTCTAGTCCTATTCTTTGTTTAATAGGTCCTCCAGGTGTTGGTAAAACTACTTTAGCTAAATCAGTTGCTAATTCTTTGGGAAGAAAATTTGTTAAGATAAGTGTTGGAGGAATATCGGATGAAGCTGAGATTATAGGACATAGAAGAACATATTTGGGGGCTAATCCTGGTAAAATTATTCAAGGAATGAAAAAAGTTGGGGTTAATAATCCAGTATTTTTGATTGATGAGATTGATAAGCTTACTAAGGATTATCGTGGAGATCCAGCTGCTGCATTATTAGATGTATTAGATAAGGAACAAAATAGGAATTTTTGTGATAATTATATAGAAGAAGAATTTGATTTATCTAATGTTTTGTTTATATTGACGGCTAATGATATTAGTAAAATTCCTAATGCTTTAAGAGATAGATTAGAAGTTATAGAATTATCTAGCTATACTAATTATGATAAATTAGAAATTGCTAAGAAATATCTTATTCCTAAGTTATTTAAAGAGTATAAGATAAGAGATTATAATATTAGTATTAATGATTATGCTATTAATAAGATAATAACTGATTATACTAAGGAAGCTGGTGCTAGGGAATTATCTAGAAAAATAGAAGAAATATGTAGAAAAGTAATAGTTGATGATATTAATGATGTTATTATAAAAGTTAGTAATTTAAAAGATTTTTTGGGTAATGGTAAATATTATCATCAAAAGAATGATGTTTCTAAGGATAGTGGCATTGTTAATGCTCTTGCATATACTGTTTATGGTGGAGAGATACTTAAAATATCAGTTGCTATGTATAAGGGAAGTGGTAATTTTAAAATAACTGGTTCTGTTGGAGATGTTATGAGAGAATCTGTAGATGTTGCTTTTAGTTATATAAAGAGTAAGGCTAATAGTTTTGAAATAGATGAAGAATTATTCAAGAATAATGATTTTCATTTTCATATTGAAGAGGGGGCTACGCCTAAGGATGGGCCTAGTGCAGGTATTAGTATTACAACTGCTATTATAAGCTTATTAAAAGATTTTGTTATTGATCATAATGTTAGTATGACTGGAGAGATGACTTTAAGGGGAAAGATATTACCAGTAGGTGGATTAAAGGAAAAATTAATAGCAGCTACTGTTAATGATATTAAAAGAGTATTTATACCAGTTGAAAATAGTGTCGATTTGGATGAAATTCCAGAATTGGTTAAACAAAAATTAGAAATAATATTGGTAAGAGATTATTTGGAGATATATCATTATTTATTTAATAAAGATAAAAAATAATCTCTTTTTTTTATAGTATGTTATAATAATATAAAGGAGAGATAGATATGAATTTTAAAAATAATATATTAAATAATAATGGGAATGTTGTTAGGGATAGAAGTGAAGATTTAACTAAAGTATTTGATAGGAAATATCATGCTAATCATGATGTTAATGAACAGGTTCAACAAAGAAAAAAAGATTTTAATGCTAAAATGTTTGGGATAAGAGATCAAGAAGATGTAAGAAGAGAAATGAGAGAAGCTAATTCTGTTAATGGGCAAGTTAAGAACTTGCAAGATAGAATGAGTAGTATGAATAATAGAAATGGTGGTTTTAGATAATAGGGTGGAAGATTTATATAAATATGAGAATGAGTTATATAAAAAGGGATTAAAGTATATAGCTGGTGTTGATGAAGTGGGAAGAGGTCCTTTAATTGGTAATGTTGTTACAGCTTGTGTTGTGTTACCTAAGGATTTTGTATTGGAAGGTCTTACTGATTCTAAAAAGCTTAGTGAAAAGAAAAGAGATAAGTTTTATGATATTATTATGGATAAGGCAATAGCGGTAGGTATAGGTAGATGTAGTGAAAAAGAGATTGATAAATATAATATATATGAAGCTACTAAGATTGCTATGAAAAGGGCTATTGATAAGGCTAATGAGATTGTTAAGATAGAGCATATATTAATAGATGCTATGTCTTTGGATATAGATATAGCTCATACTTCAATTATTAAGGGAGATGCTAAGAGTATTAGTATTGCAGCAGCTTCGGTTATAGCTAAGGTAACAAGAGATAGAGAAATGTATGAATTGGATAAGATATATCCTATGTATGATTTAGCTAAAAATAAAGGATATCCTACTAAAAAACATAGAGAGGCTATTGAAGAATATGGTATTACTAAATATCATAGACTTAGTTATGCTCCTGTTTTTAATAATAAAGATAAGATAAATAAGATTGATATAAAAAAAATTACTAATTAATAGTAATTTTTTTATAGTTTTCTATATAGTCCTATGGCTTTTCCTAAAATAGTAACATTATTTAGAATAATAGGCAACATTAAATCATTTTCTGGTTGTAATCTAAAATAATTTTTTTCTTTATAAAATCTTTTTAATGTTACTTCGTTATCTTCATTCATTGCTACAACTATATCACCATTATTTGCAGTATTAACAGATTCAACAATAACAATATCATTATCATATATACCAGCATTAATCATTGATTCACCATTAACTCTTAATGTAAAAATATTTTTTCCAGTTGGTACCATTTCGCTAGGAAGTGAAAAATATTCATCAGGATTTTCAATGGCTTCAATAGGATTACCTGCTGTAACTTTTCCAAGTAATGGAACATTAATAACTGAATCAACATTTGTTTCGAATTCATTAGGTACCATTAATTCAATAAGTCTATTGTTTTTAGGATTTCTTTTTATAAAGCCTTTGTTAATAAGATTAGTAAGATGAACATGAACAGTAGCTGGTGAATTTAAATTTACACCTTTACATATGTCTCTTACTGATGGACTGAATTTATTTTCAGCCATAAATTTTTTTATGAAGATTAGTATCTCATTTTGTTTATGAGATAGATTTTCATTTTTCATATATATCACCAATTTCAATATAACATATCATTTTATTTTTGTCAAACGTATGTTTGATTATTTGTGATAAATTATATATTTAGTTATATAAATATATTAAATAAGAGGTAGAAAAAAGATAATAAATATGTTATTATATTATTTAGAAACGGGTGACTATAAATGGAAAAATTATCTAGAAGTAAAGTAAGATTAGAAAGTATGAAATTATTATATCAATGGTATTTATATAAGAAAAATAAGATTGATTGTGTTATAGAGGATCTTATAAATACTAGTATTATTAAAGATAATGAATTTGGTAATAGTTTAGTATTAGGTGTTCTTGATAAGGAAGATAATATAAGAATGATGGCTAATAAATATTTAAATAAATGGACTATCGATAGATTAGGATTTACTGATCAGGCTATACTTGAAATAGGTATTTATGAATTATTATATACAGATACTCCTAAGAAGGTTGCTATTAATGAAGCAATAGAGTTAGCTAAGGAATATAGTGATGAGAAGGTTGTAAAAATGATTAATGGTGTTCTTGATAAAGTATTACATAATGAATGTAAGTAGGTGTTGTAGTGGAACAAGTAAATTATATAACAATTACACAACTTAGTAAGTATTTAAAATATAAATTTGATGAAGATGTTCATTTAAGAAGAGTATATTTAAAAGGAGAAATATCTAATTTTAAAGCTCATACTAGAGGACATTATTATTTTACTTTGAAAGATGAAAATAGTAGAATTAGTGCTGTTATGTTTCAAAGTAATGTCAGTAAAATTAAGTTTTTACCACAAGATGGTATGAAAGTAATGGTAACAGGTAGAGTTACTGTATATGAAGCTACTGGTGGATATCAAATATATGTTGAAGATATGAGTGAAGATGGTGTAGGTAATTTATATATGGCTTTTGAGCAATTAAAGAAAAAATTAGAAGCTGAAGGATTATTTGATAAAGCTCATAAGAAAAAAATACCTAGAATGCCTAAGAAAATTGGTATTGTTACGGCTTCTACTGGGGCTGCTATTAGAGATATATTAACAACAATTAAAAGAAGATATCCAATTGTTGAGACAATATTATTTCCAGCATTAGTACAGGGTGAATATGCAGCAGAGGATATTGCTAAAAAGATTGAGATAGCTAATGGATATGATATAGATACTTTAATAGTTGGTCGTGGAGGAGGATCTATTGAGGATTTATGGCCTTTTAATGAGGAGATAGTGGCTAGGGCTATATATAATTCAAAAGTTCCTGTTATTAGTGCTGTTGGTCATGAAGTGGATTTTACGATAGCAGATTTTGTGGCAGATTTAAGAGCTCCTACGCCAACTGCAGCAGCTGAGTTGGCTGTTGTTGATATTAATACTATAAGAGATTATTTAAATACGGCTAAGATAAGGAGTTATAATGCTATTAATAATAAAATAGCTAGTTATAAAGATAGGTTAATTAGTATAAATGATAGTTATATTATGAAGAAACCTAGTAATATATATGAGGTAAAAGAACAAAAATTAGATATGTTAATTGATAGGATTAATTCAGATATTAATAAAATAATTGAGTTTAATAGAGTGAGATTATTTAAATTTAGTGAGAGTTATATACTTAATAATCCTAAGATGTTATATGTAATGAAAGAAGAGAATCTTAAAAATATAATTAATAAGTTGAATAAAGAGATAGATATTGTATATAATTATAAGAAAAATTATATGGATAATATTGTTAGTAAATTAATGGTGTTAAATCCTCTTAGTACTATTAGTAGAGGATATACGATTACGAGAAGTGAAGGAAAAGTAATTAGTAGTATAAGAGATATAAAGAAGGATAGTAATATAAATATTGAATTAAGAGATGGCATCATAGATGCTATTGTAGAAGGGATAAGTGAGAAATAATGGCTGCTATAAAGAAAGAAATGTCTTTTGAAGATAAGATAAAAAAATTAGAAAGTATAGTTAATGAATTAGAGAGTGGAGAAGTAAATTTAGATGATGCTATTGCTAAATATACAGAAGCTATGAAATTATCTAAGGAGTGTTCTGAGAAACTTAATGAAGTTAGTGATAAGGTTAATAAAATATTAAATAGTGAGGGAAAATTAGAGGATTTTGAAGTAAAAGAATGATAAATAATAAAAAAGTAGTGGCTGTTATATTAGCAGCTGGTAATAGTATTAGATATGGTAAAAAAACTAATAAGAATTTTGAGATTATTAATGATAATTTAGTTATTTCATATAGTTTGGAAGTTTTTGATAATAATAAATATGTTGATGAATTGGTTGTGGCTATAAAAAGTGATGAAGTAGCTTTAATGAATAGAATTATAGAAGGTTTAGGTTTAAAGAAAAAGATTAGAATGGTTATTGGTGGTAAAACAAGGAAGGATTCTGTTTATAATTGTATTAAAGAAATAGATACGGATATAGTTATTATTCATGATGGGGCTAGGCCTTTAATTAAGGATAGTTATGTTAATGAATGTATTGAAAATATTGGTAAATATAGTGGGGTAACTATTGGGGTTAAATCTAAAGATACGATAAAAATAACTGATGAAGATGGTATTGTTATTAATACTACTGATAGGAATAATACTTGGTTAGTACAAACACCTCAATGTTTTGATAATAAAGTTCTTATAAAAATGCATGAAAAATTTAAAAATGAAGATGCTTTTGATGATTGTTATTTATTAGAAAAAGGTAATTATAAAGTAAAAGTAATAGAAGGGGATTATACTAATATTAAAATAACTAATCAAAGTGATTTAGAAATAGTTAAGAATTTGTTAAAAGGTTAGCATATTTCGCTAACCTTTTGTATGCTAGTAAATTGACAAATATTATTACTAATAATATAATTTTTATGAATGGATTGGTTATAAGATGAGTAAGAAGAAAAGTATAAAAAATAAGATTAAGAATATTGGAATAGTTATTTTTATTATGTTTATTATTTTGGGAATAATAGATATATTTGATAAAATTAGCTATGTATTTGAACCAAGTGATAATTATAATGAGGAAGATGTTTTTGCAAATAATAATTCTGGTTTGAAAAATTATGAAATTATTGAGAAGGGGAGATATCTTTATGATAAGGCTAATGATATTTTTGAAGTTAGTGCTTTAAGGCCTTATTGTGGGTTTAGTGTTGAAGAATTATTAAGTCTTAGGACTACTAATTTTAATTATGGTGATAATAATGTTGTTTATTATGATTCTTCATATTATAGTATGGATGAATTAGAGAAGGTTATAAAAAGTGTGTTGAATGATGAATTAACTAAGAAAGTGTTTAATAAGAAGTCTATAACATATGATGTTAGTAAACTTGCTCATGATAGAAATTTTGATTATGTTATGGATAAGGGTAAATTATATTGTAGAAAACATACTTTTAAAGGATGGGTTTCTTCATATTTAAATCATTATGATATAAGAGTCAAGAAAATTAGTTCAACTAAAATAGTATATGAGATAATGTCTTATTATATAAATGATCTTGGTATGGAGAATAAAAAGTGTATTAATGGTGGAAAAAATGGGAAATTGAATGTTAATAATTGTAATAAAAAAGAATTTGATATAGAGAGTACAAAATTTATAATTGAGAAAAATATTGATAATGATTGGGTTGTTAATTATTTTGTGCTACATGATTAGAATGGAGGATAATTGATGATAAAATTACTTAAGAATTTTGATAGAAGAGACTGGTTGGTAGTGGCTTTGTCATTTTCTTTAATATGTTTGCAGGTGTGGTTAGAATTAAAAATGCCTGATTTTATGTCAGAGATAACAAAGCTTGTGCAAACAGAAGGCAGTAAAATGTATGATATTATGAATAATGGTTTGTATATGTTAATGTGTGCTATGGGAAGTATGTTAGCAACTATTGCAGTTGGTTATTTAATATCTGGCTTGTCAGCATCTTTTTCTAGGAAAGTTAGAAAAAGATTATTTGATAAGACACTTGATTTGTCTATGGAAGAAGTTAAAAAATTTAAGACTAGTAGTTTAATTACAAGAACTACAAATGATATAACTCATGTAGAAATATTAATAGGTATGGGATTACAATTAATGATTAAATCTCCAATTACGGCTCTTTGGGCTATATTTAAGATACATAATAAGAGTTGGCAATGGAGTGCTGTTACGGCTAGTGCAGTTGTAATACTATTATCTGTAGTTATATGTTTAATTATTATTGTTATACCTAAATTTAAGATTGTTCAAAAATTGACAGATAAGATTAATGATGTTACTAGGGAGAATCTTACAGGTATTAGAGTTGTAAGAGCTTTTAATGCTGAAAAATATCAAGAAAATAAATTTGATGATGTTAATGATAGACTTACAAGACAACAATTATTTAATCAAAGAGCTTTTGCAATAATGTCTCCTATTATGTATTTGGTTATGCATTCTTTAGCTTTAACAATATATTTTATAGGTGCTAAATTAATACAGGGAGCTATGATGGTAGATAAATTAGCTATATTTGGAGATATGATAGTATTTTCATCATACGCTATGCAAATAATAATGTCTTTCTTAATGTTAGCTTTTATATTTGTAATGTTACCTAGAGCTAATGTTTCGGCTAAGCGTATTAATGAGGTTATGGATACAGAGATAAATATAAAGGATGGTAAGATTGTTAAAGATAAAAACAAATTAAAGGGAGTTGTAGAATTTAAAAATGTTTCTTTTAAGTATCCAGATGCAGAGGAATATTTGCTTAAGAATATTAATTTTATTGCTAATAAAGGTGAAACAGTAGCTTTTATAGGTTCTACTGGTAGTGGTAAATCAACATTAATTAATTTAATTCCAAGGTTTTATGATGCTACTGATGGTGAAGTACTTATTGATGGAGTTAATGTTAAGGATTATAATTTAGAATTTTTACATAAGAAATTTGGCTATGTGCCACAAAAGGCTGTTATGTTTAATGGGACTGTTAAATCTAATATTTTATATGGTGATAGTGGTAAAAAAATAACTGATAAGATGATTAAGGATGCTATTAGGGTGGCACAAGCTAGTGATTTTGTTTTGAAGATGGATAAAAAATATGATACTCATATAGCGCAAGGTGGTACTAATATAAGTGGTGGTCAAAAGCAAAGATTAGCTATGGCTAGAGCTATTGCTAGAGATCCAGAAATTTATATATTTGATGATTCTTTTTCAGCTTTGGATTATAAAACAGATGCTTTATTAAGAAGAGAATTAAAGAAGTATACGAAAGATGCTACTAGTTTAATAGTGGCTCAGAGAATTGGTACGATAATGAATGCTGATAAAATAATTGTTTTAGATAATGGAGAATGTGTTGGTGTTGGTACACATAAGGAATTACTTAAGAGTTGTGAAGTATATAAACAAATAGCTTTATCACAATTTAAGGAGGAGGAATTATATAATGAATAATGAAGAAAATAATGCTCCTAGAAGAAGACATATGGGTCCTCCTGGAAGAGGTATTCCTGAGAAAGCTAAAGATTTTAAAGGTTCGATAAAAAGATTATTTAAAGAATTAAAAAGTTTTAGATTATTTATATATATATCTTTGATATTAGCCGCATTAGGGTCTATTTTGTCTATAATGGCTCCTAATAGATTGTCTGATTTAACAGATGAAATATCTAAGGGCTTAGTTGTTAATTCTAGTAATTTAGAAAAAGTAACAAAGAAGACAATGGCTAATATGAGTGAAGAAAAAATGGCTAAAATGATACCGGATATATTAAAAATGGATATTGGTAATGATAATATACAGAAGATAATGATATCAAGTGATATTAGTAATGAAGATAAGACTAAATTTAGAAATATTCTTAGTGGTATGAAAGATAAAGATATGACTAAGATAATGGTAAATCTTGCTGATTTACCTGATAGTGTTTTAAAAAGAATTTTACCAGATAGTGAGTATGAAGGGGTTAAAGTATCTAGTGATGATAAGATAGCTCTTTTGAGAGCTATGGCAAATAAAGATAAAAAAAATATTAAATTGCCAGATACTATTAATAAGATATTTTTTAAGGAATATTCTATTGATGGTGTAAAAATAAGTAGTGATGATCAGGTTAAGTTTTTAACTATAGCTTCTAAGATGAATAAGAAAGATAGTCCTAAGAAGTTGTATGGTTATATTGATAAAATGCCTAAGAGTATTAGAAAAGTAGTAGAACCTAAGATGGATAAGAAAGCTATTAATGGTATTGTTATGTTTTTGGTTATGTTATATGTTTGTAGTGCATTGTTTACTTATGTAGAATCTATTATAATGGCTACTGTATCTAATAAATTTGCTTATAAATTAAGAAATGATATATCTAATAAGATTAATAAGTTACCTCTTAAATATTTTGATAATCATGCGATAGGTGATGTTTTATCTAGGGTTACTAATGATGTTGATATGATTGCTCAATCGATGAATCAATCATTAGCAACTTTAGTTAGTTCTTTAACTTTGTTTTTAGGAACTTTAATTATGATGTTTATTACTAATTGGATAATGGCCTTGACTGCTATAATAGCTAGTTTTATTGGATTTATATTTATGTTTATAGTGTTAGGTAAATCACAAAAATATTTTACGGCTAGGCAAGAGGAGTTAGGTAATTTAAATGGGCATATAGAAGAAGTATATTCAGGATTAAATGTTGTTAAAGTTTATAATGGAAAAAAGGAAGCTGATAGAATATTTGATGAGTATAATGAGAAAGTTTATGTTGCTAATAGGAAAAGTCAATTTTTATCTGGTTTGATGATGCCTATGATGGGATTTATTGGTAATTTTGGATATGTATGTGTATGTATTGTTGGAGCACTTTTGACTATGAATGATTATATTAGTTTTGGTGTTATAGTTGCTTTTATTACATATGTTAGATTATTTACTTCTCCTTTATCTCAAATTGCACAAGCTATGACTAGTATGCAATCAACGGCTGCTGCTAGTGAAAGAGTTTTTGAATTTATGGATGAAGAAGAGATGAGTAATGAGAAAAAATGTAGGGTAAGATTAGATAATAAAACAGCAAAAGGTAAGATAGTATTTGATAAGGTTGTATTTAAATATGATGGAAATGATGAACCTACAATTAAGAATTTTAGTGCTAAAGTTAAACCTGGTCAAAAGATAGCTATTGTAGGTCCTACTGGTGCTGGTAAGACGACAATGGTTAATCTTCTTATGAAGTTTTATGATATTGATTCTGGTGATATTAAGATAGATGATATATCTATAAAGGAATTATCTAGAGAAAATATTCATAGTTTATTTACGATGGTTTTACAAGATACTTGGTTATTTAATGGAACTGTTAGAGATAATATTATATATAATCGTGATAATGTTAGTGAGGAGAAACTTGATGAGGTATGTAGAGTAGTAGGACTTAGACATTTTATTAAAACATTACCAGAGGGTTATGATACGCAGGTTGCTGATAATGATAGTGTATCAGCAGGTCAAAGACAGCTATTGACAATAGCACGTGGTATGATAGAAGATGCTCCATTTTTAATATTGGATGAAGCTACATCTAATGTTGATACAAGAACAGAAGAATTGGTACAAAAAGCTATGGATAAACTAATGGAAGGAAGAACATCTTTTATCATAGCACATAGATTATCAACAATTAAGAATGCAGATTTGATATTAGTTATGCAAGATGGAAATATAGTTGAAACTGGTAATCATGAGGAATTGATTAAGAAGAATGGTTTTTATGCAGAATTATATAATTCACAGTTTGAATTATAATAAAAAAACATATGTTTATATGTTTTTTTTAGTTGATATTTTATAATATTGTGGTATAATTTTTTGTAGAAATTTTTGGGAGTGTTATGTTATGGAATTTGATAAAAAATTTGAAAAGTTTTATGATGAATTAGTTAATGAAGAATCTCATTTTTCAAAATTGAAAAATGAGATGAAGAATGAAAGCTTAAGAAATATATTAGTTGTTAGTATATTGATAGTAATAGGTGTTGTAGTATTATTTTATGCTGTTAGTAATATGATTAATTCTTCTATGTATTATTTTGTTCCTATAGCTTATGTATTGATAGCATTTTTTATTAAGAATAAGTTTTGTGGAAATGATAAACAATTAGAATATATATTAAAATCTAAAGAAAGAATTATGAATGGAATTTTGAAATTATCTGATAAAAATGCTGTTTATTATAAGAATAGTTCTATTGGTTCAGAGATTTATGATGAGGCGGAATTTGAAAAATATGATAGGTATACTTCTGATTTTTCAGTTTTTGGAAAATTGAATAATGATTATAGTTATAATTTTGGAGATGTTAAAACGGAATACTTGGAAGGAAATGTGAAATATCATAAGTATACTAATTTGTTTCAAGGGTTGTTTGTATATGTAGATTGTCCTAATAAATTTAAGGATTCAATATATATAAAAAATATGGATAATATATTTTTTAGAAAGACTGGGTATTATAAGGTGCCTTCTAAAAAGATGAAAGTTGAATTTGATTCATTAGATTTTGATAAGGAATTTGATGTTTATACTTCAAATAAGAAGGTAGTTATTGAGTTATTGAATTCAAATATTAGAGAAGTATTTATTAATTTTAGAAAAGAGATGAATATTAGGTTTGAGATGACTATTAAGGATGATAAAATATATTATAGATTCTTTTGTGGTAATTTTTTTAAAATTAATAAATATAGTAGTAATCCTTTGAATAAGAAGGCTATTTATAATTATTATAAGGCTATAGATTTTTGTTTATCAATTAGTGAGAAGTTAATAGATGTGGCTGAAAAAATATAGTGTTTTAGAATAATTAGTAGTTTTTGTATAAAAAAGAAGAAAATGTTATGTAAATATGTAGTTAAGAGATGTTTGTATTTTTAGGAATATAATCATCTTTTTTTCTTTTATTTTCTTGGATTAAACTTAGTTGTTTTCGTTGACAATGATGGTTATTTTTGCTATACTTTATATTAGAATATGGGAGAGTCCATATATGGAATGGAGATGATTTTTTTGGAGACAGTACAAGCAGCAATTGCTAATGGAATTGGAATAATGTTAGGGTTAGCATTTTTAGGTTTAGGAATTGGAGTAGGTCTTTTAGGAGGAAGAGTTGCTGAGGCAGTAGGAAGAAATCCTGAGACAAAGAATGATGTTGTACATTCAATTATGACAATATTAATTATTACATCAGTATTTTTATTATTCTTATTTTTATTTAGTTTCTTCTTATTATTTTATAATCCTTTTGTATCTTAATTATTGTTGGATAAATGTTTTATTTATTTTTAATTGCATGTTTTGTTATTTGTTTATTAGTTTTTTTTATGTTTTTGATATTAAGAAAGACGGTAAAGAAAATAAATACACAAACAAAACTGTATTTTGTTGATAAATCTCAAGAATATGATTATTTAATTAGCGAAAAAGTTGAAAAATTAAAGGAATTGGATGAAGAACTTAAGGAAAAAGAAATAAATAAAGGGAATAAAGTTGAAGGTAGTAATAATAATAATTTTGAGTTTGATTTTAATATTATTGATTTATTTAATAATACGGAATATCAAGATAAGAATATTTTTGAATTAAATAAAAAGATAGATGAAAAGTTTAATATTGATACAGATATGCTTTTGAAAAAGTTTTTATCTTTTATTGATGATGATTCTAAATATTTATTTTGTGAGAATTTAAAAAATAAATTTACTAGTGATGTTATTTATTCTTTAAAAATACTAACAGCTGAAGATTTGGATGTTGAGATGAAGAAAATGCTTAGTGATGATGAGTATAAGCTATATAAATTATATACTGAAGTAAATACATCTGTTAGTATTGATGGTTTTATTGATTATATAAATGAATTGATTGATTTGAATAATCCGTGTATTGTAGTTTATGTTGGAGATAAGAGTAAGAATTATGATCATATGAGTAAATATATAAAAACTATTTATTCTTCTGATATATATAAGGGGATAAAGATAAAATATCATAATAAAATTTATGACTATAGTTTGAATGAAAGGAATGTATAAGATGAATGATAAAGTTAATGATAAGGTAGATGTAGCAATTAAAGATATTGAAGATAATAAAAATGTATATGCTACTGGTAGAGTTGTTAAAGTAAATAAATATAATATTGAAGTTACTGGTCTTAATGATATTTCCTTTTATGAAGCTGTAGATATAAATGGTAAAGCTAGTGGATATGTAATGGGAATATATACCAATAAAGTTATTGTTTCATTAGTAGAAATTCAAGAAGAGATTGTTCCAGGAGATTTAGTATATGCTCTTAAGAAAGAGTTTAAATGTCAATTTAGTCCTGATTCAATTGGTAAAGTAATTGATATTTTTGGTAATGATTTAATAGCAGGTAAGAAATTTGAGAAAGTTATTGATATTAATATTGAGAATAAGACTCTTCCTATTATGGATAGATCTGCTGTTAAGAGAGAGTTTTTAACTGGTATTTCAGGTATAGATCTTATGTATCCTATTGGTAAAGGGCAAAGACAATTAATAATAGGTGATAAGAAGACTGGTAAGACACAGGTTGTTCTTGATGCTATTGTTAATCAGAAAGGAAAGAAAGTTCTTTGTATATATGTTGCTATAGGTAAAACGAAAAAAGAAGTTAAAGATATATATTATGAACTTACTAAAAGGGGAGCTGCTAGTTATACTATAATGGTTGCTTCATTTAATGATGAACTTCCAACTAGAACTTACTTAACTCCTTATGTGGCTACTTCGATAGCAGAATCATTTATGATGAAAAAATATGATGTATTAGTTGTATTTGATGATTTAAAGAAACATGCTGATGTATATCGTGAGATAAGTCTTATGAGTAAGAAAACTCCTGGTAGAGATGCTTATCCTTCTGATATATTTTATACACATTCAAGACTTCTGGAAAAAGGTGCTCAACATATAGATGGTGGTTCTATTACAATGTTTCCTATTGTTGAAACAAAAAGTTCTGATATAACTGATTATATTTCTACTAATATTATATCCATTTGTGATGGACAACTTGTGTTATCAAGTAAGAACTTTGCTAGAGGTGAGAAACCTGCTATAGATTATGGACTTTCTGTATCTCGTCTTGGTGGTAATGTTCAGACTGATGATATGAAGAAAGTTGGTAGTAAATTAAGAAGAGAGCTTTTATCTTATTTGGAAGTAAGAGAAGTATATGAACTTGCTAATATAGATGAGATGAGTAAAGAATTACAGAAAAAAATGAAAGATGGTAAAGTAATGCTTGATAAATTAAAACAGTATAAGTTTAGTCCACGATCTAAAGAAGAGATGAAAGCTGATTTTCAATTTATATTTGATGAAAAAATTGAAGAAAAAGTAAAAGATAAAAAAGATGATAATAATAGTGTAGATAATAATACTCCTGAGGTAAAAGAGGAGATTAAAGTTGAAGATAATAAATTAGAAGAAAATAAACCTGTAGATAAGCAACCAGAAAAAGTAGAAGAGAATAAACAATAGGGAAGAGGTGATAGTTAGTGTCTGTTGGAAAGATTATATCGATATTTGATATTAGTGTTGAGGTTGTTCTTAGTAGCAATGATGTTAAGATTGGGGATATTTTAGAGGTTGAAGATAATAAAGAATATCGTTTTGAGGTTGTTGAAATTAGTAATACTAGTGCTATTTGTATAAGTTTGGAGTCAACAAGGGGTCTTAAAAAAGGAGCTAGTGTTGTAGTATCTAGTCATGGTATTAATGTTGAATATTCTGATAAAGTTTTAGGAAGAATATTTAATTCTTATGGAAATCCAATTGATAAACAAGAAATACAAAGTGTTGAGACAAGAAGAGCTGATCATGAGACTACTAGTTTGAAAGATTTGAATATTGAATCAGAAATACTTTGGACTGGTATTAAAGTTATAGACTTTTTTGCTCCACTTCAAAAAGGTTTTAAAATGGGGCTTTTAGGTGGAGCTGGTGTTGGTAAAACAGTTTTAATAAAAGAGATAATTCATAATGTATATACTTCTTTAAATTCAAATGCTGTGTTTACAGGTATTGGAGAGCGTTCTCGTGAAGGACAAGAATTATATGCTGAGATGAAAGAATCTAATTTGTTAGATAAGATGTCAATGGTATATGGTCAGATGGGGGATAATCCTGTATCTAGAAGTAAAGCTGTATATTCTGGTCTTACAATTTCTGAATATTTGAGAGATGAGAAAAAACAAGATGTTTTATTATTTATTGATAATATATATCGTTTTACTCAAGCTAAAGCAGAAATTGCTACAGAGTTAAAGCAAATATTGATAGGTAATGGATATCCTGCTGATATGGCTAGTGAGATGAGTAAGATAGAAGAAAGAATTAATTCTAATCAAAATGGTTCAATTACTTCTGTTCAAGCTATATATATACCTGCAGATGATTTAACTGATGAATCAGTGCAAACAATTATGTCTTATATGGATGGACAAATTGTTTTGGATAGAAAAATAGCAGAGTTAGGTATATATCCTGCTATTGATGTGTTTAATTCAACAAGTAAACTTGTTGATGTTGAAAAAATAGGTGAGAGACATTATAATTTGGTTGAACAAGTGTTAAAGACATTATCTAGATATAATGATTTGGAAGAAATTATTACGGTTCTTGGTATTGAAGAATTGTCTGAAGAGGATAAAGGAATATTCTATAGAGCTAGAAAGTTAAGAAATTATTTTTCTCAGCCTATGTTTGTTGCTGAGGCTTATACTGGTATAGCTGGACAATTTGTTAAGATAGAAGATATTCTTATTGATGTTGAAAATATTTTAGCGGGTAAATATGATGATATTGATGAGAGTAAGTTCTTATTTATAGGTAAGTATCATGAATAGTGATAAATTAAAAGTTAGAGTCTTTGATATGGAACAAGGACTTATAGAATATGAAAATGTTAAAAGTGTAAGAATTGTTAGTAAAGATTATAATTTGTTGATAATGGAAGATTATATGCCAATAATTGGTGAGATAGTTGGAAGTGTTGATATAACTGGTACTGATACTAATGCTTCTTATAAGCAAATTAAAGGTTTTTATATGAATCGTGATAATGTTTTTAATTTGATGATAGAAGAATAAAGGTGATTATATGAACAATCAGATAATGGGGAATCTTTTAAATTTTTTTGCAGTTGCAGTAGTTTTCTTAGTTATTTTAGTTGTGTTTTTTGGTATATATTCAAAAAAATTTAAAATAACAGAGAGAAACGCTTCCATTTATGGATTGTTCTTAGATTTAGATAATCGATCACTTATTGCTATTGCAAGTCTTACCATTAATTATTTATTTTTAGTTTGGTGTTCTTTTAGTTTTACAGATTTAAATATTATATATGCTGCTATTATTATATTACTAGTAATGGTTAGTGATATAGTATTAGATGATTTTAAAAAGATGTTTATAGATTTGCTATTAAGTTTTATTAATCTTGGTGCAATAAAAATTATTTATATAATTTTTAATTATATAAATAAAGAAGCTTTTTCTTATATTTTGTTGCTTACATTATTTCTATTAATATTATTTGTCTTTTTATATTATACTTATAATTTATTTAGACAGTTGAATAATATTGTTGTCAATAATAAATATTTAAAGAATAAGAAATATAAATTATAAAGGAGGTCTTTTATGAGTAGTATAAAAAATGTTGTTAAGGTAATGAATTTCCATTCATTACTTAGAGTTGATAAGGCAAGAAAAAAAGCTGATAAGTATTTATCAGTTGGTAAAGAAATTACGAAGATATTAGAAGAGATACTTTATAATAAAAATTTGGTTTTGGATAAACAAGCATTGGTTCCTGATAAGGATAAACCTATTCTAGATATTTATATTGCTAATGATTTTGGTTATTGTGGAGATTTTAATTCATCTGTTAGAAGAGCTATTTTGGAACATGTAGATAATTATAAGATTATTATTGGTACTAAAATATTATATAAAGATGATAAGACAGTTTTAAAATTAGAGAAAGATAGATTTAATGAAGATTTTGCTAAGATTCAACATTATGTTGAAAAATCATTAATAGATATGAGTTATAGTGAAATAAATATTTATTATAATCATTATTATACATCTACAACTTTTGAGTTTAAAAAAATTAATGTTTTTCCTTTAGAGTTTAAAGGTGAGTATTATTCAGGTGTTGATTTTGTTGCTGAGACAGATTTACAAAAGATGTTAAAAAGTTTAGTTTCTTTCTATGTATGCTATCAGCTTAAGATGTGTGAATGTATTAGTGAGGCTGCTGAGAATTTGAATCGTAATCAGATTACTAGTATGGCTCTTGATAAAATAGAAGAAAAAGAGATTGAAGAAAGAAACTTTGAATTAAGAAAAAGGAATGAAAAAGCTTGTTTTAAAAATGTAGAGAATTATAAAAAGATTATTCAAATAGGTGGTAATAATGGATAAGAATAAAGAAAATGATGATAAGACTTTAATTAAGACTTTGGAGGATGTGCAAAAAGAATTTCCTGATCTTATATTACCAAATATGGGAATTATAGATAATGAAAAAGATGTTGAAATTAATGGTAAAGATTATCTTAAGAATAAGGATGCTAAGGAGGAGTAATTATGAAGTTAAATAGAAAAGGACAAACTTTAGTTGAGTATGTATTAATTATTTCTTTAGTTACAGTAGTTGCTATAGCTGCTGTTAGGGTTTTTGGAGGATATCTTAAGGATTCTATTACTAAAATGAGTTGTGAAATGATTGGGAAAGAGTATGTTGAATCTAAAACAATAGGTAAGGCTTATTGTAAAGGTGATGAAGATAGAATTTTTGAAAATTAATAAAAAAGTTATCAATTTGTTGACAAATTGATATTTTTGTTGTAAAATATAGGGCCAATCAGGGGGGATTGGTTATGAAAAATAATGTTAAGTCTTTAATGGCTGAAGTTGTTTTATTAATCATCATATTATTAATTGTTGTTCCTATTTGTGTAAATGCAAGTAATAATTATAAAGAAAAAACTTCTAGGATTCAGCAATATAATAATGTTTCAATTGATATTAAGTATCAGGATTCTGATATGTATGTTAATGTCAATAATTATAATAAAGAAAAAAAGGTTATTAATTTAATAATGAAGACTACTAAATTTTCTAATGAATATGTAATTAAATTGGATGGTAAGGAATATAATTTAAAAGATGTTCCACATACTGAAGATAAAGATAATTATTATTTTAATTTAGGTAGTTATAAAGTTAAGAAAGTTGAGAATATTAAGTTTGCTATGAGTCTTGTTGGTGATGAGATATATGATGATAGTATTACTTATAGTTTTATTGCGGAGGTTGCTAATTGTTAGATATAGATTATCGTGAGTATTTGTCTTTTGATAATGGTAAGGGGTTATTGTTGAATAAGAGAGATAAGGAAATAATATCTTTATATGGTTTTGATGTTGAAAAGTATTCTAGTTTAAAAGAATTAATATTTGATATAGATAATTATCTTAATGATACATATGAAGATGTTGATGATCTTGAGGAAGTTTTAATTAGATTAAGTGATCTTAATTATTATATTAATGTAAAAAAATAGTTCTGTTGAACTATTTTTTTGTGTTTATATTCATTATTATTGGTAAAATAATTGGTATTCTACCTGTCTTTTTTTGAAGAAATGGCATTAAACCATTTATTATTTCATTTTTTATATCATTATAAGTAACATTTCTATTATTTAATACATTATTTATAATATTTGATGAATTTTTTTCTATTTGTTTTATTAGTAATTCATTTTCATTTACTAATATATATCCTCTGGTTGTTATGGTTGGAAGTGATAATAGTTTTTTCTTTTCAATATCAATATTTGCTATGACTACTAATATTCCATTGGATGACATTAGTTTTCTGTCATTTATTACAACACTTCCAACATCTCCAATACGTGATCCATCGACGTAGATATCTCCTGCTGTTATTTTTCCTTTTTTTGTAACTTTTGTTTTAGATAATTCTAAGATATCACCATTTTCTAATATAAATGTTTTTTCTTTTGGAATGTTACATTCTATTGCTAAATCGCAATGATTTTTTAACATACGATATTCTCCGTGGTATGGGGCAAAATATTGTGGGTTAAATAATCTTAGCATTAATTTTAATTCATCTTGATTAGCGTGACCTGATGAGTGTATTTCATTTACTTCATTGGTATAAACTTTTACTCCTTTTAAATATAATTTATTTATTGTTTTGGCTACGCTTGATGTATTACCTGGAATAGGAGATGATGAAAAGATTACAATATCTTTTGGCATTAGTTTAATTTGTCTATGACTTCCATTTGCTATTCTTGATAAGGCAGCTAATGGTTCTCCTTGGCTTCCTGTACATAGTAAACATACTTGTGATGGTTTTAATCTGTTTGCTTCTTCAGGTGTAATTATTATTTTTTTATCTTTTATATAGCCACATTTTATAGCAATTTCTATTGATGTTTCCATACTTCTACCAAATAAAGCTACTTTTCTTTTGTTTTTTCTACATATTTCTATTATATGTTTTAATCTATAAATATTTGAAGCAAAAGTTGCTAATATTATACGATTGTTTTTTTCGTTTTCAAATATTTCATTTATATTCTCATCAACAATTGATTCGCTGATAGAAGTACCTTTTACGGTAGCATTAGTGGAATCACTCATTAATAGTTTAACACCCTTACTACCTATTTTAGCCATTTTATGTATATCAAACATAGGTCCAATAGGTGTTAAATCCATTTTAAAATCTCCTGTCATGGCAATTATTCCATTAGGTGTTTCAATGGATAAGCCATGAGAGTCAGGAATAGAGTGGGTAGTTCTAAAAAATTCTATATTAAAATATTTAGTTTTTATTTTTGTTTTTTCGTTGTATATAATAATTTTTTTATATTTTATATTTCTTTCTTCTAATTTTTTATCTATTAATGCTTTAGCTTGTGCTGGAGCATATATTTTAGGTATTTCTAATGTTTGCAATAAAAAAGGAATTCCTCCTATGTGATCTTCATGTCCATGCGTAATAAGTAAAGCTTTGATTTTTTCTTGATTTTGTTTTAAAAAAGTATAATCAGGTATAACATAATCTATTCCTAGTAAGTCATCTTCTGGAAACATTACGCCTGAATCTACTATTATTATTTCATTGTCGTGCATTACACAATACATATTTTTACCAACTTCGCCTAATCCCCCTAAAGCGAAAACCTTGGTGTTAATTTCTTTTTTCATATAACTTCCTTTCTTTAAAAAATTTAACCGTTAAACAAAATAAAAAATTTTTTAGAATAGTTCACTAATATAGTGATTATACTATAAATTTATTTAAATTTCAAGTATATACTTGAATTTTTAAATTATATATATTATAATTAGTTTATAATATGAAAATACGAAAGAGGTGTTTATATGACTTTGCAAGGTGCTAATGTTTTTAATGAGGGTGATAATAGTACTATTTATACTATGAATAGTTTGCAAACTGGTCAATATTGTGTTGTAATTCCTAAAAATTTGGATAATAATATAAATATGATTGTTGATCTTAATATGAAGTCTTCATTTGATTCTTTGATGAATAATACTGTTGATAAAGATAGTTTGATTAAAGATGTTAATGATGAATATAATGGAGTTCTTACAAAGTATCCTAGTGGTGTTCTTGTATTTCCAATGTTTGATATTAATGATTTGACTAGTACTATCAATAGTAATGATAAACAAAAAATGTTTGATGAAACTAAGAGAATTGGTGGAATAACTAGTGAGATATATCAAAAATTGACTGCTGAAGGAATTGATAAGAGTAAAATTGATCAAAAGATTATTATTTTAGAGAAGACAGATATTGATAATAAATTTGTTACATGGTTAAAAGAGCAAATGCCTAATTTTGTTGATGGTGTAAATTATTCCGAATTGAAAGGTAGTACTGCTAGTCAAGATGTAAATCCTTTTACTGGTGAACCTGCTGCTGATGTGGCACCTGCTGCTGATATTTTTGGTGCTCCTGTTACTTCTGAAACTAGTACTGAACCAGTTACTACTGAGCCTGAAGTTACTCCAGATGTGACTGAACCTGAAGCTGCACCTGCTATACCTGATAGTGATTCTACAAATGTAGAAAGCACAAATGTTGAAGAACAAGCTATACCTGAGCCTAAACCTGTTACAGATACTAAGCTTGAAACTACTCAAGTTATACCTGAGGTGAAAGATAGTACAGAAGCTGTTACTCCAGAAAATCAAAATGTTGAACCAGCACCAGTAGCAAATGGTGAAGAGGTTGAAGTTAATGAAATTGATAAAAAGAGTGGTGGATTTGCTAATTTATTGATTTTGTTGGTTATTCTTGTTGTTGTTACTATAGCTAGTATAGAGTTAGGTAAGTTTTTATATAATACTTTTGGAGCTTAAAAAAATGCATTGTTTAATGCATTTTTTTTATTCACTTTCATTTTCTGCTTCATTTAAGTTTATGTTTATGTTATTGTCTGTTTCATTAATATTATCTTCAATTGTAATAGTAGTATTTTCTTCTTCCGATAAAATAGTATTTAATTCTATATTTATTTTGTTTTTTATACTATTAAAATCATTATCTAATAATTCTAGTTCTTTGTTACTATATTTATTATTTATTTCATTATTATAATTAGTTAAATACTTTTCTATATATTTAACTATATCATTTATTAATATATAGTTTTCATTATCTTGGTTGTTATAATATTTATTTAGTTCTTTTATAGATTCTAATAATTCTAATTGCCTTTTTTCTATTAAATATGTATATGATATATTATCAATAAGTGTAGCAATTAGTTTGAAGTAATAATTGCTATTTTGTATTATGTTTATTTTTTTTGTTATGATAATATCTATTATAAAATCTGTTAATCTTTGATTGTTATATTCGTTTTCTATTTCTTTATCATTTGGGTATAATGTTTTTTTATTACATTTTAGGCATATTCTATAGTAATTATCTTCATTCTTTTTAAAAGGACCATATTTATGTATATTACATTTTTTATTTGTCATATTATAAAAACTCCTTAATTTTTTTCTTAGTTTTATTGTATCACAAATATTTCATTTTGTATCAATAAATAAAATAAAATTAATTAATTATTTATTTTTTTAAAAAGTATTGTCTTTTTATCTAATACTAAGTATAATAAAAGAAGTAAAAAAGAAAGGTGATACAAAATGAATGATGCATATAAGATTACTACTCATAGTGATATTGAGACTATAGAAGTAGCTCAAAACTTGGAATCAGAGAAATTTCCTAATATGGTTATTTGTTTGAATGGTGATTTAGGAAGTGGCAAAACTGTTTTTACAAAAGGTTTTGCAAGTGCTATGGGAATTGATGAGGTTACTTCTCCAACATTTAATATATTAAAACAATATTATGGTGAGCTACCTTTAAATCATATTGATGTTTATAGAACTAATGGTGATGTAGCTAGTTTAGGTCTAGATGAATTATTTAATTCTAATGCTGTTACTATAATTGAATGGGCTGAAATGATTGAGGAATATTTACCTAAGGAGAGATTAGATGTTACTTTTAAAATAGTGGATGAAAATACTAGATTAATTGTAATTAAGCCTTATGGTGATAAATATGTGGCTGTTTGTGAGGATGCATTATGATAAGTTTATTTATAGATACATCATCTTTTGATGTATCTATTGCTATCGTTAAAGATAATAAGATACTAGCTAGTATTTGTGATAGTATTCCTAATGAACATTCTATTTATGTTACTAGTTATTTAGATGATGTTATAAAAGAGGCGGGTATTGATAAGAAAGATATAGATAAGATAATGGTGGTTAATGGACCTGGTTCTTTTACTGGTCTTAGGATTGGTGTTACTATAGCAAAGGTATTTGCATATTTGTTAGAGAAGAAAGTAATATGTGTATCTTCTTTGAAGATGAGAGCATTATCTGTTAAACATGATTATTGTTTAACTTTGATTAATGCTAGAAATGATAATTATTATTTGGCTTTATATGATAAAGATAATAATGAGGTTGTAGATCCTAAATTTGGTAATAAGGGTGAAGTTTTAGATATTATATCAAAATATCAACCTATTTGTATTGCGGATGATAGCTTTGAAATAGATGATATTAATGTTTGTAAACAAGAATTAGATATTTTATCAATAGTTGATTATTATAAGAATAGTGATGAAATTGAATCTCATATGGTTGTTCCTGAATATCTAAAATTACCTCAGGCAATGGAGAAAAGTAATGATAAGAGAAATTGAGAGTATTGAATCTACTAATCCTTTTCAAAAGAGTATTGAGTTTTATCAAGATGATGATGTTTTGGGGTATTTAATATATTCTCATATTTATGATAGATTAGAGATAGATGATTTTTTTGTTAATGAAGATATGAGAAATAAAGGAATAGGAAAAAAATTAATGAGTTATTTAGTGAGTATTGCTATTGATAGTCATGTTGTTAATATTACTTTAGAAGTTAGAAAAAGTAATGAAATTGCTAGAAATTTATATAAAGCTTTTGGATTTAGAGAAGTTGCTTTGAGAAGGCTTTATTATGGTGATGAAGATGGTATACTTATGGAGAAACAGGTGATGTAGTTGAAAGATATATATTGTTTAGCGATAGAGTCAAGTTGTGATGAAACTAGTATGAGTATTATAAAGAATGGTGTTGAAGAAATTGAGACTATTGTTTTTAGTCAAATTGATATTCATAAAAGATTTGGAGGAGTTGTTCCTGAAATTGCTAGTCGTAGTCATATTGAATGTATTACTATTGTTTTAGATGAGTTATTAAAAAAGAGTAAGATGTCTATGGAAGATATTGATATAATAGGTGTTACGTATGGTCCTGGATTAATAGGTTCTTTGTTAATAGGGGTTCAATGTGCTAAAACTATTTCTTTAGTTACGGGCAAACCTTTAGTACCAGTTCATCATATAGCCGGGCATATTTATGCTAATAATTTAGAAGAAAGATTAGAATTTCCTTTGATAGCATTGGTAGTTAGTGGAGGTCATACAAGTCTTATTTATATGGATGAAGATTATTCTTTTAAGAAGATTGGAGATACATTAGATGATGCTGTTGGTGAAGCTTATGATAAGGTGGCTAAAATATTAGGGCTTGATTATCCAGGTGGTCCAATAGTTGATAAATTGGCAAAAGAAGGTAATGATTCATATGATTTACCATATCCTTTGGATGATGATAGTTATAATTTTTCTTTTAGTGGAATTAAGAGCGCTGTAGTTAATTTAGTTCATAATGAGAAACAGCGTGGAAATACTATTAGAGTAGAAGATGTATGTGCTACTTTTCAAAAAAGGGTAGTTACAGTAATTACTAAAAAAGCATTAAAGGCTATTCGTGAATATGAGGTAAAGAACTTTGTAATGGCTGGCGGAGTTGCTGCTAGTAAAGAATTAAGAGGTACTTTAGAAAAAATGTGTCATGATAATGGTATTAAGTTTTCTGTTCCTAGAATAAAGTATTGTACTGATAATGCTGCTATGATAGGTGCTGCAGCATATTATGCTTATAAAAAGGGAATAGTAGGGGATTTAAAATTAAATGCTATGGCAGTGGATAGTATTTATAATAAATAGAAAAAATTAATAAAATGTAAAAAATCTCTTGATTTATGGCTAATTTTATTATATAATTAAGTAGTCATTGAGATTTTTGCCTAATTAGCTCAGTCGGTAGAGCACTCGGCTGTTAACCGATAGGTCGTAGGTTCGAGTCCTACATTAGGCGCCATTTGATGATATAAAGTCCTTATTTGAGGACTTTTTTTTATTTTTAGTTAAAAAATTAACAAATAGAGAAAAAAAGTCTTGCAAAATTATACAAAGTGTGGCATACTATTACTTGTTAGTTTAGTTTAATTAAAAAACCTTTAAATTAAACTGAATAAACTATTAACAAATAGTATTAAATTTGTAAGTGAGGTTGAGAAGAATGTTAATTGGAAAAAGAATCAAGGACATGAGATTAGAAAAGGGAATGAGTCAACAAGAATTGGGGGATTTAATTGGAGTAACTAAGGTTTCAGTTTGTGGTTATGAAAATGGTACTAGAACACCTAGTTTGGAAACTTTTTGTATATTAGCAGATATTTTTGAAACAACAACAGATTACTTACTTGGAAGAGAAGTTCCAGTTGTAAGTGAAGATGGTAATGAATATATAGGAGCTGTTTCAAGAGATGATATAGATATTATTAACGAAATAAGGCATTATCCAAATTTATATGCTAAATTAATTAAAGATGTTAAACGTTATGTTAGTTTAATTGTTAAAAAAATGAGATAATAAGCATAAAAGCTTATTATTTTTTATTTTTTTTGGTATAATAATTATTGGAGTGATATTAATGGACGTTAAACAATTATATGAAAAAAGTTATAAGGGGAAAAAAGTTAAGGTAGAAGGATGGATCAAGAATCATCGCCGTCAAAAAGATTTTGGTTTTATTGATTTTTCTGATGGTACATGTTTTTCACATCTTCAAATAGTTTATGATAGTAAAATAAAGAATTTTGATGATATATCTAAATTATTAGTTGGTAGTGCTATAGAAGTTGAAGGTAAAATTGTTGAATCTCAAGGAAAGCAAGATTTTGAATTAAAGGCAACTTCGGTTAAATTATTAGGAAATTGTCCTGCTGATTTTCCTATTCAGCCTAAAAGACATACTAGGGAATTTTTAAGGGAAGTTGCTTATCTTCGACCTAGGACTAATTTGTTTCAAGCGGTATTTAGAGTTCGTAGTGTTGCGGCTTATGCTATTCATAAATATTTTCAAGATAGGGGATATGTATATTTTCATGCACCTTTAATTACTGCTAGTGATTGTGAAGGCGCTGGTGAAATGTTTCAAGTAACAACTTTAGATTTGGAAAAAGTTGCAAAAAGTGGGGAAGTTGATTATCAAAAGGATTTTTTTGGTAAAGAAGCTTCATTAACAGTTTCTGGACAATTAGAAGCTGAAACATTTGCTTTAGCATACAAAAAGACTTATACTTTTGGACCTACTTTTAGAGCTGAGAATTCTAATACTAAAACACATGCTAATGAATTTTGGATGATTGAACCTGAAATTGCTTTTTGTGATTTGAACGAAGATATGGATATTATGGAAGAAATGTTAAAATATGTTGTATCATATGTGTTAGATAATTGTCCTGATGAAATTGATTTTTTTGATAAATTTGTTGAAAAAGGTTTAAGAGATAAGTTAACTAAGTTAATTGAGAGTGAGTTTACAAGAGTTACTCATGAAGAAGTTATAAAAATATTAAAAGAAGCTAAAGTAAAATGGGAATTTCCACCAGAATATGGGGAAGATATTGCTAAAGAACATGAAAAATATATTACGGAATACTTTAATGGTCCTGTATTTATTAAAGATTGGCCTAAGGATATAAAGGCGTTTTATATGAAACAAAATGATGATGGTAAAACAGTAGCTGCTGTTGATTTGGAAGTTCCTGGTGCAGGAGAACTAATGGGTGGATCTCAAAGAGAAGAAGATTATGATAAATTAATGAATAGAATGAAAGAGTTAGAAATGCCAGAAGAAGGAATGGAATGGTATTTGAATTTGAGAAAATTTGGTGGTTGTTATCATTCTGGTTTTGGAATGGGATTTGAAAGATTGTTAATTTATTTAACTGGTGTTGATAATATTAGAGATGTAATTCCATATCCTAGAACTCCTGGTAATTGTGATTTTTAAAAAATATATTTAATTAAAAAAAATAAGAAGAATTAATTATCTTCTTATTTTTTTAATGTGATATTTCGGGTTGCTGTTTTTTCTTCATCTTTATATTTAACTTTATAAGTTATTGTAAAGTATCCTTGATTTGTAATACTATTTACAGCTGATTCTAATTCTGATGAAGAACTATATGTTCTATTTTGGAATATATAATCTATATCATATTCGTTTTGTGATAATTTTTTTCCTTCAAATGTTACAGTAACGCCTGCTTCTGCATATTTTCCTATATCAAAGATAGGGTTAGATGTTACTATAGATACATTTAATCCGGTATCATCAGAGTCTGTTCCGGTTGTTTTTGTTTTTACTGTTACACCATTAGAAGCATTTGCTTTGAATTTTCTATATTCTGCTTTAACCATTATTGTTACATCACCGGATGTTCTAGCTCTGTAAGTATAACTTTTATCTGTTGTAAATGCTACTTCTCTACCATTTACATATATTCCATATCCAAAATCACCTGTGTAATCTTTTCTTGCATCAATTAATGATTTAGAACTATTTCCAAATACTACTTGTGAATAGTATTTGTTTAAGTAATCATCTGTTGCAACTTCTGGTTTGTTTCCATCCCATGTTATTTTAACTCCAGTTAGAGAATCTGTTGCTTTTAAGTTTTTGACGTCATCTAATTTAGCGAAACGTGGTGAAACTTCAGTAGGAGCACTTCCAGATGCAAAAAATTCATTTCTAACTAAATCACCTGGAGTAAATTCGCTAGGTTTTTGTGGAGGCCATGTTCCAAATTCTACTGATGCTTGCACGACAGATGATGGTTGTTTAAATTCTTCATTTGTAACAGGTATATAACTCATAACTGCTGTCATTAAGTTATCTTTTGGTGCGCTTGCTCCTGTTAAATAATAACTACTTGATGTTTTTTCGTAACCATACCATAATGATATAGCATGTTTTGGTGTATATGCGACAGACCATAAATCTTTAACAGCACTTGAAGGTAATCCATGTTTTCTTAGTTCATCTTCACTGAAATTAGATGTTCCTGTTTTTACGGCTTTTGTTCCTGCATATCTTGCAGTACCTCCGCTAAAACCGTGATGTGCGGCATATTCTAAAACATTTGTCATTAAATATGCAGTTGATTCTTTCATTGCTTGTTGTTTTTTAAAATTGAAATCAGTTGTTTCATTAGTACCTCTATATTTTATAGATTTAATTGTGTGTGGTTCGATATAATAACCACCATTTGCAAAGGCTGCATATGCACCAGCCATTTCTACGGTTGTTACACCTTTTGATAAACCACCTATGGCATATGATTCATAGGCTACATTATTTTCTAATTTTATTCCTAAATCATTTACAAATTTTACTATTTTATCATTTCCAACTTCTTTATTAACTCTTTGTAATGCTTTAACGGCTGGAACGTTTCTTGATACGGCAACGGCATCTTTTAGTGTCATCATACCATTATATCCACCGTCCCAGTTTCCAAATTCAGTTCCATCAGAGTAGTGCCATGATTCATCCATGAATAATTCATAAGTAGAAAAATTATCATATTCCATACCTGGTCCATAAGCGAAAACTGGTTTTGCTGTTGATCCTGGTTGCCTTTTTGCCATTGTTGCATAGTTATAAGTTAATTCTCCGGTTCTATTTCTTCCAGCGCCTATGGCATTTATTTCTCCATTTGTAACATCTAATACTGTTACACCGGCTTGAACTTTTTCATCTGGCCAATTATATGCTTCACCACTCATTATGTTATCTAATCCTTTTTGAATTTCAGGATTTAGCGCGGTATGAACTTCCATTGATACTAGGTAAGGATTATTTTTAGTTCTAGCTTCAACTTCTTCAATTACGGCATCTACATAACCTTGATATTTGGTTTTTTCATTTGAACCATTTAATATGCTTTTAATATCTATTGCACCAGCTACGTCTGCTTCTTCTTGTGTTATATAGCCGTGTCTTACCATTAGTTTTAAAACAGTTTTAATTCTAGCTGCTGCATTTTCTGGTTTATTATAAGGATTATATCCATTTGGAGATTGGAATAGTCCTGCGATTAATGCTGCTTCTGGTAAACTTAATTGACTTACATTTTTATTAAAATAATATTTTGAAGCTTCTTGTACTCCATATACATTTCCTCCAAGTAAAGAATCATTTACATAAAATTCTAAAATTTCTTCCTTAGAGTAATTCTTTTCCATTATAAATATAGATAAGTATATGTCTTTAAATTTTCTTATAATATTTCTGTCTCTTGAAGTTAAATTATTCTTAACAACTTGCATTGTAAGAGTTGATGCTCCACCTGCATAACTATTACCCATTATTTGACCAAAGGAAGCTTTTAAAAATCTTGCTCCATCAACACCATTGTGTTGGAAGTATCTTGAGTCTTCAGTTGCTACTATAGCATCTATTAATACTTGTGGGAGATCTTCATATTTAATTGATTCTCTTTTTTCTATACCTAATTTTGCTATAACATTATTTTTACTATCATATATTACTGTTTGATCTTGATTAGCTAAAGCATTGGGATCAAATTTTTCTGTTGAAGCAACTATATAGAGGAAGAAACCAAATATAGCAAATACTGCTACTGATCCTAAAAAAATTAGTAAGCTTACTAGCTTTTTCCATAGTTTTCTCTTTGGCTTTTTCTTATTTAATGTTACAACTTTACGTTTTTTTCTTTTTTTGATAGTACTTTTGTTATTATTTAGTTTTGGTATAGGTATACTTTTTCTTTTTTTTCTTTTTTTCATTAATAACCACCTTTACTTTATAATATTATCTATTATTTTTAAATAATTTAATCTTGGAGTATATTTTACTTCTATTAAAAAACCTGTTGTTTTGAAATATTCATAGGGAATAGATTTTCTTGTAGTATTATTTATAAAATCTATGAAGTCTTTACCTAATAAAATATAGGTTTCATTATGTTTGTTAAATCTTACTATAAGAAAAGGAATACCATCAAATAGAAGAACTTTTTTTATGTGTTCAATTTGATGTTTATGAACATTTGATATAGGAAAACTTGTTTTGCTATTAGTTTCTTTGGCATCGAATTCTAAATATTTTCCTTTATATATTCCATTGTAATCTAAAGTAGATGGTTCACTAAAATATGCTTCTTTGATAACATTTTTTGGATATTCTACTTTGACCACTTTTATAGGAGTAGGTTTTTTATAAATTAAGGCTATATTATGTAAAAGATAATATTTATTAGATTCATTTATATCAGCCTCTAAAAGCATACCTCTATTGGCATAACTTTTTTCTTTTAGGTTGTTTCTAAATATATTAGCAGAAATCATAATACCACCTTTAAATAATTATACTATAAATATTTTTCTTTTACCATAAAAAGTATTTATTTAATATAATTTATATATATAAAGTGTAAAGTAGCTGAATTATTTGTAATACTATATATATTTGTAAACCAATAATTGAATACTAACAAAAGTTATTATTATTTGTTATAATTATAATGTAGTAAGAGGTGGTAGAATGGATGCAAAATTAGAAAAATTACTAAATCATATAGGTATTAATGAGGATTATTTAAAATATTTTAGTAGTGCAACTATAAATAAAGTTATAGCATATAAGGATACTGGTAATTTAGATTTTATTATAGATATAGATGTAATACCACCATATGTAGTATATAAAGATTTAATAGATTCTTTAAAGAAGGAATTTACTAATAAAGTAGATTTATTATTTATAAGTAATAATTATGGTAATAGTATTAGTTATTTAAATTATATTATGGATAAATATGCTAAGGATAGTATTAGATATAATGTTTTTCTTAATAGGGAGTATGAAGTTGATAAAGATACTATTACTATTCCAGTATTTAATAAGACAGAAGAGATAAATATTAAAAATATTGAAAGAGATATTATTAAAGAGTTAAATAGATATGGCTTTAAAGATATTAAAATAGATATAGTATTAGAAGAAAATGTTAATGAAGATATAATAAAAGAAATAGAGGCTGATAAAGTAGTAGAGATGCCTGTATTTAAAGAAAAAGAAGTAGTTAAAGAAGAAGTAAAAGAGAATAAGAATTATTATAGGCCTAAGAAAAGTAGAGAGATTACTAAATTAAAAGATTTATTATATGAAACAGATAATATTAATATAGAAGTAGAAGTATTTGATATAGATATGTTTGAAGCTAAAAGTGGCTATAAGATATTTACTATTAAAGTTACAGATTATACAGATAGTATTTATTGTAAAATATTTACAAGAGATGATGATGAAGCCTCTAAAATAAAGAAATTACTTAAGAAAAAAAATTGGTATCAAATGTATGGAAGAGTTAAAGAAGATAATTTTTCTAATGGAGAATTAACTTTTATGACTAGATTAAGAGATATTATTGAGATTGATGCTAAACTTGATTGGGAAAAAATAGATAATAGTAAAGAAAAAAGAGTAGAATTACATGCCCATACGATGATGAGTCAAATGGATGGTGTAATTGATGAGGTAAAACTGATTAAACAAGCTATTAAATGGGGACATAGTGGTATTGCTATAACTGATCATGATGGTTGTCAATCATTTCCTCATGTTTACAACGAAGTAACTAGTCATAATAAAAAGATATTATCAGGTTTTAAGGATAAAATTAAAGAATTAGAGGATAAGAAAAAAGAAATAGATAAAGATAATGTCTGTGATATAAAATTAATTGATGATGAGATAGATAAAATAAAAAAAGAGATGTCAGAAGCACCTCTATTTAGAGCTATGTATGGAACAGAATTAGAAATGAGTAATGATACATTAGATATTGTTATAAATCCTAATGATAATAATATATATGATTCAACATATATAATATTTGACACAGAAACAACAGGTTTTAATCCAGGACTACATGACTCGATGATTGAAATAGGTGCCGTTAAAATGAAAGATGGAGCTATCATTGAAACATTTGATGAGCTAATTAATCCTGGAGTATTAATCGATAGTGAAATAACTGAATTAACAGGTATTACTAATAAAATGGTAAAAAACTGCCCTAACGAAGAGGAAGTTACCAAGAAATTTAAAGAATGGATTGGTGATTTACCACTTGTAGCCCATAATGCTAGATTTGATGTAAATATGCTAGAATCAGCTTATCATAAGTATAATTTAGGTAAATTAGAAAATCCAGTCCTAGATACCTTAATAATATCTCAGATTATTAATAAAGATTTAAAAAGACATAATCTATCAGCCTTAACTAAAAATTATGGACTAACATTTGAAGAATCAGATGGAACTGAAACAGGGCATCATCATCGAGCTGACTATGATGCTGAATTTACAGGATATATATTCTTTAAAATGTTAAAACAATTAGATGAAGATAAGATAAAAACATTTAATGATTTGGCTAATATGCCTAATGAATTTGAAATAAATCAGTGGAATAGAGAAGTACATGTTAATATGATAGCTAAAGATAGAACAGGTCTTAAGAATATGTTTAAAATAGTTAGCTATGCTGCAACTAAATATTTAGTTAAATCTCCGAGAACTCCTAGACATATTATCACTGAAAATAGAGAAGGATTACTAATTGGTAGTGGATGCTATAATGGAGAAGTATTTAATACTGCTCTTACTAGAAGTGATGATGATCTAAAGAAAGTAATGGAGTTTTATGATTATATAGAAGTACAACCTATTAGTAATTACTCACACTTAGTAGCGAGACATGATATTAATAGTATCGAAGATGTTAAATATGCTATTGAAAAGATAGTTAGATGTGGACGTGAGTCTGGTAAAATAGTAGTAGCTACTTGTGATTGTCATACCTTAACAAAGGAAGATAAAATTTATCGTGAAATTATAGTTCACCAAAATGTTCCCGGCAAAGGAAGACACCCTCTAGCAAGATATTTAAATTTACCTGGTTATAATACTATTCCTGACCAATACTTTAGAACAACTGAAGAAATGCTAGGAGAATTTAGCTTCTTAGGAGATGAAATATGTCACGAAATAGTAATTGATAACACTAATAAAATAAGAAATATGTGTACAGATTATGAAGTTATTATTGATACAGGTGGTATACCTTTCTCTCCTAAAATTGATAATTCTATAAAAACAGTAATAGATATGGTTTATGATAAAGCTAAAAGTTGGTATGGGGAAGTGTTACCATATAATATAGAAGAAAGAATTGCTAAAGAATTATATGGTGATAGTGTTCTAAAAAGTATAAAAGAGAAACTTATTAAAGAGAAGAAATTAAGTGATGAAGAATTAGAAAAAGAATCATTTATGAAGCTACATGAAGTAATATTTGCAGGAGACGATGAAGTAAGACGTGTAGTAGGAGAGAATATTAAAGAAAATAGTAGTAAAGAACTAACTGAAGATGAATTAAAGAAAGCTGTTGATAAGAATCTAGGAGGTATTATTGGTGGTGGTTTTGATGTTATATATTTAATAGCTCAAAAGTTAGTTAAACACTCTAATGATGAAGGATTCTTAGTAGGAAGTCGTGGTAGTGTAGGATCAAGTTTTGTTGCTACCATGATGGGTATAACAGAAGTAAATCCATTGCCAGCCCACTATAGATGTCCTAAATGTAAACATAGTATTTTTGATAATGATAATGGTGAAGCACTTGGAGCTACTTATTCATCAGGCTTTGACTTACCAGATAAAGTATGTCCTAATTGTGGGGAAGCTATGATTAAAGATGGTCAAGATATGCCTTTTGCAACTTTCTTAGGTTTTAATGCCGATAAAGTACCAGATATAGATCTTAATTTCTCAGACTTAAATCAGGCTAGTGCTCATAACTATACGAAAGTATTATTTGGAGAAGATAATGTTTATAGGGCTGGTACGATAGGTACTGTAGCCGAGAAGACGGCTTTTGGTTTTGTTAAAGGATTTATTGAAGATAGAGGCCTTAAGATGCGTACAGCTGAAGTAGAAAGAGTTGCTAATGGATGTACAGGCGTTAAAAGAACTACTGGTCAGCATCCTGGAGGAATAGTTGTAATACCAGGATATATGGATGTCTTTGATTTTACACCATTCCAGTATCCGGCTGATGATCCAACTAGTGCTTGGAGGACTACTCACTTTGATTATCATGCTATTGACCAGGATGTATTAAAATTAGATATTTTAGGTCATACTGATCCTACACAGTTAAGACTTATTCAAAATATAAGGGGGGTACCAGTTGTAGATGATGTTCCGTTAGATGATAAAGATACAATGGGAATATTCTTGTCTCCAGAACCTTTAGGTGTTACAAAAGAGCAGATAATGAATGAGACTGGTACTTTAGGAATACCAGAGTTTGGGACACCTTTTACGATAGGTATGCTAATAGATACTAAACCTAAGACTTTTGCAGAGCTAATTAAAATATCTGGTCTATCACATGGTACTGATGTTTGGTTAGGACATGCGCAAGAATTAATTAGAAGTGGAAAAGTAGAATTCAAGGATGTTATAGGTTGTCGTGATGATATAATGGTTTATCTTATGTATCATGGAGTAGAGCCTTTGAAGGCTTTTAAGATAATGGAGTTTGTTCGTAAAGGTAAAGCTAGTAAAGATCCTAAGACATGGCAAGGGCATGTTAAAGTAATGGAAAAAGCTGGAATTGAAGATTGGTTTATAGATAGTTGTGCTAAGATTAAATACATGTTCCCTAAAGCCCATGCTGCGGCGTATGTTATTAGTGCCTTTCGTATTGCTTACTATAAAGTTCATTATCCAATTATTTATTATGCAACTTATTTTTCAACTAGATTTGCTGATTTTGATATTGTGTGTATGATTAAAGGCTATGATGCGATAAAGAATAGGATTATCGATATAAATAATAAGGGCTATGATGTATCCAATAAAGAAGCTAGTGTTCTAGAAACTTTGAAGCTTGCTTTAGAAGCGACTGCTAGAGGAATAGTTTTTGGTAATTTGGATATTATGAAAAGTGATGCTAAAAACTTTATTATAGATGATGATGGTGAGACTTTAATTCCACCATTTAGAACAATTGATGGATTAGGAGATACAGTTGCTCAGAGTATAATGGAAGAAGCTAAGAAAAAACCATTTATTTCTGTAGAAGATTTTCAGAAGCGTTGTCATGTTTCAACAACACTAGTGGATAAGATGAGGGCGATGAATCTATTCGAAGGAATGCCTGAATCTAGTCAATTAAGTTTATTTTAAAATAAAGCACTTTAATAAATAAGGTGCTTTATTTATTTCAAAAAAAAAGAGTAAAATACTCTTTTTATTACTAAAATGGTGTCCCGTTGGAGATTCGAACTCCAGACCCTTTGATTAAAAGTCAAATGCTCTACCGACTGAGCTAACGGAACATTAGATTGGTTGCCTCGGCAAGATTCGAACTTGCGCATGCCACAGTCAAAGTGTGGTGCCTTACCGCTTGGCTACGAGGCAGTAATTTTACTACCTAATTTAGAGTGGTGGAAGGAGATGGATTTGAACCATCGAACCCTAAGGAACAGATTTACAGTCTGCCGCGTTTGACCACTTCGCTATCCTTCCAAAAAAAAGTGGTGCCGAAAACAGGACTTGAACCCGTAACCTACTGATTACAAGTCAGTTGCTCTACCAATTGAGCTATTTCGGCACATACATGGTGGGCGATATAGGACTCGAACCTATGACCCCCTGCTTGTAAGGCAGATGCTCTAACCAACTGAGCTAATCGCCCATGTACACGTGAACTAATCGCCCACGTAACTCACTTGACAATCAATAATATACCAAATTTATGGACATTTTGTCAAGAGTTTTTATTTAATTTGCAATTTTTTTAGAAATTTTCAGTTATTTCTTTAATTTTTTTATTAATCCATGGTTCTAAGTTTTCTTTTAGTGGGGTAAACCCTTTTTTTGTTTCAGCCATTCTTTTTAATTTTTCACCATTTTTTTTATAGTCTATGTCTTTGATACTTAGTTTAATTTTTTTATTATCATTATCAATACTTACTACTTCTGCATATATGTTATCTCCAATGTTTATAAAATCATTTATATTTTTGACATATCCATAAGATATTTCTGAAATGTGAATTAATCCATCATATTCGTTATTGATGTTGGCAAAAGCTCCATATTTTTGGATTCCTGTTATTTGTACTTTAATAATATCTTTTTCTTTTATATTGCTCATATTATCACCACACAAGGGTATTTTAACATAATTTGTTTATTTTTTAAAGTTTTTATTGAAAATTAGGTTTTCTTTTTGTATAATAGTTTGAGGTGATGATTATGAAAAATGATGATAAAGTTGTTAGGGAGATAAAAAAAGTAATTGAAAGAGTAAGACCATATTTAAAAAATGATGGTGGAGATGTAGAATTTAAGAGATTCGAAAATGGGGTAGTTTATGTGTCAATGGTAGGTGCTTGTCATAATTGTCCTATGGCTTCAGTTACATTAGAGGATGGGATTGAGAGTGTATTGATTAATGAAATTCCAGAAGTTATCAAAGTAGTTGCAGAATAGTTTTTTAGCTATTCTTTTTTTTATCATTATTTAGTACTATAATTATAGTAGTATTTTTGATATACTTGTTTTATGGAGGAGATATGGAAGTAAAAATAGAAAGAATTAATGATACGGGAGAAGGGATAGGATTTTTGGATAGGCAAGTAGTTTTTGTGCCTAAAACTATTCCTGGAGATATTGTTATGATAAAAGATATTAATAAATATAAGAATTATATGAGAGCAAGTGTTGATAATTATATTGAATATAGTAAATTAAGAGAAGAGGCTAAATGTCCTTATTTTAGCCAATGTGGTGGTTGTCAATTAATGAATATTAATTATCAAAAGCAACTAGAATATAAGAAGAATAAAGTAATTAATATTTTTAAAAAGTATGGAAATATTGATATTAATCCAGAAATAATATCTGATAAACAATATAAATATCGTAATAAAATAGTATTAGAAGTTAGAAATGGTAAAATAGGTTTAAATAAATATCATAGTCACGATATAGTATATATAGATAAATGTTTATTAGTATCAGATAATATTAATAAGATAATAGATTTAATAAATAATAATCTTGATTTAACAGGTATAAATAAAATAATGATAAGAGAATCTACTAGTAAAGATATAATGGTTGTTTTCTATGGTAATATAGATATAAATAAGGTTAAAGAATTATTAAATGATAAAGTTGAATCTTGTTATTTAAATGATAGATTAATAATAGGTAATAAATATATTATAACTAAATTAAATAATTATTCTTATACATTATCTCCAAACTCTTTCTTTCAAGTAAATTATGATATGACTATTAAACTATATAATAAAGTACTAGAATATATAAGTAATGGTGATAATGTCATGGATTTGTATTGTGGTACTGGTAGTATTGGTATATATATATCAAATAAAGTAAGTAATATATTAGGAGTTGAAATAGTTAAAGATGCTATTAATAATGCTAATATTAATAAAAGAATTAATAATATAAATAATATAAATTTTAAATGTGGGGATGTTGAAAAAATAATTAATAAAAATGATAAATATGATACTATAATAGTAGATCCTCCAAGAGCAGGGCTTAGTAAAAAAACAAGAGATATACTATTAGATATAAATAGTAATAAAATAATATATGTATCATGTAATCCCATGACATTAGTAAGAGATATTAAATATTTAAGTAATCATTATGAATTAAAAGACATTACTTTATTTGATATGTTTCCAAATACATATCATGTAGAAAGCGTCGTAGTATTAGAAAGGAATTAAAATATGAAAAAATGCATTGTTTTTGATGCTGATAGAACAATTGTGGATAGTTATATGCCAGAATTGTTAAGTTTACAAGAAGCTATTGAAAATGTTACAAGTAGAAAAGTTAGTGAAGAAGAAATGAAAAAATTAACTTCATTACCAACCAATGATTTTTTTAAACGTTTACATTTAAGTGATAAAGAAATAAATTTGATTAATAAAGAATGGGAAATAACATTTAACAAATATAAAACGAAGTGTTTCCCAGGAATTAAAAAAATAATTACAGATTTATATAATAGTGGTTATACTATATGTGTAATTACTTCTAGAACAGCTGAAGAATTTAACGAATTAGATGAAGAATTAAATAATATCTTAGATTGTTTTAAATTAGTCGTTACATCTGATATAGTAAAAAGCCCAAAACCAAACATAGAAAGCATGACTTATTTATGCAAAGCATTAGAATTATCTGAAGAAGATATAATATACATTGGAGATAACGAAATAGATAAAGCATTCGCCCACAATTGTAGCGTTTGTTTCATTCCGGCTTGTTGGGAAAATAATGAATTAAAAAATGAAGAAAATGCTTGTTTTTCTATAGATGACTTAATGAGAAAAATAAATTATTATAATGGTATAGAAAATGGTATATTCCCAATACGCAAACAGCCTAGGTAGTTCTATGTATAGGAACATGGTTTTAAATATGAAACATGGTTAGGTGACCTATTCCTGAATAGGTGTCCACCCATTGTGAAAATGTCTGTATACTAGAAAGAAGGTAAATATGATTTATGAAAAATTATCGCCTACAAAGAAAAGATTTCTAAATTTATTAGGAATACATAGTGATGACGATTTCCCCAAAGGATTTTATGATGTAATAAAGTCTACCAGGGATGAAATCACTGAACCAGAAAAATTTTGCGTAGATGATTATAGAACTTGCTATTGCAAAAAAGAACATATTGATTTTAGTAGATTAGTTGGAACTGATCATGATAGATATGCTGGTAAAAGTTGGATTGAAGCATTTTCTGATTTAGATAGAGGAGATAAAAATATAGAACTATTTTTTCAAAATCCAAATTATTATTTGAATGAATCAGAAGATGATGTTGACATGGGTGTTATTGAAAAAGACAATGAATTTTATATTTATAGTAGGTGTGGTGGCGGAAATAACAGACTCATAATGATGAAATTATTCTACCTTGCGCAATCAAGAATTGGTGCCCCATATTTTTCACCATTAGTACGAGTAAGAATGGTTCCAACTAAAAGTACAGCTGATAATATTTTTAATTGTATGTTTCCAGATGGAGGTTTTATAGATAGTGGATTAGAAGTAATAAAAAGAGATAATAGTGATAAAGAAGAAAGATATGATGTTATTAAAGGTTTTAATGGTCCTATCATATTGGAAAATGTTAAAGGTCCAGAAATATTAGATAAAATAGCAACCATCAATAAACAAAATATGAAAAGATAGATAATTTCGACTATGAAAACAACACACAGACTAGGTTGGTAGTTTGTTGGTAATATCCATGCAAAGACAAGTGGTCATATAAAAAATGACTACGCAAAAACCCATGGTCTAGTCATTGCGAATCTGTCGTAGTATTAGAAAGGAATTAAAATATGAAAAAATATGTTAGAGTAATGGATGGATTGAAATCAAATGCTAGTGAAGAAGAATTTAAACTAGATGAAATTATTACTGCTAAAATTTGGAATCCAAAAGAAGAAGAACCAGAAAAAATGGGAGGATTTAATTTTTCTACAGAAGATAAGATTTTAAGATTTATATTTAGAGGAGATACAATTTATGATGTTGTTATTCCTGATGATGCAGAAGTAATCAATGTAGATGAAGAAAAAGGAATTTATAGAGCAAACAAGATTATAGTAACTAACCCGAGAAAAATAACTGAAGATATGGTTATTGATATATATAAGAAATCTACATTACCTATAAATAGATACTTTCAATGTATATACTGTCTATTATTTAGAAAATATATAAATGCTTCTAGATATATTATTAATGACATTGTTAATAAAGATAATATTAATGAGGCAATAAAAGAATTTGAAGATTTTGCATCTAGATCAAATGGCAATACTACTGGAATATTTGATTATGATAAATTGTTTCCAGAAGCAAAAAAAATATATAAAATATTATTAGATATAAGGGATAAATAGATATTAAATAATAAAATAACTTAAAGTAATAGATACTGGGAAACATATTCTGTTGACCTAGAATGAGGTTAAATGATATGTTCTTCGCCCTAGGACAGGGCATGTAGAAAGTGTCACTATTCTTGAAAGGAGAAAAAAATGAGCATAAGTTTTAGAATATTTGGCGATTTACATTATATTGATGAAGTTCCTGATTGGTCAGACAAAAGAAAATTAGTGGAATATTCAGACATAATGCTAGATAAGTTGATTAAATCAACAAATGATAATGACAAATTAAAGTTTATTATTAATTTAGGTGATTTAATACAATCGACAGGAAATAAATATCAAGATTTAAATAATTTAAAATTTGCTTTAGATAAAATGAAAAAAATAAAATTACCAATATATAATATTCTTGGTAATCATGAATTAAAATCAGTAAATTCAAATAAAGAAATAATAAAATTATTTGGATATTCAAAATCATCATATTCATTTAATTATGATAATTATCATTTTTTAATAGTAGGAACAGACATTAATCATGATGATAAAAATTTCAAAACGCAATATGTATCTAATGAAGATATGATGTGGATAAAAAAAGATTTAGAAGAAAACAAAGGAAAAAAAATAATAGTATTTTGCCATTTTGGAATAATTGATGATAAAGAGATAATGAGTAATTATTGGGCATATACTGAAAATGGTGAAAACTTGATGTTAAGAAATAGAAAAGAACTACTAGATATCTTATCACCATACAATGTTATAGGAATGCTTTGTGGTCATCAACATTGGACAAAAAAATTACCATATAAAAATCATTATTGTTACATGTTGGGATCATTAACTGAAAATATAAAAAATGATGGGAAACCAGATGGAGTATTTTTTGATGTCACCTTAGATAATAATCAAATAAGTGTAGAAGAAAAACATCTTTAATAATATTAGAAAGGAAATAAAATATGAAATTTTATGGAATAAGTAGAGTCTTTCTAACAATTAATAATGAACAATATAAAACAATTGGTGCTTTTTGGGATGAATTATCAGAAAAATATGGAATGGAAAACCTAAGAGGATTAGGGTATAATTGGACAAATGATTCAATAGAGTATGTAATTGGACTCAAAGATGGTATTATAGCTGATAAAAATATTGATATTGATTTACCTGATGAAGGATGGATTATTGTAAAAGGCAGCACTAATGATTTATCAAAAATATATGAAGATATATATAAAGATGGACCATTAAAATACGAAATAGAAATGTTTAATAATAATGGGACTTGTGAAATTTGGTATTTTAGATAATAATATTTGATAATATTATCTAAATGCACAGACTTGCAACAACAATATGTTTGTCGCCTCAGGACAGGGCATTGCGAATCCGTCGTTGTTCTTGAAAGAATAGTTAAATAAAAATAGGAAAGGATGAAGAAAAATGGCTGTTACAGTAACATTAGCTGGATCTTATAGTGGACAAAGATTTAAAAAAATGAAAAATTTAAAACAACAATTGGAAGAAGCAGGTGTTAATGTATTATATCCACCTAAGGGAGAAATGGATGATTCTGAATATGGTTTTTTTGAAAGTGATGAAAAAACTGGAGATCCTAATAGTGATTTTGCTAGAGCTGAAATGAAATTTTTACATGGAACATTAAGAAAATGCGATGCAATTATTTTTTGTAATTATGATGGACATTTAGGTCAAATGTCTAGTTATGAATCTTACTTTTTTATTTCGGCAATAATTACAGAAGGCATTGATAAATATTATAATAGTTTTGGTAGTCTTCCTATTTATATGACTGATGAAGTTAATTATGATGATTGTTCTGATTTCTTAGGAGAATTATTTAAATCAGGAATATCGTCAGGATTTATAAAAATTGGCATAGATAATTTTTATGATGATTTCAATTTAACAAAGCCAGTATCAAAAAAAGAAGTTAAAACAAGATAATAAACAATCTATTTGAACTATTCGTTTAACACCCATTAATAAAGTCAATTATTTGTTCGTCGTATACTAGTCATTGTGAAACTATCGCAGTTTTAGAAAGGATGTAAAAATGAAAAAAATAAGTGATGATATCTTAAATGCTATTGCTCCGTGTTCAATGTTTTGTTCAACATGCACAGGATGTAAATATGGAGATATCAGTTTTCATGCAAAAGAATTATTAAGATTACTAGATGGTCATAAAGAATTTTTAGAAAAAAATCTAAAAAAAGAATATAGATATAAACTAGATGAATTTATTATTTTTCAAAAAAAACTAAAAAAGTATGCTAATCCAAAGTGTGGTGGCTGTAGAAATGGTGGAGCAAGTGGGTGTAGTATAAAAGGATGTTTTATTAATGAATGTACTAAGGAGCATAATGTAAATTTTTGTGGTGAATGTAGTTTATTTCCATGTGATAAGGTAAATAGTACAGTATTCAAAGATAGTATAATAAAAAAATGGCTTGATGGTAATACTAGAATAAAACAAATTGGTATTAATTTATATTATGAAGAAAGAAAGAATATACCACATTATATTAATCATAAAAAACAAAATAGATAATTAATTATAATAATATAGGCAATATTATCTTGTATCTAGAACTAGTATAGTTAAGGGGTTTAAGAATATACCATAGTGACCTAGAGCTAGATTCAATGATATGTTCTTTACTCTAGAATATATCATTGCATGAGTATTATAATATTAGAAAGGAAAGAATTAACATGAGTAAGTATGAACCATTATGGAAATATGTAAAAGATAATAATAAAGATGAATATAAATTATCTTTTGATGAAGTTAAGAAAATAACAGGTTTTGAGTTTGATCATGCCTTTTTAACTTTTAAAAAAGAATTATTAGATTATGGATATGAATTTAAAAAACTGTCTTTAAAAGAAAGATGGGTATGGATAGTAAGGAAGTAATAATGAAAATAATTGAATATGAAGAAAAGTATTTAGAAGATGTAAAAGATTTACTTGTTGAATTAGAAGAGTATATTTTATCTATTGATGAGGATAATCTTGATCAGCTTCATTCTGATTACAGAGATAAAATGGCATTATTTGATTTACAAGAAGTAAGCGATAATAATGGTAAGTGTTATTTGGCTATAGAAAATGATAAGGCAATTGGTTTGATAATGGGCATTATTATAAAATTTGATGAGTTTGATTATTTAGATTATAAATGTCCTAAAGAAGGTGAGATTACTGAATTAATAGTTACTTCTAAAACAAGAAGTAAAGGTATTGGACAAATACTAATAAATAAAATGGAAGAATATTTTAAATCAATGGGATGTGAATATGTTTTAGTAGATGTATTTGCATATAATAAAATAGGAATTAATTTTTACAATAAGAGTGGATATCATCATAGAATGTATACGGATATTAAGAAATTATAATAATCTCAAAATTTTGAAAAGGAGATAAGAATTATGGGATACATTATGAATTTGAGAGAAAAAGAAACAAATAAAAAAGAAAGTATTCTAAATAGGTGTCCATCCATTGAGAATCAATTAAGGGTTTAGATAAAGATAGGAGAAAATAATATGTATAATTTTAAAAAAGAAACTAGAGAAAATATAAAAAAAACATTAGGTATTTCATGTGAAGAATTTATATCACTAAATCCTATTGAGCAACATAGATTAATTAAACAAAACAGGCAAAAAAAAACAAAGCAAAAAAACAATAATGATGTAAATGTAATATATGATAAACCTGTTTCCTTTACAAAAAAGTTAATTAGAAAAAATAGGAAAAGATAATAATATCATTATATAATTAGAAATGCTGATATTGATGTGCTAGAATTGTAGTTATTAAGAGAGAGTAAGGTGAAAAAATGCAAATATTTGCTACATTATTAACATTTTTATTGTGGGGAATTGCTGATTTATTCTATAAAATTGGTAATCAAGGTGATGGTAACAGGAATCATTTAAAAACAGGGATTATGGTTGGTTTAGTAATGGGACTTCATGCAACCTATCTATTATTTGTTACTCATACTAATATTGATATTATGGATATTATTAAATATTTACCAGTATCATTTTGTTATATTGCTAGTATGGTGATTGGTTATAGAGGTTTAAAATATTTAGAATTATCAATATCTAGTCCTATTCAGAATACTAGTGGTGTTATAGTAGCTTTATTATTTATCTTTTTCTTTAATGAACATTATGATTATCCCTTTTATATTGCACTAGCTTCTATTTTTATTGGTGTTATTACTATAGCAATTATAAATCTAGAAAAAAGTAAGAAAGAAAGAAAAGAGTTTAATAAGAAAAATACTTTTCAAAAGATTTTAACTTTAACTATACTTTTTCCATTAGGATATTGTTTACTTGATGGATTAGGAACATTCTTAGATGGTATCTATTTAGATAAATTAGAGTTAATTGGTGAACAAGCATCACTAATTGCCTATGAGTATACTTTTGCTTTATATGGACTAATTACATTTATTTATTTAAAAATAAAAAAAGAGGATTTTTCGATTATTAAAGAAAAAACAAAACTAATAGCTGCCATATTTGAAACAGGTGGAGAAATATTCTATGTAACTGCTATGAGTGGGAATTCTACTATTGCAGCTCCAATTATTGGCAGCTATTGTGTACTATCAATGTTATTATCAAGAATATTTTTAAAAGAAAAACTATCTATAAAAGAATATATTGGTATCTTTTTAGTAATTGTTGGAGTTATTATTCTAGCATTTCTTGATGTATAATATATATTCAAAGATTTTATTTGGAATAATAGTTGATATTAAATTGATAATAAAAAAATAAGGATATTTAAAAATAATTAAATTATTGTTTAATTATGTTATAATTAAAGTGGTGTTTGATATGAAGAATAAATCAAAATTTAGACAGCTTTATGAAAAACGAATTGTAGTACGAATAATTATTTTTATTATAACAATTGGTATTTATATATGGAATCCCAATACATTTAATGTTGTTAAAGGATTTAATATGGTTAAATTCTTTTCACCATTACATATATTATGGTTAATATGGATGGTTGATATGATATTACAATTATGTATTGTTCCAAAGTACTGGCCATTAGGTTCACAAAAGTATTGGGCTCATAGATATTTGCCAGATATAAAAAAGATTAATAAAGATGCTATAAAAAGGCATATGGATGAGCTTAATAATGGGAGTATAGCAGTAGCAATTGTCTGGATATTATTTGTATCTATTATAGATATATTATATTTAAATAATGTAATATCTTATCAAATTGTTATATTGATATCTTGTGCTTTTTATGTATGTGATGTTATATGTGTTGTAGTATGGTGTCCGTTTAGAGTAATATTTATGCATAATAAATGCTGTACTACATGTAGAATATTTAATTGGGATCATGCTATGATGTTTTTACCTTTAATAGTAATTCCAGGATTATGGACTTATAGTTTATTATTTATGTCAATTCTAATATTAATTATTTGGGAAGTTGCCTGTGCACTTCATCCAGAAAGATTTTTAGAGAAAACTAATTGTGCTCTAAGATGTAGTAATTGTGATGATAAATTATGTGGTAAAAACATAATCAACAAATAATATTATTACAATCATAAGATTATTATTTTTTGGAATAACAATGGGTAATAATAAATATCTAGATTCTATTTTTGAGGGAAAAGTATTCCTAAAGGGAATAGATGGAGTTAAGAAGTATAATTATACAATTAGATCAATTATTACAGTTGTCGAGTTACCCTTTATTATAATATCTATAATATATCAAATTATAAAACCAAAGTTAAGATAAATAAAATATTATTATTGATAGAAGGATATTTATAATATATAATTATATTAGTAAGGATAGGTGTATTATGAAAATTAATTTTATAATAGCACAATTAATGGGGCTTTTGGCATTGGTGTTTTTGGTATATAGTTTTCAAAATAATAATAAGAAGACTTTATTAAAGTTTCAAGTAGTATCTAGTTTTTTGTATGCTATGCAATATTTGTTTTTGGGTGCTTATACTGGTTGTTTAATGAATATAGTATGTATGATAAGAAATTATTTGTTTAAAGAGTATGAAGATGTTGAAATTTCTTTGAGATGGTTACTTATTATTTTAGGGGCTATGTCATTATTAATGATGTTTTCTTATGATGGTTATGTTAGTTTGTTACCATTTTTTGCTGTGTTGTTTTTTACAATAGCGTTATGGGTTGGTAATTTAAGATTTATTAGAATATTTGAGGCAATTGGAGCTTTACTATTTATAATATATAGTGTTTTGGTGTATGCTGTTATGGGAGTTTTTGCATTTTCTTTTGAATTGTCTACAGTATTGTTTGCTATATATAGGTTTGATATAAAGAAAAATAAGAATAAAAAAGGATGATAATATGAGTTTAGAATTAAAGACATTAGTGTATAGTATGATTAATAATTTAGTTATTGCTATTATAAAGATATTTGGTGGTTTGTTTTTTGGACTTGGTTCTTTATTTGCAGATGGATTACATACTTTTAGTGATTTTATTACAGATATAATAAGTATGATAGGAACTAAAATATCTAAGAAAAGGCCTACTAAATACCATCCTTTTGGTTTTGGTCAAGTTGAATATTTGACTAATTTGTTTGTTGGAGTTTTATTATTAGCATTAGCTTTTTTTATAATAGTTAGTAGTTTTTTTAAGAAACCTATTATTCCACCTTTAACAGTATTAGTAGTATTAGTTATTTCGTTTTTATTAAAACTAATTGCTATATATGTAATGAATAGAGTAGGTAAAAAGATAAATAGTCATGTATTAGTTGTATCAGTTGAGGAATCTAAGACTGATTTGTATTCATCTATTGGTGTTATTATAATTACTATATTGTTACAGTTTAGTGATAAAATAATTATATTAAAGCATGTTGATTTGGTTGGTAGCATAATAATTGGTTTGATTGTTTTAAGAACTTCTTTTAAGATAATAATTAGTAATTCTTTATCAATAATAGGAGAAGTAGATGATGATAAGGAAAAAATAAAAGATGTAAAAGATTATTTGTCTAAATATAGAAATATAGTAGATAGTGATATGGAATTGGTTAAATATGGGGCTTATTATAAATTACATTTAGTCTTGGAATTAAAACAAGATATTAGTCTTAGAAGTGCTGAAAAGCTAATGAAGAAGATAAAAATAGAAATACCTAGACAGAAAAAATTAAAGATAAGATTTGTTACAATTTTTATAACAGATAAAATAAAGAAAAAATAGATATAGTTCTATTGGGGGAAAATAATATGGAAGAAGAATCAAAAATATTTTTAATAAGGCATGGCTTTTGCTTGGCTAATAATGTTAAATGGAATAATCAAATAGGACTTGAGGAAAAGATAGGCGAATTATCATATGATGAAAATGTTCCACTAGATGATTATGGAATTGAGCAAGCAAAAGAAGTTGGTAATTTTTTAAAAAAATATCTAGAAGGTAGTAAAGTTTTGTTTTTTGTTAGTCCATATAGAAGAACAAGGCAAACACTTGAATATATTTTGGGTGAATTTTCTAATACAGATAGTTTTGATATCAGAGTGAATAAGTCTATTAGAGAGATGAATGCCGGTATACATTATGCTAAAACAAACGAAGAAATCATGAATACTTTTCCAAAAGAGTATAATGAGTATCTTATTAATGTTGATAATCTTTCTTCACATAAAGATAAAGGCTTTATTCCATATGTTAGGGGAGAAGGCCAACAAGATGTTAGAAGAAGAGTATACTATTTTTCTAAGGAATTAAAGAAAATAGCATCAACTAAAATTGATAATCATCTTAAATATGATTATATATGTGTTATTTCTCATAATTTTGTTAATAGATGGATTTGTTATTGGTTGAATAATAAGGTATATAATAGTATTCCTATGAAGAATGGAGAAATTAGAATAGGTAATGGAAAAGAAGCAGGAAAAACAGTTTTTATTCCTATTGCATTTGTTCCTAAGGGATATAAAGTTAATTTGGATAAGTATATAGTTAATTATAAAATAAAAAAGAGATAAGTAAATATATTAGAAAAAAGTAAAGTTAGATGAAAAAAGAAATGACAATTTCATTTCTTTTTATTCTGTTCTAAGTGCTATAACTGGATCTTTTTTACTAGCAAGTCTTGCTGGTATTAAACCACCAATCATAGTTAGAATAATACTAATTATAATAAGAATTATAGCTGCTACAAATGGTAGATTAGCTCTTACATGGACATTAGTTACATTATATATAATTCTATTAATTGGTATAGTTAATAGAATAGTAATTATTATACCTATTAATCCTGCTATAAAGCCAATTATTAATGTTTCAGCATTAAATATTCTAGCAACATCCTTTTTAGATACACCAATAGCTCTTAGTATTCCTATTTCTTTAGTTCTCTCTAAGACAGATATATAGGTAATTATACCTATCATGATAGATGAAACTACTAATGATATAGCTACAAAAGATATTAATACATAACTTACAGTATCAACTATTTTACTAACAGATGATATCATAGCTCCTATAATATCTGAATATGTAATAACATTTTCTTCTTTTTTATTTTTCTTTTGATCCTTATTATACTTCTTAATAGCTTTCATTATTCTTTCTTTAGAATCAAAGTCTTTAGGATAAATACTAATGCTAGTTGGTGTTTCGGGAGAAACAGAACCTAATTTTTTTAGATTAGATTCATATGTAGCATTAGCATTATCAGAGTATGATGCCATTAATTTAGCTAATTCTTCTTGACTCAGCATGGCCATTTGTTGCCTTTGTTCATCTGTTAAAGATTTAAAATCAAATTTTTCTCCATCTTTTGGAAAAGGAAGACCAGAGAATATATTAGTATCTTTCTTATCCTTCTGTTCTTTAACTATCTCTTGTTCATTAGTTTTATTAATTACATATTCTTTTAATTTTTTTAAGTAACCAATACCACCTTGCATAGAAGTAGCAACAGAATCTTTATTTTGTCTGATGATACCAACTACTTTTATCTCTTCAGCTTTATTAATTTTATCCTTCATATATTCATCATCATCAGACATATCTTCCCAGATACCATTCTTTTTCTTATAATAATCAGAATTTAAGATAACTTTATATTTTAATTTTAAGATATCATCATAAGAATAAGTGCTTTCATCCTCTAATTTTATTTTTTCAGCTTTCTGTAATTTTTCTAAAGAACCTTTTAAATCTTTTTGGTTCTTTAAACCTAATGTATATAAAGCATAATCACTAATTTCATTATCTTCATTTACAATTAGGACAACTTCATTATACTTATTAGGCCATACACCTTTTAATAAATCATATTGTTGTTTTAATAGTTTTTCATTATCTAACATTTCTGTCCAAACATTTAATTGGCTATTATTCATAAAAGGATTAGACATACCTGGTACAGAAGATGAATTATTTTGAATTAAATCTTGTGCTCCAATTGATTCTATAACAGTACTAGGATTTACTTTAACTATACCATCACTAGTATCACTTTTATATAAATTTAAATTTAAATTATAATCATACTTAATAGCATTACTATTTTTAGCAATAGCATTATCTTTAGATTCAATATATTTCTTTAACTCCGTTAAGTTATTATTCTTAACTTGATTAGAAAATACATTCATAATTTGATTCATTATATTAATAGAATATACTTTATCTTTTTTTCTTTTCTTAACTTCTTCTTCTTTTTTCTTATCATTAGAAGCATTATTCATCATACTAGACATATCAACAGTAGATTCTTCAATCGTAATAGGGTAGGAAGATAATGTTTCTTCTTCAACTCTATCTATATAGTCCTGGACACCTGTTGATATGGCTAGTATTAGAGCTATACCAATGATACCAATTGATCCTGCAAAAGAAGTAAGAATAGTTCTTCCTTTTTTAGTAAGTAAATTATTAAAAGATAATTGTAGAGCTGTTAAAAACTTCATATTAGTTTTCTTATATTTATTTTTGTTTTTTAAATCTTTTTCATTATCTTTTATTGGATTAGAATCATCTATTATTTCTCCATCTAATATTTTTACTATTCTATTAGAATATATATTAGCTAAGTTATCATTGTGTGTTACCATAATAACTAGTCTATCTTTAGATATTTTCTTTAATATTTTCATTACTTGAACACTAGTCTTTGAGTCAAGTGCTCCAGTTGGCTCATCTGCTAAAACAATATCAGGATTATTAACTATAGCTCTAGCGATTGCAACTCTTTGCATCTGTCCGCCTGATAGTTGATTAGGTTTATAATACATCCTATCTTTTAATCCAACTTCTTCTAAAGCTTTTTTAGCTCTTCTAATTCTTTCTTTTTTTGATACACCAGATATAGTTAGAGCTAGAGCTACATTAGATAAAACAGTTTGATGACTAATTAAGTTATAACTTTGAAAGATAAAACCAACAGAGTAGTTGCGATAGCTATCCCAATCTTTATCTTTAAATTTTTTAGTAGATTTACCATTTATTATTAAATCACCTGATGTGTATCTGTCTAATCCGCCAATAATATTTAGAAGAGTTGTTTTACCACAACCAGATTCTCCTAAGATAGATACAAATTCTGATTTTCTAAATTTGAGATTAATACCTTTTAGAGCATTGACTTTTTCGATGCCGGTATCATATACTTTCTTAATATTTTTTAACTCTAACATATCTTTCCTCCTCATAATATAATAACTATAATTATTTTAGCATATTATTTATAAATTTAATACTATTTTTTATCATGATTTGGTAGTGAAATATTCGAAAAAGTCTTATATAATACTTTTTTTAGTGTTTTTTTAATTATTTGTTTACAAATTAACAATAATGTATTATAATACTCACCGTCAGGGGGAGTGACGAATGAATTTTAATGATATTATAGTAATGGGTGAGGAAGAGTATTTAGAAAATGAATGTGCTGTAGAATCACATATACTAAAAAATAAAGATTCATTAGTAGAGTGGTGTAGTAAAAACTATCGCTTGTTTAATCCTAATATCTATGGAAATAAGAAATTATTTGATATTGGGATAGAGTTTTTGCTTAATAAAGATAATACAATGTATAATGAAAACGATATTAAGTTTATTATTACTTATTTTGCTGAAGAAGCTTTAAAAGATTTAAATATTGAGAATGTTAAGATTAATTTTAGTAAGGGTAAGTTCTTTTGTAATTATTCTAATGCTCAATATAATAAAAAAAATAAGGAAATTACTTTTTATTTAAGTAAATTTGATAATTTAAAAGAGGAAGGAAATAGTTTGTTACATAGTGTTATGTCAATATTTAGTGATATATATAAGATAAAACAAAATGAAAGTGTTTATCATGGGGCTGAAGATTTTAATATTGATAATTATGTAACAGTATTAGAAACTATTTGTACTCATTCTAGGGGATATTATGATGATAATTTTGATAAACTAGTTAAAGAAAATATAATTGGTTTATATGCTTTTGATAAGGCTGTTAGTTATTTAAGTATTTTAACACCTGATATTGAACAATTAAAAGATAAAAAAGAGATTAGGGAGATAAAGAAATTGTATCATTATAATATTAATGAAGGAATGGTTATTAGGTTTAAAGAATTAGATAATATTACTAATGATATAGTTAAGGATAATTCTTATTTTGTATATGAATATCCGATATTATTTTTAGGATATGAATTGGAAGGAAATCCTAAAAATTTAAAATCATTGACTAAAGATTATAAGTATTTTTTGAATGTTTATCCATCTAAGAAGAAAAGTATTAGTAATTTTTATAGATTATTAATATGTAAGAGGTTTAATATTCTTGAAGAGGAATTTGATAAATTTACCGAAGATTTAGAAAAAGAGAATGAAAATGAAAGAAGAAGACTTATGAAGTAAGTCTTCTTTATAATAAAATATATGTTATAATTGTAGTAAAGTAAAATAATGGAGGTAATAGTATGGAATATAAAGTTGTTGGTGGCGTTAAATATAAAAAAAATAATTATTTAATTCTTATGAATAATAGACTTGATAAGTATTATGTTGGTGTTGGTGAAAATGGAGAATTAATACCATTAGAATTAAAAGAGTATTTAGAATTAAAAGATTATATATTTAGAATGAAGAATAAGAATAATAGTGGTGTTATGGTAGGTGATAAGTTAAATATTAATCCAATGGTTAGGATTGGAAAGAAATTAGTACCATTGGTACTTGCTACTAATATAATATTTAGTCTTAATGGTTGTGGAAATAATAAAAATAGTACGATTAATGAATTATCTAAAAATGGTATAGAAGTAACTCAAGTTGATAATAGTAAGAATTTATATTTTATAGATAGTATTCATACTGATTTAATAAAAGATAATAATAGTATAAATATAGAAAAAGATTATTTTGGAGATTTGGATATTGATGTAACTTGTTTACCTAGTGAATTGAATCAATATTTAAATTATGGAGAAACTACTTGGGATGATATTATAAATATTATAAAAAATAATAAGAGTATAAATGATGAATTAGAAAAATTATTGATTCAAGGTATTAATAATTTAGATAAGGAAAAATATAATTATGATTTAACTACTTTACGTTATAATTTAGAGAATATAAAAATTGAATATTGTGAAGATAGTGAATTGCCTGATAATTGGGGTGGTTTATTTGATCCATATGAGTGTAGTATTCAAATAGGAAAGTCTCAAGTTAAAACTGAAAAATTTAAACATATATTGTTTCATGAAATAATTGGACATGGGTCACAAGAGGCATATGTTAAGACTGATAAACAAAAAATATTGAGTACTAATAGTTCATATTATATTGTTATTGAATCAAATGGAAATATAAGTGATGCAGGGAAGTTTGGTAATTCATTTAATGAGTCTTTTGCTGATGTAATGGCTTGTTCATTAAAGGGTGAAAAATTAGATTGTGAGTTGCAAGTTGGTTATCCTAGTTTAGATTATTACTGTAATACAGTTATTAATAGTTGTAATGGTAATTATTCTAATTATGTTAATAATGGTACAGAATATTTAACAGAGATAATGACTGAAAATAATATAAAAGATCCATATGAATGTATAACTTATTCTGATTTAGAATTATATGCTATAAATTGTTCAGATGGTAATATTATTCCTTATACTGGAGAGTATGTTGATACTTCATTTGTATATATAATAAATCAATATATTAAATTATTTATTGATGGTAAATTAAAAGAGGGTTATTCAAAAGATGAAGTATATGATTATGTTAGTAATTTAATTAAATCAAATGATGATTTAATTAAATATATTAATATGAATAATGATAAAGTATTCTATTCTTATACTCAATATGGAGAATTTGAATTAATTAATAAGAAAGATATTTTATTATTTGCTGAAGAATATATTTATGGTAGTAATAGTAAGAAAAAATAAAAATATTGGTATAGGTATATTTGACAAAAACTTATTAATAGTATACAATATGTAGGCGAGTGAGGAGATATAAGCGTTATTGTGAGCTATCTCGGGTATAAATAATATACTTACACAAAGTAATTTGGAGTCACGAATATAAATTTAGTTGTTCGTGGCTTTTATTTGGGTAAATACGTAATAGAAAGGTGATACTAAATGAAAGAGTTACAAGATAATATTGTTGATGTTGATAAAGTATTGAAGATGTTAGATAGTACTAGTTTTGCTAGAAATGAGGCTAATAAGGATAAGGAAAATTTTGAGAAATATAAAAAAAATGAAGATAATTTTTTTGATGAAGATATATTAGATAATATGAGATTATTAGATTTATTACAAAGATTGGGTTATCCTATGGAGGAATTGGGTACTTATTTATTTAAGGATGTTATTTATGAGGTATATAATTATATAAAGGATGATAATGGAGATAGAGATGATGAAAAATGTAGTCATATAATGAAAGAATTAAGTAATCCTTTTTCTAGTTTCTATCTTTATATTGCTAGAGAATGGAAAGAATTAGGTATTAAGCCTTTTCATTTATTTATTAGAAGGTCGCAAGATAATATTGATTATAAATCTATAGATAAAGGATTAGTTAAGAAGATTTATGGTAATAATATGGGAGATTCTAATTATGGATTTCATGCTTTTCAAATAGCAGCATATGCTTTAGATAAATCTTCATTTGTTGATACTTTGCAGTATCAACATAAAGTTAAAGAATTAATATTTGATGATATTAGCTAGAGTATTAGAGTGTATAAAAAGAGAAGATTTATATTTTATCTTCTCTTTTTATAATTTAATATATGGTTTTGATAGTTTAGCTTTTCTTCTAAAATATTCATCTACTTGCCAATTACTATATTCATCTAATTTTTCTAATAATTCATTTTTATCAATTTCTCTTATGTGATAGTTATCTTTGTTTTGTTCTTTTTCTAAGATAAAGAATATTGGTGGAATATTATGATATTCTACTAATATAAGGTTAATATTATCTTTCATTGATTTATCATCATTTTTAAAAAATATAGCTGGTTTTACATATAATTGTTTATCATTTATTTTAAACTTTCTTAATAGATAACTAAAATAATAATCTATATCATCATATTTTTTAAAATTAGTTTTAGAATTTACTATTTTGAAGATAATTTCTAGTTTTTTGAAAAATCTTTCAGATTGAGGAGTGTTATTTTTTGAGAAATTATCTTCTAATGAAGAAATAATTTTCATTATTTCTTCATAGTTATATTTATCGTCATCTATTTCTTTATTATGATATTTTTCTTTGATAATATTATCTGCTTCTTTTAATTCATCTAAGAAAGTTGGATCATCTATTAATGTTTGAAAATCTAATGTACCATTTCTCATTTTTACTCTAGTAGTATCATGTTTTTTGGTAGGATCTAATTTAAGAACTTTATCTTTATATCTAACAATTACATATACATGGCTTAGTTTTCTATTTTCGACTTCTTTGACTATTTCACAATTAAAGCCATATATTGTTAGTAGATCAGTTAATATATGAGCATAAGCATAGCATATATGTTCAAAATCTTCGACGTTTGTTAAATCAACTTTCTTATTAAGTATTTCTTCTTTTAAATCATTTGTAGCATAAGGATATCTCATATCATATGAAAACTTTTCACATACATATAAATAAATCCATCTTATCTTAGTAAAATCATTAAAATTACTTTGATCAAGATATTCAATTACTTCTTTTAACATATTCATAATATCATCTCCAATATAATTACATTCATTATAACATATTATTATGGTTTTTATCATTAAATATATAAATGAAATTTATATATTAATATAATTTGACTTATATTTAATAGTATGTTAAAATTAAGGCGTGAAAGCGAAGAAAAGACATGATTTATATAATAATTATAATAGAGAGTTATCGGGTGGTGTAAGATAATATAATTATATATAGATTCCTACTTTTTAGTGAAATGTAAACATTTCCGGGGAATACCCGTTATCAAAATTAAGTTAAATAAAGGATGGTACCGCCATATATTGGCTCCTTAGGTATCATTCTTTTTTGTTTGAAAGGAGAATACTTATGAAAAATAATGCTATTACATCTAGAGATGTAGATTTTGCTAAGTGGTATACAGATGTTGTTAGGGCAGCTAAACTAGCTGACTATACCTCTGTAAAGGGTTGTATTGCTATAGAACCAAATGGCTATGCTATATGGGAAAAAATACAATCTATTATGGATAAAAAATTTAAAGAATTAGGACATGTTAATGTCCAGATGCCTCTTTTAATACCAGAGAATTTATTTAATCAAGAAAAAGAATTAATAGAAGGGTTTGCACCAGAGCTTGTTTGGGTAACAGAAGTTGGAGATAAAAAATTAGATGAAAGATTTGCTATTCGTTCTACATCTGAAACAGTATTTTGTGATTATTATAAAAAGCATATAACATCTTATAAAGATTTACCTAAATTATATAATCAATGGTGTAATGTTTTTAGATATGAAAAAGAAACTAGACCATTCTTAAGAAGTAGAGAATTCTTATGGCAAGAAGGCCACACGGTTCACTCAGATGCTGAAGAAGCTCTAAAAGAGACTTATCAAATGATGGATGTATATAAATGGTTTAATCATGAAATATTAGCAATCCCATCAATAACAGGTAAAAAGACAGAAAAAGAAAAATTTGCTGGTGCTGAATTTACATTAACTAATGAAGATTTAATGTATAATGGAGTATGTTTACAAGATGGAACTAGTCATTATTTTGGACAAAAGTTTAGTAAAGCTTATGATGTTAAATTTACTAATAAAGATAATAAAGATGAATATGCTTATTATACAACTTGGGGTAAAACTACTAGAATGATAGCAGCTATAATAATGGTACATGCTGATGATTATGGCTTAGTACTACCACCTAGAATAGCTCCTAAACAAGTAGTTATAATACCAATAGGAAATGATAATAAAGTAGATGAATTATGTAATAAATTTAATAAAGAATTAAATAATAATGATATAGTATCTTATATAGATAACAGTGAAAAATCACCTGGATTTAAATTTGCTGAAGCAGAAGTAAATGGTATTCCTATTAGAATTGAAATAGGAAAAAGAGATTTAGAAAATAATAAAGTTACTGTTGTAAGACGTGATACTAGAGAAAAAATTACTATTAATAAAGATGAATTAACTATAGACTATATAAATAATTTATTAAATATCATTCAAAAAGATATGTATAATAGAGCCCTAGATAGACAAAATAAATTAACATTTGAAGCTCACAACTTAAAAGAAATGGAAGATATATTAAACAAGCAACCTGGATTCATTCATGCAGATTGGTGTGGAGATGAAGAATGTGAGCTCAAAGTTAAAGAAATAAAAGGATGTAAATCAAGATGTATTTTAGAAGAAAAACTAATAGATGGTAAATGTGTTGTATGTGGCAAAGAAGCTAAACACCATGTTATATGGGGAATTCAATATTAATAAAGGAGAATGATAATGATGTTTGGATTTAAGAATAATTATTTATATAGAAGTGATTTTATAAATTTAGTAGATAGTGATAAGATATGGTCAAAGACAATGTCTATTTCTGAAATAAAAGAATTATTAAATATTTTAGAAGAAGAAATATCTAAACATGATTATGAGAAAGATAATAATTATTTGATGAATTCAAGAAGGGTTGGATTAAGGAAGGCTATAGAAGAAAACTTATTAATAAAAGATAGGGATACAGATAGATATTTATTAGAATCATTATTTAATTTTTGGGAATTTGTAAATGATGAATATAGTGGTAATTTTTTAAATCTTCCAGAAGAATTAGGATTATCAATACAAGAATTGTCTAATATGGATATTGAATATAGAAAAAAGGGTATTATTTCTATAGAAGAGAAAGATGATATATTAAAAATGATAGAAATATTGAATAATTATATAAATGAAGTATATTAGTAATAACTTACAAACTATTAAAGTTTGTAAGTTATTTTGGTAAATTATAATATTATTTACAAATAGTATAAATTATGATATTCTAAATATAGATAATATGGAGGTTTATAATGAAAAGAATATTTTCTTATATATGTGTGGTTTTATTGGTTTGTTTTTTTGCTTTATGTATAGTTGGTTGTGGAAAAAAAGAGGAGAAAAAGCTTGATAATAATGGAAGTATAGATGCGAGTAGTCAAAATGAAACTTCAAAAGTAGATAAAGTATTTGATGGTTGCAATGATTTTATTGTTTTTCCTTTAGGTGTTACTAATTGGGAAGAGAATGGTACGCCATATATTAATTATTCATTAGAAATATCAATACCTAGAGAAGGTTTTTCTTCTAGTCAAAGAGGATGGGAGGATTTGAATAGTCCATATCAAACTTATATTACGACTATGGATAGCATTCCAGAAATTGCTAAGAAATATAAAGCTATTAATACAATGTCAGTTTTTTATCCATCTAATGGTGATAAAATATATGATCTTACTATAATAAATGGGCGTGATTATGATAGTCTTGAAAATGCGAATGACGAAGTAAATTATAAATGGTATAGTGATTCTAAGAGTGAAGTTGTTGTCTATATTCCTAATGGATCACCTAATAATGGTTCACAAATAAAGACTAATAGTGTTAGTATATCAGCAAGTTTGAGAAATGATAAGTATGATGATATAGCAATTAACAATCCTAAAGCTTTTGCTAAAAGTGTATATGAATTAGTTAGTAAGAATAATAATTATAAAGGAAGATAATATGTAGGTATATAAAGAAAAATACGAATAGTATTTTTCTTTTGTTATTATATAATCATTGTTAATTATATGAGATTGTATTTTATTATTTAAAATAATATATGGTTGCTATAAATATAAAAATGTGTCATAATAATATAGAGGTAAAATATGAGAAGAATAAAGGGTAAGATTAATAATTATTTTAAGATAACAAAAAGAGAATCAAATTTTAAAACTGAAATATATGCAGGTATTACTACATTTATATCAATGGCCTATATTTTAGTAGTTAATCCTAATAATATTCTACAATTAGGAACAAGTGATCCAAGATTTACTAGTGTATTTATTGCTACGGCATTGGGATCATTTATAGGAACTCTTTTTATGGCTCTTTTTGCTAAAATGCCACTAGCTCAAGCTCCTGGAATGGGATTAAATGCTATGGTAGGAGCCATTATAGGAGGAGCTTTTGGCTATAGTTTTTCTTATGGTAATGCAATGGCTTTAATATTTTTAAGTGCGGTATTATTCTTAATACTATCATTTGTGCCCTGTCAAATAGATAAAAAGAAACATAAGTATATATCACTAAGAGAAAAGATATTTGATGGTATTCCTAAAGCTATTATTAATAGTATTACTATAGGTGTAGGTCTATTTATTGCTTTTATAGGCTTACAAAATGCCCATATAATAACTAATAATGATTATACTCTAGTAGAACTAGTTAATTTTAATAATCCAGCAAATTGGGTTCCTGGTGGAGAAGCCTGTATGGCAATGGTTGCTTTAGTAGGTCTTATTACTATTGGAGTTTTATCGCATTATAAAGTACGTGGATCAATAGTCTGGGGAATAATTATATCAACCATAGTAGCCATACCTTTAGGAGTAGCAGATTTAAATATACTAGCAGGTAAAGCTACAGGTATAAGTTGGAATGTTGGAAAAAGCTTTATTGATTATTTTAATATATCTAATGAAAATTCCGTTTTTGCTTCTGTTATGAGAGGTGGATTTATTTTCCCTAAAGAATCCATTATGACAGCTTTAATGTTAGTAGTATCTTTCTTTTTAATAGATATGTTTGATACAATGGGAACTTTAATTGGTTGTTGTAAGAATGCTGGATTAACAGATGAGGAAGGGAAGCCAATTAATTATGGAGAGATGATGTATGCTGATAGTGCTTCTGCTGTTGTAGGTTCAGTTTTAGGAACTAGTACAGTATCTACATATGTAGAAAGTAGTACAGGTATATCAGCTGGAGGTAAAACAGGACTAACTGCATTAGTAACGGCTATATTATTCTTTCTATCAATATTTCTTTTACCATTATTTGCATTTATTCCATCACCAGCAGCCGCTAGTGCTTTAATATATGTTGGTGTAATAATGATGTCTAATGTTAAAAATGTTGATTTCAAAAATGTTAAAAATGCTATTCCTTCATTTATAACAATAGTTATTATGCTACTTTCATATTCAATTACAGATGGAATAGGTATAGGTATTATTATTTATGTATTTATAGATTTAATTATCTATTTAATAGATTATATTAGATATAAGACTCATAAGAGTAGAAAAAAACCAAAAACAGATGTAACATTAGTTACTATTATTATAGTTATTATGTTTTTAATATATTTCTTAATGCCGACAATATAGTAAAAAAGAAATCAATATTGATTTCTTTTTTATATTAATAGTATAGATAAATCAATAGATATATTGAAAAAAAAGCAGTTAGGAGAAACAAAATGATAAAAGAAAGTGATAAGTATTCAGATATTGAAAAGATAGTAAAGATGCTAGATGGTACTAGTTTTGCCATACATGAAGCTAATAGAGATAAAGAAAACTTTGAAAAATATAAAAATGGAAATACAGAAGAATTATCCGAAGAAACTATAAAGGACATGAGATTATTACAACTATTACAAAGATTAGGTTATCCTATGGAAGAATTAGGTACGTATTTATTCAAAGATGTTATCGCTGAAGTATATAACTCTATACAAGATGAATCTGGAAAAAAAGATATAGATAAATGTAGAAGCATAATGGTAGATCTAAATAATCCTTTTTCCAATCTTTATCATTATATTGCAAGAGAATGGAAAGAACTAGGTATTAAATCTTTTCATCTATTTATCAAAAAAGCAACAGATAAAATAGATTATAATTCTATAGATAAAGGTTTATCAAAGAAGATTTATGGTATTCTTCCTGAAGACAATAATTATGGATTACATGCCTTTCAAATAGCAGCATACGCCCTAGATGAATCTTCTTATGTTGATACATTACAATATCAACAACCTAAAACAAAAGAATTAAAACTAAATGATAATTAATAAAATACAAGGAATCATTATAAGTGATTCCTTGTATTTTAATTTATATCAATACTAAAAAATACAATAAATATGATTGATATATTTTATAAGAATATGTTATAATTTTCACATAAGATATACTATATTATTTAAGAATAGAAACCTAAATGATAGAATAGTAAAAGAATTAAAATCAATAAATAAGAAAGGAGTAATTAGACATGAATAATAGGTTAATGGATATTATAACAAGAAAAGATAAGAAAAGATATAATCAAATTATTAAACTAATTAATCAAAAAGATTATAAATCATTCTTTGATATGATAGAAGATAACCCTGCACAACAATTAAGTTTTGGCTTAGATAATGAAAAATATAATAAAAAAGTAATAGATAGAATTAATCAAGAAATATCTGATAATTTTGATTTTCTAATTCAAATGGATATTAATCATTCAACTTTATCTAATTTTTTTACTAAATCTGCCATAGAAATAAATCCCAAAATAGTTGAGAAAATATTAGAATATAATGAAAAAGAACACATAATGCATAAAAATAAAGAATATTTGTTATTAGCATTAGACAATGGATATAATCCTCCAGATGATTTTATAAATAATCATTATTATTTATTTGATGATATTAAAATCATGAAGAAAGTAATTGACTTAGGTTATAAACCAAATAATGAAATAATTGAAAAACTTACAAATGTTTTTTCAGATGAAGAATTATTTACAAAAATAATAGATTTAGGATATGTCCCATCCTCAGATTTTATAATAAAATCCAATATATTGAAAAATTCTAATTTAATTAAAAAGGTTTTTGATGTAATTGGTCTTACCCCAGAAATCATCAATGGCCCAATTTTTTATGGTAATGTAAAAGCACAGCGATATGTTATAGATAGAAGACCAGACCTGCTTTTAAAACTAGATTCTTCAAATGAGGCTTTTGAACAATTTTGGATTGAAGCATTTAAACAAGGTAATAAACTAATACTAGAAGAAGGAATCAATAAGAACTATTATGTAGGAAGAAATCTTTCTTTAATCCCTAGAATAATAAAACAAAATCCTGAATTAATCAAGAAAGTTGGTAATTATGCTAAAAATCGTGAAGAAATTGATACTCTTGCTTTATGTATGGGATACGTTCCTACAATTGAAGATGCCAAAAATAATGAATATGTAAGAAACAGTAAAACATTAATGAAAAGCCTAATATTAAAAAGACCAGAGGCTATTAAATATTTTAGAATAGGTCAACATTATTTTAGAGAAGAATTAAACGAATTAGCTACTATAGCACTTGACAATGGATATATACCAACTCTAAAAGACATTGAATATAACCCTCTTTTGAAAGAAAGCTTTGACATAATGAAGTATATAGTACAAGAAAATCCCGATGCAATAAATCAGATTATTATTGAAACACCAAATCATGAAGGATTACTAAAAGTTGCTATTGAAAATGGGTTTAATGGTAAACTTAAAAATCATCAATTGCTAAATACTGATACAAGCATGATATATAAAATGGAACACATGAAAGATATATCATCTTATATAAATGAATTAAAAAGCAGCTATAATTCAAACCATAGTACAGAACTCTATAATTATTTTAAAAAAAGAGGATGCCAGACTAAAGATATATATCACCTATTCTCCAGTAATTATGAGGTAATGAAAGAAATAATAGCTACTAATCCAGAATATATTAATAAAATACAATATATGCATATGAACAGAAAGCAAATAGATGAATTAGGAATACTCGCCATAGAAAAAGGTTATGAGCCAAAATTTGAAGATGATGTATTTGCTTGGGGATCTGAAACTGCTAAAATGATGGTTAAAAAATATCCCAAATACTTTGAAAAATTAAATTTATTTGATAGCAACTTAGGAGCAGTTCCTATACCTTGTGGTATATATGATGAAGTCTGTAAAATGTATGTTGATGCAGGTTTTATGCCTGACATTAACACAATATCTGATATGAAAGGTCAATTTTCAACATATGATTATAATTATAGTTATGACATCATGAAAAAGGCTATTTCAATAAACCCTAAATTAATTGAATGCTGTTGGGTTAGAAATAAAGAACAATATGATGAATTATGTAGATTAGCATTATCAAAAGGATATGATATTACAAAAATATCAGGTTATATTTTAAATTTATCAAATAATAAAATGCGTACTAATTACGACCTAATGGCAAAATATATTGAAAAAAACCCTAGATTTTTACAAAACATTGAAATAACAAATTCTGATGAGTTATTAAAACTAATTGATATAGCAATCGAGTCTGATCCTGCATTTAAACTAGATAGTTTAGGGCAAAAAGCCTTATTTAAATTATTTTTATTTATTGATGAGACAAAATGGAGTAATTACTTAGATAATAATACCATAGAAAACTTACAGAAGTTAAAAACATTAGCAGTCAATAATGATGAAATATCTTCAACATTAAATCCAAGATTTTTATCCGAAGATATTACTAATCATTTCACTAAATCACAAATAGAAATACTATCTTGCTATAGAGATTTGCAAGATAAAATCTTAAAATTATCAAATTCTGATAAACAAAAATTTAATATTATTTGTGAATTAGTAGATAAATATAAAGATAATCTAGAATGGATTCCTATTTTAGAAAAAGTAATAGATAATATAAATAATCCTGAATTCATCAATTTACTTGAGTCAGTAAAAGATAAAGAATTATCTTCGAAAGACAAGGAAGAATTAATATATTTATTAATGACTGATAATCATTTAGATATTTCCACTGAGGAAGAATTAAAGAATATTGATTCTGTCAAAGAGAACTACATAAAAATATTAATCGAAAGAAATACAATAGGTAGTTTAAAGGAAGCTTATTTTGAAAAAACTTTTGGTATTGATTTAACAACAGCTATCTATTTGGTAAATACATATGGAAAGAGTCTAGAAAGTGACACTATAAAATCATTAGATGAAAATAGTAGAAAAGAGTTTATCATACTCGAAAATATGAAAGATATTATTAATTTAAATAGTATTGAAGTTTTAAAATATTATATAGATAATATTAATCCAGAGTTTAAAGTTAAACCAGATTTGATGGTTACTTATGAAGCAAGACTAAAATACTTATTTACAAAAGAATTTAATAAAAGTTTCGCTAAACCACAAGCAGAAGATAAGGTTATCAGTAATATAGAGGATGAAAATGATTATGATATTTACCTTGCCGCAGGAAAAAATGGAAATAAAAAATGTAGAATGATGATAACCTCCATAGGTGCATATACAAATATGGATGAACCAGATGATTATTATGCAAGTTGGAACGTTAATAAAATAGCATCACATGGTTGCTGTTGTAGTTATGTTGGTGAAAAAAATTTAGGTACCGCAAGAATAAAATACTGTTGTTTAGGTTTCACCGATTATGAACCTGGATCTTTACAATTATCTGGACCTTTTGATTTGTATTCTGGTTCTGATGAAAAAAGCTATAAGATAAAAAGCTATCCACCGATGTTTTTATTACCAGAAGACCTTTTAGATTATACTAGATATACACATAATGAAATGGTTTGGGAAAGAAGAAATATTTCTAATAATGTAGAATTTAAAAAACAACCTTCTTACATTGTTTATTTTGTTGATAATTTTGAAGATAGATTAACTGATTCAGAGGCCAAGAAACAGTGGGAATCTGTAAAAAGAGCTGCAGCTAGTTTTGCAACAGAAGTAGATGGTGTAAAAAAACCATTACCTATCATGGTTGTAGAAAGAGAAAAAATTGCAGCTTCACAGATCAAAAATATCCAAAATAAAGTAGAAGATTTTAAGAAAACATTAAATCCAGATTTAATAAAAGAAATAGTATCAGATTATGAAAGTAATTATACTGGTAATAGAGAATATCATCCTACTATATCAGTAAAGTATTTCCCACATCATGATAATTTATCAGATAGCGTTGTCGGTGAAATAATAAATACAATAAAAGAAAAATATAAAACAAATCCAAATATGGCATTAAAATGTTTAGATGAATTGGAAAAAGCAGTAAAAAAAGAACAAGAAAAATATAATGCTATTCCACATGGAGATAGAGATGTAAAAACATCATTTAATATAACAGATGCAATGATTGAGGTGAGTAATATGAAAACAAAATATAAAATAAATAAAGATTCAATTTTAAATACGATAAACAAAAGTGCTGGGAATGAAAAACAATATGAAAAAAGGGATATTTATGAAATGGATGCAGAAATGCTTAATGAGCAATTATCTTTTGAAAACGTTATGGCAATAATAAACGATAAAGATCTTTTATCAAAGATTATTATGTATGAGAATGAGATTAATGATGAAAAAATAAATGCTAAATTTAAAGTCCATGGTCAAAGGCATATTAAAAACGTTTTGTTATATTCAGCTATAATAGGTAAACAAATTGCTGAAAATGAACACGATTTAGATTTAATTATGCTAGCTGCCAAATATCACGATATTGGTAGAAAAACAGAAGCTCATGAAGAGCATGCCGAACCAAGTGCAAGAATTGCCGATGAAAAGTTAAGAGATAAAGTATCTTTTGAAGATCTAGCCATAATAAAAACTATAATTGAATTTCATGAAGTACCAAGAAGAATATATAATGTAGATAATTATTTTTTAGAAATAGCAGAAAAAAATGGAGTTTCTCCTAATCAAATAACTAGAGTAAGAAAAATGGCGGAAGTATTAAAGGATGCCGATGCATTAGATAGAACAAGATTTATTAATAGAGCAAGATTAAATCCATATTATTTAAAGTACGATATATCAAAGCAATTAGTAAAATTTGCTTCTTCACTACAAGAAACATATGCTCTACAGGATTTAAAAGATTATCAGTGTGATGAAGCAATAAGTACTCTATTAAATAAATACACACCACAAGAAGTTATAAGAATTATAAGACATAGTAATAGAGGTGTTAAAAGAATAGAAGATATCCAAAAGTTTATAAATCTATGGGCTGAATCAATTAAGAACAACTTAGAAGTAGAAAAGAATAATTCCAACTTGAAAGAAGGAATTAAACATGGAAAATAATAGAATAAATGATAACAACAATAAAAAAGATAATGATGGTATGTCCAAAAAATTAACTAACGACCAAAAATTAGAAAATCTTAGCAAACTAATACAAAAAGTTAATAAGAAATTACTAAAAAAACATTTGATTTAAATATCAAATAATTAAAGTATAGATATATAGTTGCTACATAAAAAAAATATGTCATAATAAAACTATAGAGGTGCTTATGAAAAGAATAAAAGGTAAGATTAATTATTATTTTAATATAACGAAAAGAGGACCAAATTTTAAAACTGAAATATATACTGGCATTACTACTTTTATTTCAATGGCTTATATTCTTGTTGTAAACCCCCTTAATATTTTACAACAAGGAACTAGTGATCCAAGATTTACTAGTGTCTTTATAACTACGGCATTAGGATCATTTATTGGAACTCTTTTTATGGCTTTATTTGCTAAAATGTCACTAGCTCAAGCTCCTGGAATGGGATTAAATGCCATGGTAGGAGCCATTATATGTGGAGCTTTTGGATATAGTTTCTCTTATGGTAATGCAATGGCTTTGATATTTTTAAGTGCAGTATTGTTTTTAATATATTTCTTAATGCCTACTATATAATAATAAAAAAACAATTCTTATTGAATTGTTTTTTTAAGAGTTAGATTTATTTCTTGTTTTCATTTTGATATTTTTTGATCTTATATTATTAATAGTATTATTATATGTTTCTTCTATTTCTTCAATTGAAAATCCATTATTATAAACATTTTCAATCATACTAGATAAATTTTCTAATGGATTATTAATATAATCTAATTTTTCTTGCTTTTTATCAAGCATAATATCTCTAAAATTAATAAAATTCTTATCTTTTTCTACTGGGACTTTATTACAAAAATAGACATCTCCTAGATCAGTTTTCCAACCAATTTGAAAACCACATTCCATTATTTTAATGTTATAATAAACATTAAAATCACTAATTGTATAACAAATACGATTTTGTAATGCATAACTTCTAATTCCTTCAAAGAATAAACCTAATGATTTAATATTTTCTTCATCACTATCAAATGTTTCTTCTGGATAATTTAGCAACTTTTCATTAGAAAAACTTTCTTTATCTTTAGTATATTTAATAAGCCAAGAAATATAATTAGTACTATGCATCATTTCATCTATTATTCTATTTTCTTCTGCAATATTATTTGCATTAGTATCTTGACTTGATTTTTCTTTATTTTCTTTTGATATTTCTTCCATACAAACCCTCCATTCACGGTCTATATTATAGTATTTTTTTAAAATTATTTCAAGTACTAAAAAAGATGTGACATTGCAAATTAAATTATTTTATGTTAGTATACATAAGTGCCTAACAAGAAGTGGAGGAAACAACATGCGAGAATTAAATATACGTGAAAAAGTAATAATAAAAAAAGATTTAATACCATTTGAGAGATTTCTTGAAGATAATGATTTGTTTTATGATAAGGTGAAGAATAAATATAAAAAAATTAGTTTTTTTATTGAAACTAGATCTGAATTAGGTGGAGGATTAGGAAGAATAAGGAATAATTCTCAAACAGGTGAAAAAAAGATAAGTATTCTTGATTCTTTAATGAATATTGAAAAAGAAAGAGCTGGGACATGTTATCATGAGATTGGACATGCTTTAATGGGGCTTGCCAGCTATGACAGAAAAGATCTACATGATAAAGTATTAAAAAATATTAATGAAATAAAAAAATCATATCCAAATGAATTATTAGAAGAAAAATATACGTATTTTTTTGGGATGCAATGCTTAGAAGAATATTTGTTAGAAAGATTTTCTCAAGAGATGTTATTTAAATGTAAAGGGATAGAGAAAGATAAAAAGAAAGAATTCAATTGCCCTAGTATATGTGATGATTATACTTATGAAAGTTCATTAGAAACATTATATGGTATATTTGAAACAATAGGAGATGAATTAATTACTAAAGTATTTGGAAATATAGATACAGCTTTTATTTCTGGACTACAAGAAGATTATTTTGAATCTTTCTTTAAAAAAATTAATGATAAAGAAATAATGCTAATACTTGGTAATTTAGGTAAAATATATCAATCAATTATGTATTATGCAAATAATTTAATAAATAATTATAGATATTATCCTCCTGAAAGAGTAAAGTATTTTTTAATTGAAACTAAAAAATTAGTTAATAATATAAAGCTTCAAGATAAAAATAAAAAGAGACAATTATTAATGTATTAAAAAAACAATTCTAGTTATGAATTGTTTTTTTATATTTACTCATTTGATGCTTCATCTTTCTTTTTTACTCTTTTCTTAATATTTGTATTATTTGAAGTTAAATCATTAATGGTTTTATTATATGTATCATTTATAGCTTCAATTGGTATACCTTTCTTATCAAGATCAATAATTGTTCTTGCAAAACTATTTAATGATCTATTAATATGATCGACATTAGGTTGTTTTTTATTATTCATAATATCATTAAAACTAATAAAGTCTTTATCTTTATTAACAGGTATTCTATTACAGAAATATAATGATCCTTGTCCTATTTGTATTCCAATTGCAAAACCATAATCATGATTATCAAGTTTAACTTTATAATAATGACCATAATTACATGGCATTGGGTAAATATAATTTTGTTCTGCATATTCTTTTATTCCATTATAAAATAAATTTAATGCCTCAGCATTTTCTTTATTATTACTATTTATTTTAATATATAACAAATCTATATCAGAAAAACTTTCTTTATCTTCAGTATATTTATATAGCCATTCTATATAATTTGTATTAGACATCATCTGTCTCGTCTTTTCTCTAGTTTCATTTATTTCATCAATATAATCTTTAATCCATTTTTCATTTTCTTTTATAAATTTTTCTTTTTCTTCTAAAGTCATTATTTAAAACCTCCTATATCTATGTATTATAAAAAATATTATATATATTGTCAATAACTATAATAATAGTATTTATTTGACTTTATTTGATGAGAGTATTATAATTTGAGATAGAATAGGAGTGATTAAATGATTTTGAATGATGAAAAGGTATTAGAAGTAATAGGACAAGCTAATCTATTAAAAAATACTAATTATTATTTTAGTGGAACAGTTATGCCTACACCTGCTCAGTATGCCTTATTAGGAGTATTTTCTAATTTGTTAAAAGAAGTATCTGGTTATATAATTAATTATACAGAAGAAGGAATTGGTATAATTCCTATTAATAATATGTCAGGAAAACCTATGATAGATAATGCTTATTTTATACCTAATAGTTCAATTCAAAAGGTAGAAATAAATAAGGGTGGTTTATTCTTTTATAAGAAGATTACTATTGTAGATAATAATAATCAAAGTATATCTTTTAAAGTAGTTAAGAATGTTCTTCCAATGAAAAAATATAAAGAAAATTTAGAGGCTTTTATTCAAGCGTATAGTAATAAATAATAAAAAAAATCTAGATTAATATCTAGATTTTTTTTTATTTATAATTCTTTTAATTGTTTGTTAATTTTATATACAATATAAATATTGAATGTTATAATAAATTTTAATTTTAAGGAGGTTTATATGAATATAGAAGATGAAGTTAGATTTATAGAAAAAGCTAAAAATAAGGAGTATTTATTATTATCACCTAGGGGTATTAGAGGTGGTGTTAAATTAGTAAATAATTATAAAACGATGGAATTATATAAAAATATGGATAGAAATACTATAGAATTTGCTAATATAGAAATTGTTAATTTAATATCAAAAGCTAATTATGATAAAGAAGAGGCGAGAAGAGATTTAAAACTTAAATTAGTTTTTGATGGGGATTATGATGATTTACCGGAAGATATGAATAATCCTATTGATATTATAATGGCTGTTAAGGATAGAATTGTAGCAGTATATGATTATGTAGAAAGTACTGAAGAAAGAGAATTCTTTGTTGGTTTTTCTCAAACTGAGACAATTTATAACTATGGTCATTTATATCTAAATTTTGCAATATTATTAGAAGAGTTTGATCAAAATAATATTAAGTATAATATAGATATTACTAAAGATATGCATACTAGGTCTATATATAGAGATGATTCAGTAACTAATTTTGTTATTAGTTATAATCCTAAAAAAGAACTAGAAGAAGAAAAAGGATATCAATTAAAGAAAGAAATAAAGAATAATAATAGTTAATGGTATTTATGAGGCAAGTTGAGAATAATCAAAATAATCATAATTCAGATTTGTTATTAGAAGTAAAAGAATTTTATAATAATATGGTAGATGATACAGTAGAATTAATGAACTTATATAATTGTAAGACACCAATTGAGGTATATTGTTTATTTAATATGATAAATGATTATTATGTTAATGAGAATGAATTATTCAAGTTATTATATTTAAAAATGCCAACTTATTCTACTGAATTAGAAGATGCGGATATACAAGGAATTCAAGTTCTATTAAATGGTGGAGTATGTCGACATAGATCTGCAATGTTAAGTGATATATATAATAAAATGGGTATTGATTCTGTTGTTTTAGTTGGTTTATCAGAAAGTCTTTTAACATTTAGTAATACTAAAAAATTATCTCTAAATAAACAGTTTCATAATCAAATGTATATAAAAGAATTACAAGAAAGATTGTCAAAAGGAGAAAAACTTGATAATTTTAAAAGTCAATTGAAGGCAAGAAATATTTCTTATCATATAAAAGATGTTCATGATGGATACTATATTAGAAAGTCATTATTATATCATGACAGTGGTATGCTTAATCGTGTTGTTAATCATGCTATTGTTATGGCTGGAGATAATAAAAGATATTATTTAGATTCTTCATTAAAGACTATATATTATAGAGATGATAATGATTATTTTACACTAAAAAATAATATGGGATTATATTTCTTTTTAAATATTAAATGTAGCCAATATTATTGGAAAGATATGAAAGATAAAAATACTATTATTTTTGATAATATTCATAATAAATCTAGTGCTATTGAAAAAGAAGTTATAAGAGATGTTAAAGATATAAATATGTATTTAAACAAATATAAAAATAATATAGAAGAATTTGCAAAAAGTAATGCAAATTCTATTGAAATTATTAAAAAGAAATGTTTAACTTTATCAAAAGAGTAGAATTAATTTCTACTCTTTTATTATATTTAAAAAATAAACAAATTGACAAATATATAACTATATGCTAATATATAGCGCATATTTATTTCGAGGAGAGATATTATGATTAAAAATATATATACTGTGAAAAAAGAAAATATAATTAAGAATAGTGAAGTTATTAAATATCATCTTTATCCAGATGATAAAGATAATTCTAATTTATTTAATAAGCAATATCTTAATGATTTATATCTAATGAAACAAATTAACAGTTTAAGTTTAGGTGATTTAGGATTATTAATTGCACATCTTAATGAAAAATTATATACTGCTGATACTAAAACATTTTTTCCAAGATTATCTTTATTATTAGATTTAAAAAGTCTTTGGGAAATGAAATTTAATGATTTAACATTGGATGAAAAACGTGAGTATAAAGGTATTTGCATGGGATTAGTAAATATAAATAATCAATCAAAGAGAGCTTTAAAATAGTTTTTTCATTATAAATACAATTATTTCAAACGAAGCTTGGGAATTATGAAAGAAGTTATAAGAGATATTAAGAATATAAATATGTATTTAAATGACTATAAAAATAATATAGAAGAATTTGCAAAAAGCAATGCAAATTCTATTGAAAATATTAAAAAGAAATGTTTAACTTTATCAAAAGAGTAGAATTAATTTCTACTTTTTTATATTGATTTAATTATAGCTTTGATGTATAATAGACAATAATTTTTTAGGAGGTTTATTTGTGTATGAAAAGGACTGATGAATTTGTTGGTAGAATTAATAAACAATATGTTGCTGATGATTGTATTCAAATTATGTTGGCGTACCGTGATTATTTGTTATTATATGGTAATGATTCATTAATGCATTATAAAAACTATAGTTGTTCAGATCCTTTAATTTGTAATCTTTTTGTAAATGCTTATTTGGATGATGAAAGAAAAGATATTTTTCCATATTCACAAATTCCTACACATATAGAACGAGTTTCATTATTTAGAAAAATATATTCTGTTAATCAAATTTTGGATTTTGAGAAGCCATATATTAGAATAAATGATGGAATTATTACTAAAATAACAGCTTTTAAGGATGGAAGCGAAGCATTAGTTCATTATAAAATATTAAATGGTAAATTATGTAATAGAAAATCTAAAATAATTACAAGAGAAGAAATTGAAAAGTATTTTGAAACTGGTTCATTGGATCAACTTGATGAAAATGAGTATAATAAAAATAGAATTTTTGATTTAAATGGTATAATATTTAGTAACGTACAAGATTTTTCAAAGTTAGAACGAAAATGGATTGATATAGAAAAGGAAAGGCTATTATCATTAATAGATAAAAGTAGCTATATGGAAATAACAAAAAAAGAATTAAAAGGAGCTATATCTAATATGGATGATATTTTACCAACTAATATACCTTTAAAATATATGATAAAGTTTAAGAAAAATGGTGAAATAGTAATAGATGTTTTTAGTGTTAAATATTTAGAAAGAGGAAAATATGATATTTTATTAGAAAATATACCTGTAACAATGGAAAGTTTATCAATGATAAAAGAAACAAATCCGGTTATTAAAACTATTAAAGAACCTAAGATTAGTCGATTCCTAAATCCTGGTATTTCTAAGGAGCAATTAATAGAAGAAAAAAGAAAAATATTGTCAAAGATATAATATGTATTTTTAATTTAATCATTTTTTATTGATTAATTATAAAAAATAAGCTATAATATGCTTCAATTTAATGAAGGAGGGGAATTAGTCAAATGGATAACGATAAATCTTATAGAAAGAGTTTTACGATTAAAGCAATTGAAAATAAAATTAATGAAGATAAAAAAGGGATTGCTTTAGATACAGCATTACTTGGAGTTAGCGCGTTAGCAGTTGGACTTGGAGCATTAGGAATTGTTACTCTTGGTCCTGATATAATAGAGGCTTTTAATTCTAATAATGCGTTAACATTAGGTTCTTATATGATTGTAAGGCTTAAAGGAGCAGGTATTGCACTTTCTTTTTCAGTAGTTCTAGCAGGAGCAATTGGTATTGTTGCAACAATAAAAGATATAATATCATCTATTAATGATTTAAATCATGATAAAGATTTATTAGAAGTAGAAATAAATAAAGAAAAAGGAAAAAGTTTAGTTAAAAGAAAATAATGAATAAAAAGGAATGGTTATAAATGGAGATTGAATATCAAGATATTATTACTTTAAGTGATAATAATAAATATGTAGTTGCAAGTAAGGTTAATTATAAAGATGCTAAATATGTATATTTAGTTGATATATATAATAATAGTAATATAAAATTTGCAGAAATAGAAAAAGATAATTCTTTATCAGAGTTAGATAGTAAAATAGATAAAAAATTAATAATAGAACTTATCCCATTATTCTATAATAGTAGTATAAAAGATATTGAGATAGTATCTGCTAAAGGTAATTAACAATAAAAATAATATAATAAATGGTGAAAAGACTTAGTATAATAAGTCTTTTTAATTATATTTAAGTTTTAAAATAAATATTTATTATAATTTTGTTTTTTAAATTATAATATGTTATTATAGATAGTAAGAGGAGTGAATATATTATGGGAAAGGAATCTATTTTAGAAAAGAAAATAAAAAGAATTGAGAAGTTATTTAATATTTCAAAAATAGTTGATAAAGATACAAATTCTTTAAAGAATATTAGAAAGTATTATCGAACAAATAATTTTGCATATAGATTATTTCATTCTAATATGGGATTTATGCATTTTCGTATTACAAAAGGAAATAATATTAAACCTGATGATATATTATATCAACCAAATGTTATTTCTAAATATATTGTTAAAAATGCAAAAGTTGTTGAATTAGGTCCTGGTCAAGGATCAAATAGTTTTTATCTTGCAAAAAAGCATCCGGATTCTTCTTTTATTGGGGTTGATTTAAATCCCCCAAAATTAAAAAAATCATCTCCTAAAAATATTAAGTTTTATAAGCATGACTATAGTGATCTTTCTTTTATAGAATCAAATTCCGTAGATGTTGTTTTTGGAATAGAAACAGTTGTTCATTGTTCTGATAAGAAAAAAGTTTTTCAAGAAGTATATCGTATTCTAAAAAAAGGTGGAATTTTTATTATATATGATTATTCTTTAGTAAATGAACTTGAATCTTTATTGCCATATCAACAAACTGCTACTAAAATAATATCTAAATGTGGTGCTAGTGCCTTGATTGAGTCATTTAAGGCATGGAATAATTATTTTAAATCAAGTGGATTTACCAAAATTAAAACAACTGATTTGCATAAAGATGTGTTATTGGATTTGAAACAACTTGAACGAAAGGCAGATTTTATTATGAAAAAAAACTTAAGAGTAAAATTGATGTTTAAGCTATTTCCAAATATATTTGTAAATAATATACTTATTGGTTGGTTGGGATATGATTTTTGTAATGAAAATATTGGATATTATAATGAATGGATTTATAAAAAATAGTATAAAGATATTATTTTGTTGTAATTATGTCAAATAAAATTAAGGTTATTAAAAAAATGATATAATTATAAAAGAGGAGGGTTATATGATATTTGATAAAGATTATGATGCATCTTTATGGTGTATAGTAAAAGCAGATAGGAAAAATAGAAAAGATATTATAGATTTTATTAACGAAATACCAGAAGAGTTATTAGAAAATATTAGAATATCTATTGAAAAATTAAAAAAAGGGGAGTTTAATTTTGATGGAGAAACATCTGATTTTTATAGATGTATTAGTAAAAAACAACCTAGAATCTTTTATTATTTTCAATTAGACGAGGATGAATGTTTAACAATTACAAAATCGTACTATGATGGGTACAATGAGGATGAATTATTTGAATTGGAGATAATTCCAATAAATCCCGAATATTTTATAAAATTAGGAATTATTGAACAAGAATATATTGGTGCTTTAACTAACAATATAAAAACAACACACTTTGATGACAAATATGGATTAATTGATTGTACTGAAAATGAATATACTCTTTATAAAACTCCAATTGGTCATTTTGTTGTATATGGTAAAGAAATACCTAATAGTGAAAAAGTAGTTACTATGATTAAACCTATCAGCTTAAGAAGAAAACCAGAAGATATTAGCAAAGATAATATATTACGTAGAAGATTAATACCTAAAAGAAATAATAAAAAGTAGAAATAATTTCTACTTTTTTTATTTATTAAATATATTTAATATTGTCCTTAATAGTTAGATTAGGCATTTTTAGAACAAGGTTTTTATTTGTTTTTGTTTTTTCTTTACCAAAATTTACAAAAGGATTATTACTTTCGTCTACAAAACTATCTTTTGTCAAGCCATAATCTTCTAATAATAATTCCTGGAATTTTTTAGTAATTTTTATTTCTCTTTTATCATTAGCATCTAATTCTTTTTTACTATCTAACTGAGTAAGTTCTTTTTCATATTGTTTGATTTTCTCTGAGTGACGACGTGGTCGTAAACAAATTGGTTCACGATATAATCTTTCTAATTCATCATTAATTCTCTTTAATTCTGCTTCTCTTAATTCTTTACTTTCGATAGTTTGAAATAAAGAAATATCACCAATATATAATGATTTAAAATGTTTTGGAATAGTAGTATTCCACTTATTAGATTGTATTTCTCTATAATCAAAATCAAATAAATCTATGCTTTTGTCCTTAATTGTTTTTGATATTTTTAATCCTTTATTTCCATGATTAATACCATATATATTATATCTACCTTTTTGACTATTAAATAAATTTAATGCTCTATTATAAATATTATATATTGCTATTTTTTTATATATTTCTAATTCAGAAAGAGCTTTTCTATCAGATTCACTAATATATTCTTTTATAACAGAAAATTCTAATTCTATTAAAGAATTCAAATATTCTATCATATTCTTTTTAAGAATTCCTTCATATTGGTTTAAAAGTATTAATAATTCTTCTTTACTATTAATCATAATAACCTCCCATGGTTTCATATTGTAGCATAGTTTAATAAATGATTGTAATAAATTACTTGAAAAGTTACAATATATAATATATAATAACAAGCTATATGAAACAGAGGTTTATTATGGAATATATAGAAAAAAGTGATAATGTAGAAAAAGTTTATTATGTTTATTATGATAAAGAAAAATTAAAAGAATTATTGGATAAAATTGTTAGAAATACTAGTTATAAAAATGATTGTGAGTATACTATAAGATTTCAACCAGACTTAGCATATATTATTCAAAGAATTTTATTAAATGATCCTGATAGTATATATGAATTTTTAAAGTACGAAACTAATGATGAACTAGTTCCTATAGATAAAAAAATAGAAGCAGCTGATAAAGCTGTAGATGAAATTGATAATTTTGATTTTGATAAAAAAATAGAGGCAATAAAAAGATTGAAAAAAATTTGTAATATAAAAAAAGAAAAAAAATATTTTGATACAGAGTTATTAAAAAAATACTATCTGCAAGCTTATTCTTTATTTGAATTGGAATTAATAAGTGAAAAAACTATTAAAAAATACTATCTGCAAGCTTATTCTTTATTTGAATTGGAATTAATAAGTGAAAAAACTATTAAAAAAAATAGTGGTAGAGTATTATTGAAAGATTATAAAAAATTAAAATAATAAAGATGATTAATTTTCATAATCATCTTTTTCTTTATTTTAATTTAATTATTATATTTCAATATGTTTATGGAGAATTATATTATTATATAGTATAATAATATTTATATAGGAGGTAAATAATGATAGATAATGTAAAAAAAGAAGTAATAAGCTTATTAGATAAAGATAATTCTGGACATGGTATGGATCATATTAATAGAGTATTAGATTTATCTTTAAAATTTGCTGAAAAAGAGAATGCTAATAAAGATATAGTTGCTTTAATAGCATTACTACATGATGTAGATGATTTTAAGTTATTTGGTAAAGAAAATGCAGAAGAATTAATAAATGCTAAAAGAATTATGGATAATTGCAATGTTGATAAAGATATACAAGAACAAGTATGTAAAGAATTAAATAATATTGGATATAGAAAAAGATTAAAGGGACATAGTCCTATAACTATTGAAGGAAAAGTTGTATCAGATGCTGATATGTCTGATGCAATAGGAGCAAATGGTATTTTAAGAGTTTATAAATATTGTATAAAGAATGATAGACCATTTTTTGATAGAAATATTTTTCCAATTGAAGGTAAGAGGGAAGAAAAAGTTACAGAGAAATGTGCAGATAGTAGTGTCTGCCATATTTTTGACAAATTATTAAAACTAAAAGACTTAATGTTAACTGCTTCTGGTAAGGAAGAATCAATAAATAGACATCAAATAATAGTAGATTTTCTATATCATTTATTTGATGAAGAAAATGCTCCAGAGTGGGTTGAATACTTAGATAATTATCTTAAAAAATAGTATGATAAATATAAAAAAACAATAATAGATATTATTGTTTTTTTAAATACTTAATAAACATCTTACTAGCAAAAGTTAATGATACTGATTTATTAGTTGCCAAGTATATATTTATATTTGATATCTTTTTATTTATATTTAATTCTTTTAAATTATTATAATTTCTTTTAGCTAAATCTATTATTGCAAAACCTATACCTAAACCAATATTAGTAAATTCAGTAATTAATTCTTGGGATACAATTTCCATTTTAGGAATTAATTTAACATTATTTTGAAGTGCAATATAGTCTAATAGTTTTCTACTATTAGATTCTTCTTTTTGTAATATTAAAGGAACTTTATTTAAATCTTCAAATGTATTTATATTATCATTATAAAACTCTGGATTATAAATAAAACCTTGTTTTAATTCTTTTATCTTTTCTAAATTAAGATTAGTTTCTTTAATATTACTTTCATTAAATATAACAAAATCTAATTTTCCTAATTTTAAATCATTAATCAAATTACTAGTTAAATCATTAATTATCTTAATATTTATATTAGGATAATCTAAATGATAATCTTTTAATGTATCCATTAAAACAAGCTTAGTTAGAGTAGTTGAACAGCCAATCTTTATTTCTCCTTTAGATAAATCTTTAAATGAAGTAAATTCATTTTCAGCATTATTAATTAGTTCTAGTGCTCCTTTAACATATTCATAAAACATTTTTCCTTCTTCAGTTAATGACATACCTTTATTACTTCTTAAAAATAGAGTTCCACCTAATTGATTTTCTAGTTTTTTTATTGATTGTGAAATAGCTGGCTGTGATATATGTAATTCTTCACTAGCTTTAGTCATATGCTTATGTTTAGCAACAGTATAAAAAACTCTATATAATTCTAAATCTACATTCATTATAAGCCCTCCTTATATATATTATAACATAAATATATTTTACTTATCAATATAATGATAATAAAATAAAAGTGAAAGGGAGGAAATATAATGGATTATGAATTAATAAAAAAAGAATTTATAGAATTAAAAAAAGAAGAATTAGAATATATTGATAATGTAGGTAATATTTTTAATAGTAAAATAATATCGGAATATGAAAAACTTAAAATATATAGAGAAATATATAGAGAACTATATAACTATATAACTAGATTAACTGAAGTATTTGAAAGGCTTAGAAAAGCCTTAATACAAAGTGGAAAAGGAACAATTGATAATCTAGATGATGTAATAATTGAAATAGATTTAGATAATTATCAATATAAATTAACAGTACATGATATAGTATGTAATAAAAAAGAATATATATCAACTAAACCTAATCGAATACTAAAATATCACCAGTTACTAGCAAAACCAATATATATTTTTTGTTATCATGAAGATTCTAGAGATTATTGCTATGGGCCATGTTGTGGAGAACCAGATGATTATATTGATGGAATTTATGTATATATAGATGATAAATATCGAAATCATAAAATAACAATTCCCAAAAAAGAAATAACTAATTTTGAAAAGGGAAAAACAATAATTTATACAAAAGGTCATGTACAATCTGAAGATGTTAGTAATATATTTGAAGAAGAATTATTAAATGATAAGAATAAATCTATAAATGATTGTGTTATAGCAACTAGAAAAAGAATAGATGAATTAAACTATCTTAGAAGTCCTGAATATAAGGAGGAAGTACTATTAGGTAAAATAAATGAATTATATAAAAAAGAAAAAGTTATTAAAAATGATGGTAAAAATTCTGTAATAGTAGTTGCTATTACTCAAGAAGAGGAATATATAATAACTTTTAAAAATAGAATCAAAGATGAAATAATTGCAGAATTTCCATCAGGATATATCGAAAGTGGTGAAGATATAATTGAAGCTGCTAATAGAGAATTACAAGACGAAACAGGCTATATTAGTGATGACTTATTTATTGTAGATGAAGCATATACATCACCTGGAATTGATAATTCAGTTACATATATAGTAATAGCTAATAATTGTATTAAAACAAATAAAATAAAAACTAATAGTACTGAATTAGTAAATTATGGATTATTTACAAAAGCTGAATTAGAATATTTAATAAATAATAATATTATGAATAGTGCTATTAATAAACTGGCATATTATAATATAATTAATAATAGAAATAAAAAGATATATAAAATGAAAAAAAGAGATTTAAATCTATAATTACAAAATATAGTGATATTTGTGATATAATTAGATTATGAGGAGGGATATAATGGCTAAAAAAGATAAATATCTAAATCCAGAACCAATTGATCCAAGAACAGATTATGGTAAAGGCATTTTTTATAAATGGGGTGGAAAAGAATTTGAAAATATGGAAGAAGTTAGACAATATATAGAAATGTATTATGATAATATGAAGAAAAAAGAAAAATATTTAAATCCAGAACCAATCGATCCAAGAACAGATTCTGGCAAAGGTATTTATTATAAAGCATGTGATGGAAAGTATTTTGAAACTATGGAAGATGTTAGACAACATAATGATAATATGATGAAGAAAAATAAAAGCAGAAATAGATAAAAAGACGATAGCTAATAATGATAAGCCATCGTCTTTTAAAATGATCTAATTTGTATAATTTTGAGTAAATTTATTTAAATGAATGTTATATAATGCTATAATATTGTTAGTTATTTAGGAGGTTTATAATTATGGGAAGTATAAGTAAAGACAAAGATGAAAAAAAAGAACGAGATATAGTTTCAACAGCTGAAACTATATCAAAAGCATTTCAAGATAAAGAATTTGTTAAAAAAACATCAAGTATATTGAAAAAATCTTGTGATGGAGAACCTAAAAACACTAATCCATTAACTGAAATTCCAGAACCACAAATGAGATTATACGGTTTTTCAGGAGTATTTAATAGTGCATATTTTGATACAAAAGAAGAATTAAATGAATGGGTAAAAAATCATAATACAGACTTTGGAGATATATGCGTTATAGATTATTTAGGTAAGGTTGCTGGTCGTAATGATGTTATTAGAAAAACCTATAGGGATGGTAAATCAAAACTATATGCTGTTTGTGATAATTATGGTTATGGCATTTATAATTTTAAAAGAAGCATATATAGAGGTGAATTTGTCTGGGAATATAATTATGGTAGTTTAAGAGAAATGTATTCTGCATTTAGAGATAGAGGTATTTCTTTTGATAATGATATTTATGATAAGATAGATAAAAAATATCAAAAAATTTTAGAATTATGTAGAGAAAAAAAGAATTAATACTTGTGAATAATAAGATGATTACATTGATATGAGCCTCGTTTCTATGTCTAAGAAACGGGGTTCATATCAAAACTTATCATCTTTTTTTTATCCTACGATTCGTAGGGTGACTTCTTTTAATTTATATAATATTATGAATTTAGAAAGAAGGGATTATTTTGAAAAAAAATCTAATTAATTATTATGCCGTTATTATGTTAGGTTTATACTGGTTTTATAATGTTGTATTAAATTCATTAGAAATAGGGGGATTACTTTATCAAGTAATGATGATGATAATAATTATTGTAAATGCAATTATATTAATTGTTTTTAGAAAAAATATTAAATATAAAGAAATAGTTTGTGTTATTTATTTCTTTATATGGATATTTTCTAAAAACATACCACAATGCTATTTCAATTTTTCAAATATAGTTGTACTAGTTTGTATTTATTTAAATGATTGTATGTATATTAAAGTATTTGCAATTATAATTGGGATTATTGTATTTATATTCTTTTTGCCATTATTCTTTGTTTTTAGTATATGCTTTGGAATAAGAATGAGTGATGAATCAGGCAGAAAAGATATATATGACGATACGCATTATTTCTGTGAAAACAATTATGAAGTGTATTCTTATTCAGCAGGTGCTATGGACAGTTTTCATTATAGTATAGGTAAACATTATGAGTTTTTAGATATTGATGGTATAATATTTATATCTTACAACGAACGAAATGAAGTATCACAAAAAGAGTATAATAATTATTTAAATACTCATAAATGTAAATTGATTGGTGATGTGAATGGATCTAAATAAAATATCTGGTTTTATAAAAGCAAAAAGAAAAGAATTAGGAATTACTCAAGATGAATTAGCTGAAAAATTATTTGTTACTGAAAAAGCTATTTCAAGATGGGAAACTGGGAGAGGAACTCCAGATATATCTTTACTTCTTCCACTATCTAAAGAACTTAACATAGATGTATCAGAATTATTAAATGGTGAAGAAGATAAAAAGAATAAAAATGATGTAGAGCAATTAATTGAATATAACGAAATAACTAAAGCAAACAAATATGGATTTCAATTTAAACTAACTATTTTCTTTTATATAATATCATTATTATCATTCTTATTTTATTTAAGATTTGAATATGATCCAAATATAGAAGTTAATTATTTTATTCGATTATTAATTATAGTTATAGCTTCCATATTTGTAATAATTGGTAATAAAATATATAGTAATAATTATGTTGAAAAAATAGAGGATAAAAAGAAAGTATCAAAACTTTCTCATATAATAGTATTTATATATTATGTAATTTTATTATTCAATATGGTTGTGTTTGCAAGATACAATAGTATTGATAGTTATAATTTAATTCCTTTTAAATCTATAGTTGACATATTTAAAAATGGAACAACATATGAGGTTATTATAAATATATTTGGAAACTTACTTATATTTATGCCATTAGAATATTTCTTAATTGAACTATTTAAGGTTAAAAAGTTTTATATTAATTTTATACTATCATTTGGTATAATCTTGCTAATAGAATTATTTCAATATATATTCAAAGTTGGAATTTTAGATATAGATGATTTAATACTATTTATTTTTGGTATGATGATATTTTATGTGGTATATGCGAGAACAAGAAAAGATGATTAAAGTTCAAAATTATCTTTTTCTTTGTCTTAACCTGCAATTCTATCAAAAAACTTTTCACCAATTATTTGATTACTATACATATAATTAACAACTTTTTTATATACATCCTCTTTATTTATACAAATAAAAATCAAACTATATAAGTTCAACGATTTTAAAATATGGAGAGGAGAGGGGATTCTCCCAAAACAGGCTAAACAAATATAAACTAAAACATATAAATATATTAATAGCTTTTAATTTGAATAATAATTATTGATTACTCTATATATATAATCTTTTTACATATAAAATCTTGCAATTCAAAGATTTTGTGATAAAATATACAGCCAACAAGGAGGTAAATATGAAAATAAAAGAATTAAAAGAAAATGAACCATTACAAGTAATTGAAGTATCTAACCATGTAACCGTTCCTTTTCAATCAAAAAAAATTGAATGTGACATGATTAAAATGAGAGTATTTACTGATGGTGAAATATCAAAAGAAAGTGAAGAAAAAAAAGAAGAAATTAATGAATATTATTTTGGTAAGAAAAAGTACCAATGTGGTGTAGATACTTTAAAAACTAAAGATATATATTTCAATAACCATAATTATGTTATTACTTATTTGATTGCTCAAGAATGGACAAAAATTGGTAATGTAAGCGGATGGTTTGATATTATTAAAGATGTATCAATTTATATGAAAAATCCCAAAGATAGAAAAACTATAAAAACAGTAGAACAAGTAATTAGGCAAAATAAAGAATGTAATAGAAGTGTTAATTATTCATCTTTATTTGCAATGCTAGCTGGTCAAAGAAAAGGTTATGAAACATTTGAACCAAAAAAGATTTCAAAAAATGTTTATACTTTGAGAAAAATTAATAAATAATCCACAATTCAGTGGATTTTTTCAATTCTATATAATATTGTCGTTATGACAAAAAAATGAAAAAAAACTGACTCACACTATGGTGGCCAGGTTAAATCAATAATGGAGCAATTGTGTATCTCGTTTACGAAATATTACTCACTATCTACAAGTAAAAATTGAGATAAAAATTAATTCAATAAAATTATAACACAGAATAATTTTATTTCAAAATACAGTGACATTTACAGTGACATTTGTGATATAATATTCTAGAAGGGAGAATTATTTACCAATGAAAAAAAGAGCCAACTATAATTTGTTAGAAACTAAATTGAAGAAAAACAAAAGTTTTGAATTAACTCGGGAACAGCTAAGTAATACTGTTGATGGTTATATATCTGATAATCCAACTTATTTAAAAAATAAAAAGGCACCTCTTTATAGAAAAGCATTAGAATTTGGTTATGAAATAAAATCAAATTTATAAAAAAATAGTTTTATAGAGGAAAAAGTGTTCAATTTTAAAAAAAATTATATAAGCAACAAAAAATATATTAATAAATTATTTATTATTATGATAATATGTACTTTCTTATATATTATTAATAAAACAATAATTATTAAACATTCTAGTGGTCTTATTAATTACTTCTTCATTTGTTATTTTAATGACATATTAGCTGGGATATTAATAATATTGTTGATAAATGGATTAATGATGATGTTTTTTTCAAAAAGAATAAATAACTTGTTGCAAATAATTATTATTATTTTAATTATAGGATTAATTTGGGAATATTCTCCAAATTTAATTAAAAAAAATGCAATATCGGATTTTTATGATATTGTCGCATATGAAATTGGAGGTTTGTTTTATTGGATTATTATTTATATAAAAGGAGGAAAATATGAGTAAAAATAAAAATTATAGTATATTCGATAAATATATGCTAAGTGATGATGAAATAGATAAAGCAATACAAAAAGGACTTTTATCTGAAAATATATATACACTTCTAACCTATAAAAAAGCAGATGGATATTATCATAAGCAAAGTGTAACACCTGGATATTTACAGTCATTGGGGATAAAATTAAATTTCACGCAAACTGAAAAGTATAGTGGCTATAATTATAATCATGAATCCTTTTACATCACAGATTTTTATCTAATATGTGTAGAGGGTAAACTAATGGATTGGAGATTTCTTAATAAAGGAGGAAATCAAGAAGAGGTATATGATCATCCTGATTCAATAAAAGTCATTCCATTAAATAAAGTTGAATATATAAAAATTGAATATGGTAAAAACACGAAAGGTTCATATTCTGCAGTTACGAAAGAAGTTAAAAAAAGTCCTGTTAAAGGCGCTGCTATTGGAGCTGTAGTTGCAGGAGCTCATGGTGCTGTTGTTGGTGCAGCAATGAATAGTGGTACAAAAACAAAAACTATTATTCCCGCTGGTTCATATAATTACAATGAATATACACTTCGTATTAAATTAGAAGAGTGTGATGAATATATTTTTGAAAAATTTTATAAAGTTGATGTTAAATATGGTGAAGAAATTAACCCCTATGAATGGATGAATACTTCTGTACAAGATTTAATAGAACAATCAAAAAAGAAAAAATCTAATGAGGAAAAAAAGCAAATTGTATCTAATACTATTTCTCAAGGAAAAAGCAAAGCAGGCAAAGAAAAAGTTTCTAATGTAATAGCATTCATAATATTTTTTGTTATAATATGTGCATTAGTATTAGCATTTCAATCATTTTGCTAATGGCATATTAAAAGGATGAAATTATAAATAACAATCATCTTTTTTTTCTTGTTCATTTCCATATATTCTCTGTTTCCAAAAGTATTCAACTTCAGCTTCCATTTCTTGATTAATATGATGTAATGCGTTTTCAATTTCCAATTTAGATATTAACCTAGGTGGATTAAATATCACAAATCTTTCTTTTTTAGAAATATATTTCTTTTTATACATATCATCAGTCATAGTTTTAAATTGTTTTGATATTATTGGATCTTTATTATTTACTACTTTGCTTAAATAATTAATAAATTCATTTCTTTCATTAATCCTTCTAGTCTTTCTTTTTGTTGCTTATTCAGTTTATAACCACCAAATCTAGATTCTTCTATACCAGATAATTCTTCTTTTAATTGATAAACTAATTCTTTATTATTTTCATATTTTCTAAATTCATGATTATTAACTTTTAATATATGAGGTTTAGCAAATGCTATATTAGTTCCTTTAAAGTCTACTATTGATCCTTCTTCAATGGAATAAGAAACTCTAGCAAATTTACATATTCTTTTAATCTTATCTTTTGGTTCTTTACTAATAGGTGTAGTAGTAGTTTCCATTTGTATTATTTTATTTGGCTCCTTTCCTGAGCAACCAAAAAAGTTCATCATGTGATGAACTTAATAAATAAAAAAATCGCTTGTGGCGACTTTCAATACATAATGGAGCGGATGAAGGGAATCGAACCCTCGTAGTCAGCTTGGAAGGCTGAGGTTCTACCATTAAACTACATCCGCATCACGTATATAATTATATAAGAACCTCAGCAAAAAATCAAGTATTTTTTGCTAATTTGTATGAAAAATAGTATTTTTGGTGTATAATTACTAGTAGGTGATATAAATGTTTGAAAACTTAAGTGATAGATTACAAAATGTAATGCATAAGATTAAAGGATATGGAAGAATTACTGAAGATAATATCTCTGAGATGATGAGAGAGATAAGATTATCTTTATTAGAAGCTGATGTTAACTATAAAGTTGTTAAAGAATTTACTAATAGTGTTAAAGAAAAGGCACTAGGTGCTGATGTTAATAGTAAACTTTCTCCTGGAGAAGAATTTGTTAAGATAGTTAAAGATGAATTAACTGAATTATTAGGAGGAGATGCTGTACCATTAGAAGTAGATAAGTATCCAACTATAACTATGCTAGTAGGATTACAAGGTTCTGGTAAAACAACTACTATTGGTAAATTATCTAACTTCCTAAGAAAGAATCATAAGAAAAGACCATTATTAGTAGCTTGTGATGTATATAGACCTGCTGCTATTGATCAGTTAAAACAAATTGGTAAAGAATTAAATATTGAAGTATATTCAGAAGGTAAGAAAGATCCAGTAGAAATAGCTAAAAATGCTATAGAATATGCTAAAGAGAATAGTTTTAATTATATCTTAATAGATACTGCAGGTAGACTTCAAATAGATGAAAAATTAATGGATGAATTAAAGAATATTGAAGATAATATACATCCACATGAAGTATTATTAGTAATAGATGCTATGATGGGACAAGATGCTATTAATGTTATAAATGGCTTTAATGATAAATTAAATTTAACTGGTGTTATATTAACTAAGTTAGATGGTGATACAAGAGGTGGAGTTGCTTTATCAGTAAGACACTTAACTAATATACCTATTAAATTTATTGGTGTTAGTGAAAAGATGGATGGTTTATCAGAATTTCATCCTGATAGAATGGCGTCACGTATTATAGGTATGGGAGATGTCTTATCACTAGTTGAAAAAGTATCTAGTGAAATAGATGAGAAGGATGCTGAAAACTTAGTTAAAAAGATGACTAAAGGTACATTTGATCTAGAAGATTTTCTAGCTCAAATGAAACAAATAAAAAAATTAGGACCGCTAGAAAATCTTATAAAACTATTACCAGGAGCTAAAAAGATGGGACTTAATAATGTTAAAGTAGACCCTAAGCAAATGGCTAGAACAGAAGCTATAGTTTTATCTATGACGCCATATGAGAGAAAACATCCTGAGATTCTTAAGGCATCTAGAAAACAAAGAATAGCTAAAGGATGTGGACAAACAGTTACAGATGTTAATAAACTATTAAAACAATTTGAAGAAATGAAGAAAATGATGAAAATGATGGGTAATGGTAATTTTAAACTTCCATTTTAATTAAGGTTACATATATTTGTAATCTTTTTTTTTGTAAACTTATGTCTAATTTTTATTATTGATTTTGTATATTAGTTAAATAATGATATAATTATTTTTAGATTAGGAGGATAGGGATGGAACATAAGTTAGATTTAAAAGTTATTTTTGTATTAATTTTTTCTTTTGTTATGCTTATGATATCATTGTCTTTATATCTTTTTATGAACGCTAATGATATTTTGATTAAGCCTAATCCTAGTTGTAATTTTAGAGATAAGGTGTATGTTGAGGATTTTATATATAAATTAGATGGAACATTAAAGAATAATTATGAGATTGATACAAGGACGGTTGGTAAACAAGAGGTTAAAGCTATATATCAGGATAAGCATGGCTTTTATAAGGCTAAGAGATTTATGCTTACTGTTAAAGATAAGAAAGCTCCTACGATATTAGTAACAGATGAATATACTATTAATAAGGGATTTAATGGAAGATTAGAAGATAGGATATTGTGTGCTGATGATTATGATGATAATACTAAATGTGTTATAAATGGTAGTTATAATTTAAATGAGGTAGGTGTATATCCTTTATCTATTATGGCTATTGATAAGAGTGGTAATAGAGCAGATAAGAGATTTAATTTGAGAGTTGTTGAAGATAAGAAAACTAAAGATAAAGGGGAAAATAATGAAGTAGTTGGTACTATTTATTATAAAGATGTATATAATAAATATAAGAATAATAATACAATGGTTGGCATAGATATATCTAAATGGCAAGGGGATATAGATTTTGATAAGTTAAAGAAGAATAATGTTGAATTTATTTTTATAAAGATGGCTGGTCAAAAAAAGATGAATGATAAGATAAATATTGATCCTAAATTTGAGTATAATATAAGGAAAGCTCTTGATTATAATTTTAAGGTTGGATTATATTTTTATTCTTGTGCTAAAAGTCCTTTGGAAGCTAAGAAACAGGCTAGGTATGTGATTAAAAATATTAAAGATTATAATATTGAATTGCCTATTGTTTTTGATTGGGAGGATTGGGAGAATTATAATGGTTATAATATGGGATTAAATAAGTTAAATATTATTGCTAAGACTTTTATAGATGAATTAGAGAGAAATGAATATGTGGGAATGTTATATTCTAGTAAATATTATTTGGATAATATTTGGTTTTTAGAGGATTATAAAAAAATATGGGTTGCTAATTATGGGGAACTTGAAAATAAGAAAAAATATAATTATTGGCAGCTTTGTAGTGATGGAATGATTGATGGTATTAATACATTAGTTGATATAGATGTTATGTTTAATGAATAGAAGTTTTTTCTTCTATTTTTTTATTAGTTTGTTAAATAATGATGGTAAAAATAATATGTTTATGATATACTTTTGTTAGAGTAGGTGCTTAGGATGGATAATAATATTAATATTAGGGAAAATAAGAAATATTTGATATTTGATTATGTAGATTGTAATAGTATTAATAATTTATTAAATGATTGGTATGTTAATAATAAGACTATAATAATAGATAAAAAAGATGATAATATTGTTATTAAGTTAGAGAAGGATAAATATGCTATTAATAATCAGGAAGTGCCTTTAAATAATAATTTAAATGAGATAATAGATTTGTTTGAGATATGTGATGGTATTAGGGTTAATATTATTGGTGATAAGATAAGATTATATTGTAATAATCATTATAAAAATATTTTTGATAAGTATTTTGCTAAGATAGATAATTATTATTTGTTTAATCTTGATAGGAATGAGGAATTATATAGAGATATAGCTTATTATAATAAATATTTTGATGTAATAAATTATAAAGAAGTTGATGAGATTGTTAATGATTTTTCTATTGATAAGATTAATAAATGTATAAATGATGAATTAAATAATATTGTTATTGTTAAAGAGAAGGATATTAAATTATATATAGATAGTGATAAGTATTATTTATTTATATTTAAAGATAAGAATATGTTTGAGAAGGTTTATTTGCCTGAGATAATGAAATATTATATATATGGGGGTAATGAGATAAGTAGGGTTAATATAGATGGTCAGATTGGTAATATTAATGATAATTTTTATTTAATTAATTTTAATATCGATGACTTGGAAGGGTATATTAAATATATTAAAGATATTAATGATAAAGTTAATTATCAATTGGATTTAGAAAAAGATTATGTATTTGTAAAAGAAAGTGTTGAAAATAAGTATAGTTATAGTTATGGTTATGTAAGTATATTATTTATTTCTTTTGTTTTGAGTATAATTACAATTATTGTAGTTTTGTTGAATTCTTGATTTGACATAATAATATGTAAAGTAAGGTAATTATTGCTAGTTTAATGGACAGTTATTTTAAAAAATGGTAGTATTATTTTGTGGGTGATAATTATGTCTAAAAGAGAAAAACAACCAAAGAAGAAGAAATATAGAATTTTAACATTTTTATTATTATTAGTTAGTTTAATATTAATTGGGTCAATTATGTATATTAATACATTGCCAATGGAATATTTAGGAATAATATTAGGAATAATAATAGTCATAGATATATGGCTATTGTTTATGATGAAGTTTAGTAAAAAAAGAAGAACTGGGGCTGTATTAAGTTTTTTAATAACTTTAATTATGGGGGTTATTAGTTTTTATTTGTTAAAAACAGCTGGTTTAATTGATAATTTAAATTTAAATTATAAGACTTATAATTATTCTGTTGTAGTATTAAAATCTAGTAGTTATGATAAGATTGGTGATATTGAAGATGAGAGTTTAGGTTATTACAAAACAGATGGTAATGAATGTGCTAAATCTTTGAAAAAAATATCTAAGAAAGTTAAGACGATTAATAAAGAATATGAAGATGTTAAGACTATGGGGGCAGATTTGCTTAATAATAAAGTAGAAGCTATTTTAATAGAGGATAGTTATTTAAATATTCTTAATGAACAATCTGTTGATGAAAATAAAGAGAATGATAGTATTAGGGGATTTGTAGATGATACTAAAGTTATATATAAGTTTACTATTATTGTTAAAACTTCTAATATATCTAAAGATATTGATGTTACGAGAAAACCATTTAATATTTATATAAGTGGAATAGATACATATGGTGAAATATCTAGTGTGTCTAGAAGTGATGTTAATATGATTGTAACTGTTAATCCTAATACAAAACAGATATTACTTACTTCAATACCAAGAGATTATTATGTTCCTTTGCATGGTAAATCAGGATATAATGATAAGCTTACACATGCAGGATTATATGGTGTGGATATGTCTATACATACAATAGAAGATTTATTGGATATTGATATTAACTATTATGTTAAGGTTAATTTTAGTAGTGTTATAAAAATAGTTGATGCTTTAGGTGGGGTAGAGGTATTATCTGATTATAGTTTTACTTCTATTGATGGTTATAGTTATACAAAAGGATATAATAAGGTTAATGGTGAAGAGGCTTTATCATTTGCTAGGGAACGTAAAGCATTTGCTGCTGGTGATAATCAAAGAGTTAAAGATCAACAAGCTTTATTGGAAGCTATGTTTAGGAAATGTATTAGTCCTTCAATTATAGTTAGATATAATAGTTTGATTGATTCTTTAAGTGGTAGTTTTGTTACTAATATGCCTTCTGATAGATTAAAATCTTTAGTTAGATTACAGATGGCTAAGAAGTATAAATGGACTATTACTGCTAATAGTTTAGATGGTGAAAATTCTTCAAATTATACATATTCTTATTCTGCTAGTAAGTTATATGTTATGGAGCCTATTGATGAAAGTGTTAAATATGCTGGAGAGTTGATTAAATCAGTAATAGATGGTGAAAAATTAGATCCTAGTTTTGATGGTAATGCTTCAGATGTTCATAAAGTAACAGGAGGAAAGAGAACTAATACAACAAGTACAACTACTAATGAAAACAAAACAACTAATAAAGAACTAAATGTTAGTCTTTCTCGAAGTAAATTTACTTTTTCAGAAGGAGATACTTTCATCTATCATGGATATACAGCAACTTATGATGGCAAAGATGTAACTAATAGTACAAAAGCTACATTTAGTATTAATGGTAAGACTTTTGATGATTATCAAGATTTGGTTAGTTATGTAAGTAGTTTATCTCCAGGACAATATAATATTGTTTATAAAGTAACTTATAATAATCAAAGTAAAAGTTTAAATCAAACAGTTGTTGTAGAAGAGGGATATAATACTACAACTACTATTGATGATAATACTGATACTACTACAATTATTGATAATAAAGAAGCAGAAGTTATAGAAGAAGATAATAATAATTAAAAAAAATGAACTATTTTAAAGTTCATTTTTTTATATTTCTCTCATAAATTCAGCATTCTTATATGGATCTTTTGGATCTATATGATCAAAGAAAAGAATACCATTTAAATGGTCTAGTTCGTGTTGAAAAGCAATTGCTAATTCTTCACGGGCTCTTATTTTATGTTTTTTTCCATCTACGTCATATGCTTCAAAGGTAACTCTAGCATATCTTGGAACAATTCCTTCAACTTCACGATTAACACTTAAACATCCTTCACCACCTGATGAATATATAAGTTCTTCGGAATGAGATATTAATTTAGGATTTATTAAGACATAATTCTTAAATTCATTTTCATATTCTTCATGACATACTACAAAAAATCTTTTATTAATACCAACTTGTGGTGCTGCTAGTCCCATACCAGGTCTTAAACAGTACTTTTCAGCCATTTCTTCTACTTGTGATAAATATAAATGTTCTAGCATATCATCAATTAATTTTTTTTCTTTATCACTTAGAGGAAAAGTACAATCAATATTTTTTTTACGTAAGTGTTTATCTTTTTCGTCTAATATATCTTTTGTTAATAACATATAGTCACTCCCTTGTTTATATATAATAACACAAGATAATAAAAAAATAAAGGAAGAATTCTTTTTATTATTAAAATAGTATTAATGAATATGAGTATTTTTTGCTATAATATATTTACAATAGTTAGTGATTTTGATATAATTCTATTAGTTATTTTGCCGAATTAGTTTAGTGGTAGAACAGAAGCATGGTAAGCTTCAGAGGGCAGTTCAATTCTGCCATTCGGCACCATATTGATATAAAACTTGGGTAATTTATCCAAAAAGAAGTAAACTAACTAACTAGAAATAGTTAGTTTTTTCAAAAATAATATGTGATAAATATGTTATAATAATGTGAAGGAGGAATTAATATGGGTGATTTTGAGAATTATTTTTCATTAATAAATAAAGGAAAAGCAAGTGTTGATTATAAACAATTTAAGGATATGTTTATTAATTATGCTGAACAAGTAATGAATAGTTTTTTAAATGGAAAAGCCAATTGTATTTGTATTATTAAACCTTTGAAGAAAGAACATGAAGGATATGAAACATATGATGAAAAAACAAATACGTATATTATTGGAATAAGTGATGATGTTGTAAAAGAGATATATAACGGAACGAAATTATTTAATATATTTACACTATTTCACGAGATATCCCATGTTTATGATGAATTCAATATTGATACAAAAGATTTTAGAGATGCAAACTTGAAAAAAATATGCATTGAAAATGGAATTATGGAGTCAATGCCAACTGGTGGATTATTTTACTATTCAAACTATAAAGTTATGGCGATTGAAGCTCATGCTGATTTAATTGGTTCACAACTAACAAGAGATTTTTATAAAAAATGTAAAATTGAATTAAATGATACTGAGCGAAAAAGACTTATATTTCTTGAGTTTTTTGCATTACAAAAACTAAATAATATAGAAAGGGATTATAAATTTTTATTTGATGGCTCTTTGTATAATGATTTTAACCTTCCTTTAAGTAAAATCGTTTCTGAAATTAAACAAAGATACCCAACTTTATATAAGAAACTTAAAGAAACTGTTGGTGAAGAAAATTTGACTTTTGAAGATGAAAAAGAATTATCAGAATTTGAAACGCAACTTTATGATGAATATGCAATATTTGATCTATCAAATATAATAAAAAATCCTTTATTTAAAAGTTTGGTTGAGGAAAAAACTCAACATAGACCAAAACTATAATGTTATAAATGTTTATAGTAAGTAATAATATTTTAATATAATATTTGTCAATTTAATAAATGTATGATAAAATCTAGTTATATGTGGAGGTTATAATTATGGATGAAGCTATGGAGAATAGATTTGGTTATTATAGAGAAAAAACTGACGAAGAATTAGAAAATGAACGAGAAGTAATAATTAATGATATGGAGTATTTGGAAAGCATTTTGAGTAATAAAGATGCTTCTAGTGAACAAAAGAGTGAGATAAAAAATAGTGATTTAAAATTTGAAAGAGAAAAATTAAAATTTATTAATAATATATTAGAAGAAAGAAATGTTAAAGTTAATAAAAGAAGTATTCATAGATAATACTTCTTTTAATTTAGTGTTTTACATTTATGATTATATAGATATTCGTTAATTGTATTTATGTTATATATATTATTTAAAAAACAAAATTTAATTATTAGGTCTGATATACTGTTATTAGATAGGGAGTAGTTAGCACTATTGAGTAGTTTGTCTAATTCATCTATAGATAGTTCTAAAGATAAAGATAATAGTATAACTGTATCTTTACTTGGTTTATAATTATTATTACATCTTATTTTACTAAATAGTCTACGATCTAAATTTACTTTATTATAAACATCTGAATCTTTTAAATTTTTATTATCTATATATTTGAATAATAGATTACGAAAATTATTGTCATCTAAATTATTATTTATGAAGTCATCTACATTACTAGCTCCAACATATTCTATATCAAGTGTTTCTTCCATATAATTAGCTTTTGCTCTAGTAACTTTTCCAAATAATAATTGTTTAGTTTCTTTTTCTATATAATTTTCTTTTAAATATTGTTCTAGTTTTTTATTCATAATTTGTCCCTTTCTAAGTGACCAAATACACTTATATATATAGTATCATGTTTTTGAAAGGAAGGGAAGATTATGAAAAAGAAAAAAGAAAAAGATATAGTATTTTTATTGGATAGGAGTGGCTCTATGTATTCTTTTACTAATGATACTATTGGAGGTTATAATAGTTATTTGGAAAAGGAAAGGAAGAATAGTAATACAAGGATAACTACTGTTTTGTTTGATGATCAATATGAGGTATTACATAATAGAATTAAGATAGGAGAAGTTAAGAATATTACAGATAAAGAATATTATACTAGAGGATGTACGGCTTTGTATGATGCTATTGGTAAAACTATTATGAATCTTGATAATGAAGGAGTAGATAAAGTATTGTTTGTTATTACAACTGATGGTTTAGAAAATGCTTCTCGTGAGTATAACAAAGATAGTATTAAGTCATTAATTAAAAAACATAAAAATTGGGAATTTATGTATATAGGAGCTAATATTGATTCTTATGATGAAGGGGCTAAAATTGGTATTAGAAAAGAGAATATTGCTAATAGGGCTAATTCTAGAGAAGGTATGGCTAGAATGTTTGGAGCCGTAGCAAAAGCTAGTAAGATGTATGAAGAAGCTGATGAGATTAATATAAGTTGGAAAAATGATTTAGAAGATAATTAAAAATACTATATTTAATAAATAGCAAGGATATTTGCTATTTATTTTTTTATAAACTATTAATTCTTTTTCTTGATTTATGAAATATATGATATATAATAATGATATAGGTTAGGAGGTATATGAATGAATAATAGAGAATTAGAATTACAGAGTGAAGATGAGAAAATTTTAGTGAAAATGAATAGGGTTGCATCTAAAATTAGTGGAGATGCTATAAATGAATTGGTTGAAAAAATTGATGATTATTCTGTTTATAGTTTGTTTGAACCTATTATATTAATGCTTTCTTGTAGTGATGATTATATACTTTCTCAAAAATATTTCGAGAAAACAAATAAAGATAGTCCTTATTTAGATGAGGAAAGTTTATGTAGAAGAAAGGTATATCATGTTTTAAAAAATAGTGGATATGATGATTTTTATATTGAAGATAATATAGAAAAATATACAGAGATGTTACTTAATTTTTATAGTAATCCTGAAAGGATTATTAATATTATTGCTATGTATGATGTTGTGACTAATGATAGTAGTAAGAATAAAGGTAATAAAGCTAGAGTTAGGAAACAAAGTGATAATTAAATATAATATAGAGAAAGTGAGAGTGATTAGATGTTAGAGATAGTTAAAGCTATTTTATTTGGAATTATTGAAGGAATAACAGAATGGTTGCCTATTTCTTCAACTGGCCATATGATTTTGTTAGATGAATTTATTCATTTGAAAGTTAGTAGTGAGTTTTATAAATTATTTGAGGTAGTAATTCAATTGGGGGCTATTATGGCAGTTGTAATTATATATTTTAATAGGCTGTGGCCTTTTGGTAAAATGGAAAGGGATATGAAAAGAACTTTTTCTTTATGGGGAAAAATATTAGTTGCTTGTTTGCCAGCAGCTGTTATTGGTATATTATTTGATGATTTGTTAGATAAATACTTATATAATAGTATAGTAGTTGCTTTAATGTTAATAATATATGGAATAATATTTATTGTTATTGAATCTAAGAGAATAGGTAGTAGAAAAACTAAGAAAATTAAAGATATAACATATAAGCAAGCTCTTGGTGTAGGAGCTTTTCAGCTTTTATCTTTAATACCTGGTACTAGTAGAAGTGGGGCTACAATTATTGGTGGTTTGATATTAGGAATGGATAGAAAAATAGCTGCAGAATTTACTTTCTTTTTAGCTATTCCTGTTATGTTTGGAGCTTCTCTTTTAAAGTTGGTAAAATATATTTTAAAAGTAGGTTTAGTATTTAAAATTAATGAAATAGTGATACTATTGGTTGGTTGTGTTGTGGCCTTTATAGTTAGTGCTATGGTAATTAAATTTTTGATGAATTATATTCGTAAACATAATTTTAAAATTTTTGGTTATTATAGAATACTTTTGGGTATTATTGTTTTAATTTATTTTTTGTTAATTAAATAGACTTCATTTTATGAAGTTTTTTTATTAAAAATATATTATTTTTTAATAACTTGTGTTATACTTGTAAGGTAAGGTGGTGGCTAGAAGTGGAGAAGCAGTTTAGATCTTTAGATGAGCAAATTGATATATTAAAGAGTAAAGGCCTTATTATTGAAGATGAAGTTAAGGCAAAAGAGATTCTTTTGCGTGAGAATTATTTTTTTATAAATGGATATAGGATATTGCTTATGAATTCATATGCTGATAAAAACTTTATTATTGGTTCTACTTTTAGGGAATTACATGGTATTTTTTTGTTTGATAGGCATATTAGAAATATTTTATTTAAATATTTGATGATAATTGAGAATCAATTAAAGTCAGTTATTTCTTATCAGTTATCACTTAAATATGGTTATAGGGATAAAGAATATTTGAATCCTAAGAATTTTACTAGTGATAGAATGAAACATAAGCGTGTTAGGGATATTATTGATAAGATGAAGAGGCAAATTAGGGTTAATGGTACTCATCATATGGCTACTATGCATTATATTAATAATTATGGTTATATTCCTTTATGGGTATTGGTTAAAGTTTTATCTTTTGGAATTGTTTGTGAATTATATTTAATTTTGAAGAAAGAAGATCAGGTTATTATTGCTGATATTTTTGGGATAAATACTGATTATTTGGAGAATTTTTTACCAATACTTTCTAATTATCGTAATCTTTGTGCTCATGAGGATATAGTATATGAGCATAGGACTGAAAAAGGGATTGTTAATACACCTTATCATGAAGAATTAAATATTCCTAAGATGGATAATGAATATATATATGGTAAAAATGATATTTTTTCTGTTTTAATAATTTTAAAATATTTATTAATTAAAGATGATTTTAGATTAATGATGAGAGAAATTGAGTATGAGATTGAAAAGTTAGATGGTATAGTTAATTCAATACCTATTGATAAAATATTGGATAGGATGGGTATACCTAAAAATTATATGGATCTTATTGATTTATAGGAGTTGTTGTTATGAAGAAAAGTGAACTTAGTATAGTATTAATTATTACAATTCTTATTTCTTTTATTTTTGGTTCTATTTTTTCTTATTTGATATTATTTAAAGATAATAGTAATAGTAATGATAGTTCTGTTAGGACTAGTACTAGTATAACTCTTAAGGAAGATATGAGTATTGATAAAGGAATAGAAAAAATATATGATGCTGTTGTTGTGATAGAAGGATATAGTAAGAAACAAAAAATTTCAACAGGAACAGGATTTATATATAAGAAAAGTGATAATAATTATTTTGTTATGACTAATCATCATGTTGTTAGTGAATGTGATGATATTAAAATAATTTTATCTGATAAAACAGAATTAGATACTACTTTAATGGGATCTGAAGCATATTCTGATATTGCTGTCTTGAAAGTAAAGAGTGATAAGATTAAACAAGTTGCTAATATTGGTAAAAGTGATACTTTGCAAGTAGGTGATACTTTATTTGCTGTTGGTTCTCCTGAAAGTGTTGATTATGCTGGGACTGTTACTAAGGGTGTTTTATCTGGTAAAGATAGATTGGTTGAGGTTGCTTTGACTAATAATAAATCTAGTGATTATTTTATGAAGGTTTTGCAAACAGATGCGGCGATTAATCCTGGTAATAGTGGGGGACCACTATGTAATATTAATGGTGATGTGATTGGAATTACGAATATGAAGTTGGTTGATTCTACTGTTGAAGGAATGGGATTTGCAATTCCTATTGAAGATGCTTTAAATTATGCTTTAGTATTTGAAAAGGGTGAAAAGCTTAAGAGACCTTATGTTGGTATAAGTATGGTTGATATTAATGATGGTTACTTTTTATGGGAGAATAATATTACTATACCAACTAATGTAAAAAGTGGTGTAGTTGTTGTTGAGGTTGGTAAAGATTCTCCAGCTGGTGATGCTGGACTTAAAAAGGGGGATGTAATTATTCAGTTGGGTGCTAATAAAGTATCTTCTGTAGCTGAATTTAGATATGAATTATATAAAAGTAAAGTTGGAGATAAAATAAAAGTTAAGTTTATTAGGGATAAGAAGAATAAAGAAGTTGAGATTAAACTATCTGAAAAACCTAATGAAGAAGAAAAAAAATAGTAATAAAATATTAGTAAATTTTATTGAAGTATAATAATTAGATGTGATATAATTTGTTTAGTCAATTTGATTGATTTTGAAAGTGAGTGATAATATGGATTTTAAGAAAAGTAAAACTTATGAAAATTTGATGACTGCATTTGCTGGTGAGAGTCAAGCTAGAAATAAATATACATATTTTGCTAGTAAAGCTAAGAAGGATGGTTATGAACAAATAGCAGCTATTTTTGAAGAAACAGCTAATAATGAAAAAGAACATGCTAAGATGTGGTTTAAAGAACTTAATGGTGGTAGTGTTCCTGATACTAAGGATAATTTATTAGCGGCAGCTGAAGGTGAAAATTATGAATGGACTGATATGTATGATGAATTTGCTAAGGTTGCTGAAGAAGAAGGATTTAAGGATATAGCAGCTAAGTTTAGAATGGTTGGTGAAATAGAAAAACATCATGAAGAAAGATATAGAAAATTACTTAAAAATATTGATGATGAGTTAGTTTTTTCTCGTGATGAAGAGGCTATTTGGATATGTAGGAATTGTGGGCATATTGTAATTGGAAAGAAGGCTCCAAAGATTTGTCCAGTATGTGCTCATCCTCAAAGTTATTTTGAGCTTAGAAAGGAAAATTATTAAGAAGAAGGTCTATTTTAAATAAACTTTCTTTTTTTGTGTTAAAAAAGTGTAAAGTAAGAAAAAAAACAATAAAAATAATAGGAATTTTTTTTAAGTTTGATATAATTATTTTAAGATAATGAGAGGTAGGTGTGGACTCTTGAAAAGAAATTATTTTTTGGTTGCTTTTGTATTATTTTTTGGATGTTTAAATTCTGTTTTTGCTGCTACTACAGGAACAGTTGTTGTAGATGATTATTTAAATGTTAGAAAAATGGTGGGTGGAGATATTATATCTAAGCTTAATAATGGTAGTGTTGTGACTGTAATTGATTCTAATGCTGGTTCTAATAGTAGTTGTAAAGCATGGTATAAGATTAAATATGGTAATTATAATGAAGAAGGATATGCTTGTGGGGATTATATATCATTATTAAAAGGATATGCTTCTTGTGTTGAAAATAATGATCCTGTTAATATTTGGAAAGATGTTAATAAAAGTAGTAAAATTACTAGTGTTAGCTGTGATAGAGAAATGGAAATATTAGATAAGGATATTAGTAGTAATAATAAATGTTCTAATAACTGGTATAAGGTTAAGTATGGTTCTAGTGTTGGTTATGCTTGTAGTACTTATGTTTATACTACTAAACCAGTTACTACTAGTACTAGTTATGGACGTCCTTGGACTACTCCTATGAAAGCTATTGTTGGTGGTGCAGAGTTTATTGCTGAGAATTATATTTCTAAAGGACAACATACTTCATATTTGAAGAAGTTTAATGTTAATCCTAAATCTTCTTATAGTACATATAATCATCAATATATGGCTAATTTGGCTGCTCCTAGTAGTGAAGCTCGTAGTAGTTATAATTCATATAAGAATAATAATTTATTGAGTTTACCACTTCATTTTATTATACCTACTTATAAGAATATGCCTAATAGCACAGCTTTACCTGGAAGTAGTGCTGATAATTCTGGTATTGCAAGTAGTGATAGTAATTTTGAAAGTAAATTAAATGCTCAAGGATTTGATGAAAGTTATAAGAAAAAATTAAGATTATTACATAGTAAGTATTCTAATTGGACATTTGAAAATTTAAGTACAGGTTTAGATTTTAGTAAAGCTGTTAGTGCTGAACAATCTGTAAGTTCTATTAATACTGGAGCTCAATACTATTATAATAATGGTAGTGTTCAAACAGAACCAGGATGGTATATGGCTAATACAGAAACTGTTTCTTATTATTTGGATCCTAGAAATTTTTTGAATGAGACTTATATATTAATGTTTGAAAGTTTAAAATATTCTTCAAATTATACTGAAAATGTTGTTCAAAGTGTTATAGGTAATACTTTTATGAAGGATAGTAGTAGTTTGGATAATAAAACTTATGCTAAGATATTTGTAGAAGCTGGTAAGAGTAAGGATGTTAGTCCTGTTTATTTGGCTAGTTTAGCTAGACAAGAATCTGGTGTTAATGGTTCAAAGGCTACTACTGGTGCACAATTTACATATAAGAATGTAACATATAAAGGTTTATATAATTTCTTTAATATTGGTGCATATAGTAGCGAAGAAAGTCCTATTTTAGCTGGATTGGTTTGGGCTAGTGGTGGAGATAGATGTGTTGTAGTTGGTAATAATTGTGGTACAAATAGTAATAATTCAAATAATAATACTAATAATACATCAACTAATACTACAAATAATAATAATGTAGGTAATTCTAGTTCAAATAATACAACAACAAATAATAATACGACAACAAATAATACAAACCAACCTGCTGTAACTACTGTTACAAATAGAGGTAGTAATTATTATATTAATAAGTTAAATGTTAGAAATAATGCTGGTTATATTAATGGATTATCTATTGGTACTACTGTAAATACTATTTTAAATAAATTAACTGATACTAAAAAGGTAAGTATTGTTAATATTAATGGTATTGGTATTAGTGGTAATACAAAAATAGGTACAGGAAGTAATATTAAAGTTACTGATTTGGATGATAAGACAGAGTATAATTATAGAGTTGTTATGTATGGGGATGTTAATGGTGATGGGGCTATTAGCTCTGCAGATTATATAATGATAAAGAATTATATAATGGGTAAAGATAGATTAGTTGATGCTAAATTAAAAGGTGCTGATGTTAATAAGAGTAATAATGTTAATTCGGCAGATTATATAATGATAAAGAATTATATAATGGGTAAGACTAATATTAGTCAAACTTAGGGGGTGATGTAATTGAAAAATATAATTAGTAGAATATTATTTATAATAATAATCTTTATGGTAGGAATAGGTAATGTATCTGCAGCTGGTAAATATACTATTTCTTTGAGTAGTACTAGTGTTTCTAAAGGTAAGAGTGTAACATTATATATTAAAGCTACAGATTGTGCTGGTAAATTTAATGTTTCGACTTCTGATGCTACGGTTGCTAATTTATCTTCTGGCTATGTATTTGCAGATAATAATACGGAAACAATAACAGTGAATACTATTAATGCTGGCTCTGCTATTATTACTGTTACTGCTGCTGATGTTACTGATTATGATAATAATAAGGTTACTGGGACTAAGACTTTAAAAATTAATGTTTCTGGTGAGAGTAATAATTCTAATGGTGGTAATTCATCTAGTGTTTCTAATGAAAAAAAATCTAGTGATGCTTCTTTAAAGTCTCTTTCAATTGAAAATATTAATATTAGTCCTGAATTTAAAAGTGATGTTTTAGATTATAAGGCTGAAGCTGAGGCAGGTATAGAAAAAATTAAAATTAATGCAATTGCAAATGATGATAAGGCTACTGTTAGTGGTATTGGTGAGGTTAGTGTTAGTAGTGGAGCTAATAAATTAGAAGTAATAGTAGCAGCAGAAGATGGAACTACTAAGACGTATGTTGTTAATTTAACAGTTAAAGAATATGATCCTATTGTTGTAAAGATTGGTAAGAAAAAATATACTGTTGTTAGAAAAAAAGATGATTTACCTGATGTTGATTTGTTTGAAGATAAGAAGATAAAAATAGATAAAGATGAAGTTGATGGTTATTATAATGATAAATTAAAAATATATTTAGTTGGTTTAAAGGATGAAAAAGGTAATATTAAAATGTATATATATGAACCTGATGATAATAGTTATACATTATATAAATGGGTTACAGTTGGTAAAATAACTTTATTTATTAATAAACCTGTGAAAAAAATATCTAATTTTAAGAAATTTAATACAATAATAAATAATACTAAAGTTGATATTTATAAGCTTTTTTCTAGCGAGAAGATAGGTTTAATATATGGAACTAATGTTGCTACTGGTAATAAGGGTTATTATGTATATGATAAGAGTGAAGATACTTTGGCTAGATATTATGATAAAGTAGTTGGAGTAGTAGAGAAAAAGTATAAGAAGAAAAATAGTATGTTAATGATAATTCTTGGTGTTGTTAGTAGTGTGTTAATTATTGTGGATATTGTATTAATAATTGTTAATAGGAAGGGAAAGAAGAAAACACGAAGATAGGTTTTCTTCTTTGTTAATTTATAGAAATAAATACTGATAAATATGCAAAAAAAGTTTTAGTACATGTTAATTACATTTAATAAATTCTATTGACATAGATTTTTGTTTAATATATAATTAATATGTATGGTGGTTTACTATAATTTTTTATTACTTGTAATGATGGCGAATCTTGTCTATATTACTAGTATATTTGTTTAGGAGATAGATATTATGAGGAAAATATATACAAGTGTTGATATAGGCTCATATTCAATAAAAATTATTGTAGGAGAATATATTAATGAGAAACTATATGTTTTGGCGTCATCTTGTGTTCAATCTAAGGGATTGAAAAAGGGTTTGATAGTAGAACCTGATTTAGTTATTGAATCTCTTGTTGATGCTGTTAATGATGTAAATGATAAACTTGGAATGGCAATAAGCAAAATAGTTGTTGGTATTCCTGATTATAATGCTGTTTTTAAACGAGTTAGTGGTAGTGTTGATGTTAGAGGAGCTAATAATATTATTACAAGTGATGATGTAAATCGAGTTATTAAAGATTCGGTTTATAATAGATTGGATTCTGGTTATGAATTGGTAACTGTTGTTCCAACTACCTATATAATTGATGATAATGAAGAAACAAGTAAACCGGTAGGTAAAAGTGGACAAAAAATTGAAATAAAGGGTATAATGATATCAACACCGAAGAAGAATATTTATTCAGTTTTGAGTGTTATTGAAAGTGTTGGTTTGGAAGTGGCTGATATAACTATATCTGGTTTGTCTGATTATTATGAGGTTAAGAATAATAAATTAGATGAAAGAGTAGGAGCTGTTATTAATTTAGGTCATGAAAAAACAACAGTTAGTATTTTTGAAGATGGAAATATTATAGGAAATGAAACTTTACAAATTGGTGGGGTTAATGTTGAAAAAGATTTGTCTTATGTATTTGGTATAAATCAGTTTGATGGTAGAAGTTTAAAAGAGAAATTTGCTAGTAGTCATAAGAGATTTTGTCAGTTAAATGAAATATATGAGGTGAAGAATACTGTTGGTGAAATTGTTAAATTGAATCAGTTAGAGGTTTCTGAAGTTGCTATGAGTAGGATGGTAGAAATTTTGAATTTGGTTAAGAAACAAATTAGAAATTTAACTACTCAAGATATAGATTATGTGGTTTTGACAGGAGGTTTAACTGAAATAAAATCATTTAAGAATTTGGCTTATGAGATGTTTGGAAAAGATGTTATTATATATAATGTTACAACGCTGGGGGTTAGAGATAACAAATATACAACCGCTCTTGGTATGATTAAATATTTCGAACAAAAAATGGAATCGCGTGGGCGTGAATATTCGATGTTTAGTTTAGAAGATGAGGTTGCGTTGGTAACTCCTAAGAAAACAGGAAAAAACAGTGTAGTTAATAAGATTTTCGGAAGTTTTGTAGTTGGTAAGGAGGACAAATAATGGATAATATGTTAGAAATGGATCAGTTAGCAAAAATAAAAGTTATTGGAATTGGTGGTGGAGGATGTAATGCTATTAATCGTATGATATCTTCTGGCTTAAAGGGTGTTGATTTTATTGTTGCTAATACTGATGTTCAAGCGTTAAATAAATCGTTAGCTGAAACTAAGTTACAAATTGGTGGAGAACTAACTGATGGTTTGGGGGCGGGAGCTAATCCTGAGATTGGTAGAGAAGCTGCATTAGAGAGTAAAGCTGCTATAGAAGATGCATTAAAGGGTGCAGATATGGTTTTTGTTACTTGTGGAATGGGTGGAGGTACTGGTACTGGTGCTGCTCCTGTTGTAGCAGAAATTGCACAAGATTTAGGTGCTTTAACTGTTGGAATAGTTACTAAACCATTTAGTTTTGAAGGAAAGAAGAGAATGGAGCAAGCTATTGCTGGCTTGGAAGAATTAAAAAAACATGTAGATACAATTATTGTTATTCCTAATGATAGATTAAGAGAATTAATAGATAAGACTACTCCTATGTTAGAAGCGTTTAGAGAAGTAGATAATGTGTTGCATCGTGGAGTACAATCTATTTCTGATTTAATAGCTGTTGCAGGGTTAGTTAATTTGGATTTTGCTGATGTTAAAACAGTTATGAAAGATAGAGGTAATGCTTTAATAGGTATAGGTGTTGGTTCTGGTGATGGTAGAGCTGTTGAGGCTGCTCGTCAAGCTGTTTCTAGTCCTTTACTTGAAACTTCTATAGATGGAGCTACAGATGCTATTATTAATGTTACTGGTGGTTCTTCACTTACTTTATTTGAAGTAGAAGAAGCTGCTGAAATAATTAGAAGTGCTGCTAATACAGATATTAATACAATATTTGGAGCTGTAATAAATGAAAATTTAAATGATGAAGTAATAGTTACTGTAATAGCAACAGGTTTTGAGAAACCTAGTGAACCTTTATATCATAATTTTAATGGTCGTAGTACTGATGATTTATATAAAGATTCTGTTGCCGATGAAATAGATAATGATTTTGATGTTCCTCCTTTCTTAAGAGATAGAGATAATTATTAATAATTAAAAAGAGTTATTATTTAACTCTTTTTTTCTTTAAAGAAAAAGTGTATATAAAGTGTAAATAAACTTGATTTTTTAATTCTTATATTATATTATATTTTTATAATAAAGAGGAGTGTGATATAAATGATTTATCCATCAATTGATAAAATACTTAATGTTGTTGATTCAAAGTATGCTTTGGTATATGTTGTTTCAAATCGTAGTAAAGAAATGCAAAAAACAAAGCATTTTCAGATGGAAGAAAAAGATTATAAGTCTGAGAAAACAATTGGACGTGCTTTAGAAGAAGTATATGAGAATTTAATTCATATTAATGGGAAGTAATAATATGATTAATAATAAAGGTTTTACTTTAATTGAGGTTTTAGCTAGTTTAGTTATTATTACATTTATAGTTATTATTGTTGTTTCTTTTTCTGGTGATACACTTAGTATCAATAAAGATAGGGCTTATAGAATTATGAAAAATAATATTTATAAAGTTTCACAAGATTATGTTAAGGAATGTGAAGCTGAGATAACTACTTGTGACTTGGAGTGGAATGATAATAAGGCTGAATTTAATGTTTATAAGTTGAAAGAGGCAGGTTATTTTAAAAATTTGAGGAGTCCTATTGATGGAAAAGATGTTGGTAATTGTATGATAGTTAAGATATATAAAACTGATAATAAGATGATTGATGTGGAGATAGTTGATAATTGTTATTAATGATATAAGTTGTATATTTATATATAATAGAATTGTTTGATTTTATTCTTTCATTTTGTTATATAAAAAAATAAGAAAAGTTTAATTAAAGTATTTTAATTTAATATTTTTTTTGATATAATATGGTAAGAGTAGGTGTAAGTTATGCAAAAAAAGGTTTTTATTCTTGTATTGGCATTAATACTCTTAGTTGGATGTACTAAAATTGATAATAGTGATTTGAAACATGCTGATTATGTTGTCAGTTGTTTAGGAAATAAAAAGAATACTAATAATGTAGCTTTAGGCTATAAATATTATTTACCTATAGGAATAAAGATTGTTGAGGATTTTGATTATAATCAGAAATTTAGATTTGATGATACTTATTTATATATGTTTGTTGATATAAATGGTTATTATTTTAAAAAAGATTATGTTGTTTCTAAGGATGATGATGATTATTATTTTCAAAGTATAAGTTATGGGGGAAAACATGGATGGTTAAAGATTGTTAAAGATGGAGATAAATATTTTACTAGGGTTTTATATAATTATGCTAAGATAGAGTTTTATAGTGATAAGGAAGATATTAATAAATTACTTACTATATCTTCTATTATATTAAATAGTATAAAATATAATAAGATTGTTATAGAAAGAGTTTTAGATGAGAATTCTGGCTCTTCTAAGGAATTTTCATATGAGTTATATAAACCAGTAGATGCTAGTAATAAGTTTTCACAATATCTAGAGGAGTATGTTAAAGAAAAAGATAAGAAGGAAAAGTTACCAGATGAATAATATTGGAAAGAGGTGCTTGTTTAATGGGATTAATGGATAAGTTTAAAAATTTATTTACTGATGAAGAATTTATAGATGAGGAAGAAGAAGAGGAAGAGATTGAGGAACCTGTAAAAATAAAAGAGGTAAAAAAAGAGGAAAAGAAGAAAGATAAATTACCTACTTTTATGAGAGAAAAAATTGAGAAAGAGGAAAAGGATAGTAAGAAAAATGAAGATACTGATGATGAAGTGTCTGATTTTAAAATCAATAAAGATTTAATTAATAAAAATATTGATTTCGGTAATAATGTTAATAATAAGCATGATGATCCAATTGAAGAATTACCTAGTGAAAATTTGAAAGATAATTCATTTAAGTTTCCAATTGATTTAGATGATAGTGATTTTTCTGATAAAAGTAGAGTTTCTAGGCAATCTAGAAATAATATAAATGATTCTTTAGAAGAGCATTCTTTTAATCCTAAGCCTAAAGTTATTGAAAAAACTCACAATATAGAAAAAGATAAGAAAGAAGTTAAAGTTGCTGAATTATATAAAGATAAAAGAGAAGATGAAAAAGAAAAGTCAAAACGTTTTCAGGCTACTCCTATTATTTCTCCTATCTATGGAGTTCTTGATAAGAATTATCGTAAGGAAGAGATTAGGCATGCTAATGGAGGTAATTATGAGTTAAATAGGCCTTCTAAAAGTATTGATTTTGATAGTGTTCGTAAAAAGGCATTTGGTAACGAAAAAGAAACTTTGGCTGATGATATAAAAAATAATTTGAATTGTGAAGATTGTGATTATTTTAAAAATGCTAAGACTTGTAAAAAAGATTTAGATGTTGATGATTTGATGTATGAAGCATTGTGTGAAAAAGAAGATAAAGTTAAAGATATAACTTTGGATGAAGCTACAGAGAATTATTTTGATTATGGTGTTGAATATGAGAAACAAGTTGATGTAGATAGTTACAATGTTGATGATTATAAAGTAGATGATTACAAGGAAGATGAATTTAAGATTGATGAAGTTACTGATGTTTCAGAAGATGTTAAGATTGTTAATCATGAGACTAAACCAAAAGCAAAACCTAAAACAGAGAAAGGTAAGAAAAAAAGTGTGCCTCCTGTTAAAAGTAGTATAAATTTACTTTCTACTTTAAAGAAAAGTATGGGTAATGAAGATGAAGAAGAAGTTGAAGAACCAAAAAAAGAGTTAGAATTGACTGATGATTTATTTAATTTGATTGATTCTATGTATGATGAAGGGGATGAATAGTAATGATAGATTTAAATAGTTTTTTGTTAATGGTACTATTTATATTAGGTTCTATTTTATTAGTTGTTTTAATAGTATTGGGTATTAAATTAATTAATACAATTACTAGAATAGATAGAGTATTAGATGAATTTGATCTTAGAATTAAAAAATTTGATAATGTTTTTAGTGTAATTGATGTCGTTACTGATAGTATGGCTTTAGTTAGTGATAAAATAGTTGATGTTATTGTTTTTGGTATAAAAAAGATATTTAAAAATAAGAAAAATGGGAAGGAAGAGGATAAGAATGAGTAAAGGTAAAGGATTTGGCAAATTATTAGTTGGCTTAGGAATTGGGGCTGGAATTGGTATGTTATTTGCTCCAAAAAATGGTGATGAACTAAGAAAAGATTTAAGGAAAGAAATAGATAAGTTTATTGGTAATTTAAAAGAAGTAGATGTTAATGAAGTTAAAGATGAATTCATGAATCGTATTGAAGATATTAGAAATGAGTTAGAAGATTTAGATAAAGAGAAAGCTTTAAAGATTGCTAAAAATAAGAGTAATGAGTTAAAGAAAAAGGTTGATGAATTGGTTGCTTTAGCTAAGGAAAAGGGAACTCCTGTTGTAGAGTCTTCAGCTGAGAATTTAAGATTAAAAGCAATTGATGTTACAAAAAGTGTATTAAAGAAATTAGAAGATAAATAGTTGACAAATATTTTAAAATAATTTAATATAGTTCATTGAAGGACGAAGATGTGGGATGGAAACCATGGAGTCGTATATTAAGAGAGATTCTTATGAATAAGTAAGGTGGAACCGCGGGTTAGCTCGTCCTTACATTTGTAAGTATCTCTTTTTATATTTTAAGAAAGGTGATAATATGGATAAATTAACAATGGATAAAATAGTTAGTGTATGTAAACAGTATGGTTTTATATTTCAAGGAAGTGAAATATATGGTGGGCTTGCTAATACTTGGGACTATGGTCCAATGGGATCAAGACTTAAAAATAATATAAAGGATGCTTGGAGAAAGAGATTTATACAAGAAAGTAAAAATAGTTTTGAAGTGGATGCAGATATTTTAATGCATCCTACTGTATGGAAAGCGTCTGGTCATGTTGATAGTTTTTCTGATCCTTTAGTTGATTGTAAGCATTGTAAGACAAGACATAGGGCTGATAAATTGGTAGAGGATTTTGATAAAGATGTTAATGGGGATGCCTTATCTGATGAAGAATTAGTAAAATTTATTAGAGATAATAAAGTTCCTTGTCCTAAATGTGGTAAAAGTGATTTTACAGATATTAGGCAATTTGGTTTAATGTTTGAGACTCATAGAGGTGTTATTAAAGATTCTAAAGATGGTTTAGTATATTTAAGACCTGAGACGGCACAAGGAGAGTTTGTTAATTTTTGGAATGTGCAGAGAACAATGAGAGCTAAAATTCCTTTTGGTATTGGTCAGATAGGTAAGGCATTTAGTAATGAAATAACACCTGGTAATTTTACATTTAGAACAATAGAATTTGAGCAGATGGAGCATCAAATGTTTTGTAAAGAAGGTACTGATTCTGATTTTTATAGATTTTATAAGGAATATGCTATGAACTTTTTGAAAGATTTAGGAATAAATACTGATAAATTAAGATATAAAGATCATGAAAAGTTAGCACATTATGCAAAGGAAGCATGTGATATAGAATATTTATTCCCAATGGGTTGGGGAGAATTATGGGGTACTCATAATAGAACTAATTATGATTTATCTCGTCATCAAGAATTTTCTGGTAAAAGTATGGAATATACTGATCCAGATGATAATTCAAAATATATTCCTTATGTTGTAGAATCATCTGTTGGTTGTGATAGAATGGTGTTAGCAGTATTATGTGATAGCTATGATGAAGAAATACTTGATAATGGCGATGTTAGAGAGGTAATGAGATTTAATCCTGCTATAGCTCCTTATAAAGTAGCTGTACTTCCTCTTGTAAAGAAATATCATAATGAATTTGCTTTAGAATTAAAGAATAAGTTATCAAAGAGTTTTATGTGTATGTATGATGAGACTGGTAGTATTGGTAAAAGATATAGAAGGGCTGATGCTATTGGTATTCCATTTTGTATAACTGTTGATAATGATACTTTAGAGAATAATACTGTTACTGTGAGAGATAGAGATACAATGGAGCAGGTAATTATTAAACTAGATGAGTTGGAAGATTATATTGCTGATAAAATTAAGTTTTAAAAAAATTCTTTATTCAAGTAACGATACTGGTGAAATAGAAACTATTGCTTATAATGAAAAAATAGATAAGTTTGTGGTATACATGAACTATGTATCATCAAGTATAGATGAGGCATAAAAAATAAAATTAGATATACCAAAATAATATTTAATAGATGTTAACTTAAATGTAAAGTTATCATCTTTTTTCTTTACAAATCTATGTTTGTAGATTATGATTGAATTAAGAATACTTGATTGGGGGCTATTATGTTACATAAAAGTGTTTTATTAAAAGAATGTATTGATAATTTAAATATTAAAGATGATGGTATATATATAGATGCTACTATTGGTTATGCAGGTCATGCTAGTGAGATATTGAAGAGAATACCTAATGGTTTTTTGTATGGTATTGATCAAGATGATTATGCTATAAGATGTAGTGAAGATAAGTTATCTAAAATTGGTAATAATTACAAAATTATTAGAGATAATTTTGTAAATATGAAAAATATTATGAAAACTTTAAATGTTGATAAAGTAGATGGTATTTTGTTTGATTTAGGTGTTTCTTCTGTTCAATTGGATGAAGATGAGAGAGGATTTAGTTTTCATAAAGAAGCTAAATTGGATATGAGAATGGATAGAAGTAAGAATTTTAGTGCTTATAATGTTGTTAATGAATATGAATATAAAGATTTGGTTAGAATATTGAGAGATTATGGTGAAGAGAAGTTTGCTAGTAGTATAGCTAGAAATATTATTAAATATAGAGAAAATAATAGTATTGAAACTACTTTAGAGCTTGCAGATATAATTAAGAATAGTGTTCCTTATAAGGCTAGACGTGATGGGCATCCTGCTAGGAAAAGCTTTCAGGCAATAAGAATAGAAGTTAATCATGAATTGGATGTACTTAAGGAAGTGTTAGATGATGCTTTATCTTTACTTAATATTGGTGGTAGGTTATGTATAATTAGTTTTCATTCTTTAGAAGATAGAATAGTTAAACAAAAATTTATAGAGTATTCTAGTATAGATGATAAATTAAAAAAATTACCATTTGTTCCTGATGAGTATAAACCTAAATATAAGATTATTAGTAAAGGAATAGTTGCTAGTGATAAGGAGCTTAATGATAATTATAGGGCACATAGTGCTAGACTTAGAATTATTGAAAGAATAGGTGAATAAGATGAAAAAGAAGAAGAAAAAGAATTCATTTTTATCTAGTTTAGAAAAGGGAATGTATAGGTTTTGTATTGTAATAATTATATTACTTATAGTTGGTATTGTTTGTGGTCAAACAACTTTAGCACAAATTAATTTAGAAGTTCAGAAATTAAATAAGGCTGTTAATGATCAAAGAAATAAGAATGAAAGTTTGGAAATGAAGATAGATGAGATGACATCTTTAGATAGAATTAAAGAGGTTAGTGCTCAATATGGACTTTCTTATAATAGTGATAATATTAAGACTATAAAATAGTATTACTACTATAAAGTAATACTATTTTTTAAACTTTTAATTTTATATATTATATGTTATAATTATTAATAGTAGATAATGAGGTGATATATATGGCTAAAAAGAAAAATAATACAAAAAAAGTTAAGACTAATTATTTATTTGTTATTGGTGTTTTGTTTCTTTTTGTTTTATTTATATATAGGCTTAGTTATCTATGTTTAGTTGATTATAAGGTTGGTAATGAAACAATTACGGCTTTTATTAGGAATAGAAATACAGAAGAAGAAACTATTCTTCCAGATAGAGGAACTATATATGATACTAATAGTAATGTTTTAGCAGAAGATGTTGCTAGTTATATGGTTATAGCATATCTTAATCCTAGTAGGAGTGAGAATAGTAAAAAGCCTTTGCATGTTGTTGATGTTAATGCTACTGCTGAAAAATTGGCACCTTATATTAATTTGGATGTTTCTGTTTTAAAGACTTTACTTAGTAAAAAGGTATATCAGACAGAGTTAGGTCCTGGTGCTAGAAATTTGTCACAGATTCAGATGGAAGCTATTAAGAATCTTAATTTACCTGGTATAGATTTTGTTGCTAGTACAAAGAGATATTATCCTAATGGGGATTTTGCATCTTATGCTATTGGTTATACTGTAAATAGTAAAGATAAAAATGGTACTGAATGGAAGAAAGGTCAATTAGGAATAGAGGAATATTTTGATGATACATTAAAAGGGGATAGTGGTTATGTTAGATATGAAAAAGATCGTAATGGCTATAAGATAGCTAATGGTCGTGAATATAAGGAAGATGCTGATGATGGTGATGATATATATTTAACAATAGATGATGGAATTGAGATGTTTACGGAAAGTGCTATAAAGAAGATGGAGGCTGATAGTGGGGCTGAATGGTCTTTAATGATAGTAGCAGATGCTAAGACAGGAGCAATTCTTGCATATTCTACATCTCCTTCATTTGATCCTAATAAAAGAGATATGGTTAGTTATATAGATCCTTTAACTGGATATATATATGAACCTGGTAGTACGATGAAGATATTTAGTTATATGTGTGCTGTTGAAAAGGGTAATTATAATGGTAATAATACTTTTGATTCAGGATATATTAAGTTTGTAGCTTCTGATGGTACAGAAACTGTTATTCATGATTGGAATAAAGTTGGTTGGGGAAAAATAACTTTTGATAAGGGATTTGCTTTATCTTCTAATGTTGGTGCATCTAAATTGTTAGATAGTCAAATGATTAATAAGAAAGATTTGAGTAATTGTTATGATAAGTATGGTTTTGGTAAAGTTGTTGATTTTACTTTAAATAGAGAAGAATCTGGGAGTGTTAAATTTAATTATGATATAGATGCTGCTAGTGCTACTTTTGGTCAAGGTATAACAGTAACACCTATTCAAATGATTCAAGCAATGACGGCTATTACTAATAATGGTGAAATATTAAAACCATATATGGTAAAGAAAATAGTGGATACTGATACTGGTGAGGTTAGTTATGAAGCAACAAAAGAAGTTATTGAACAGGTAGCTAGTAAGAAAACAGTTGATAAGATAAAAGATTTGATGGCTAGTGTTGTGTGTGAAGATTCTAAAGAATGTACTGGTAGTGCATATTATATGAAGGATAATCTTGTAATTGGTAAGACAGGTACTGCTCAGATATATAATGAGAAAACAGGTACTTATATGAAGGGGGCATCTGATTATGTATATTCTTTTGCTGGTATTTATCCTAAGGATGATCCTGAGATAATAATATATTCAGCTTTGAAGAGACCTAAGGATACTAATAATTATATAGCTCCTGCTATTAAAGATGTTGTGGTTAATGTGAGTAAATATTTAAATATTATAACTTCTCATAGTGAAGTTACTACTTATAAGATAGATAATTATTTGAATAAAGATGTTTCTAATGTTAGTAGTGATATTATTAAAAATGGGATGAAGTTATATGTTTTAGGTAATGGTAAAAAGGTTATAAGGCAATATCCTAGTAAAAATACTAATCTATATTCTGGTAGTGTTGTAGTTTTACTTACTGATACTTATGATAAAAAAATACCTAATTTAATAGGTCTTTCATATAAAGATGCTAGTAATATTTTAAAATTAATGGGTGTTAAATATAAAATAAATGGTAAGGGGTATGTTGTTAGTCAAAGTATTGCTGAGGGAAATGTTGTTGCTGATAATATGGAAGTAGTATTAAGTATGAATAATTAAAGGAATGACTGTTATAGTCATTCCTTTATTTATAATTTAAAGTCATTATAATCATCATCTGACATATCTTTACGATCAAAGAATAATTTTTCTTCATATTTGCATATTTTTGCTATTATATTGGTTGGAAATAATTTAACTAGTTTATTGTATTCAGCTATATTATTATTATAATACTCTCTATTTATTTCTAATTTTTCATCATAGTCTTCTATTTTTTTACTTATTTTGATAATTTCATCATTTTTATTAAGACTAGGATATTTTTGTTTTAAAATACTTAGTTCATTATTAGCTTCAATTAATTTTCTATCAAGATCAAAATTAGATATTTTTTTATTTTTTAAATTTAATACTTCTTCTAAAGTTTGTTTTTCAACTTTAGTTTTTATTTTACTATCATTTTTTATTATAGATGTACATTTACTAATATTATCATATTTTTCTCGTAAATTTGTATCAATAATAGCTTCTATTTCATTAATTTTAACTATATAATCTTGAATTCGATTATATAAATACATATAAATTCCTAATAATATACAAACAATAATTATAATACATAAAATTAATAGCATTACAGTATTCATTTTATCACATCCTTATTTAATTATATCTAATACTTTATGTTTTGTAAATAAGAACTATTATTTTTTCTTTTGTTATTGTAAAATAGTTGATAGGTATATTATATAATTATGGTAAAAAAATATATTATTTTTTTATATTGATTTTGAATAATTAAATTTAAGTGTTATAATAATGTTGCTTTGAGGTGATAATATGAAATTGAAAATAGTTAATTTGACTGTTGAAATAGATAAGAAAATAATATTAGATAATCTTAATTTAGATATTGGCGAAGGTGAAATACATGCTGTTATGGGGCCTAATGGTGTAGGAAAGAGTACTTTATCACATGTTATTATGGGTGATGATAGATATCATGTTATTGAAGGAGATATTATTTTTGATGGTGAATCTATTATAAAGAAGCCAATAGATGAAAGAAGTAGGATGGGTATTTTTTTGGCTATGCAATCACCTCAGGAAATAGATGGTGTTAGTAATCAAGATTTTTTGAGAACGGCATTAGCTCAAAAAAATAAGAAGAAAGTAAATTTATATGAATTTATAAATGATTGTGAGAATGCTGTTAAAGATTTAGATATGAATAAGGAGCTAATTCATCGTAGTTTAAATGTAGGATTTAGTGGAGGAGAGAAGAAAAAGAATGAAGTGTTACAGATTAAATTACTTAAGCCTTCTTTAATAATACTTGATGAATTAGATAGTGGTTTAGATGTTGATAGTTTAAAGATAGTTTGTAAAAACTTAAAAGATTATTTAAAGAATAATAAAGATGTATCTGTAATTATTATTACACATTATTCAATGATATTAGATTATTTGAAACCTGATTATGTACATATTTTAGCTAATAAAAAATTTGTTAAAAAGGGAACTAAAGAATTGATTAAAGATATTGAAGAAAATGGTTATAGTAAATATTTAGATGAGAAAAGTATAGGTAGGGTTGATTTGGATGAATAAGATAGTAATAGATAATAATAAATTATTATCTTATTCTGATGATAGTGTTATTGTTGATAGTAAATCAATTGAGTTTTTGAAAAATTCTAATTATAAGATAGAGATAGTTAATACTAATAAATTAAATTTGAATATTAAAGTTAGGGCTAATATTATGGTTAAGATATTTCTTTTTAGTGTTGATAATGATATTAGTGTTAATGTTAAGTATGAGTTAGATGATAATAGTAATTTAGTTGTATATAAGTTTTATAATAATATTAATAATAATATTTATGAAGAAATATATTTGAATGGGAATAATTCTAGTATATATTATAATTTATCTAGTATTAGTAAAAATGTTGAAGATTATAAAATGGTTATATATCATAATAATTATAATGTTAAGAGTAATATTAGTAATAGATGTGTTGGTATGGATGGTAGTAAAGTTACTTATTCTATTGATAGTATTTTAGAAAAAGGTAATACTAATTGTGTTATGAATCAGGATACTAAAATTATATGTATGGGTGATGTTGATGCTAAGGTTGAACCTAATATGATTATAGATGAAGATGATGTTGAAGCAAGGCATGGATCTGTTATAGGTAAATTTAGTTATGATGATTTATTTTATTTATTAAGTAGAGGAATAAGTGAAGAAGTTGCTATAAGTCTTATGATAAAGGGGTTTATTATGGGACATTTGGATTTGAATAAGAAAGATGAGGAAAAGATTATTAAAATTATAAAGAATGAAATGGAATAGGAGGTGTTGTTATGCATAGAGAAGATATACCACTGTTAAATCAGGATGTTATATATTTTGATAATGGGGCTACTACATTGAAACCTCAATGTGTTATTGATAGTATTGTAGATTATTATAGTAATTATTGTTCTAATGCCCATAGAGGAGATTATAAAATTAGTTTAGAAGTAGATGATATGTATGAAGGGGTTCGTGATAAAATTAGAAGATTTATTAATGCTGAAGATGTATCAGAAATAGTTTATACTAGTGGAACTACAGATGCTATTAATAAAGTCGTTTTTGGATATTTTGGTGAATTTTTAAAAAAGGGTGATGAAGTATTAATAACAAAAAGTGAGCATGCTAGTAATGTTTTGCCTTGGTTTGTTTTAGAGAAAAAGTTGGGAATAGTAGTTAAATATATACCTCTTAATGATAATTATGAAGTTGATGTATCTAATGTTAAGAAAATGATAAATGATAAAACTAAAGTTATATCAATTGCTTATGTGACTAATGTAATTGGAGATATAAGACCAATTAAAGAAATATGTAAGGTAGCTCATGAGAATGATATTTTGGTAGTTGTTGATGGAGCTCAAAGTATAGGACATATAAAGGTTGATGTTAAAGCTGATGATATAGATTTTTTGGCTTGTAGTGGTCATAAAATGTATGGACCTACAGGTATAGGTTTTTTATATGGTAAATATAATTTGTTAGAGAAAATAAAGCCACTTGTTTATGGTGGGGATATGAATGCAACATTTACTGAAGATGGAAGTTATGAGTTAAAGGATGTACCAGTTAGGTTAGAGGCTGGTACTCAAAATATTGCAGGTGTTATAGGATTAGGAAGAGCTATAGATTATATATCTAGTATGGGAGTTAATAATATATTAACTCATGAGCATCAATTAAAAGATTATTTAGTTAGTGAATTAGAAAAATTAGATAATATAGAGATTTATAATAAGAATACGGTAGGTAGTATTGTTGCTTTTAATGTTAAAGATATATTTAGTCAAGATGTAGCTGTTTATTTAGATAAATATAATATATGTGTTAGGGCTGGAACGCATTGTGCTAAAATGATTAAAGATGTTTTAGATGTTAATAATACTTGTCGTGTTAGTTTAGCATTTTATAATAATAAAGAAGAAATAGATAAATTAATTGAAGTACTTAAAAATATTGATAATATTTATAATGAGATAATATAATAGTAAGGATGTTAATTATGGATAGGGATATAAAGAGAGCTATTATTATGGATAATTATAAGGATAATGATAATAGAAAAAGGCATGATAAAGATAATAAATATGTTATGTTTAATACTAGAAGTGCTACTTGTATAGATAATTTAGATATATATTTAAATATTAATAATAATATTATTGAAGATATATCATTTGATGGAGAAGCTTGTGTTATTAGTACTAGTAGTACTAATATTATGATTAATTTACTTAAGGGTAAGACTGTTGATGAAGCTATAAAGATTATTAGTAATTATGATAATATGATTAAAGAAAAGGATTATGATAAAGAAGTTTTAGGAGAAGCTATATGCTATGATGATATATGTAAACAACCTAATAGAATTAAATGTGCTACATTAAGTTGGGATGGTTTGTATAAAGAACTTATAAAATATAAAAATAATGAAAAGTAATTGACACAAATTAATATTAATTATATAATTAATATGGTTACTTTTTATGGGTCTATAGCCAAGTGGTAAGGCACGGGACTGCAACTCCCTGAGCGTTGGTTCAAATCCGACTAGGCCCTCCATTTAAAATTAATCCCTTATTTTATAAGGGTTTTTTAATTGAAAAGTGTTTTGACATCTTGTTGACATCTTATAAAATAAGGTGTATTTTTTTAATTTATTATAAAAAATCCTTTAAATATAAGGATTTTTTAATTTTGACTTAATTCTTATAAATTATGTTTTTTTGAAAGATGTTTATATGTTATAATTATAATTGAGGTGTGATATGAGTGTATTAGACTTAATATTTGGTTCATTTAATGAGACGGAAGTATATAAAAAAGATTGTGATTTGGAAAAACAAGTAGAAGAATTAAAATCTATTAGAAACGAACATAATAAGTATAAAGTAGATAAAGATATAAGATTATTAGAATTAGGTATAAAAGGTGAAGAAGACATTTTATATGAATTAAGTAATGCTAATTTAGGGCTATATGTATTAAGAGATGTTAGAATAGAAATAGATGATAGTGTAGCTCAAATAGATTATGTTGTAATATCAAAAAAATATACTTACTTAATTGAATGTAAAAATCTAATTGGTAATATAAAAGTAGATAATACAGGTCAATTTCAACGAGAGTATGAGTATAACAATAAGAAAATAAGAGAATCTATATTTTCTCCATATGTTCAAGCTACAAGACACAAAGATGTGTTAGAAAAAGTATGGAAATCAAGACACAATAAATTTGATGTTTTCTACTTTAAAAAACACTTTGATAGATTATATAAACCACTAGTGGTATTGGCTAATTCTAAAGCAATATTAGATATATCAAAAGCTCCAAAATATATAATAAATAATATAATAAGGCTCGATCAATTGGTTAATTATATTAAAAGAGATTTAAATACTACAGATTCAATGCCAGTATTAACAAAAAAAGAAATGGAAATTCATGCAAAAAACTGGATGGAGATAAATTCAGATAAATATCACAGTATAGCAAAAAGATATATTGATGAAGTAGATGACTTAAAAAATAAATTATTAGAATTTAGAAAAGAAAAATCTAGTAAAAGAAATATAAGAGAAGACTATGTTTTTAGTGATGGAGAATTAATTGAAATATTAAATAAACATCCTAAAACAAAAGAAGAGTTGGGAGAAATATTATCAGAAGTAAAAGTAAAATTTCATGGAGAAGAAATTTTAGATATTTTAAATAAATAATAATTATAATTAAAATGAAGAGATAAACAAATCTCTTCATTATTTAATTAATAAAATGTATGTATTTTTTATAAAATGAATTGTAGCAAATATTTATATTTTTACATCTTGTTTCACATCTTGTTTTAAGCAAAAATGACTAAAATTTATAAAAGTTTAAAAAAATAATTAGTTGATTTTAAATGGTTTAAGTGTTGTTAAGGTGATATAAAAAGCATAAAAATCTCACCGACTAGGCCTTCCAAAATGATGTAATCCCTTATTATATAATTTTTTTTCTTTTGTTAAATCATTTTAGGTACTATTTAGGTACTATTTTTACAACGTTTTAGTTTTGCATTGTTTTAGTAATTCCTTTATTTATAATGCTTTAAAGGGGCAATTACTATGCCAATATCTAAATAAAAAAAGCAAAAAGAGTGGTAGAAATCATAACTATCATTATTTTTCATAAAAAAAAGAACAATATTGTTAATGCTCCTAATAAACTCAATGAATAATCACCTTAGATGTTCTATTCTTTTGCAATATTTCAGTTAATGGTTTAAATATAAGAATATCAAGAAAAATAGATATTATTAAAGAAATAATAAGTGTAATCAATGCTACTAATAATAGTTTAAAAATAGAAGGTGATGGTTTTATAATATTTAGAACAATATTATTTAATATATTAAAATGTAATAAATAAACATAAAAAGAATATTTTGCAAGATATTTTATACTATTTTTAAAATATTTATTATTTATTTTAATTTCATTGCTAATAAAGGTAAACAATGCTACTGTAAAAAAAACATAGAATATTGATAAATCATTCGCATTATTAAAATTGCTACCAAAAACTTTTCTACAAACGATTGTAATAATTAATCCAATAATTCCTAATATGTATAATTTATTTTTATTATTTTCATTTATTACTTTTTTATAATAATAACCAAGAAAAAAGAATAATGACCAACTAGATAACATCCAACTGTTGAAAGAAAAGTTTATTCCTAAGTCTTTAGTTAAATATATACTTACAATATTCCAAAAAATAGATATTTTGAAAATTAAATTAAGTTCGTAATTAGATAATTTTTGAAAAAGTTTTCCTAAAAATGGTGCACTTAATAAGCATCCAGTTAATGGGTACATGAACCATAGGTGCACTGAAATATTGCCACTCATAAATTTTATATAAAATTCTTTCAATAATCTAAGTATATCAAATGTTTTATGGTCAATTATATATGTATTCCATGTATTAATAAAAAACGAACAAATAATAAAAGGAATTATAATTTTTATTAATTTGTTTTTATAGTATTTTTTATAATCTTCCTTAGATGTAATTTTCTTATCTAAATTAAAATAACCACTAAGCATAAAAAACATACCATTACAAGTAAATAGAATACTTTCCATTGTAATTTTAAATATATTATTTGAGTAGAATAGTTTCACTAAGGTATGTACCATAATAACAAAAAACATTGAGATCACTCTAATTAAATCTAATTTAATATTTCTATTGTCTAATGTCATATACTAATCTCCTTTATTAATTATTTTCATTATTATTGTAAAACTGATATCAGTTTGTGTCAATCATCTTAGTACTATTGTATGGTTTAGTCTATTACAATTATGTTATATGTTCATTACTATCTAAAATAATAATATCACTTTTTTAGGTACTATTATAGATACTGTTTTTTTATAAAACAATGTTTTTTTAAAATTCAATTATATGCTTTTAGCCTTAACTTATAACGGTTTATATATTATTATATATCTATAAAAAAGGTGATTAACAAGTCCTTTATTTAGTTAATATCATATAATCCCTTTAAATATAAGGATTTTCTCTGTTTTGGTTCGATTTTGATTTGGACTCTCCATTTTACAAAAATGAAGGTATTATTGTAAATATTTTTCTTTTTACTTGCATAAAAAAAACATATTTGTTATTCTTTAAATAGAAGGAGTGTAATTAAATGGAAAACGAAAAGAAAAATAATAGTGGGATGTTGGTTGGAATACTAATAGGAATAATTATAATGCTATTAGTATTTGTAGGATTATTTGCAACAGGAACAATTGGATTTAAGACAAGTACAACTAGTGATAATGATCAAGCTAGTGAAAATGATAATCAAATAGATAATAATAAAAATGAAATAGAATTAAGTAAAAATTATTGTGATAAGATTATAGGAGAATACATTTTTAGTGAATCAATACCTGGTGGGGGAGATATAAATGGTATCACATCAGCATCATATGAATATAAATTATCTATAACAGAAGGGCAAAGTAATTGTAATGCAACATTAGAAATAAATGGCTTTCAAACCTTTAATAGAATTAAATTAGACATTGAATATAATAATGAAAAATATAATTTTATATTTAATACATATGCAGATGGTGATGTTTCAACTTCTGGGAATGCAGGTACTTATAATAAAGGTGATATTTTATTTAGTCTTTATAATGATAATAATAACTTATATACTCACTGGGATAAATATATTCCACATGTTGAGTCAAATAAAACTGATGGTATTTATTTTAAAAAATCATAGTGTTGAAATATTTATAATTAAACATAAACAGAAATATAAAGTCATGTGAAGATACAATATTAATAAAGAGGCAAGAAAACTGCCTCTTTTAAATTAATAAAATGTTCTTATTTTAATAAAATGAATTGTAGCAAATATTTATATTTTAGGACTTGTTTTAGGTCTTGTTTTTGAGAAAAATAACTGAATTTTATAGACACCTATAAAAGTAATAAGTTGGTTTTAAAGGGTTTAAGGTCTTATAAGAAACTATAAAAAGCCAAAATTAAATTCCGACTAGGCCCTCCAATTTGTCATAAACCCTTATTTTATAGTGGTTTTTTAATAGAAAAATGTTTTTACATCTTATAAAACAAGATGTAATTTTTTAATTTATTATAGAAAATCCTTTAAATATAAGGATTTTTTTGATTTGGATTCAATTTGTTTTAGACCCACCATTATACAAAAAATGAAGATATTATTGTAAAAATTTTTCTTTTTAGTTGAATTAAAAATATAGATTTGATATTATTTAAATAGAAGGAGTGTAATAAAATGGAAAACGAAAAGAAGAGTAATGGGACTTTGGTTGGAATACTATAGCATTAATTATAGGGGGATGCTTATTTGCAACTGGAACAATTAATTTTAAATCAACTACAACAACTGATAATGGGCAGACTACTGAAAATAATGAAACAACTAAAAAAATGACTGAAGAAGAAGCAACAACAATTGTTAAGAATATTTTTACTAATAGCACTGTACAATATTTAGTTGATCATATTGCTGTTACTTATTGTAAAACCGAAGCAACAAGTATAAGTGAAAAAGAATTAGGTTTAGATTATCAATGGAATGGTTATCACAAGTGTACTGATTTTAATTCTTATGAACAATTAACAAATTATTTTAAGCAATATGTAACTGAAGACTATTTTAATAGTTTACTACTTAAAGAAAACTACCTAAAGCAAAAAAACACCTTAGCAAACGGTACTGAAATGTATAATTACTATGAGAAAGATGGAAATCTATATGCTGCTAGTACAGGAAAAGGTAGTAATGTGAATAAGGATAATTTCTTAGATAATGAAACAGTATATAAAATTGATTCTTTTGATGATAATAAGATTACTGCAACTATTACTGCAAAATGGGAAGATCCAAGTGGAACTAAGTATTCTGAATTAGAAAAAATGACAATTATAAATGAAGATGGTAATTGGAAAGTTAGTTCTTATGAATCTACGCAAATATAATATAATTTAAAAAGGCACTATAAAAGTGTCTTTTATTAACTTATTATCAAATAAACAAAAAGGACTATAATAATAAAAATAGTAATCTTACGAATGCTTAAGTTAGTGAAAAATAGTATAAAAAAAGTAAAAACCATGATATAATAAATTTGGTGATAATATGAAATCAAAGAGTTTCTTGAAAAAACATTTGGGATTAACAATATATCTTTTCCTTTTACTTATCGGTTGTTTATTATTTATCATACCTTTTATTATTGGCAGTATAAATAATAAAGCTGAATTAAAAAAATTATATAGTGAAGTTGAGGATAGAATAGATGAAACAACATCGTCAACTCTTCATCATGAAATAGAGAAAGTTTATAAAACACATTTAAAAGAATATGGTGTCAAAGTAAGATTTACTACTGATAATGAAAACTTAATTGTACCATATAAGATTGAGTCTGAATTAAAAGATATGATTGAAGAAGGAAACTATTCTTTTAATTTATGTAAGAAACATTGTTTATATGAATTATCTTTATTTTCAAAAATAGATGGAAAAGCAATTGTTAAAGTAGATCATTCATTAAACCAAAAACCTATTGTTTCTTATGATGGTGAAAAGTTAAGATATGAAAGATTACCTGGTTATTATATTGGTGTCTTTATTTTTATGTTCCTTATAACAATAATTGGAGGTCATATATATATTTCATCTACTAAAAATATGGCTGTTTCTTTAGGAGCATATTTAACAAAAATTTTGATAATATATATTATAATTGGTATATTAAGTGGTGGAATTGGCTTTATAGCATTACCTGTTTTGTGGGTATTAGAACAAAGGAAATAAAATGATTGTAAGATTAAAGTATTATGATTTTATTTTACTGTAACCTAACTTGAAACTAATTACTATTAATTACTTTGAATTTAAGGCATGTTTAAAAAAAACATACTATTTTACATACTATTAAATAGAATAATTAAGATTTATTTAAGTATTTATAAGTGCATAATTATTAACAATTAAGCGATTATAAACTATTATAGGGCTTATAAGAAAGAGATATAGATCTTCTTGTTATGATATAAAATAAGACCATACATATTTTGTATGGTCTTTAATTATTATTTAATCTGGTATTATTAAATCATATAATTTTTCACCTAATTCTTTATCTGATAGTTTTGATGTTAAATTGCCTTTGTAATTTATTGACAACACCCAATCATTATCTATTTTATATAATAAGTAAGTATCAAAATAATCTTCTTTTTTATATTTTGCAGTAAATGCTGGATGATTATTTGTTCCTATTTCAGTAAGATTAATATTATCTTTCATATAATCATTTTTAACATCTTCCCATGTTTGAAGTCCGTTAACTTTTAGTGGACTTATATAAAAGAATAGATAGATTTCTTCATTCGTACTTGATATTGTAGTTGCAAAATAATTATTAAAATCTATTTCTTCAAAAGCTTCTTTCATATTACTACTTCTTATATTTTTATAGTCACCATTATTATTATATGCTGTGCCATATGGAGCTATATTTTCACCCATTTTTATTTTACATAATTTTTTATATACTCCTTTTTCGGCTATTCCCATTGGAACTTCATATATTTTTTGGCTTGGATATATATCTTTACTATTAGTAACAGTATTATCATTTGTTTTTGTATTATTCTCAGAATTATTGCTATTTGTTGTTGAAGTATTAGTTTTAGTGTTTGAGAATAGTTTATTATAAGCAAAGAATCCTCCAATACCAACAATTAATATGATAATAATAATTATTAATAGACTATTATTTTTTTGAGGTTTTTTTTCTGGCATATCTTGTTGTGTAGTTTCTGATATATTTGGGATATTATTATTTTGTTCGTTTGGTGTTGGATTGTTAGTATCAGTATTTATTTCAGTTGGTATTGGATTGTTTAAATTAGTATTTATATTAGTATTTGTATCAATTGGTGGTGTATTATTAATATTATTATCTGTTTTAGTTTCTGGCATAGTAAAATTTGGTATTAGTTCATTACTGTTATTATTTTGATTTGGTTCATTGTTCATATTATTCACTCCTTTATTTTTTTAAATTATATCATAAGTAATAATTATTTTAAATAGTTTAATTATTTTTATTGTCAATTAATTGTATTAATCTTATATTAGTATAAATTTAGGGATATGAATTTATTTAAATGATGTTATAATAATAATAGGATGTGATATGGTGAAGAAAATATTATTGGTAATTGGTATAATTATAGTTATAATATGTGGTGGAGTTGGTTATTATATTTATTTGATGAGTGTACAGGAGAATATGTTAAAGCAAGAAATTATTAATTATACTAATAAAGATTTAATTAATGATGAATTTGTTGTTGAAGTTAAGACGAAGGGGAATTATGCTTATATAGAAGAAGCTATTAAAAAATATTATAAAAAATTATCTATTAATGTTAGAAAGATTAATCTTTATTTGATAGATGAGGATTTGGAAAAGCTTATGACTATTGATAATTTGACAAATGATAGGCCTAAGTTTGATAAGAGTTATAAGATATTAGAAGATACTAAAACAGATATTGATTTATCTATAAGTGTGGTTAAGGAATTGTGTGATGAAAACTATATAAAGAATTTAGTTAGTGATAAAATTAAAGATAAGCATTTTATTGATTTATATAATAGTTTGATGTATACAAAGAGTGATATTCAAGAATTAAAAGATATAAGGGAAGATACGGAAGAGTTATCAAATAATCTTAATTTATATTTGGATAAGGCTAGGGAGGTATTTAATATTTTAGAGAAGAATGATAGGTATTGGAGTATTGATAAGGGAAGTATTTATATTACTGATGAAAATATTTTAAATGAGTATAATAAAAAATATCAAGAATTAAGAGATATTGTTAATAATAAGTTATCTAAGTATAAGAAGAGATCTATTGGTAAGAGTAATAATAATAGTGTTATATCAGCATAAAAAATGAAACATATAATGTTTCATTTTTTTAGTAGTTTTCTTAAATGTTTTTTATTAGTATCTATAAATCCATTTAAATTTATATTGGGGAAGGCTTTGATAATTCTTCTTTGTAAGGTACTTATTCTGGTTTTATTAATCTCAATATTATTATTTATTATTGAACTAACTAGACTTTTTAGTTCTTGAGTTGAATCTCCGGTTAGATTTAAGACATTAATATTTTTCTTTAGTTTATTTATGATATTAAAGGATAATATAGTATCAATTACAAATATAACGAAGAAGATAATAGATAATATTATTATTATTTTGGAATTAAATAATTTGATTATTCTTTCTACAAAAGGGTTGGATATATAGATAATAAATAGTCCGCCTAAACCGAATAATATGGCATTTTCTCCACATATTCTTCCGTTAAGATTATATTTCATATTACTATAATCCCACCATCTAGCTTTAAATATTTTTTCCATTATATAACTAGTAAGATATTCTAGAAAACAGCATATAAACATACTTAATAAAAAGACTGTTATTAAATTATTTTTGTATTGGGTTAGATATAATATCATTAATATAGATCCACATCCATATATAGGACAGTAAGGACCTATTAAGAAACCTCTATTGACTAGTTTTTTTTCTATTATGGTAGTATAAATTGTTTCTGCTATCCAACCAAGAAAAGAATAGATAAAAAATATTAAAAAATAATTTAGAAATGTTAATAAATAATTCATGTTTTCCTCCATTTTATTTAGTATATCATTAAATTAGTTATATGACAATTATCTTATTGGTAAACTTTTAACTATAAAAAACTTTTTTGTGATATTATTATAATGGAGAGTGATAGAATGACAAAATGGGATAAAGAGTATATTAAACTTTGTAAGAAGATACTTAATGAGGGGGTTGAAACAGAAAATAGAACTGGTATTAATTCTATTAAAATACCTAGCTATCATTTTCAATTAGATGTTGGTAAAGAATTTCCAGTTTTAACGACTAAACAATTATATTTTAGACAAGCTATATTAGAGATGTTGTGGATTTATCAGGTTCAATCTAATGATGTGAGATGGCTTCAAGAAAGAGATGTCTATATTTGGGATAAATGGGAAATAGATGAAGATGGTAAATGGGTAGCTATCCAAATGGTACCTGATGAAAATGGTAAACTGGTCAAAAAAGAGATTGTAATAGATTTTGGAAAAGAGTATGCTCATACTATTGGTACTGCTTATGGATTTATTGTTAATTATTATAAACTTATTGATAAGTTGATTTATATATTGAAAAACAATCCTAAGGATAGAAGATTAGTTTTATCATTATGGCAAGATGCATTTTTAGATACTGCTGTATTACCTTCATGTGTTTGGTCAACTGAATGGGATGTTACTGGTAATAAACTAAATTTGTGGGTACATCAAAGGAGTTGTGATGTACCGTTGGGGCTTCCTTTTAATGTAACTCAATATGCTGTTTTATTATCTTTAATTGCTCAGGTAACAGGATTAGAAGTTGGTACTATAGATTGGAGTATTAAGGATGCACATATATATGTAAATCAGGTTGATGGTATAAAAGAACAAATAAGAAGATATGATGAGTTAGGTGATTTGACAGGAGCAGAGCTTTGGATTAATAAAGATATTAAAGATTTTTATAAGTTTGATAATTCTCGTGACTTAAAAGATATTAAAATTAAAAAATATAAACATCATGGGCCAATTAAATTTCCTTTAGCACAGTAAAAATGATAAGTATAATAGCGGCTATAGGTAAGAATAATGAATTGGGGGTAAATAATAATTTAATTTGGCATATACCTGAAGATTTAAAATATTTTAAAGAAACGACAATGAATAAAACAATTGTAATGGGTTATAAGACTTATAATTCTTTACCTGGACTGCTTCCTGGTAGAAAGCATGTTGTTTTAACTCATCATATTATTGATAATAAAGATGTAGTAGTATTTGATGATTTAGAAAGATTAATTAAGTATTTGAATAATATTAGTGAAGAAGTATTTATAATAGGAGGAGCTAGTTTATATAAAGAGTTTATTGATGAGGCTAGTAGATTATATTTAACTGAGATAGATGAAGAATATAAAGATGCTGATGTATATTTTCCTATTTTTAATAAAGATAATTATAAAAGAAAAGTATTAAGAAAAAGTAAATATAAAGATTTAAATTATAATTTTGTGATATATGATAAGGAGAAGAATAATGAGAGGTAAATTAATCGTAATAGAAGGAACTGATTGTTCTGGTAAAGAGACACAAACATTATTATTAGAACAAAAACTTAATGATATAGGAATAGATAGTAAAAGGCTATCATTTCCTATGTATGATAGTCCTACTGGTCAAATTGTTGCAGCTTGTTATTTGGGAAAAGAAGAGTACTGTGATTATTTGTTTAAAGATGGTATTAGGGGGTTATTTAAAGAAGGGGCTAGTGAAGTAGATTATTTAACTTCTTCTTTATATTATGCTGCTGATAGAAGATATAATAGTTTTGAGATTAATGATTTGTTAGATAGGGGAGTTAATGTTATATTAGATAGATATTTATATTCTAATTTGGCTCATCAAGGGGGAAAAATAAAAGATAAGGATGAGCGATATAAGTTTTTTGATAAGATGGAGACTTTGGAATTTGATATATTGGAAATACCTAAACCTGATAAAGTAATATTTTTGTATGTTCCATATGATGTGGCTGTAGAGCTTAAGAAAAAAAGAGATGAAAAAATGGATCAACATGAATCAAATAAAGAGCATTTAATTAATGCTGAACATACTTATTTTGAACTGGCTGATAGATATAATTTTGATATAATAAATTGTTCTGTTAATAATAAGATTAGAACTATTAGTAGTATAAGTGATGAATTGTATTCTAAGGTTGAATTACTTTTAAAGAAGAATTAGATGAAAAAGTGGATGATATTGGGGTTGTTAGTTTTATTAACAACCTTATATTTATATTTTTATTCATTACTTTCGTTAGATGCTGTTTGGAATTATGGCTTTGCTTATAATATATCAAGGGGATTGATACCATATAAAGATTATAATATGATAGTAACACCTTTATTTTCATATATTTTGTCATTATTAATTCTTTTATTTGGTAATAAATTTGTATTATATTATATATTTATGTCAGTAATTATTGTTGCTTTGTCATATTTGAGTTATCTTAAAATTGGTTATAGGGCTGTATATATATATATGTTAGCTGTTATAACATCTAATATTGGATATAATGTTTTGGTTTTATTATTATTTATTATTTTAATTAATTATATAGATAATGATGAGAAAAATGATTTATTAATTGCTTTTATAATTGGATTGATGATATTAACAAAACAAACATTAGGAATTCTTATTATACCTAGTATTATTTTTTCAAAAAAGAGAAAAAAAACAATTGCTATATATTTTATATTTTTATTTTCGTTTGTTTTGTATTTAGTAATTAATAATAATATGTTTGAATTTTTAGATTATTGTTTTTTTGGGATGTTTGATTTTACTAATGGTAATGGATCAAAACTATCTATTCTTACTTTTGTGGAATTATTTATATGTATTTTTTTATTTATAAAAATATTAAAGATGAAATTTAAGGATGATAAATTGATTTATATTTTATTATTTCAGATTATTTGTTTTCCAATAGTGGATGGAGTTCATTTTTTGATTACTTTTATTCCAATATTGTTATATTTGTTTGAAAAATATAAATTTAAGTATAAATATTTTGAAATGTGTATTTATTTATTTATTATATCTTTTTTTGCAACATTTAATTTTACTCAGATTGATTTTTCTTTAAATAATTTATATCAGGAGAAGAATAGTTTTATGTATGGTAAAAGATTACCTAATTATTTTTCAGATTATTTTAAATATGTTTCTAGTTATATAGAGAAGTATGATGATTATAGAATTTATATATTGGAAGCTAGAGCGTATGTTACTAAACTTGAATTAAATATGGCGATTAATAAATATGATTTAATAAATCGTGGAAATATGGGCTATAAGGGGAGTGATAAATATATAAAAGAAATTGATGAATATTGTAAAAATAATAAATGTTTATTTTTTGTTGATTATGCAAGTTATCAAAAAAAGGCAAATCAGGTTAGTGATGAAATTATTTTATATGTTAGTAGAAATTATAATTCTGTTGTTAATCCTGGTTTTGATAATATTTATATAAATTAAATTAAAAAAAAATAAAAAATTGTTGCATTTTATTTTTTAATTTGATATACTTAGTACAGTAAGGAGGATAGAGAAAATTATGAATGAGAATAATAATAAAGGAAGGGGAGTATTTTACGGAGTAATAGGTGTTGCTACACTTGTTGTTGCTATTATTGGTGCAACGTTCGCGTACTTTACTGCATCTGCTCAAAATGGTGCTAATGAGATTACTGGTAATATGGCTAACGTTTCATTTGATTTGGTAGTTAAAAAGATTGTAGATCCAGGTAGAACTTCTGGAATGATACCTATGTCTAATAATATGGTTGATGCTGCGGTTAGGGCTTCAACTCCATGTCAAGATAACAACGGTAACGCAGTTTGTCAAATTTATGAAATAACGGTTACTAATAATTCAACAGCTACAATGTTTGTTGATGGTTATGTTGCATTAGCTGGTGGTTCTGGAGCTGCTACTGATGTTACTGCAGCTAATATAACACCAACTCATAATCAAACTACAATGAGATGGGCACAAGTATTTGCAACTGGTAGTGGAACTGAGGCTACATATAGTACAGGTGGTAATGTTATATTAAGTGCTACTGCAAGTGAGGCTGCTGGTTCTACAATGTCAATTAGTAATTTGAATGTACCTACTGATTCTACTACAAATTCAACTGATGAGACTGGATTTAATCCTACTAATGTTATAGCTGATGGTATGATTGGTACTGGTGCTGCTTCTATTGGTGGTAACCCTTATGATGCTGTTAATAGAAACTATATAAGAATTAGTGATCATACTGTAACTGAAGGTATTGTTGATCCTGAAAACTTTACTAGAGAGAATGATAAGACTTCTATGTTGATTATTAATCAACAATTAGGACCTGATGATAATGTTGCTGGTAGTGGATATGATATTGTTAAATATTATTTTGTTGTTTGGTTATCTGAAACTGGTACAGACCAAACTGCAAGAGCTGATGCTGGTAGTTTAATTCCAACTGAACCAGATAATTTCTTTAATGGAATTGTTAAGTTTATTTCAGCGCAAGGTAGTGAGGTTACTGCTACATTTAGTGGATATACTGCTGTAAATTCTCAACCATCTCAACAATCTCCAACTACTTAATATTAATTTAAATAAAGAAGAGAACAAGTTTTAAAATTTGTTCTTTTTTTGTTTAAAAAAATATTGCATTTTATTTTGTTTTTTGCTATACTTGATTTATATAATATAGAGGAGGAAATATATGGAAGATAAGAAACAAAATAATTCTACAAGGGGAGTTTTTTATGCTGTAGTTGGTATTGCTACTCTTATAGTTGCTATAATTGGAGCAACATTCGCGTATTTTACAGCAACTGCACAAAATGGTGTTAATGAGATTAGTGGTAATATGGCTAGTATCGGTTTTGATCTAGTTGTTACTAGGGTTATTAATCCAGGTGAGACTTCTGGAATGATACCTTTATCTAATACTATGGTTGAAACTGCAATTAATGATACTACTGATGGTACAAATGATACAGCTATTAATCAGACATGTGTTGATGATAACGGCAACGCTGTTTGTCAAGTATATAAAATAACTGTTTCAAATAATTCATCTGCAACAATGTTTGTTGATGGTTATGTTGCATTAGCTGGTGGTTCTGGAACACCTGTTGATATTACACCTGCTGCTAATGCTAAAAATCCAACTACAATGAGATGGGCACAAGTATTTAAGCAAGGTGGAAATGCTGATAATATTTCTCATTATAGTACAGCTGGTACACAATATTTGAGTGTTAATCATGAAGAAGCTGCTATGTCAATTAATAGTATTGATTCTTCTGATCCTACTGGATTTAATAGAGATAATATTAAAACTTCAACTGGAATTATTACTGCTAATGGAGCTACTATTTCTGGTAATAGATATGATGCTGTAGGAACTAACTTTATTAGAATTAGTGAACATAATGTTGTTGATGGAGTTGTTGATGCGTCTAACTTTACTAGAACTGCTGATTTAACTTCAATGTTAGTTATTAATCAACAATTAGCACCTAAAAATGATCCTAGTACTTATGATAAAATTGTTTATTATTTTGTAGTATGGTTATCAGAAAATGGACATGATCAAACTGCTACTTCTACAACTGGTTCAGATACTTTAGTTGCAACTCAAAATAGTAATTTCTTTAATGGAGTTGTTAAATTCATATCAGCGCAAGGTAGTGAGGTTACTGCTACATTTAGTGGATATACTGCTGTTAGATCTGATAAAGCTGTTTCAAGTTAATATAATGTTTTAAAAAAGCAACTGTTATGGTTGCTTTTTTTTTTATTTTTTGATAGAATTTATATAAGAGTAGGGTGATAGCTATGAAAGGTATAGTGGCTTTAAAATCTGGTAATAAAAGAATGTTTTATTTTTTTGTTGGTTGTCTTGCTTTGTCTATTGTTATTATTGGTGCTACTTTTGCATATTTTGCTGCTAATGCTACGGATGATAGTACTGTTAATGGTGGAACTTATTCTACTAATTTTAGTTTGGCTGTTACTAGAATTACTACTGTTGATATGGCATATGGGTTGGTGCCAATGAAGAATTCTGAAGCTCCACATGCTGGAGAACAATTATGTTTTGATGATTATGGTAATGCTGGGTGTCAGATATATAAAATTACTGTTAGTACTGATAGTGATGATCCGTTTTTTGTAGATGGTTATTTGGTTTTAACTAATAAAGAAGGAGTTAGTGCTAGATTTACAAGAGTTTATCCTGAGAATGTAGAAGATTCTACTACGGGGGAGAGTAAGACTATTTATAAAACTAGTTATACTAAAGCTGATTTTTCTAGTGATACTTTTTTTGAAGAAGATGTTATTAAAGATGGTGTTATTAGTGATCCTGCTTCTGATTTAACGGCTTTAAATCATAATAATAATTTTAATTGTTTATTATTAGAAAATGAGAAAATTGGTGGAGATAGAAAATCATTTGAAGTATATGCTATGATATGGGTATATGATGATGGTGATGCTCAGGATTATTTGCAAGGAATGGAACTTGCATATACTGGATTGGCTGTTTTTAATACTGCTCAAGGTAATGAAATTAAAGCTACTTTTGATTAATTAGAAGTAGTTTTTTTATTTGTTATATGTTTTAATAATCTATATGGAGATGATAGAGTGTTTAGATATTATTTTGTTATTATTAATATAATTGGTATTGTTATTTGTTTGGTTGATAAGATATTGGCTATAAAGCATATGTATCGGATTCCAGAAAATGTTTTATTATTTATATGTTTTATAGGTGGTTGCTTTGGATTTTGTATTGGTATGAATACTTTTAGACATAAGACTAAGAAACTTAAATTTATGTTTGTATATTTGTTATGTATTATTTGGGTCGTTATTATTTTTAAAAATAATTTACTAATACTATTAAATTTGATATAATTATTTGAGAGGACTGATATTGTGAAAAAGACTATTAAGGATTTTGATTTAAATGGTAAGAGGGTTTTACTTAGATGTGATTTAAATGTACCTATTAAAGATGGTATTATTACTGATGATACTCGTATAAGGGCTAGTTTAAAAACGATTAATTATATTATAGATAATGGTGGTAGTGTTGTTATTTTTTCTCATTTAGGAAAAGTTAAAACTGATGAAGATAAGATTAATAATGATTTGGCTCCTGTTAGTAAGAGACTTAGTGAGTTATTAAATAAAGATGTTATGTTTTCTAATGAGACTAGGGGTTCTGAATTGGAGGATAAAGTTAATAAATTAAAGAATGGTGATATTTTACTTGTTCAAAATACTAGATATGAAGATTTAGATGGTAAAAAAGAAAGCTCTTGTGATATGGAATTAGCTAAGTATTGGGCTAGTTTAGGTGATATATTTATTAATGATGCTTATGGTACTATGCATAGAGCTCATGCTTCTAATGTTGGTATATGTAAATATTTACCTAATGGTTTGGGATTTCTTCCTGATGAAGAGATTACAAAAATTGATGGTATTATGAATGAAGATACACATCCTTTTGTTGTTATTATGGGTGGAGCTAAAGTTAGTGATAAAATTAAAGTTATTAGTAATTTAATTTTGAAGTGTGATAAATTATTAATTGGTGGGGGAATGGCTTATACTTTTTTAAAGGCTATTAATTATAATATAGGTAATTCTTTGTTTGATTCGGAATCAGTTGATTTTTGTCTTGAGATGTTAGATAAATATAAAGATAAGATTGTTTTACCTGTTGATAGTGTAGTTTCAAAAGATATGGATAATGATAAGGCTGTAGTTAAAAACATTAATGAGTTTGAGGATGATGATATGGGATTAGATATTGGTCCTGAGACTGTTAAATTATTTTGTGACAATTTAAAAGATGCTAAAAGAGTTATAATTAATGGACCTATGGGATGTTTTGAGAAGGCTAGTTATTCTTTAGGAACTAAGAATTTATATAAATTTATTACTGATAATAGTATTAAAACATTGGTAGGGGGAGGAGATTCAGCTTCTTCTGTTAATAAATTAAGTGATAGTTCTAAATTTTATCATATTTCTACGGGAGGAGGTGCGACACTTGAGTATTTGGAGGGTGGTATTCTTCCAGGTATTGGTGCAATAGATGAAAAGAAAGAGTAATTTTATTGTAAATATAATAGTAATACTAATAGTTTTAAGTATTGTTTTATATTTTTCATTAAAGGATAATTATGAAGAAATATTAAGTGCTATATTTAATATGGATTTTAAATGGTTTTTAGGAGCTGTTTTGTTATTTTGTATCTATAGAGCTTTAGTTGGATTTTCTGTTTTTAATCTTGCTAAGATTAATGATGAGAATCTTTCTTTATCAAAGGGCTTACAAATTAGTTTTATTATACCTTTCTTTCATGGAGTTACGCCTTTTGCTGGTGGTGGACAACCGATGGAAGTATATTATTTACATAAAGAAGGTATTAGTGTAACGAAAGCTACTAATATTACAGTGCAAAACTTTATAGTTTATCAAATATCATTGGTCTTTATGGGTTTTTTTGCTCTTATTTATAATAAAATTTTTGGTTTATTTCCAAGTAATAGTTTAATAAAAAAATTAGTTATTTTAGGTGTTTTAATTAATTTGTTAGTTTTGTTAGCTACTTTTATTCTTAGTTTTGGTAAAGTAATTAATAAATTTATTTTAAATCAGGGTATTAGTTTGGCAGGTAAATTAAGATTAATTAAAGATGTTGATAAAACTAGGAATAAATTTAATGATTTTTTAAGTAAATTTCATAGAAATGCTTTGAAATTGAAAAAAAATAAGTTACAAGTTTTGATTAATATTGGTGTTAATATATTAGGTATTATGGTTTTATATTTGGTTCCATATGCTGTATTTTGTGGATTAGGAATAACTAATTTAGGAATAATGGATGCTATAGTTAGTACGGCTTATGTTATGACTATTGGTTCTTTTGTGCCTATACCTGGTGGTACTGGTGGTATTGAGTATGGTTTTATGTTCTTTTATGGTAATTTAGTAAAAGGTAGTGTTTTAAATGCTGCTATGTTAGTATGGAGATTTGTTACTTATTATATGGCTATGATTATTGGTGGTGTTGCACTAAGTTTGTATGGGAAGAAGGATAAGGAATGAGAATAGGAATTTTTACTGATACTTATACACCTTTTATTAATGGGGTTACTACAAGTGTTGTTATGTTAAAGAATGCTTTGGAAAAAAAAGGACATACAGTATATATTGTTACAGTTAATCATGAAGATTTAAAGTTTAAATATAAAGAGGATGAAAAAATTATTAGAATACCTGGTGTTCCAATTGGTATATATGATTATAGATTGACTGGTATATATCCATTGAAAGCTATTAATAAAATAAAAAAATGGGATTTGGATGTTATACATTCGCAAACAGAATTTGGTGTTGGTACTTTTGCTAGAATTATTGCTAAGCAATTTAATATTCCTCTTGTTCATACTTATCATACTATGTATGAAGATTATATTCATTATATTACAAAAGGTTATTTTAATAAATCTAGTAAGAAATTAGTTGAATATTTTACTTTATTCTATTGTGATAAAACAATATCAGAATTGGTTGTTCCAACTAGGAAAACTTATGAATTGTTTAAGAAGAAGTATAAGATTGATAGAAATATTTATATTGTACCTACTGGTATAGAGGTTGAGAGGTTTTATGTTGAGAATAATAAAATAGATAAGAATAAAGCTAGAAAAAAGATAGGTCTTGATAAGGATGATTTTGTTATATTATTTGTGGGAAGAATTGGTAAAGAAAAGAATTTAGATTTGCTTCTTACATCAATGAAATCATTATTGGGAGTATCTAAAAAGATTAAGTTATTAATAATTGGTGATGGTCCAGATATAGATAATTATAAAAATTATGTAACAAAGAATAATTTGGATAAGAATGTTATTTTTATGGGAAAGGTTCCTTGGGAAGAAATAACTACTTATTATATGGTTGCAAATGTATTTGCAACTGCTTCTCAGACTGAAACACAAGGTTTAACTGTTATTGAAGCTATGGCTGCTTCTCTTCCAGTTGTTGCTATTGATGATGAATCTTTTAGAAATACTGTTATTAGCGATTTGAATGGTATTATATTTAATAATAGAAGAGAATATAAAAGGGCTATTGTTAAATTATATCGGGATAGGGATTATCTTAATAGATTGGCTAAACAAGCTAGGATTGCTGCTGAATCTCATTCTTCTAAATATTTTGCTGAGCAAATATTAGATGTTTATAAAATTGCTATTAAGAATAAACCTAAACATAAAATTCCTATTATTGAAAAAGTACATAATTTAATTAGTGCAGAAGGGAATGGTAATAATGGAGAAGATGATAGTTCTCAATCATAAGATGAGTTTAGAGTATGATCAGGTATTTGATTATATAAATAAAATAAATGCTGTTAAGACAGATAATAATATTGTTATATGTCCATCGAATATTTATTTGGATAGTTTTATTAATTATTGTAATTGGGGAATAGGGTCTCAAAATTTTAGTTATAGAACTAGTGGTAATTATACTGGTGATGTATCTATTTTACAATTAAAATCTATGGGAATAGAGTATTCATTGATAGGGCATTATGAAAGAAAAAAATATTTTAATGAAACTGATGAAATAATTCATAAAAAATTGGTATTGTGTTTAGATTCTAATATTATTCCTATTTTATGTTTTGGTGAAACTGGTGATATTGATGATATTAAAAAATCATTAGATATTTTGCTTAAGGATATTGCAAAAATAGATTTTATTATTTTTGCGTATGAACCATTGAAAGTTAGCAAAGATGTTACTATTGAGCAAATAAGGAATGATATTTTGTCAATTTATGATTATTTGTTTACAAAGTATCATAGTAGGCCTAATATTATATATGGTGGTGGCGTTTCTAATGATGATATTAATGAATTATTAAGTATTGATAATTTAAATGGTATATTAGTTGGTAAAGTGTCATCAAATGCTGATAAAATAGTTAAAGTAATTGAGGGAATAAATAAATAATAAAAGAAGTATATTAATTTGTACTTCTTTTATTTTTATTTATTCAATATTTTTTAATTATATTAATTAGTAGTTAGGAAGAGGAATAAAATGGGAAAAATAAGAGTGTTAATGATTGATGATGATATTAATTTAATTAATATGGTTAAGGAGTATTTTAAAGATAGTAAGAAGATAGAAATTGTAGGGTGGTGCTATGATGGAGATGTTGGTTTAAAAATGATAGTTGATAATGATGATGAGTATGATGTTATTTTATTGGATTTGATTATGCCTAAAAGGGATGGATTATATATATTAGAAGAGCTGAAGAATAGAAATATTATTAAAAATATTATAGTTGAATCTTCTTATAATAGTTCAAATATTATTAGAAAAGTAAGTGAATATGGAGTTAATTATTATATTTTGAAACCTTTTGATATGAATGAATTGGAGAAAAGAATTTTATTTATATTTGAAAAGTTGGATAATAAAATTATTAATCTATATAATAATAATTTAGAGATATCTATAACTAGAGTTTTACATGAGTTGGGAATGCCTTCACATATTAAGGGGTATCAATATATAAAAGAAGGGATTATGATGGTATATGATAATCCTAATATGGTAGGTGGTATTACTAAGAAATTATATCCTGGTGTTGCATATAAATTTGATACAACAGTTTCATGTGTTGAGAGATCTATTAGGCATGCTATAGAGATTAGTTGGAATAGAGGTAATTGGGATTTAATGGAAGAGATATTTGGATATAGTATTGATATAGATAAAGCAAAGCCTACTAATTCAGAATTTATAGTTACTATAGCGGATAAGTTAAGACTTGAATCTATGAAACAGTTGATTTGATATGTTTTTTGTTAAGTTATTTATTAAATTAATAGATTTTTTTAGAAAAATATTGTATACTATAATTAATAGTTATAGATATATAATAAAGAGGGTGTAACACTATGAAGAAAAGAATGGTTATGTTATGTATGGTTTCTTTAATATTAGTTGGTGTTTTATTCTTGGGAGATACATATTCTATTTTTTCAACGGGAGATATTGATGAGAATGCTAATGTGTATACAACTGGTAATTTAAATATTACATATACTCTTAGTGAAGAGAATGTTTTAATAGATGATAGTAGTCCTCTTAGTGATGAGGAATCTATTAAAGTGACTCCTTATAGGATAACAATAAAAAATATTGGTAGTGTTGCATATAAATTTAATGTTTTACTTAATGATACGACAAGTAATGATAAAATTAATTATAAATATATAATGACACAGGTGGGTAAAAATAGTCCAAAATCTCTTGATAGTTGTAGTAATAATATAATTATTAAGAATGTTGTTGTAGATGCTAATAGTGAGGTTTCTGTTGATGTTAGGGTTTGGTTGAGTGATAGAATACCTAATTCAGAGATTGGTAAGAGTTTTTATTCTAAACTATCAATTAGTGGTATTGCTACTTATGATGAAGGAGAGAGTGTTGATAAGGATTTGCTAATTGCTGATAGAGTTATGTTAGCTTCTGATTATGTTAAAGAATTATATAATGATGGTAGTAAAATTAATGAGGTTGTACTTGGGGTTGAAATGAATAAAGGAATGGTATATCAGAATAGTAAACAAGGTATATTGTTAGATAATAATAATGAATATAGATATTATGGTAGCAATCCTAATAATTATATTAGTTTTAATAATGAGTTATGGCGTATTATAAGTGTATCAGATGTATATAGTGAAGATAATAGTGAGAAGACTGATAGAAGATTAAAGATAATTAGAGATAGTTATTTGAAAGATATTCCTAAATATAAAAATAATAATTTTGTTATGGGTGAAATTAATACGTATTTAAATGAATACTATTATAAGACTATTGCGACTAGATCAAAGGGATTTGTTGATAAGTCATTATACTATTTGGGAGGAATTGATGATAAATATTATGCTAGTGATAGTTATATAAGAGAGAGAGGATTTAAAGTATATAATTGTGAAAGTGAATCTTGTGGTGGTATTAGAGATAGTAAGATAAATACTTTTGTTGGACTTATGTATGCTTCTGATTATTTATATGCTACTGATTTATCTGTTTGTTTCTTTGATGGTAGTTTATATAATAATGATGGTTGTTATACAACAGATTGGTTAAATAAAGAAGCTGAGATGACTATGACTCCAAGTTTTAATAATGCTCTTGATACGTTTGCTATTAATGATAATAAGTTAATGGCTGTTAAGGGTGGATTAAAAATTAGACCAGTATTATATTTGAAGAAGAATATAGCTATATTATCGGGTAATGGGTCAAAGGAAAGACCTTTTACAATAGACTTAATTAAAGTCAAATAATAGAGATAAATTAATCTCTATTTTTCTTTTTTAAATTGAAATGAAAGATTGGTTTTGTTATAATAATTATTGATAGTGGTGATAATATGACTAAAATTAAAGTAATGGATGAGTTATTGGCTAATAAAATAGCAGCTGGTGAAGTAGTTGAAAGATGTGTTTCTATTGTAAAAGAATTGGTTGAAAATAGTATAGATGCTAATGCTGATGAAATATCAATTTATTTAAAAGAAGCTGGTCTTAGAGAAATAAAAATTATAGATAATGGTATTGGAATGGATAGTAACGATGCAATGTTAGCTTTTCAAAGACATGCTACTAGTAAACTATATACATCTGATGATTTATTTAATATTAATTCTTTGGGGTTTCGTGGTGAAGCATTACCATCTATTGCTAGTGTATCAGAAGTTTTACTTAAGACATATAATGGTAAAGAAGGGACTTTAATACATATTAAGGGTGGAAAGATATTAGAAAATACTAGATGTGAAGCTAGAGAAGGTACAAGTATAATAGTAACTAATCTTTTTTATAATACACCTGCTAGGTTGAAACATCTATCAAGTTATTATACAGAACTTGCTCATGTAACAGATTATATTAATAAGATGGCTTTATCATATCCTAAGGTTAAGTTTAAACTTATAAATGATGATAAGGAATTATTGGTAACAGATGGTTCTGATAATTTATTAAAGGTTATAAAGGATATTTATGGATTAGATATTGCTAAGAAGATGATTAGTGTTAAGTCTATGAATGATGATTATGTTATAGAAGGATATGTATCTATGCCTGAAGTAAATAGATCTAGTCGTAATTATATGACGACTATTGTTAATGGAAGAGTAGTAAAGAATACTAGTTTAAATAAATGTATAAATGAGGCTTATTCTAGTTTTAAAGAGGATACTAGGTATCCTGTTGTTGTTTTAAAAATTAATACTGATCCTAGTTTAATAGATGTTAATATTCATCCGTCTAAATTAGATATAAAATTTAGTAATTTTGAAGACCTTAAAGATCTTATATATAATATGATTAAGAGTGAAATTAAGAATAAATTATTAATTCCTAAGATTGAGATTAAGAATGATGATGAAGAAATAGTTTATGAGAATATTTCTTTAAATTTAGAAAGAGGTAATGTAGTTGCTGATAATGATAATATGGATGAATATAGGGCTAAAGTTAGTGATATAATTAATTTTAATTATAAGGATGAAGATAATAATAAATATATAGAAGAGGTTAAAGATGTTAAAGATAAGTTACCTGAGTTATATCCAGTAGGATTGGTGCATGGTACTTATATAATATGTGAAAATGAGTTAGGTTTATATTTAATAGATCAGCATGCTGCTCAAGAGAGAATTAATTATGAAAAATATTCTTATTATTTATCACATCCTGAAGATTCTGTAATTGATATGATAGTACCTATTGTTATAGAACTTCCTCAAGATGAGTTTCTAATAATTAAAAAAAATATAGATATTATTAGAGATTTGAATATTGATATAGAAGAATTTGGTTCTATGTCTTATAGGATTACAGCTCATCCTACATGGTTTCCTAGAAATAATCCTGATAAGGTAATGAGACATGTATTTGAGCAAGTTATAAGAGAAGAGAAAAATTTTGATTTGTGTAAGTTTCATGATCATTTGGCTGCTACTATGGCATGTAAGGCTAGTGTTAAAGGAAATACTAGAATAACTATTAAAGATATGGAAAGTATTATTGATCAGTTAAGAAAATGTGATAATCCTTTTAATTGTCCACATGGAAGACCTACAATTATCGAATTTACAATTTACGAATTAGAAAAAATGTTTAAAAGAAGTGTTTGATATTGTTAATTATTGTTTATTTTGTTATAATATATGATAGGATGGTGATATGATGAATGGTAAAGAGTTAAAAGTATCTGAATTAGAAATGAAATTTGGACAAAATGATAGAATGGTTAATGTTTTTGGTGTTTTTAGATATCGACCTAATAATAGTTTATATGTTATATATGCTGATGTTGGTACTACTTATGATTATGTTTGTTTTGGTTCTTCACATATAAAAAATAATGTTATTCTTTCAATGAATTCTAATAAGGCTGAAGATATGGAAGTAATTAAAGAATATATATATAAAGTAGTAAATAATGAACCATTAGATAATTTTGAAATTTATCCATTAGATAATATTGATGAGATAGAGTTAATTGCTTCTAAGAATTTTGAGTTAAGAAGAGAAGTATTAGAAAGCTTGATAGAAAAAACTATTCCTAAAAAGGCTGAAGACTCTGAAGAGGTTGTTGTTAAAAGTACAAAAAAGAAAAAATCACCAATTTTAACAATTTTATTATTACTTTTATTAATAGTTGTAGGAGGAGCAGGATTTTTGTTTTATACAACTATGATGGAAGCTGAAGAAACTTATAAGTTTATATATTGTAAAACAAGTTATGATCATGAAGAACTTAAAAATGTTTTAATTGAGGAAGAAGATAGATATGAGTTTAATAATTCTGATAAATTAGTGAAAGTTAGGGTTACTTTAAGATATAATTTTGTTGATGAAAATTCTTATTTAGATTTTAAGAATAATAATAGATATTTTAGTTATATGGTTGAAAATAATAAGCATACTACTGGTAGTTTTGATTTAGATGATGAGAATAATAGTTTTGTTACTTTTGCTGATACTGTAGTTGATGAAGCATATGAAAATTCTGTAGATTATGAAGAAATTTTATCCTTAAATACTAAGGATGGCTACAGTTGTGAAGAAAAAATAGAGAAGTGATATAATGGCTAATATTTACTTGTTGTATGGTACGGATAAAGGGGTTATTAACAATGAGTTAAATAAAATAACTGTTGATATTAATAGTAGTGATATAGTTCGATATCCATTGGATGTAGTTAATATAGAAACTATAGTTATGGATATATCAACAATAAGTATGTTTGGTGATAAGAGGGTAGTTATTGTTGATAATGCTTATATGTTTATGTCTAATAAAAATATAGATAGTATTAATATTTTAGAAGATTATGTTAAGAATGCTAGTGATAATAATTGTTTAATCTTTATTGTTAATAGTGATAAAATTGATACTAGAAAAAAGATATATAAGTGTGTTAAAGATAAGGGTAGGATAATCGAGTGTAAAAAAGGAGATAGTAATTATATTAATTCTTTTGTTAAAGATTATCTTATGAATAATAATTATATAATAAATGATATTAATTATTTTTTAAATGTTGTTGGTAGTGATTTGGATAATATAAGAAATGAATTAGATAAGTTATTTATGTTTTGTATGGATAGTAAAAAAATAACTAATGAGGATATAGATATAGTATGTGTTAAGGTAGTTGAAGAAGAGATATTTAGTTTAACAGATGCTATTATACTTAATAATAAAGATAAAGCTATTGAATTATTAGAGGTGTTTTTAAGAAATAATTATGATGAAGTTTATATATTGAATTTGTTGTCTAATCAGTTTAGGTTTTTATTTCAGGTTAAGAAGCTTGCTAATAAGAATAATAATTATTCAGAAATAGCTAAAATATTAGAGGTTAATCCTTATCGAGTTAAGTTTACTTTAAATAAGTTATACAATTATACAGAAAACGATATTATTTATAGAATAAAAGGATTATTAGATGTGGATAAGAGTATAAAGATGGGGATTATGGATAAGAGATTGGCTTTAGAATTGTTTATTTTAAATAATTGATATAAGTGTAACAAAAAAAGGTTGACACTTATGTCTTTTTTTGTTATATTAGTACTTGGAAATGAAGGAGGTAATTATGGCAGTTAAAATTAGACTTAAGAGAATGGGTGCTAAGAAAGCTCCATTTTATAGAATTATTGTAGCAGATTCTCGTAGTCCTAGAGATGGTAGATTTATTGAGAATTTAGGAACTTATAATCCTTTAACTAATCCTGCTGAAGTTAATATTAAAGAAGAAGAGACTTTAGAATGGTTATCTAAAGGAGCTCAGCCTACTGATACTGTTAGAAATATTTTAAGTAAAGCTGGTATTATGGAAAAATATCATAATACAAAACAAACAAAGAAGAAAGATAAATAATTATGGATTTGGTTGTTTTAACTGATACTATTATTAAAAAGATAGTTAGTGATAGTGAATCAGTATCAGTGAAGGAATTTGAATCAACTGAAGATGATACAATTCAAATTGAAGTTGTTGTATCTAATGATGATTTGGGTAAAGTTATAGGTAAAAATGGAAGAACAATTAATTCTATTCGTACTATTGTTCAGGCTGCTGGGGCTATTAACAATAATAAAAGAGTTAGAATAAATGTTGATTCATATTAAGATTAAACATAGTTTAATCTTTTTTATTGCATTTTCATTAATTATATGTTAATATAAGGCTTGTTTTAGGGGGATATATATATGAAAAAATTAGAATTAGGCGATATTAAAATTAAAAGAGGTTTGGAAAAGACTGATAATTGTTATATCTTTGAAATGGATAATGGTGAAATATTAAAAGTTTATGATGATAATTTATTATTTATTTTAGATTTAATTGATTTAGATATAGAAAAAAGAATATTAGATTCTAAAGAAATAAATAATGTTAAGGAAATAATAGTACCTAATGGAGCTGTATATAATAATAATTCTTTTGTTGGTTATACTATGCCTAAGGCTAAGGGTGTTGATTATAATGAAAAAGAGAGGTCATTATCTTTAGAAGATAGAGAAAATCTAAAACAATATGTTTTTTGGCATTTGAAACTTGAAGATATTATTAGAAGGGCTAATAAAGAAAATGTAGTTTTTCCTGATTTGTTAACGTGTGATAATATATTCTTTCATGATAATAATTTTAGTTTTATAGATTATGATGGTATACAAATAAATGATAATAAAGTATTATCTATTTCTTCATCTTTAGGTAATCCAGCTCAGTATTATAATAAAAAATATATGAAGGAAATGGAGATATTTACTGATGAATTAGATAAGAAGAGTTTAATAGTATTATTTTTCTTAACGGCTTTTAATATTAATTTGGCTAATGTTGGGGAAATTAATCCTTATACTGGTGAAGTAATTACTTTAGATCAGATATTTCAGATATTGGGTTTAGAAGATTATGATATAATGAATAAAGTATGGAAGTTGTTTAGTCTTAAAGATAAGAATGAATTTTTAGATAAAGATTTATATAGATTAATAGATAATTATGATTTAAGAGTTATTGGTAAAGTATCTGGTAGTGATTGTTATGTTAAAAAATTATTTAAAAAATAAGGGCAATAATATTTTATTATTGCTTTTTTTGATAATTTATTATATGTTATAGGTAGATATGTAGGAGGAGTTTGTATGGAAAGATATAAGAAATTAACATTATTGCATTCTAATGATTTACATGGTGATTTTATATCAGAGAAAATTGATAAAAAGTTGATTGGTGGTGTATCTAGATTATCGGGATATATTAATAAGGTTAGGACTAAGGAGAAAAATACTATATATTGTGTTGCTGGTGATATGTTTAGAGGTAGTATAATTGATTCTGAGTTTCAGGGGATTTCAACAATAGAAATTATGAATATGATATCACCTGATGTTGTTACTATTGGTAATCATGAAACTGATTATGGTATATCACATTTATTATTTTTGGAAAAGTGTGCTAAATTTCCAATAATTAATGCTAATTTGTTTATTAAGACTAATAATGCAAGATTATTTAATCCTTATAAGATTATTGAAATAGATGGTATGAAAATATTATTTATTGGAATTGTTACTGAAGAAGTGTTAGCGAATGCTAAGAGTGAAGGTATAATAGGTACTTTTGTTGATGTTGAAGAAGCTGCTTGTGAAGTGGGACATATATGTAATGCATATAATGCTTTGGATATTGATTTTACTGTTCTTCTTACTCATATTGGATATGAAGAAGATAAAAAATTGGCTGAATTGTTAGATCCTGCTTGGGGTGTTGACGTTATTATTGGTGGTCATTCTCATACTCTTATAGATAAGCCTGAAGTAATAAATGATATATTAATTGTACAAGCAGGTATGGGTACTGATCAGATTGGTAGATTTGATTTAGAAATAGATACAAAGAATAATTGTATACATAAATGGAAGTGGAAATGTATATCTATTAATTCTAGAAATTGTCCTAGGGATGAAAAATTAGAAGAAGTTTTGGATAAGTATAAGAGTAATACTGATTTAAAATATGGAAGGATAGTTACTAGGCTTAATAGAGAATTAACACATCCTGATAGGTATAGAGAAACAGAATTAGGTGATTTATTTGCAGATATTTTAAAAGATTCTTTAGGTGTTGATATAATGCTATTGGGATCTGGATCAATTAGAAAAGAATTATTGGGTCCAATAGTGGTTTTACAAGATTTAATGGAGATATTTCCTTATGATGATGCTATATATATGATAAGTGTTACGGGTAAGCAACTTAAAGATATGATAAAGTATGTTTTAAGAGATGAAGCTTTTGAAGGTGATCATACGGAGTTTTATCAGTTATCTCATGATATGTATGTGGAATACTCAAAGAAAAAACATGATTTTATTAAATTTACATTTAATAATCAAGATATTGATAATGATAGAATATATACGATAGGACTCCAAAATTATCATTATTTAAATATTGAGGGTGGTTTTAATATTTCTTTGAAGGATGTTGAAAAAAATGGTAAGAGTAGAATGATTGCTACTAGTTGTAGAGATATAATAGAAGAGTATATGGGAGATAATCAACATTTAGATAGAGATGGTATGGGTAGATTAGTTATTAAAGATTAATAATTTAATAAATGATATGTAAAAAGTAGTTTAGTAGTGTAAACTACTTTTTATAATTATTTACAAAATAGTAAATAATTAGTATAATTAATAATAGATATATAGTTTAAGAATTAAGTAAAGTTGGTTGGTATTATGAATGATAATGATAATAAAAATACTAATAGTAATTCTATTAATGATAATGATATATTTAATGTAGATTTGTTTAAAAATGATGATAGTATTGAAAAACAAGATGTGAAACAAGAGAATATTAATAGTAGTGTTATAGATAATGAATCTTTAAATAATAAAATAGGTAATGATGTAAATATTAATTATAGTAGTCAAAATGTAAATGAAGAATCTTTGATTGATAGTAGTTTAGATAACAATAAAGATAATGATAAAGAAGAAAGAAAGAGTATTTTAAGTATTTTTAATAATAGAAAGTTTTTAACAATTATGGGTATTATTACTTTTATTTGTGTATGTATTGTAGTTGGTAAAGCTTTTTATTATGGGAAAAGATTAGATGATTATGAAGAGGTCTTTATTACAATAGATAAAAAAGATGAGAAGGATACTAAAGTGGTAGCTGATCAAAATATAGATACTAAAGTATTGAAGAATGTGGCTGCTAGTAGTTTGATTGGTTGTATTAATTCTAAGATTGATACTAATGATATGCCTGATAGTGTTAATAGTAAAATAAAAGAGATTAATGATTATTATAATAGCTCTAATAATTATTTTGCTTTTTCATATAAGGATTTATATACTGGTTTTACTGTAAGTTATAATGCTAATCAAAATATTTTTTCGGCTAGTTCTATAAAAGCACCGAAAGATATTTATTTGTATGAGATGGCTAGTCAGGGTAAAGTTAATTTAGATGAAGAATTAACTTATACTAGTGCTTATTATAATACTGGTAGTGGTCTTCTTAAGAATAAACCGGTTAATACTAAATATAAAGTTAGAACTCTTTTACAGTATTCTACAGTAGATAGTGATAATGCTGCTCATAATATGCTTATGGATAGGTATGGTCGTGAGAATATATTAAAATTTTGGCAAGAAAAAGGTACAACTGGTATATTTACTTTACCTACTAATTGGGGTGTGACCAATGCTCATGATGCTACTATATATATGGAAGAGTTATATAAGTTTTATATAAGTAATGATGAGTATGGTGGGGCTTTGATGAATAATTTTTTAAATTCTTATCCAAAATTTATTAAAGGTAAGAATGGCTATAAGATAGCTAGTAAAAGTGGATGGGCTGGATCAGTATTGCATGAGATGACAATAGTATTTGCAGATAATCCATATATAGTTATAGGATTATCTAATTTAGGTGATAAAGGTAATTATCAAGAGTATTTCGATAAGGTTAATGATTTGGCATATAATCTTCATTTGGAGTATTGGAAATATAAAATGAGTAAATGTCAGAATATAAAACAATATTAATAATGTATTAGATAGAAGTGATAGTAGTATGAGACAAAAAATTAGAAGTTTGGAAAGAGAAAGAAAAAAACAGATAGAAGTTTCCAATAAAAGAAAAAGGCAAAAAATATATAAAGATAAAATTGAGAAGAAGTTTATTGATATAGAATCTGAATTAGAAAATGATTTTGTAAAGATAGAAAAAGAAATTAATAAAGAATTAGATAAGGATTTTGTTGAATTAGGCAATGAGATAAAGAAGGAAGTTAATAAGAAAAAGAATAAATTTAATTATGAATCTTTATTAACAGGAACTGTATTAGTTTTGTCAGTTATGGTCTTATTGTGTATTATATTTTTGCCAGTGATATCTTTTAAAGAGAATAATATTAAGATAAGGTATAATAAAAAGTTTGTTGATCATGATTATAGGGCTAAGAGTTTAGTTAAAGATTATACTAAGAGTTTAAAAATTACTAATGATGTTGATACTACTAAAATAGGAATTTATAAGATAAAGTATTCATTAAAATTTGGTTTTTTGACTTTATCAAGGGAAAAAGAAGTTGAAGTTATAGATGATGTTAAACCTATTATTACATTAACTGGTGATAATACTAGTTCTGTATGTCCTGGTAAAAAGTATGAAGAATTAGGGTTTAAGGCATCTGATGAATATGATGGAGATTTGACTGATAAAGTAAGGGTTGAAAATAAAAAGAATGAGATAATTTATAAAGTTAAAGATAAATCTAATAATAGTGAAATGGTTATGAGAAAGATTGTTTATGAGGATAAAGAAGGACCTAAATTAGAACTAAAAGGTAATTCTAATATGGTTGTATATGTTGGTAGTTTATATAGTGAACCAGGATATAGTGCTATTGATAATTGTGATGGTGATGTTACTAGTAAGGTTGAAGTTTCTGGTAGTGTTAATACTAATGATATTGGTACTTATACTATTAATTATAAAATTAAGGATAGTTATCAAAATGAAACTATTGTTTCTAGAACTGTGACTGTTAAGGATGGAGCATCTGATGGTGGAAGTGGTAGAGGTATTGTTTATTTAACATTTGATGATGGACCTAATGAGGGGACAACTAATGTTATTTTAGATGTATTAAAAGAAGAAGGTGTTCCTGCTACGTTTTTTGTTACATGTAATGGTCCAGATTATTTAATAAGTAGAATGTATAAAGAAGGTCATACAGTAGCTTTACATACGGCTACTCATAATTATAATTATTTATATAGTTCAATTGATAATTATTTTAAAGATTTAGGTGAAGTTAGTAATAGAGTTGAAAGACTTACAGGAATAAAAAGTAAGATTATACGTTTTCCTGGTGGTAGTTCTAATACAATAAGTAAGCATTTATCAGCTGGAATTATGACTAAATTGACTAGTGAAGTTAGAAAAAGGGGGTATAAATATTTTGATTGGAATGTAGATTCAAATGATGCTGCTGGGGCTGGAACTAGTGCTGTATATTCTAATGTTGTAAATAATATTTCTTTATCTAGAGAAAATGTTGTTTTAATGCATGATATTAAAACAACTACTAGAGATGCTATTAGAAATATAATTAGATATGGAAAAAATAATGGATTTGTATTTAAAAGAATTACTGATGATACAGTTATGGTAACTCATGGTGTATCTAATTAAATAATAGATTAAGAGTTTGTTAACTGTGTTGAATTAAGGCAATTAGTATGCTATTATAGTTTTACTAGTTGTTTTTTTATGAATTAAAAAACAAAAATACATGTGGGGGAGTTACAATGGAAGAAAAATTTATTATTACTTTATATGAAAAAATAGATTTAACAGATAATATTATATTGTTTAAAAAAAATAAGGTTATTAAGAATGCTGTTATTGATTTTTTTGATGAATTTCAGGTTGCTACTTATTATGATGAAGATAATAGAAGAATTAGTATTGATATGTTGGAAAGTCCATATACTATAGTATCTGATGATAAGTATTGTTATGATTTTGCTACTAGTTTGAGTGAATTAAGAGAACAATATCCTGGATATGATGATGATGAGTTATATGCTATATACGAAGAAGAAATAAGTAAAGTATTTGAAATATCTTATTATGATGTTGAAAATGATAGAGTTAAATTTTTAACTTCAAATGAAGAAGTATTAGAAAAAGTTGATGAAGATTGTTTGTTTGATAATTTTGTGGTTGCTCTTGATGGTGAAGGGGAGTTAATTAATATTCAAAGAAATGATATAAAAAAGATTATACAAATGATTGATGATAAGAAATATGCATTATTAAAAGAGCAATTAGATGCTTTTAATGAACAATTAGATTCGGTAGATATGGTTTTTGATAGTATTTTTGCTTCAAAGAAAGAAGAGGTTATTGATGAAGATTTGTCATTAGATGAAACTTTGAAGAAATTAGATAATTTAATTGGTTTGGATAATATAAAATTGGAAATATTTAGATTAATAAAGTATTTGGAATTTAGAGATAAATCAAAAGAGTATTTAAAGTTAGAGAAACCTAATCTACATATGTTCTTTAGTGGTAATCCTGGTACTGGTAAAACAACAGTTGCTAGAATTATTAGTGAGATTCTTTATAAGTTGGGATATACTAGTAATAATAAATTTGTAGAAATAACTGCTAAAGATTTAATAGCAGAGTATGTAGGACAAACAGCTGTAAAAACAGCAGAGCTTCTTAAAGAAAATAGAGGTGGAATAATATTTTTAGATGAAGCATATGTTTTATCATCATCTGCTCAACAATTTGGTCAAGAAGCTCTAGTAGAAATAATAAAAGAATTAGAAAAAAAAGAAACAATTTTTATTTTTGCAGGTTACGAAGATGAAATGAATCATTTTATGGAAATAAATCCAGGTCTAAGATCAAGAATAGGTTATTATCTAGAATTTCCTGATTATAGTGTAGAAGATTTATATAAAATATTTGAATATAAAACTTCAAAAATAGGATTTATTATTGATGATAAATTAAAAGAAAAAATAATTAATAATTTAAATAAACTTAAAGGTGAGACTCATTTTGGTAATGGAAGATACATAGATAAATTAATTAATAAAATAGTATTAGAGCATGCTATTAATATTGGTGAATGTGTAACAAAAGAAGATTTAATCACATTAAATGAAAAAGATTTTACAGAGGATGTGGGTAAATCTTTGGTATATAAGAAAAAGAATAAACCTTTTGGCTTTAGATAATAAACAAGGTATAAGACATCCTTGTTTTTTTAACAAATAAATGATAAAATTATATAACAAAAAAGTCATGAAAGAAAGTGATTAATATGTTCAAATTAGTGTCTAAATTTAAGCCTTCTGGTGATCAGCCTGAAGCTATTGAAAGTTTGGTTAAAGGTATTAATGATGGTAAAAAACATCAAGTTTTATTAGGAGCAACCGGTACAGGTAAAACGTTTACAATAGCCAATGTAATTAATAAAGTAAATAAACCTACTTTAGTACTAGCTCATAATAAAACCTTAGCGGGTCAATTATATAGTGAATTTAAAGAACTATTTCCAGATAACAGGGTAGAATATTTTGTATCATATTATGACTATTACCAGCCAGAGGCTTATGTTCCAAGTACTGATACATATATAGAAAAAGATTCTTCTATTAATGATGAGATAGATGAATTAAGACATAGTGCTACATCTGGATTGTTATCAAGAAGTGATGTTATTGTAGTAGCTTCTGTTTCTTGTATTTATGGTATAGGAGAAGTAGAGGATTATCTAGAAAAAATGTTAACTGTATCAGTTGGTGATAATATATCAAGAGAAGATGTTTTAAAGAGATTAGTTGATATGCTATATGAGAGAAATGAAATGGATCTAAAAAGAGGAACTTTTAGATCTAAGGGTGATATTATAGAAATAATACCTAGCTATGAAAGAAAAAATGGTGTTATGATAGAATTTTTTGGGGATGAAGTTGATAGAATTAGTGAATTTGATACAGTAACAGGACATGTTCTTAAAAATAAGAAATCTATTTCTATATTTCCTGCTTCACATTTTGTAACTAATGATAATAAGCTTAAGATAAGTATTGAGAGAATTAAAAACGAATTAGAAGAAAGATGTAAATATTTTCATGAAAATGGTAAGTTAATAGAAGAGCAAAGAATTAGAGAAAGATGTAACTATGATATGGAGATGTTAGCAGAAACTGGTTTCTGCCGTGGAATTGAGAATTATTCTAGGCATATAGCTTTAAGGGAAGAGGGAGAGACTCCTACTTGTTTAATAGATTTCTTTCCTGATGACTTTCTATTAGTAGTAGATGAATCTCATGTTACACTTCCTCAAGTTAGGGGAATGTATAATGGAGATAGGGCTAGAAAACAGAATTTGGTTGATTATGGTTTTAGGTTGCCTAGTGCTCTTGATAATAGGCCTTTAAAATTTGAAGAATTTGAAGAAAAAATTAATCAAGCTATATATGTTTCGGCAACACCAGGTGATTATGAATTAGAACTAGTTAATAATCACTATATAGAACAAATAATTAGACCAACTGGATTATTGGATCCTAATATTATAGTTAAACCTAGTAAGAATCAAATAGATGATTTGGTTAATGAGATAAATAATAGAATAGATAGAAATGAGAGAATATTAATTACAACACTTACTATTAGAATGGCTGAAGAGTTAACTAATTATTTAAAGAATATTGATATAAAAGTGGCTTATTTACATACTGAAGTTAAGACTTTACAGAGAATGCAAATAATACATGACTTAAGGATTGGTAAATATGATGTAGTTGTTGGAATTAATCTTCTTCGTGAGGGTATAGATATTCCTGAAGTTAGTTTGATTGCTATTATGGATGCTGATAAGCAAGGATTTTTAAGAAGTACAAGAAGTTTAATTCAAACGATTGGTAGATGTGCTAGAAATAGTCATGGTGAGGTTATAATGTATGCTGATACTATTTCTGACAGCATGAAAGAAGCTATTGCAGAGACAAAAAGAAGAAGAAGTATTCAAGAAAAATATAATGAAGAGCATAATATAGTTCCTAAAACTATTATTAAAGAAATTAGAGATGTTATAAGTAATGTTGAAGAAATAAAAGAAGAGAAAACTAAGAAGATGAGTAAAAAAGATAAAGAAAAATTGATTGATGAGTTAGAGAGTGAAATGAAGAAAGCTGCTGGTATGTTAGATTTTGAGAGAGCTATGGAATTAAGAGATGCTATTTTTGAATTGCAAAGTGAATAATTAAATATAGTTATAGAAAAATAAATAAATATATGCTATTATATTATTATAGAGGGATGATATAATGCATATATTTATTTTTGCACAAATTATAGGGCTTATAGCATGGGGATTATTAGTTTATAGCTATTATAAGAAAAATATTGATGAAATATTAAAGTATCAGGTAGTTGGTGGAATATTTGAAGTTTTGCATTATTTTATGCTTGGGGCATTTAGTGGACTAACAGTAGTTATTTTAGAACTAATTAGAGATTTTGGTTATTATAAGGCTAAGAATGATAAAATAATATTTATTTTAACTATTCCTGTATATTTTTTTATAGGCTATTTTTCTTATAATCATTTTATGGATTTATTACCAGTTGCTGCTAGTTGTGTGGATGGATATGCATTGACTAATAGAAAAAAAATAGCAGTTGTAGGTTCAATTATTAATAATTGTTTATGGCTTATATATGATTTATATTGTGGTAGTTATGTTGGGGTAATAGCAGAAATACTATTTATAATATCTAATATTTATGTTATGTGGATTGATAATAATAAAATTAAAAGTAAAAAAATAGTTAATAGTGTTTAAAAAAATATATAGTTATGATAAAATTATTTTGTAAAAGAAGAAAGTAGGGATATAGTAATGGATTCTATTATTAAATTTATTACAAGTGAGAAGTTTTATTTGCCATTGTTTTCTATTGGTATTGGTATAATAGCTTATAATTTGATAGCAAGTACAATTATTAAAATAAGTAAGATAAATAGTAGTATTAATGAAAAATATAATAAGAATTATTCTAAGGGCTATGATAAAAGAAAGATTACTGTTGTTACTTTAATGAAAAATATTATTAAATATCTAATTGCTATTATAGTAATTATTACTATTTTAAATATATATGGGGTAAATACTAGTAGTATTATAGCTTCTATTGGTATTGTTGGTGCTGTTATTGGTCTTGCTTTTCAAGATATTATTAAAGATTTTTTAGCTGGTATATTTATTATTTTTGATAATGCTTATGCTGTTGGTGATTGGATTATGATAGATGGTTTTAAAGGTGAAGTAATATCAGTAGGACTTAAGACTACAAAAATAAAATCATATACTGGAGAAGTTTTGATATTATCTAATTCTTCATTTAATAAAGTTACTAATTTTAATCTGGAGACTCCTAGATTATTTATTCAAATTCCTTTTAGTTATAGTGAAGATATAATAAAAATTGAAAAGGTAGTTGAAAAGGTTTTGAATGATTTACAAGACGAAGATAAGGATGTAAGGAAATTTGAAATGTTAGGTGTTGATAGTTTTGATGATAGTTCAATTAAATATGCAGTTGCTATTGATTGTAATGTTGGAACGTATGTTAAAATTAGAAGAAAGTTTTTAAGAAATATTAAGATGGCTTTTGATAAGAATAAGATAGTTATTCCGTTTAATCAGCTTGATGTTCATGTAGAAAAAAAGTAGGGAGTGTTTGAGATGAATAAAACTAGTAAAGTAAATTGTTTTAAGAAGGAGATTAGCTATGTTAAAGATAGTAGTTTGAAGAAGGATTTAAAAGTATTGATAGGACTTTTACCTGATTATTTTTTTGAGGTTCCGGCTTCTTCTACTGGTAAGTATCATCCTGATTTTGCATTGGGTGATGGGGGATTGGTTAGGCATACAAAGGTAGCAGTTAGATTTGCTTATGAATTATTATCTAATGATACTGTCGGATGTAAATTTATGGATCATGATAAAGATTTAATTATTATGGCTTTGATACTTCATGATGGGCTTAAAAGTGGTTTAGAGCATAATAAATATACTAAATTTGATCATCCTTTGTTAATTTCAAAATATATAATGGAAAATAAAGAAAAGTTAGCTATGGATGTTGATGATTTGCGTAAAGTTTGTTCAATGATTGAATCACATATGGGACAATGGACTTATGATAGTTATAAGAAGAAAGATGTTTTGCCTAAACCTAGGACGGCTGAGCAAAGATTTGTTCATATGTGTGATTATTTAGCAAGTAGAAAATTTATAAATATTAATTTTAAGGGTAATGATGTACAAGACTAAATGTCTATTATATGTAAATGAGAAAAAAATAATTTAAAAAAACTATCGTTATATGTTATTATTATATAAAGGATTGATAATATGAAGAAGATATTTTCAAAAATGGATAAAACTTTATTATTTGTAACGATAGTTTTTTTTGCGTTTGGTCTTCTTATGATTCTAAGTGCTTCTAGTATGGAGAGTTATATGAGATATGAGACAAGTCCATATTATTATTTTTATCGTCAAGGTATTTTTTTGATATTGGGATTGATTGTATCTTTTTTCATAATTAGGATACCTACGAAGATATATAAGGGATTTTCTTATTTGTTGTTATTAGGTATATTAGTTTGTTTAGGGGGCTTGACAGCTTATGGTTATGCTGCTAATAATGCTGTTAGTTGGTTTAAGGTTGGACCTTTAAATGTACAACCTAGTGAGTTTGCTAAAATAATAGTTATTATTTATTTAGCTTATTATTATGATAGGGAACGTGATCAATTAGATGATACTTGGAAGCTAATTAAACCAATTATTCCAGTTTTATTTATTTTTGGTTTAGTTTTAATACAACCAGATTTTGGAACAGCTATTGTTATAGCACTTATTTGTTTCTTTATGTTTTTTGCTTTGCCAATGTCTAAACTTTGTAGGTTTAAATTTGGTAGTTTAGTAATTGTATTTTTGGTTTTGATTATAGGTTTATTTTTTATAACTAAGGGTTCTTTTTTAAAGAGTTATCAATTGGAAAGATTTAATTTTAAAGATCCATGTTTAAGATATAAGCAGGACTCTGGCTATCAATTATGTAATAGTTTTATTGCTTTTAAAAATGGTGATTTAACTGGTCAGGGAATTGGTAGAAGTACACAGAAATTTTTATACTTGCCTGAATCATATACGGATTTTATTTTTCCTATTATTGTTGAAGAATGGGGATTAATAGTAGGTATTATTATAATATTGTTATACTTATTTATTATATATAGAGTTTATGTAATTGCTAAAAGAGCTGTTAGTTTACATGCTTCTCTTTTAGCATATGGTGTTTGTATATATATTTTTTTACATGTTGCTATTAATTTAATTGGTGTTATGGGTATTGGTCCTTTAACTGGTGTACCACTTCCATTTTTATCTTATGGTGGTAGTTATACAATAAATCTATTTATTTCTCTTGCTATAGCACAAAGAGTGGCTATAGAGAGTAATAAAATGAAGAAAGCATAATAATAATAATAAAGAAGCTTGTTTAAGCTTCTTTTATATTTATAATTTTTTTTGTTAATTTTACTTTATAAATGTAATAACTACTTGTTATGATACTTGACAAGATTAAAAAAGATGGATACAATTAGTATGTATAGTTTAAATTAAATTATTAATTTTAATTATAGTTATAAATATTAATAGAATGGAGGTGTAATATGAACTCTATTGTTATATCCATTCTAGTATTTATCATTGGTTTAATTATAGGTATAGTTGGGGTTATTATTTTTAATAATATTAAGATTAAAAATAGTGAAAAAACAGCTTTAAAAATAATTGAGAATGCTAAAAAAGAAGCAGATAAAGCAAAAAGAAATACTTTGTTAGAGACAAAAGAAGAGATTAATAAATTAAAAATTGAGACAGATAAAGAAATTAAAGAGAAGAAACATGAAATAAAAGAGAGCGAAGAGAGGCTTTTAACAAGAGAAAACAATATTGATAGAAGAGATTTGGCTTTGCAAAAACGTGAGGATGCTGTCAGTGAACGTGAAAATAGTCTTTTAGATAAACAAAGGGAATTGCAAGATAAATTACTAGATATGGAAGAACTAAAAAAAGAGGAATTAAAGAAACTAGAAGATATTGCTAATTATACTAAAGAAGAAGCTCATGATACTATTATGAAGATAGTTGAAGCTGATATGAGTCGTGAAATTACTGCATATATTAAAGAAAGAGAAAGTGATGCTAAGATAGAGGCTGATGCGGCAGCTAAGGATTTAATTGTTAGTAGTATGCAGAAATATGCAGCAGATGTTTCTAATTCTCAAACTGTTTCAGTAATTAGTTTGCCTAACGATGAAATGAAGGGACGTATTATTGGTAGAGAAGGAAGAAATGTAAGAACGATTGAGTCAGTAACAGGTGTTGATTTAATAATTGATGATACGCCAGAGGCTATTGTTATTTCTAGCTTTGATCCATTGAGAAGAGAAATTGCTAAAATTACATTAGAAACTCTTATTAGTGATGGTAGAATTCATCCGGCTCGTATTGAAGAAATATATGATAAGTCATGTAATGATGTAAATGCTATGATTAGAAAATATGGTAAAGATGCAATTTATTCATTAGGTATTAGTAAAATGGATGCTGGATTAATTGAAATAGTTGGTAAATTGCATTTTCGTACTAGTTATAGTCAAAATGCTTTAAAACATTCAATTGAAGTGGCTACTATTTCTGGTATTATTGCCGGTGAATTAGGTGAAAATGTTAATTTAGCTAAGAGAGCTGGTCTTTTACATGATATAGGTAAAGCAATTGATTTTGAAATGGAAGGATCTCATGTACAGATTGGAGCTGATTTGGCTAGAAAATATAATGAAGATGAAGTAGTAGTAAATGCTATTTTGTCTCATCATGGAGATGTTGAACCAAGTAATATTATTTCTTCGATAGTTGCTATTGCTGATACTATTTCGGCATCACGTCCTGGTGCTAGAAATGATAGTACAGAGAATTATTTCCAACGTTTAGAACAGTTAGAAGCAATTGGAAATGAGATGCCTGGTGTTGATAAGGCTTATGCTGTGCAAGCTGGTAGAGAGATTAGAGTAATGGTTAAGCCAGAGGAAGTTGATGATTTGACAAGTTATAAGATAGCAAGAGATATTAAAGAGAAAATTGAGAGTGAGATGCAATATCCAGGTACTATTAAAGTAACTGTTATAAGAGAAACAAGAGCATGTGAAGAAGCTAAATAAAGTCGTATATTATACGACTTTTTTATTGTAAAAAAAAATATATAAAACTAATAATTAGTTTTATATAATTCTCCTTTAATTAAATTAATATTATTTTTCATTATTGTTAAATAATCATCATTAGTATTGGTAATACCACCATCGATACTGTACATTGTATTAATATTTAATTCTTGTAATTTATATTTTTGAATTAGATTTTCAATTATGGTGTTGTTATCTTTTGTAGCACGATAGATATATTTTATTTTCTTTTCTTTTATTAGTTTTTCAATTTCTTCTATGGTATTTATACTAACGTTTTTATTATCTTCTAGTGATATAACTTTTAGTCCATATTTTTCTAGAAATTTAAATAAATCATTATCAGTAATAATTATTTTGTATGGGGCATTGTCAATAGTTTCTGTTAGATCGGCATCTATTTTTGAAATATTATATTCTAATTCTTCATAGTTTTTATTAACTTGTTCTGTTAAATATGGATTGTTAATATATTCATTTAACCCATTTTTAATATTTTCTGCCATCATTAGATAATTATAAGGGTTTAACCACAGTTCTTCTATTTTATTTTCATATTGTATTCCAGTTGCTACATCTATAACTTTTAGATTTGAATTATTATTTATCATTTTAACGGCATATTTTCTATCTTTATCCAAACTATTAAAAACAAATAAATCACTTTCGCTATATTCTTTTAGTTTTCGATTTGATATTTTATAATTTTTGATATCAACTCCAGTAGGATATATACTAAATACTTTACCATTATTTTTATATAAAGATGTTATTAAATAGTTTATTGGATAAGTAGTAGTGTAAATATTTATATTTTCCATATCTTTACTTTCTATATCACATCCTGTTATTATTAAGCAAGTTATGATAAATAAAGATAATTTTTTTATTATTCTCATTTATGATTCTCCAATCTATATTAATAATTTTACAATATTTTAAACAATTTGTAAACAGTTTGAAAAATAATAATAAAAAAATTAGAAAACATGTTATAATAGTTAAGTATTGGAGATGATAAAATGGTTATATTAGAAAAGTTAAATATAAAGACAGATAATGAGAAATTATATGAGACTGCTTTTACTCATACTTCTTTTAGTAATGAACATGAAGATGTTGATAATTATGAAAGATTAGAATTTTTGGGAGATGCTGTTTTAGAATTGATTATTAGTGATTATCTATTTAATGAAAAGCATTTAGAAGAAGGTACTATGACAAAGATGAGATCTAGTTATGTGTGTGAGGAAGCATGTGCTACATATGCTGATGATTTAGAGTTTTCTAAATATATTAGACTTGGTAGTGGTGAGATAGAAGCTAATGAAACTATAATGGCTGATGTTTTTGAATCTTTTATTGGGGCCATGTATTTGGATAAAGGATTTGCTTTTACTAGTGATATTGTTATGGCTATCATTAAAAAATATATTAATAATGGTATTGATTTTTTGCATGATTATAAATCTGAATTACAAGAGTTGGTTCAAACTGGTAATAAGAGTGTTGTATATGAGGTCGTAGATGAAAAAGGGCCTGCTCATGATAAGACGTTTACTAGTCAAGTTAAGGTTGGTAATGTTGTAATGGGTAAAGGTGTTGGTACAAGTAAGAAAAGTGCTGAACAGGCTGCTGCTAAAGAAGCTTTAAGTAAACAAGTGAAATAAAAAAAAGAAAAGATTTCTTTTCTTTTTTTATATGGACAAATAGATTGTGACATGGTAAAATATTATTTGAATAATATAATAATAGGAGTGGTTAAGATGGACACTTTTAAAAAGATGGATAAGAAGATATTTTTAATAGTTATTCCAGTATTATTGATGGTAGTTGGATTTGCTATTAGGAGTTATAAAAGTAGTAATGATGATCCTAAAATTAGGACAAGAGCTTATAATATGAGTTTAGCTGAAAGTGTTAATCTAGATACTATATATTCTGATAAAGATATAGTTTGGGAAACAAATAGTGATAAAGTAGAGATAAAAAATAATATTGTTACTGCTAGGAAATCTGGTGTAGTTCATATTAGAGGTAAGAAGGGTAATATTGTTATTATTGATGTTGAAATAAATGTTTTGGCAGATGATGATGAATTGCAATTAGAAGATCATTCTATTGAAACAGTTGTTGGGAAAGTTGATAAAGTTGAAATAAAAGAAGATTCTGTAAAGAAGGTTACTGAGGAGAAGAAATTTAATTCGACTGGTCAAAATATTGTTAAACAAGTTGTTAAAACAGATAAGATTGTTAATCCTGATAAGACTATTACATATGATAGTAGTGATGAAGAAATAGTAAAAGTTGATGATGAGGGTGTTATTACTCCTGTTAGTCCTGGAGTTGCTGTTATTACTGTAACTGATAGTGAAGGGAATGTAGATTATACATATATTACTGTAACAGAAGTTGAACCTAGGATTAGTACAAATAGTTATACTTTAAAGATTGGGGATACTGCTAAGGTTGAATATGATTTGTCTGATACTGATTATAAAGAAAATGATATTAGTTGGACAATTGATGATGAAGGAGTTGTTGTTTTTGAAAATGGTTTAATTAAAGCTGTTGGTGCTGGTAATACTATTGTTAATATGCATATTGGTGATTTAGTTTATAAGATAAGGGTTGAAGTTATTAGATCTATTGTATTACCTGATACATTAGTTTTATCTGAAAGTGAAATAGAATTAAAAGTTGGTTTAAGTAAAAAAATTAATGCTTCTATAACTCCTAATAATGTTGAAAATGGAGAAATTAGTTGGACTAGTAGTAATGAATTTGTTGCTACTGTAGATGATGGAACAATTGTTGGTAGGAGTGTAGGATCGGCTATTATTACAGCGGCTACTGTTAATGGTTTGACTGCTACAGTTGAAGTTGTTGTTATACCAAATGAAATAGCGGTTGAGGATATTAATTTTGTTGATAATAATGTTACAATGAATGTATCTGAAAAAAGAATGTTTGAATATGTTATAACACCGCAATCTGCTACTAATAAAGATGTAACATATGTATTTGATGATGAATATTTATCATTAGATGAAAATGGATATTTTGAGGCTTTAAAAGCTGGTAATACTATATTGACTGTAATGACTAGTAATAATATGACTGATAATATAAATATTAGTATTATGGAACCGATAATTCATGCTATTGGAATTGATATAGAACAAGATGATTTTAGTATGACTAAGGGAAGTGTTGCTAATTTGAGTGTGGCATTTAATCCAAATAATACTACGGATAAAGAAATAAATTGGGATAGTAGTGATGAAACTGTAATTACAATTGATAGTTTTGGTAAGGTAACTGCTGTTGGAGTTGGAGAAGCTGTTATTACTGCTACATCAAAGAGTGGTTTAAGGTCAACAATTACTATTACTGTTATTGAAGAAGATATAAAAATATCAAGTATTTCTTTAAATCATACAGCTCTTAATTTAAAAAATGGAGAAACTGAGCGATTAGTTGCTAATGTAATGCCAATGAATGCATCTAATAAAAATGTTTCTTATAGAAGTAGTAATCCTGCTATTGCAACGGTTGATGATACTGGTTTGGTGACTGGTGTCGCTAAAGGTATGGCAATTATAACAGTTACTGCCAATGATGGATCTAATATCTCTAGTAATTGTACTGTAAATGTTACTTATGATACTCATTTATCGTTGAATATAATTAATAAAACTATTTATGTAGAAGATACTTATACTATTACAGCTAATGTTACACCAATGGGTGCTAATCAAGGAGTTACTTGGTCAAGTAATAAAACTAGTGTTGCAACTGTAACATCAGCTGGTAAAGTTACTGGTGTTGGTGCTGGAACGGCTACTATTACTGCTACTTCTTTGGAAGATAATAGTGTAGTTGCTACTAGTACGGTAGTAGTTAAAAGTGGTGCTCAGAAGATATTAGATAAAGCAGAAGATTATTATTTATCTATTGAAGCTGATGGAGATTGGGTACATAAAAATGATTTAGATGATTATCCTGATATTGATCAGACACATTATACCACATGTTGTTATTTGGTTAGTACTATATTAAAAAGAGCTGGATTTTTAAAAAGTGGAACATTATGTCATTTAAATGATGCTAGTAGTACTACACCATCTGGTTCTGGTAATTTATATTCAGATAAAGTTACAATAACTGCTAAGAAAAGTATATCTGATTTAATAGCTGGAGATGTTATTGTTTATCAGGCTGGTAATAGTAGTGGAAATATTGCTATTTATTCACATGCTTCTAATGATAAATTATATGTATATGGTGCTTCTTCAACAGCAGAAATAAGAAAAGCTAATCATCCATCTACTCATATGTCAAGTTATTGGATTGATAAATCTGGTAAGTTGATAATTGTTAGGGCCAAAAAATAAAATATATACTAGTAATGAATTTATTTCATTACTAGTTTTTTTTATTTATATATTGACTTAAAAATAAAAATAGTGTAATTTAATATTATAAGATTAATTACCCCATGGCCAAGCGGTAAGGCGGTAGACTCTGACTCTATGATCGCTAGTTCGAATCTAGCTGGGGTAACCAAGTAGGATAGTTAACTTTATGATTAAAGTGTGGATAAAAATATTTGATTGTGTTATAATTAAGATACCTGGGGAGTATGCGATATCACAATGCATAAAACCAACTAAAGATATATAAGAGAATCAACTATATCTTATGTGTCGAAGACTTGCTATTGGTAGGGATCCTAAGTAAGATATGTGATTACTCGCCCATGTGGATACGCGCATGGTTTTATCTTTCTGTGAGTCGGCTCTCTGGGGTCTTTTTTTATTGCATATAAATATTCTTTATGTTATAGTTAATTTGATTGTAGGTGATTTTATGCCAAATTTGGCTAGAGGTATTGATATGTTTAATAGAATAGAATTATTAATAGGTAAAGATGGTTTAAATAAGATAAGAAATAGTAAAGTTGCTGTAATTGGTTTAGGTGGTGTAGGTGGGTATGCTGTTACGTCTTTAATTAGGAGTGGTGTTGAAGATATTGTTATAGTTGATTATGATAAGATTGATATTACTAATTTGAATAGACAGATTATTACTAATTTGGATAATATTGGTGAATTAAAGACAGATGTTATGGAGAAATATATATTATCAATTAATAGTAATTGTAAAATAACTAAGATTAATAGTAAGTTAAATTTATCTAATATAGATATGTTGTTTAAGTATGAGTTTGATTATTTAGTTGATTGTTGTGATACTATACTAGTAAAGCAAGAACTGATTAAAAGATGTTTAGATAATAATATTACTATTATTTCAAGTATGGGTACTGGTAATAAGTTAAATCCTATGGATTTGGAAGTTATTGATATTAGAAAGACTAGTTATGATCCTATTGCTAAAAAAATAAGAAAATATTTAAGGGATAATCGTATTAATAAAAAAGTTATGGTTGTATCTTCTAAAGAGAAAAGAGATAGGTTTGATGGCGATATACCTTCAATGGTATTTGTACCTGCTGTTAGTGGAATTTTATGTGCTAATTATATAATTAAAGAGATAATAAAAAAAGCTGATTAATAATCAGCTTTTATTTTACATCTTTTTTGGCATAGTTATATAGTTTATAAAACATTTCATTTATTACTAGATCAAAGGTATTTGAAAATTCTATTATATTACCATTAAAGCCATTTTTTGTATTATAGACATTACTAATAGATATATTTCCTAAATCAAATATTTGGTAACCATTATTAATATGTCTTTTTATAATTTCCCATTTAATCATTGTAGTTGCTCTTATATGTTTAAATTTATTTTCAAATCCTTCAGTAACAAAAGCTATTTCTCTTTTGTTACTGATTATTCCTACAACACCTATTATTATGCCATGAGGATAGTTTTTATAAATATTTGTACCATTAATAATTTCGTTATGATATTTGGTAACAAGTCTATCTGAAGTCATTTTTTTAGATAATAGATTATTTGTTTTTTTTATGTTTGGATTTTTAAGCTTATTATTAAGCATTTCATTTTTTGCTTCTTCTTGTTTTAATAAATATCTATAATTATTTATATATATATCGGGATTAATTTTAGCATAATAAAATTCAAAATTATTTTGTGGATTATTAAATATTTCTTCCATTTTTGTGAAATAATCTTGTTTTTCTATTAAATGAATAAATGATGGAATATCTTCTTTTTTTCCTTGATGAACAGTAATTCCTTTTTTTAGACAATCATTTATATTTCTTTTTAAGCTTCTTTTAAAATGACTATATGCATCTTTGATATTATTTGATTGTAGAACCATTTTATATTTAGAAGTATTTGGTAAATAATTATAACCTAATTTTTTAAAAGAATTAATTATCGCACTGTTATTTTCTTTTAATATAAAATCACTATTATATACTTGATAATTAATTAGTGGAGTAGTTCTTACATATATATAATTTAATTTTTTTAGATAAGTTTTTAATTCATTTGTAAATATTTCTAATAAACTATAATTATAAAAATTTATTAAGAATCCAGATGGAACGTAACCAAATTTATATTTTCCTGTTAATTTTTTCTCTAAGATAAGGGTTGCTCCATGGACATTATTTCTTTCATCAACTAAAGCTAGATAAAACTTTTTATAGCCTTTCATTACTTCTTTTAATTGGGCGTATTCTATGCTTTGTTTAAAATTTTTTTTGGTGTGTAAGTTAGAATAGTTTTTAAATTGTAGTTCTGTTAGTTCAGCTATATGCATAAAAAATCACCTCTATCGTGTTTATTATAACATAAATTTATGGATTTATATATATAAATTTATTCGTATAAGTACATTTGACAATTTTATTTGTAGATATAATTATTTTTTGTTATAATAAACGTATAATTTATTGCTTTGAGTGAGGTGGTATGTATGAATACAGTAATAGTTGTTGGTGGAGGTGCTTCTGGACTCGTTGCGGCTATAAAAGCTGCGAGAGGTGGTAATAAAGTAATTATACTAGAGAAAAATAATACTTGTGGAAAAAAAATATTAGTTACTGGTAATGGTAGATGTAATTATTTTAATGATAAATTTGGTAGTGAATATTATGATAGTTATGATAAAAGATTAATAGATATAATTATTAATGATAAAAATAGAATAATGGTTTTGGATTTTTTTAATAGTATAGGTGTTGTTCCTAATATTAAGAATGGTTATTATTATCCTCATTCTAATCAAGCTGTTTCAATAGTTAATGCTTTAATGTTGGAAGTTAATAGATTAGGTATTAATGTTATTTGTAATACTAAAGTATTAAAAATAGAGAAAAAGAGTAATACTTTTATAGTAGATAGTAATAATGGTAAATACAGTTGTAATAAATTAATTATTGCAGCAGGAAGTTATGCTTATTATAATGAAAAAGATGTTAATAGTTATAATTTATTAAATAGTTTAGATCATAGTATTATTAAACCACTTCCTGCTTTGGTACAGGTGAGGTTGGATAGTAAGATATGTAAAAAATGGTCTGGGGTTAGAATTAATAGTAATATAAAGTTAATTGAAGATAATAAATTTGTTAGAGAAGAAGATGGGGAGTTAATGCTTACTAATTATGGTGTTAGTGGTATTTGTGTGATGCAATTATCTGGAATAATAGCTAAAGGATTAGCTGAAAATAAAAAAGAGGAAATAGTTATTAATTTTGTTCCAGATATAGCTAATGATGTAGATGATTTATTAAGGTATTTAGATGGGTATAATAAAAATCATAATTATAAGGTTAGAGAGATTTGTGATAATTTAATTAATTATAAGTTAGGTAATGCTTTAAATGAAATAATAAATGATTTTTATTATAATGATTTATCTAAAAAAGAGAAATATATGCTAGTTAATAATTTAGTTAATTATAAAGTTAATGTAGTATCTACTAATTCTTTTAAAGAAGCTCAGACTTGTAGTGGTGGTGTATCATTAAAAGAAATTAATCTTAATACGATGGAATCTCTAATTATAAAAGATTTATATATAATAGGGGAAGTTGTTGATATAAATGGAGACTGTGGTGGATATAATTTAGGCTTTGCTTGGATTAGTGGATTGATTGCAGGAGGTGCTTTATGATAAGAATTAGACAATTAAAGATATTAGTTAATAATAAAGAAGATAATATATTAAAGAAGAAGTGTGCTAAAAAGTTAGGAATAAGTGATAAAGATATTAAAGCTATTAAGATAATAAAAAGATCAATCGATGCTAGGAATAAGCCTGATATTTACTATAGTTATATAGTTGATGTTAAAGTTAAAGATGAGAAATATATAATTAAAAAGAAATATAAAGATAAAGATGTTTTTTATGTGGATAAAGATATAGATAAGTATGTGTTTGTTCCTAGTGGTAAGAGGAAAATTGCTTTTAGGCCAATAGTAGTTGGTATGGGACCTTCAGGTTTGATAGTTGGATATATGCTTGCTAAGTATGGATATAATCCTTTGATTATTGAACGAGGTAATGATGTTGATAAAAGGGTTAAAGATATAGAAGAGTTTTGGAATAGTAATAAGTTAAATACTAATTCTAATGTTCAATTTGGTGAGGGTGGAGCTGGTACATTTTCTGATGGTAAATTAAATACGCGAATTAAAGATAAGAATAATTATCAAAAAATGGTTTTTGATATATTTGTTGAAAATGGAGCTCCTGAGGAAATTAGATATGTTAATGATCCTCATATAGGTACTGATAATTTGAGAAAAATAGTTAAAAATATCAGAAATAAAATTATAGATATGGGTGGTAAGATAAGATTTAATACATGTCTTACGGATATAGAAATAAAAGATAATATGGTATCTTCTATTACTGTTAATGAAAATGAGAAAATTCATTGTAATGTATTAATACTTGCTATTGGTCATAGTGCTAGAGATACATTTAAAATGTTACATAGTAAAAATATTAATATGGAATCTAAACCTTTTGCTGTTGGAGTTAGAATTATTCATCCACAAAAATTAATTAATAAAAATCAATATGGAGTTGAAAAATCAAGATTATTAAAAGCTGCTAGTTATAAATTGACTTATAAGGCAAAAAGTGGAAGAGGGGTATATACTTTTTGCATGTGTCCTGGAGGATATGTAATAAATGCTTCTAGTGAGGAGAATGGTTTATGTGTTAATGGGATGAGTAATTATAAAAGAAATAGTGAATGTGCTAATAGTGCTGTTGTAGCAACTGTTGATAATAGAGATTATGGTGATGATGTATTAGATGGAATGATGTTTCAGCAAGAAATTGAAAAAAGGGCTTATGCTGCTGGTAAGGGAGTTATGCCTATATCTTTGTTAAGAGATTATAATAGTAATACTATTTCTAGTAGTTTTGGTAAGGTTATACCTGCTATTAAAGGGAGATATATGTTTGCTAATTTAGATAATATATTACCTGATGATATAAATGATAGTATTAAAGAGGCTATATGTGAGTTTAATAATAAGATAGATGGTTTTTCTAGTGATGATTCTGTTATAGCTGGTGTTGAGACTAGAACTTCATCTCCTGTTAGAATTATTAGAGATGAAAGTCATGAAGCTTGTGTAAAGGGATTATATCCATGTGGTGAAGGTTCTGGATATGCTGGTGGTATTGTTTCTTCTGCAGTAGATGGGTTGATTACTTTTGAAAAAATTGCAGATGTATATATGGGTTAGTGCTTGGTATAAGGCAAGAAAAAAATAGATATTTATTATTTTTTTCTTGCTTTTTCTTTTTTTATATGTTATTATTAGTTCGACGTTTTGAAAGATATATTTTTTTACAAGAGGAAGCTACATGAAAATGTGGTTTTTTGCGTGTGTAAAAAATAAGGAAGGAGGGATAGATAATTATATATCTTTAGATGTCATAACATTAGGAGGAAAGTATGAGTTTTATAGAAGTTAAAGACTTAAATAAAACATTTAAAGTTAATACTCGTGATAGTGGTCTTCTTAATGCTTTTAAGAATTTATTTAAAAGGAAATATAAGTTAATTAGAGCTGTATCTGATATATCATTTAAGATAAAAAAAGGTGAAATAGTAGCTTATATTGGACCTAATGGAGCAGGTAAGAGTACTACTATAAAGATGCTATGTGGAATAATGAAGCCAGATAGTGGTATTGTATCAGTAGGAGGATTAGATCCATTTGCTGATAGAATAAAATATGTTAAAAATATAGGAGTTGTCTTTGGACAAAAATCTCAATTATGGTGGGATATTCCAGTAGAAGATTCATTTCTATTATTAAAAGATATTTATAAAATATCTAATGAAGATTATTATAAAATTAGAGATGAATTATGTGAGTTGTTGGATTTGTCAGAACTTATGAAAATACCGGTAAGACAACTTAGTTTAGGACAGAGAATGCGCTGCGAGATTGCTGCATCATTACTTCATAATCCTAAGATATTATTTCTTGATGAACCTACAATTGGGCTAGATGCTGTAGGTAAGGTTGCCATCCGAAAATTTATCAAAGAAATAAATAAAAAGAAAAAAGTAACAATCATATTAACTAGCCATGATATGAGTGATATAGAAGCTTTAACTAATAGAGTTATAGTAATAGGGCATGGAAAAAAGTTATATGATGGTACTTTGAGTGACATCAAAAAGAAATTTTCAAATAATAAGAAATTAGAGATAATATATCATAATTTAAATAATATTCCTAAGATTAAAGATGTTAATGTGATAGAGAAGAATAATAATAGAATTATTTTAGATGTAAATATGGATAATAATACTATTTCTTCAGTTATTAATAAATATTCTAAAGTATGTGAGATTGATGATGTTAATGTTATTAGTGATAATATAGATGATATTATAATAAAATTATATAAAGATTACGATATATGATTGGTTATTTAAGATACTTTAAAGTATCTATGATAGCAGGACTTCAATATAAAATATCAGCTTTTTCAGGATTATTAACACAGTTTTTTTGGGGATTAATGTATGTATTTATATATAAGGCTTTTTATAGTTATACTGCTATAGATTCTATTAATTATAGTGAATTAATGTGCTATGTATGGTTAAATCAATCTTTTATGACGCTTATATTTTTAAATAGTAAGGATGCCGAAATCATGGAGTCTATCAGGAAGGGAACTGTATCTTATGAATTATGTAGACCATATGATTTATATTGGTGGTGGTTTATAAAGCTAATATCTAAGAGATATGCTAAAGTATTACTTAGATTTATACCAGTAATTATTTTTGCTTTTTTATTACCTAAACCATATAATTTAAGTTTACCTATATCTTTTGAAGCATTTATCTTGTTTATGGTTACATTATTGCTAGGATCAGTAGTTGTTACATGTATTAATATTATAATAAGTGGTATAGCATTTTTTACATTAGATGATAAAGGAATAGCTAGTATTATATATAATGTTGGAAGTTTATTTTCAGGTTTTGCTATTCCTTTACCATTATTACCAAATTATATATGGAATATTGCTAAATATTTACCTTTTAGATATATAGGAGATTTATCTTTTAGAGTATATTCAGGTAATATAGGAATAAGTAGTGCAATAAGTAGTGTTATGATGCAATTGATATGGATAGTTGGATTAGTAATTATAGGTAAGATATTGTTTAATATAGCTTTAAGAAAGTTAAGTGTACAGGGTGGATAAGTATGCTAATTAAGAATTATTTAAGTATGCATTTAAAGAAAACACTTGAATATAGAATGTCTTTTATCTTGATTACTATTAGTCAATTAATATATATGCTAGTAGAATTAATAGCTGTATTAGCACTATTTGATAAGTTTAATCTTTTAAGTATATTTAATAAATATGAATTAATACTTAGTTTTAGTTCTGTATGGCTTGGATATAGTTTATGTGAAATGTTTGCAAGAGGTTATGATGAATTTTATAAAATAATTATAAATGGTAATTTTGATTTATTATTAATAAGACCTAGAAATATATATTTACAGATATTTGGTAGTGATATTTGCTATGAAAAAATAGGTAGAGTATTATTTTCGTTAGTATTATATATATGGAGTGCTGCTAAAGTTATGAATAGTATAACTATTACTAAGATAATACTATTAGTGGTAATGGTTATAGGATGTGTGTTTATTATAATATCGTTATTTATATTAGGAGCTAGTTTTTGTTTTATATCAATTGAAGGATTAGAATTTATTAATATTTTTACAAATGGAACAAGACAGGTATCACAATATCCCTTAAAAATATATAATAAGGCTTTTAGATTTGTATTTACTTATGTGATACCTATTAGTTTAATTAATTATTATCCAATTAAATATTTAAATGGTACTACCAATAATATTATTTATATATTTATACCACTTTTGACAGTTATATATATTTTTATTAGTACGAGAGTTTTTAATTTAGGAATAAGAAAGTATACATCAACGGGATCATAATTGAAATAAGGGCAATTAAATTGTTAATTTAATTGCTTTTTTATGCAATAATTATAATAGGAGAGATGTTATATAGATAAATATTATGATTATCGTAAAATAGTAATTGATTAATTATTAAATAATAATAAGATAGAGTATGAAAAAATAGAAAATGATGGTTGTAGGATAGTTAAGGGGGATAATTATTTAAATGTTAATGTAATTAAATGTAATGGTAAATAAATAGTTCATGTAATCTACATGAACTATTTATTTTTATGATAGTGATTTTTATTGTTAATAAATAATATATATGATATAATTAATATACTAAGTGGGTTGTTTTTAAAGTAGGTTATGAGATAAGAATAATTGAAGTGGAGGGATAATATTATGGTTGATGATTGGAATAAAATTATAATTAAATTCTATAATGTTGTACCTTTTTTAATTGTTGTTGTTGTTTTATCATTGACGATAGGATTTTCAGCTTTTCAGAATAATCTTTTAGTAAGTGATATTGGAGGAGTTGTTAGAAAAAGGGCTGATATAAGAATAACTAATATATATTCTTCAAGTAATAGTAATGGTGGGGTATCTTATTGGGAAGATTATAATGTGCATGATATATCTAGTAGTATTGAATTACCTAATAGTAATTCTAGTATTACTTATAGTGTTGTAGTAACAAATATA
>JAZAUS010000002.1:0-198741 GCA_036342255.1 Bacilli bacterium
CCTTTGATATGCCCCATTTTTTCACCTCCTATAATGTATTTTGATAATAAGTTTTATTCTTATTCTTTATTGTCTACAAATCTTTTTATTTCGTCTCTGTATTTTTTGTCTTCATCATCTGAATAACCTAGATAGATTATTTTGTAGATTTGGTCATGATTAAACATAAGGCATTTATCTGATGATAAGTATCCTTCTGGATATAGGCATCCACAATAGTCATATGCTTTATTTGAATCATTGACTACATAAAAACCTGTTATCATTATTTTTTTAGTGGCACCATTTAACAAGACAATGGTACCAATTGGTAAAAATTTCTCCACTTTCATTCTTTTTGCTCCTCTTCTAATATGGGGATGGCTACCCTATTATCGATTATAAAATTATTATAACAAATTATAAGAAAAAAAGATATAAAAAAAGATTTATTTCTAAATCTTTTTTTATTATAAATATGGATTGTTTTTAAATTCTTCTTCAAGAGTACTTTTTCTTCCATGACCTGGATATATAGTTATATCTTTTGGGTATTTTTTTATTTTATCAAGGCTTTTTAACATTTCGTTATGATTACTTTCTGGTAAGTCTGTTCTACCTATTGTATGATGAAATAAGAAATCTCCTGTAAACATTATTTTATCTTCTTTAAAATAATAACATATACTATCCATGGTGTGGCCAAAAGTTTTTATTACTTCAAATTTAAACTCATTAATTTTATTTATTCCTTCTTTTAAATTATTGAGATCATATATGGTATAATTATATTTTTCTTCTAAGTCATAAGCACTTGCTATGTGATCAAAATGACTATGCGTAATTAGTATTCCTTGTATATCTTTACCATTTATAAATTCTTCTATTTTTTCTAAATCATCACCAGGATCTACTAATAAATATTTATTATTTTTTTCAATTAAATAGCAGTTACATTCTAATAAACCTACTTTTATTTTTGTTATTTTCAATTTTATCACCTTTTTCATTTTATCATATTTTACACTTTTTTACATCCTTTAATTAAAGATTTTTATTTATGTAGATTTAAGTTTTAAAATTTGATATAATTTATTTGAGGTGTAATATGAAAAATAAAAATAATCATAGTGATACTATTTTAAAAGTTTTAAAATCTTTGGGGTTAATTATTCTATTAGTTAGTTATAGTATTATTCCTGTAATAATATTTTTTATAATGGGGATTAATTATTATGATTTATCTTTTTCAATTAAGATTTTAAGTCTATTTATTGCTGATATATTATTTGTGTTCTTTTTGGGATTTATTTATAGAGATGTATTAAAGAAAGATTTTAAAAAATTAAGAAAAGATTTTTTTGGTATTATAAAGATTGCGATTAAGTATTGGCTGGAAGCTTTGTTTTTTATGATTATATGTAATGCTATTATATCTATTATTACTGGTGGAGATATCGCATCTAATGAGAAATCTGTAAGGGAGTTACTTAAAATTACACCTATATTTATGTTATTTCAGATAGCTATATTTGCGCCTTTTACGGAAGAACTTATATTTAGAAAAAGTATAAGAGATATTTTTAAGAATGATAAGATATATGTATTAATTTCTGGATTAGTATTTGGGGGAATGCATGTTGTTGGTGATATGAGTTATTATTCATTGCTTTATATTATTCCTTATGGTGTGTTGGGTGGTTTTTTTGCTCAGCTTTATAGAAAGACAGATAATATTTATTCTTCTATGATAGTTCATTCTATACATAATACTATGGCATTTCTATTATTAATTATTGCAAAGGTTATTTAATGAAAAAAGTATTATATATAATATTGTTTAGTTTATTACTATTTTTATCTATTTTGATGTATGCGTATTTTATAGGGCCTAAAGGGCTTAGTACTAATGAGATATCATACTATTCTAAAGATATAGATAGTAGTTATAATGGGTTGAAAGTTGTCCATTTTTCCGATTTACATTATAAGGATGAAAAAGATAAGATAAAAATTAATTTATTAATTAATGAGATAAAAAAGATAAAGCCTGATATAGTTCTTTTTACTGGGGATTTAGTTGATAATAACTATGAGGGTAATAATGATGATGTTATGTTTTTAATTAAGTCTTTGTCAGATATAAAATCTACTTATGGTAATTTTTCTATTATTGGTGATTGTGATTATTCTAAGATAGATGTTATCAAAAATATATATTTACAGAGTAATTTTACTATTCTTGATAATAATTATTCTATTATTTATAATGAAGATAATAAACAAATATTTTTGGGTGGTGTTTCTAGCTATAATTATAGTGAAGCATCAATTGATAAAGTAATGAATTATTTTAGTAATAATGAAGATATTAAATTTAAAATAATTATGATTCATGAGGGAGATTACGCTAAAGAAATATTATCTAAATATGATAACATAAGCTTAATACTTGGAGGTCATTCTATTAATGGATCTATAAATATTCCGATAATAAAAAAGGCATTACTGCCTAAAAATTCATATTATTATTATAAACCTCATTATAAAGTAAATAATACAGATATATTTATTTCAAATGGTATTGGGTTTAATGATTATAATTTAAGATTATTTAATCATCCTACTCTTAATTTTTATAGGATTAAGAGTAAAGATTAAATAATCTTTTTTATTGTTCTTTTTTTAATTTCTTTGCTTTATTTATACTATAATTTATACTTTTTATATTATCTATACTATCATATGTTGCTATACCTGTTGTAAGAGCTAGTACTATAGAATATAAGATACTAGATATATTATTTTTTAGATTACTTTCATACTCTGGTTTATATTTATCTTTATTTATTGTATAGTATTCAATTGATATTTCGGCATCATTATTATTTGGTCTATTTGTTTCTTCGTGGTATTCATCTATTAATTGTTTTTGATTAATATATTTTTTATAGTTTTTTAATATTTCTTCATAGTTTTCTTTTTCATTTAATATATATACTTTTACATTTCTAGTAAAAGCTTTATCTTCATATTTGTAATTATCTGCTACATATATTTTATTTTCTTTTTCAAGTGATGTTAAATCTTTGTTATTAAGATATTTTTCGATAGTTGTTTTATGATTATGGTTGTTTATATTAGTTATTGATACACTATAAGTTTTTTGACTATCTTTGTAATATGGTAAACCTAGACCTATTATTTTCATTGATGATACAAATAATAGATTAGTTAAGGCAAACATAAATAAATTCTTTTTGATAATTTCTTTTCTTTCTTGTTTAAGTATTTTTTCATCATACATTATAATCCCCTCTTTTAATTATATTTAGGTGATATTATACTTAACTTTTCATTTGTGTCAATATAAAATATAGAAATTTAGTATTAGAGGGTTTATTTTTTTTGGCTTTTGTTGTATAATTATTTTGTTCGTATTTATGCCAGCCTGGCGGAATGGTAGACGCGGTAGACTCAAAATCTACTATCTTAACGGATGTGAGGGTTCAAGTCCCTTGGCTGGTACCATTTATGTAATAAAAATCCTAGAAGTTAATCTAGGATTTTTTATTTTTAGCTATTTGTTTCTTTACATATTTATAAAAATCATTATCATCTTCATATTTATCTAGTAGTTCTTCATCAGTTATTAATATCTTATTAGCTTCAACTAATGTTTTAGCATTATCTATTGTAACTAATTTATGATCTAGTAAAGTTGCTAAAACTAATGTATTTACTTCAATATCTGTTTTCTTTTTTCTTGTTCTAATAATATTCCATACATCTGCATAGGTGTATACAGTATCTTCTATATAACTCGATAGAACTGGTGTATTACTTAGCATTTTTTGTCCTAAGTTGGAATCTGCTACAAAAGATAAATTGAATATTGGCATATTTAAGATAAATAATACTACAAATATATATATATAGTATTCAAATACTCCAACTACGATTCCTAATATTTTTGAAGACATTTTTAAAAATACTGTTAGTTTTATTAGTAATTCTATTAATCCAGTAATAACTAATAGCACTCTTAAAAGAAAGAATAAAGTTGCAAATATTACTATAAATGCTAATAATTGATACAATAGAATATTAATTGAAGTTATATTTCTAAGTCCACCATAAAAATTAAAGAATGGTAGATTTTGATAGAAGAATACCATTAAAATATCTTTAAACATAAAAGCAACAACTGTTATTACGATTGTTCCTATAAAATGAATTCCTTCTCTTATAAATCCATTATTAAATCCTACTACACCACCTAAGATTATTAGTAATACTATAAAGACATCAACAATTCCTATAGCCATATCATCACTCCTTTATGATTTATAAATATATTATACAATAAAAATATTTAAAAATAAAGTTTTTTATGTTAAAATTGTTTTTGAGGTGATACTTTTGAAAAAACAGGTTACTATAACTTTAAAAGTTGGAGATAAGACTAAGGAGATGATGGTTGATTTTTTTGAAGAATTAAAAAAACCTATTACTCCTCCATATGCTGTTTTTCAAGCTAAAGATGGTGATACAACTGTTACTTTATATGAGTCTGGAAAGGCTGTTTTTCAGGGGTTAGATGCTGATTTGGCATCTGAATTTTGGATAGAGACGGAAAAGATTAATTCTGGTAAGGCTGCTGTAACTAATTCAAATGATAAGAAGAAAGAGGATAAGAAAAAGATTATTCCTATTAGAATTAATTCTATAGGGTCTGATGAAGTTGGTACTGGGGATTATTTTGGACCTATTGTTGTAACAGCTTCGTATGTAAATAAAGATAATATTGATTTTTTACTTGATTTAAAGGTTAAAGATTCTAAGAAGATGACTGATAGTGATATTATTAAAGTAGTTCCAGAGATTATAAAGAGGATTCCTTATAAGACTTTTATTCTAAATAATAAAGAATATAATAGTTTTTATAAGAATTATAATATGAATGAGATGAAAGCTATTTTACATAATAAAGTTTTATATGAGTTAAAAATGGAAAAATACTTATATGATTATATTGTTGTTGATCAATTCGAACCACCTAAAAGCTATTATAGGCATATTAGTAGTACTCCTAAGAAAGTTAATGATATATTCTTTTTAACTAAAGCTGAGGATCAATGTTTATCTGTTGCTTGTTCTTCTTTAATTAGTAGATATATTTTTCTTAAGGAGATGGATAAATTATCTAAGAGTGTTGGTATTAATCTTCCAAAGGGAGCTAATCCTAAAGTTGATATTATTGGTAAAGAAATTGTTAATAAATATGGTAAAGATAAATTAGAGGAAATTGCTAAATTGAATTTTAAAAATACTGATAAAATATTAAAATAAAAGAATCTATTAAAATATAGATTCTTTTATTTGTCTTCTTTTATTATTTCATTACTTATTTTATATGGTTTATTAATACTTCCATCACCATCTATTATATAAATATTAGGATCTAGTTTTATAACTACTCTTAATCCTAAACTATAACTAGTATCAACATTTACTAAATAATTATTAATAGCGTCCCAATAATATGTGGTATTTGTTTCATCATAGCTACTTGCTAGCCAAAAATCACCGCTATTTCTTATTATTTCATTGAATCCTTCACAGGCTTCCGAATGTATCTTATAACAAGCTTTGGTTGGCATATTATTAATTTTATTTAAATCTTTAGTGTTAAAGGCCCAGGTTGTATTTGTGTTACATTCTCCATCGATGGCAAATTCTTCATTACAATATTTTAATGCTTCTATATTTAGGTTTGCTATATGTTTAGGAGTTCCTATTGTTTTTTCGAAGGTTGATAGTTTATTATTGTCAAGTGATAAAGAGCCATTTTCTTCTGTTGCTAGGCATTCTAATGGAGCAGCACTAACTAGATAGGCTATATTATCATCAATATAAGCTATTTGCCAACCTACTTTTCTAAATTTAAGATTTTTATTATTGCAATATCCCATATTTTCACTGTTAACATAATTGGCATTCTCACCTCGGCAAGAATTACCTGAACAGCCATTACTTCCTACATATTCTACATAGTCTCCTGTATCTACTGTATTTAGATATTGTATTTGATCAGTACCAATTATTAATTTTTTTCCAGCTAAATATTCAACAGAATTGGCATCTTTATCTGAAGAAGCTACCCCAAAATCTATCTTAATTTTTTTATTTGTCTTGTTTTTAACAATTACACTTACTACTTTACTATTATTACTTTCAACATCTCCACTTGTATTATCAACACTATCTTCTAATTTAGCAACAATAATATTATCATTTATTTCTTTTGGTTCAACCATACGGTACCAAACTCCATAATAAATTGTATTCATAGTATTATTAGTTACTTTGATATTAAATATTTTAGCATCATAAGAGTCTATACTTATACTTTTATATTCTTCAATATCTTCAATATTTAAACTAAAATCAAAAGTTATGCCAACAGCGTCTTCATCTGTAATATAATCATGACTAAATTTGGCATAAGTAGGAGTTAAAATAGTTAATATTATTAATAAAACTACTATAGAACATAAATATAGATACATATTTTTTCTAATTATATCTTTGTTCATTTTATACCTCCTACTCTATTGTTTAGTATACTATGAATAGAGATAAATTTCAAGATTTTTGAATTTTTTTCTTTAATTTTAAATAATAATATTCAAATATGTTTTTTTTTGATATACTTATTATAGGTGATACTATTTGAAAAAAGAGTTAATTATGAAATATATGGCAGTAATAGATGAAATTGCTGATAATAATAATTATGATAATAATATAAGGCATTTGTTATATTTAATTATTCCTGCTTTTATTACTAAATATACATATAAAGATAAATTGATAATAGATGTGTTTAAGAATACTCCTATTATTATTAAGAATGAAGATACTAAGTATGTTAATGCTTTTTATACTAGTATTCCGAAATTTGATGGTGATAAGATTGTTACAACTAAATATGTTGTTATTAATAATTATAGGGATAATTCTTTAATTAGGCTTTTAGATAGTTTAGTTCATGAATATAATCATGCTGTTAATTCATATCTTAAAGAGATTGTTGTTAAAGATAATATTGTTTATATTAGGACTGGGTTGACTTATATAACTTATGATAAGAATAGTCTAAAGTCTATTGATAAACTTCCTTCATATATTTTAGAAGAGGTTATTAATACTAGACAAACTGAAGATATTATTGATATTATTAAGAATTATAAGGATAATGATATTGAGTCTATAAATAATACTATATATGCTATTAATATTGAGACAAATGATAATTATGAATCTAAAGCATATTATTTGGAGACTAGAATATTAATGAAGTTACTTACTAATAGTACTTTTATTTATACTTTAGAGAACTTGCGTATGGAGGGTAATATTGATGATATAGAGAAATGGTTTAATGATATTACGGGAATTAAGAATAGTTATAATGATTTAATTGTCTATTTGAATAGGATTATTGAATTGGAATATAAAGTATCAGAGATAAAACATTTTAAAAGTTTTACTATTAATAAAATTAAATCATTAATTGATAAAGTTAATTATATTATTGATACTTTTAATAAAAATTGTAATTTTAGATAATATAAATAAAAAAACATAACTAATATAAGAAATTACTTCTATATTAGTTTATGTTTTTTTTAGTATTCAATTTCGTTTTGTCTTTGATATTCTACAGGTTCATATACCGTTCCAGTAAACCATATTTCACCAGAGTTTTTGTCTCTTATTAAGAACATATATGGTTTGTTAAATGATAAATCTATTTTTTCTACTGGTACTTTGTAAAGATACTCAAAGCCACAGCTTCCAGCTCCTGCTCCACCAACAGCGGTTGCAGCAGCAGCTTTAATTCCATCATTTGAGAATTCTATATTGGCTTTATGTGTTGCTTTATTAATAGCAATATTACTTGATGATAAATTAGATAAATCAGCCTTATTGGAGTCAAATACATTAGTTATTCCTAGTTTATTTAAATCATTCATTAGATTTAATTCATAGTCAAATTTAAACATTGGAATATAACCATATATTTCTGTTATTACTCCATCTTTAAAACTATCTAATTCAATTGGTTTTAAATTTGTAATTAGATTATTAATTTCTTTAGAGTTGGTATTTTTTATATAATTATCTAAATTATCATTTTTAGGCATAATACCAATATATTGTAGTGTTGTTCCATTATATTCTTTTAAATCTTTAGCAAATACTTTTACATTATTATCACTATAAAAATTAAAATCGGTTGAACTGCTAAGTTGTTTATATCCTTCATTAATCTCTTTTATATAATCATCAACATAAGATTTTACATCTTTATCTTTTCCTGGATCACAACTTTGTGATTCATAATTATCACTATTTAACCATTCTTGGTACTTTTTAGTAATATTATCTCTAATATTTTGTTCTCCTAGGGTATTTAAAATATCATATTTATTAGCTACTACTCCAATCTCTGCTGATTTTGCTTTTTTAGAGAAACCATTAAATTCAAGTTCATGATAAGAAGAAATATTTAATGATCCTATAAATTTATGATAATCTTCATGAGCAAAATTTACATAATATGGTTTAGTTTCACTTTGAATTTTATTAACCCATTCCATATCAATTGCTAAGGCATTTGTTAATATAAAATCTTGGTTTGATATATCATCTGCTATATTATTTATTAATTTGAATGTTTTATTACTTACCCATGAATTAATAACGTCTGGTGTTTTAAATGAATCATATACTATTTCTGCATTATATTTATTGGATAAAGTACTAGCATATGAATCTTTTATTGAATTTTTAAAAGAATCTTTAATAAATAATGCATTTGCAAATGACATATTATTATTATTTATATATTTTTTAGCACTATAGGTTCCTATAATATCAGATATTTGTTTTTTGGTTTCACCATTTGCTCCTTCTTCAAGCATTTCTAAAGCATATTTAATAGATAGTGGACTATATGTTTTATTCTTTTTCTCATTTTCTAATTGAAGAAAATATAAGTCAAAATTTTCTAATGAATTACTTGATAAGCGATATGGTGAATATTTAGTTTCAGTTTTAACTTTAACTTCTTCAAATTTTTTCTTTCTAGTTATTTCATAGCAACATACACCAAATAGCATTAAAATTATTAACATTAATAATACTACAATAAATAATCTTCTATTTCGTTCTAGATTATCTTTTTTGATTGTTTTTTCTTTTTTTTTCACTTAATCTACTCCTTTATTATTCTCTATTGCCTTTAGGTACTTGTTGTGTTATACAATGAATGTTTCCTCCACCTAGTAGAATTTCTCTAGCGTAGATTGGTTCTATTTTTCTATCAGGATATAGTTTTTGTAGTGTTTCAATTGCTTTTTTATCCATTGGATCATTAAATACTGGTAGAGCTATAAATCCATTGCCTGTCAAATAATTAACATAAGATGCTGCCATTCTATCACCTTCATTACGAGGTAATGTTCCCTCAACATAATCAATTCCACCACTCTCTTCTGCAGTAATAAATTGAGGAGATGGACAATACAATTTATGAATTTCTAATTTACGACCTCTAGCATCTTTTACTTTACTTAAATATTCATAATCTTGTCTGCTAATTTTATATTGAGGGTCCTTCTTATCATCTGACCATGCTAATACTACAACACCAGGTCTAACAAAATTACAAATATTATCTACATGTCCATTAGTATCTATGTCATTGTATAATCCTTTAGGAATCCATAATACTTTTTCTACATTTAAATAGTCTTTTAATATTTTTTCGATTTGTTTTTTCTTAAGTTTTGGATTTCTACCTGGAGATAGTAATGTTTCTTCTGTTACCATTGCTGTTCCTTCTCCATCAACATGGAAAGAACCACCTTCACAAACAAAATCTCTTATTTGATAGTAATCAACCCACTCAATTTCAGCCATTTTTTGACCTATACATTCATCAAAATCCCAAGGGAAGTATATTCCATCATAGAATCCTCCATAGGCATTAAATCCCCAGTCAATTGCTCTTAGATCACCTTTTTTATTTACTAGGAATGTAGCTCCTGTATCTCTAGCCCAAGAATCATTATTAGATAATTCAATTACTCTAACACTATCTGGTAACATATTTCTAGCATTAGCATATTGATCTTTATTAACTAACATAGTCATTTTTTCATATTTAGCAATTGTACTAGCTACTTCAACAAATACTTCCTGAGCTGGTTTTGCACCATTACGCCAATTATCTGTTCTTTGTGGCCATAGCATGTATATTCCATCTTGTTCTTCGAATTCTCCAGGCATCCTAAAACCATCTTTTTTCGGAGTACTTTTTAGTCTTTTCAAATAAATCCCTTCTTTCAATTTCTTTTTTTATTAAAGGAATTCTTTATTTAGAATTCCTTTAATATTTTATTTTTTTACTTTTATTCTTGCAACTAATATTTCTTCACATATGAATGATAATATTACTCCAGCATATAGTGGAATACTATCCATTATATATTCACTTGTAAAATCACCAAATAATGTAAATATAATTCCAAGTACTAAGATTATAAATGGTACCCAGCCTGCTAAAGTGATAAGTGTTGGGCCTCCTGGTACTTTGTAAGGTCTTTTGGCTTTTGAATCTGTTTTTCTTAGTTTTAAGAATGCTAAGAACATTGGTGCATAACTAATTAATAAAGTTATCCAACTTAAACAGAAGAATAAGCTAAAACCTGCTCCAAAGTCTTCACTAACTAGATTTGCTATTATGCCACCTATTACAATAGCTGATGCAACTAGACCATTTATAAGTGCTGCTTTATATGGTACTCCTTCTTCATTAGTTGGAGTAAATATTTTTGGTAAACTTCCATCTTCTGCAGCATATTTAGCTACTTCATTTACACCAAATGACCATGATGCGATATTAGCGATAAATGTATATATAAACATTAATCCTGCTACTATTACAAATGATTTCATTAGGCTACTACTTATACCAACTGCAGTAAATAATGCTGTTAAGACTTCTACAACATTTTCAGGATCCATTTTTGCTACTACTTTTGGTGATAGAGCAATATTAAATCCTGTTGCTGGTAAAATGTAGAATATTGCCATTAGTAAGCCACCGAATATTAATGCTTTTGGTATTTCTTTTTTAGGATTTTCCATGTCTTCAGCCCAAGTTCCTACTACTTCAAATCCCATAAAGTTGAATAATATTATTGAAATGAATGACCAACTTGCTAAATCCATAGATGGGAATAAGTCTCCTACACCTGTAATTGGATTTGCACTTTTTCCTGTTTTTAATACTGCATATATTCCTAATAGTCCAATTCCTAATAATAATACTATTTTAAAGATTGTTCCTAGGTTTACTACATATTTGCTTTCACCTATTCTTTTTGTACTTAATAGTGTTACTATCCATACATATAATAATTGAATTAATAATAATGTTACAACAGTTAGTTCAATATTAAACATACCTGCTATTATATCTGTTACAGCAACAGCTAATGATGCAATCCATAGTGGGAAATTAACCCAATAGTTCCAGGCAACACGTCCAGCCCATTTTGGACCAAATGCTCTTTTTACCCAATCATACATTCCTCCTTCACTAGGATATGTAGTTCCAAGTTCTGCTGTAATCATACCATATGGTAGACAAAATGCTATAAGCAAGAATATCCACCAGAAATATTGTTGATTACCAATAGCAGCTGTTGGCATTACTGATTCACATACTAGTGTTAAACATACAGTTCCTAATATGGCATCAACTAATTTAAATTTTTTCTTTCCTTTTTCCATAATATACTCCTATTTTATTCTTCATTTAAATTTTTCTTGCATATTTCAATTGTTTCATCCATTTTCCCCATGAAATATATTAGTAATCCTCTCATTGCTGTTAGTCTATTCTCTGCTTCATCAAAGCAAATTGATATTTTTTCATCATCCATTACTTCATCTGTTACTTCTTCTCCTCTTGTAGCAGGTAAGCAATGCATAAATTTTACATTTGGAGAACATTTTTTAATCATATCCATATTTACTTGATATTTTGGATAGAATATTTTCATTCTCTCTTCTTTTGGAAGTTCTGATTCATATAATCCATACCAAACATCAGTATAAATAAAATCAGCATCCTTTAAAGCTTCTTGTGGGTTATCTGTAATTAAATAACTTCCTCCACTTGCTTTACAATTTTCCTCAAGTATATCTACATACTCTCCTTTTAATTGGAAATCTTTTGGACCATAGTGAACGTAATGACCACCCATCTTGGTAATCATCATACCTAAAGATGCACATACTTGAGTACAATCTCCTACAAATACAACTTTACATTCTTCAATTGTTTTGTTTTCTGGTAAGTGTTCAAACATTGTAATGATATCACCCATCTCTTGAGTAGGATGATTATAATCACTCATACCATTAAGTACAGGTACAGTAGAATATTTTGCTAATTCTACTACTGTTTTATGTTGTTGAACACGAGCCATTATCACATCTACAAGTCTTGACAAAACAATTGAAGTATCTTTCATACTTTCATGTTTACCAAGCTGTATTTGCCCCGGTGCCAAATATTGAGCATGTCCACCTAATTGAGTCATTGCTGTTTCAAAAGAAACACGAGTCCTAGTAGATGATTGCTCAAAAATCATACCTAATGTCTTATGATATAAAACATTAAGTGGATATCCTGCTTTAATATTCTTCTTAATAAGAAGACTTAAATTAACGATATCCAATAACTCTTCCTTAGTAAAATCTTGAGTCGTAATATAATCTTTTACTCTCATCAATCTCCTCCTTCTATTTTACATTTTTAGTATACCATAAGCTAAATTGTTTTTCAATTATATTTAACTAAAAAGATACATGAATGTTATTTTAATAATATTAAAAAAAGATATAAATTTAATCTATATCATTTTTAATTCTTATCATATAGTTATTAACAAACTATTTCGTATGTTTATTATAATATTTATCATTAGCAATATACATTTCTATTTTTACACCAATTTTAACTACTAATTCATTTAATATCTCTTTTATTTTATTATTATAATCTTTAATATTATTTATATCATTATCTTCTAAACTTTTTAATTGCTTATTGATTGTATTTATTATATCTTTTCGCATATTTTTTTTCTGTTCTTCATTTAAAACATTATCTTCTATATAATTATTTAATTCCTTAACTGTAGATGTTATAGCCTTATTTTGATCATCTTCTTTTAATGTTACTCTTCCATTTAATTCAGTTATTTCCTTACTTTCAGTCAACTCTTTAATTATATTATCTTTATTACATTTTTCTAATAATGGATTTCCCGCTCCCAATAATTCATAATATTTTAATAATTTTAAAACAAACTGTAATTCTTTTCTCAATTCTAATTCTTTATCATTATATTTATCTTTCTTTAAAGGCTTAACATCTTTCTCTTTTAAAATATTTTTTAAATCATTTTTATATTTATTTATACAATCATTAAACTTATCTTCTAAAATTTTTCTATATTCTACACTTGATAAAGATTTAATACTTATTTTAATACCCGTTAATAATTCTCCAATTTCTGTTTCATTATTATTCCCTTCCAAAGAAGAAAGTAACAATTCATACGGCAATTCATTATAATAATACTTTGATATTTCATCATATAATTTTGATATTTCTAAATCAAAGTATACATCTATATCTAAATCACTATTAATATCTTCTTTATTATTTATAATAGCCTTAATACTTGAATTTATTTTTTTAATAGCTGTATCAATAATAGTATTAAAATCTTTTTCATATTTCTTTTTTTTATCATCTGGCATACTATTTATCATATATATAATATTATTTATTTTAGAATCTATAGAATCAGCATCTTTTATAAAATCAAGTTTATCTTGAGATAATAATTCTTTATAACTTTCTAATTTAACAATTTTATCATTAGACTTTAAATTAAAAATAATAAACTCTAGATTGGTTAATAACTTAGATTTTATATAACCAATATCATTTTTCCCAAAAATAAAATCATTACTTTCCCCATATACTGGACTTGTTTCCTCTACAGCTTTATCATATTCTTTTAATAACGCATCTACTTTATCATGTATACTATTTTTGATATCATCAGATAAATTATTACATATTTCATCTATTTTATATAACAAATCCTGTATATCTTTAGAATACTTATTAATATCTTTAATATTATTTCCTTTATTATCATCTTCAGTTGACTTTTCATCATCTAGCAACTCAATATTCACTGATTGCAAAATATCTTCTAGCATTGATTCATACATAAAAGAATACAAATGAGATTTTTTAATATCTTCACTAAGAGGATAACCTATATTTAACGATATTCCTGATAATATGCCTTTTTGACATATAAACAATTCTTTTTGTCTATCCATTAACCATTTTATAGGCTTTACTTCGAACCATATTCGACGTCTCTTAGTATCATTTAAAAAAACATATTTCCTACCATTATACTCATATTCATCAAAAGGAACAAATCCTTCATTTCGATCTTTCAAATGATAACTCTTACCTGTTTTTTTCATTTCATAAAATTTCTTATTCAATTCTTTTTGCATTTTAGAATCAACTAAATCTTGAGGATATTCTCCAAATTCTACTTCATAATATCCATCAATATAGTTAGCTTTTGGTAACAACTTCTCAAATAAAAGAGGATATTTTATGACTGGAAGTATAATTCCGTACCATTCAGGTAAAAGACATTTACCTTCTTTACCATTTTCATCAAAACACTTTACATAATACTTATCCCTACTACGCCAATGTTCTTCATAAATAGTACCCTGAGTATAGAATTCCGGATAATTATAATTACTAAGATTTTTAGCTAAATCAGTACAATTAAAATTGTAACCAAATCTTTTTATTACTTCTAATATGTTATCTCCCCATACTTCTTCTGGAGAAAGTATACCAATTTCTATTGAATCTGAATACATATTTATCACTTCTCTCTACTATTATTTTTTGTTCATTTAATTATCTAAACTATTTCGTATGTTTATTATAATATTTATCATTAGCAATATATATATCTATTTTTAAACCTACATCTACTATTAAGTCATGTAAAATATTTTTTAATTCTTTATTATATTCTTTAGCATTTTTTATATCTTTTGTTGTTAAATTCTTTATTGATTCATCTATTCTATTTATTAAGTCATTTCGCATTTCATTTTTGATTTCTTCTTCTATTACATTATCTACTATATAGTTATTTAATTCTATTACTGTTGATGTTATAGCTTTTGACTCATCTTCTTTAGATATATCTTTTTTTATTTTTCTATTAATTATATCTTTACTTTCTTCTAATTCTTTTAAAATACTATCTTTATTATACTTATTATTAGATTGTTCTTCTAACACTTCTAATATATCATATTTTTTGATTAATTTTGCTAATTCTTGGATTTCTTTTCTTATACTAATCTCTATTTCTTTAGAATTAGTTTTCTTTAACAAATCATTATTATTTAAAATATCTGTTATTAACTGTATATACTTCTCTTTAATATTATTAAATCTAGTTTCTATATCGTCTTTGTATTTTATATTATTTTCTTTTAATTCTTTTATTTTTTCTTCTATTAATTTTATTTCTTCGATAAGATTTGAACTATTATTGTCTTCTTTATTTAAGGCGTTTAGTAGCTTTTCAAATGGTAATGCAGTATTACGATATGATAATATTTCATCATATAGTTTAGATATATTTAAATCTAGTTTTCTATCTATATTAGAATCTTTTGATAGTGATAAATCTGGTTTATCATTAGTTTCTTTTTCTAATTCTTTTGATAATTCATTAATAGCGTCATCTATAAAACTAATTAATGATTTTTCAAATGTCTCTTTTTTTGAATTGCTCATTTCATTTAATATAAATATAATATTATTTATTTTAGCCTCTGTTGAATTATCATCATTAACTAGTATAGTTCCATTTTGAGATAATAATCTTTTATATTTACTTAATTTTTCTAATAATTTAATAGTCTTGTCTTCATTTTTTAAGTTTAGTATTATTAATTCTAAATTAGATAATAATGATGTTTTTAAATAAGCAATATCTTTTTTATCTATATCTAATTCATAGATATTTCCATATTTTGGTTTAGCTTCTTTTAAATCATTATCATATTGATCTAGTAAACTATTTACTTCATCCATTATACTCTTTTTGGTATTATCTGGTAGATTATTACAAATATCATATATCTTATCTAATAATTCTTCTATATCATTAGAATATTTATTAATTCTAGTTGGATTATCTTTTACTTTATTAATATATGATAATATTATCTCTTTTGGTAATATATTCTTAATTGTATTCATCGCAACATCACTTAATTCAGGACCATCTAAAATTATTTGAGCTATTCCTGTAAAATCTTTTAATTCTTCAATTATTGCTTTTAATTCATAAATATTATTATACTTAATTGTTTTTGTTAATTTTGTTGATTGTAAGATATCTTTTAAAAAGTATTTTTTTAAAAATTGTTCTGTATCTTCTCTAGATGGTTTTATAGTATGTACTTTTACATAATAACGTATTTTTAGATATATTTCTTCATATTCTTTTTCTGTTTTACATATATTATTAAATAATCCTAGTTTAGAATATAATACTCCATCTTCTATCTCCCATTTTATAGGTAATACTTTAAGCCAATATACTTCATTATTATTGTTTATGAAACGAATATATTTTTCATTGTTATACTCATATTCTTCATAAGATTTATATGTAGTTTTACAATGTTTATTAACTACCCTTCCACTAACAATACCAAAATTATATTGTTTTGGCTTTATTACAACCTTAGGTTCTTCTTTTATTATTGTTGATGGGATAGTATAAGTCTTTCCTGTTTTTTTAAATTCTTTACTATTAGAAGAACCTCTTTGAATAAATAATTGTTCTAGTTTTTTTTGAGTATCTGGCTCTACTTTAGTTTGAGGATATTCACCTAACTCTATGGTTTTACTGCTACTATTATTTTTTGTAATTTGAGATAACAATTCAGCATCTAATTCTATTTTAGGATATACTGCTTTATCAGGATATCCTAAATAATCCTTAGTACTATCTTTATTAATAGCCATTAATAGTGTTAAATCAGTGGAAGTAAAGTTTCCTTTGGTTAAGTTAGATACGGGATAGCCCATTCGTATTAAATATTCTTCATCTGTTTCTTCAGCATATGGAGTATTATCATCATAATGACTACGACTTTTATAATTTGGAATTTGTAAATCATTTAAATAATCTATGCTTATCATTCTATCATTCCTTTACAATACAATTAAAGTATCTTTTTTAATTATTTGGTATGTTTTTCATAATTAGATATTCTTTTATTATATATTTCCATTTCTAATTCTACATCTACTAAACTATATAATATTTTTCTTAGTTCTTGATTATAATCTTTTAAATTATTTATTTCTTTTTTATTTAAATCTTCAATTGATTCATCAATTTTCTTAATTATAAGATTCCTTATCATATCTCTAGTGTCTTTATCAGGTATTTTTTTATATAAATAATTATTCATTTCAGTAATAGTAGATGTAATTGCTTTTAATTCAATATCTTTTGTTATTTTAACAGTTTCTTTATTGTTTATTATTTGTTTACTTTCTTCTAATTGATTTAATAAATCTTCTTTATCATATTTTTTTGTTTTTAATGAATCCATAATATTATATTGTTTTATCATAATTAATAATTCTTGTATTTCTTTTATAAGTTTAGTTTCTATTTTTTCATATTTAGTATTATTTAATAAATCTTTATTACCTATGATATTTTTTAGCATATTAATATATTTTGCCTTTATAGAATTAAATTTATTATTAATATCTTCTTTATAATTATTATTTGATAAATTATTAACTATTTCTTCAATTAAATTTAATTCTTCAATTATATCTGATGAAGTATTAGTATTCTTCTCTAAAGCATTTAGTAATTTTACAAATGGTATTATCTTATTATAAGATAAAGATACTTCATCATATAATTTAGAGATATTTAAATCTAATTTTTTATCTATATCAAAACCATTGTTATAAGATAAATCTGGTTTAAAATCTATACCTTTTTCTAATTCTTTTGATACTCCCCTAGTAGCATCATCTAAATATTTTATTAGTTCTTCTCTATATGATTCTTTATTATTATTTATTTCATTTATCATAAATATAATATTATTAATTTTAGCATATATAGAACTATCATCTTTTATTAATTCTTTTGGACTTGTAGATAATATTTTTTTATAATTACTTAATTTTTCCATATAGTTAATAGCTTTATCTTCACTTGTTAGCTGCAATAGTATTAATTCTAATTCATTTAATAATAATGGTTTTAGTAAATCAATATCTTTTTCACCAAGATTAAAGTCATTGCTAGAGCCAAATTCTGGTTTAGCCTCTTTTAGATCTTTTTTATATTGTTTTAGTAATTTACTAACCTTATCTGTTATACTTTTTTTAGTATTATCTGGTAAATTATTACTAATGTTATATATCTTATCTAATAAGTCTTGTATATCTTCAGAAAAGTCACCATTTTTGAAAGATAGTTCTATTAATGGGGAAATTAACCTTTTAATTTTTTTTATTTCACTGCTAGTTAGTTCAGGACCATCTAATATAAGTTTAGTTATCCTTTTTGTATCATCATAAATTTTAACTCTATCATATTCTTTTGTATTTTGTTGGAAAATATTATGCATTATATCTGTATTATTCTTTTTTTTATCCTTATGTGCTTGATCTTTATTACCATTCAAAATACTTTTTAATTCATTAAAATTAGTATATTTTATAACTTTTGTTAAATTAACAGATTGGAGAATATCTTTTAAAAAATTATTTTCTAGGAAATTACTAGTTTTATAATCTGATATTTCTATGAAACTCCAAGGCTTTTTTTTCCACCAATTTTCATAATAATAATCTTTTTCATAATAAGGTACATCACGATTCATAACTTCATATGCATATCTACTTATATTTCGATCTTCATTTCCTAAAAAACTATTAAATAGTCCTAATTTTGAATATAAGATTCCATTTTCAACTTCCCATTTTATTGGTAAAACTTTTAACCATATTACTTCATTAGATTTTCCTTTTCTATTATCAACAAAACGTATATACTTATTACCTTTATATTCATATTCGTTATATTTTGTTACTCTATCCTTACTTTCCCTATTTTGAAATCTATATTTACCATAATATGCATCTGAGGGCTCTGATTTAATTATTGGTGTTGTTTCTATAGTATATGTATGTCCAGTTAGTTTTAGTTTTTGATAAGCAGATGCTTTGGAATTATTATAGAATGAACTGGCAGTTTTATATAATTGTTCTAGTTCTTGCCCAACTACTGGGTCAGCCTTAGTTTGAGGATATTCACCAAATTCTATTATATTATCATCACTATATTCATCAATAAGTGATAATAAAATATCTTTGGGTAATAATAATTTAGGATATACTATTTCGTTTATTGATCCATATCTAAAAACAGGAATAAATCTGGCCATGTAATAATCATAACTTGTTAATTCAGCTAAATCAGTTTTATTAAAAGATTCTTCTTCTAAGCATGATGTAGGATATCCTAATGTTTTTATACTCTTATAATCAAGAAGTCTATCAGTTGATATTTTATCTAGATTAGGACAATAATCTATTTCAATGTGTTCCATATTTGCCTCCTAATAATTCTTATTATGTTCATTTAATAATCTTCTTATATGTTTTCAAATCATATATATATATTTCTATTTGTAATCTTACATCCATTAATTTACCTAATACTTCATATAAGTATTTATTATAATCTTTATAATTATTAATTTGAATATCATTTAATTCTATTATTTCATTATCAATAATTTCATTTAGTAAATCTTTTACTTCTCTTATAGTATTAATATCAGATATATTATCTATAAGATAATTATATGTTTCTATAACAGTAGATGTTATAGCCTTTAATTCATCATAATTAGATAAGTGAGCATCTTCTTTGTTAATTATATCTTTACTTTCTTTTAATTGTTCTAATAAATTATCTTTAGTATATTTTAGATGAGATTTTATATTTATACTTTCTAAGACATTATATTTTTTTATTAGTTTTAATAAATCTTGTAAATCATTTTTAAGATTTTTTTCTATTTCATCATATTTTGTTTTATTTAATGATTTGCTATCATTTAAAAGACTTTCTAATATACAAATATTTTCTGCTATTAAAGTATTAAATCTGTTTTCTATTTCATCTTTATAATCGCTATTATTTTCTATTAATACTTTAATAACCTCTTCTATACCAGATATTATATTAGTTATGTCTATATTGGTACTACCATTATTATTTATAAGTGAATTAAGTAACTTTTCAAATGGTACATTTTTTTCATAATAGGTTAAAACTTTATCATATAATTTAGATATGTTTAATTTGAATGTTTTATCAACATCAAAATTTTTTGGTAATGATATGTCAGGTTTATCATCAATACCTTCTTCTAATAATTTAGATAACTCTTTAATACTATTATCAATAATTGTATTTAATTCATTCAAATATAATTGTTTCTTATCATCATTCATTTCATTTGTCATAAATATAATATTATTAATCTTAGTTTCTATAGAGTCATTATCTTTAATAAATTGGGTATTGTTTTGAGATATTATTTTTTTATAATTACTTAATTCTTCTAAGAATTTAATAGTTTTATCTTCATTAGTTAGATTTATATTTATTATTTCTAATTTAGATAATAATGATGGTTTTAAAGAATAAATATCATCTTGTCCTATAACAAGTTCATTAGTATGATTAAATTTAGGTTTTAATTTTTGAATACCATTATCATATTGCTTTAATAATTCTTTTACTTGATCTGTTATTTTTTTCTTAGCATTATTTGGCAAACCATCACAGATACTATTTATTTTATCTAATAAATTTTGAATATCTTTTGGATATTCTTTTGTTTGTTCTTCTTCTATTACAGTTTTCATTTTTTCTTTTTCAATTGAGAAACTATTAATAAACATTTTATTATTTAAAAAGGTATATATTCCACTATCAATAAATATAGATTTTTCATTTTTAATCATAGTCATTAATAATACATCTTTACTAATTAGCAAATCATTTTTTTCATCTATTAACCAAGTAATACCTTTGACTTTATACCATATTTTAACACTTCCTTTTTGTTGAACATAAACATATTTTTCCCCATTATATTCATATTCATAGCATTTTTCTTTTAGAGAACTATCTAATTGATATATTCTCCCCGTTTTCTTTAACTCATTATTCTTAAAAAGAAAATCTAAATGATTCATTAAATATACTTCTACTTCTTCTTGAGGATATTCACCAAACTCCACTTCGTAATAATAACCCTGACGAGATGCATTTGGTAATAATTTCTTAACAAGATTTTTTGATTTTATAACTGGTAATAATTCAATAGAAGAATATTGGTTAAAATATAAATTATTGTTTTTCTGATCTAAAGCCTTAAATATCACTCCATTGTTGTCCATAAACCATTTAGAAAACAAGCAATTGTTAAATTCCCCTTTTCTAGGGCTTAAAAGAATAGGATAACTATCAAGAATACTGTTTCTAAAAGTTAAATATATTTTCTTTGCAAAATCTGTCACATGAATAGGATTATGTCTCAAATCATACATATTTTTTAATGTTTTTTCAATATAATCTGGTGATAATAAAGTTAACTCCATATCATTATTGATTCTAAATACTAAATTAGATATTTCTTCAGAAAACATGCCATTAATTAATACATCTAAATCTTTACTATTTCCATATATTATTTCAGCTTTTGGAGAAAAGAAATGTTTTATAGATTCTAATTCACTTTTATTTAATTCTGGTCCATCTAAAATTATCTTTGATGCTTTATTATAAGTACTAATTCCCCCATTATTTTTAATAATAGTATTTAATTCTTTAAAGTTATTATATTTTATAGCCTTAGATAATTTTACTGTTTGTAATATATCTTTTAAAAAATGATCTTCTAAAAAATTAATAGTTTCTTCTTTTGATGGTTGTAGTCTACTTATTTTACTTAAACCTTTTTTATTTTTATTAATGTCTTCTGTTATAAATAAATTATTAAAGACACCAATTCTAGAATATAAGTATCCATCTTGATAATCCCATTTTATAGGAGAAACTTTAAACCAATTAACTATAGGTAATAAACTATATTCATCATCAACATAACGAATATATTTTTCATTATTAACTTTAAATTCAATACAATTCTTAGCAAATACTCTTCCTTGCATATGAATAACATTAGATTTTTCTCCATTAGGTAATTTAATAGTCTTCTCTTTCTCTTGAGTAATAATATTATTTGGTATTGTATAAGAATTACCAGTTACCTTTAAAGCATCACTTTTAGTCCTATATAAACGTTCTAAATATAAATAGGTTGTTTCATCAACTCCATTTTGAGGATACTCACCAAATTCGATAGTTGAAATTTTAGCATCTTTATTTGAAATAAAAGACATTACTTCATCTGGTAATTTAATTCTTGGATATACTATAGCATTAGATAAATGATCGGGATATTTTGAAGAAATACAGCATGTCAAATCTGCCAAATCAGTTGTTTCAAAAGCATATTTTATTCTATCATTATCAGATGCATGTATGGAATCACGCTCTAAATCAGTCAAATAATCTATTTTCATTTTGTCCATATTATCAACCTTTCAACTTATTATTTATACTCTTTTATTTGTATTCTTTTTACCAAAAATATTTGTATTAATAAATATAAATATATTTGATATTAATATTATTGTATCTATTAACAATCCAGCAAAAGAGAATACATGTATACTATATATAACCCTAGCTGTATATGAAATAATAGCTCCTATTGTTACATATTTCTTCTCTAGAGTTAGACTATAACCATCTACTAAACTAGCAAATATTGGTAAGTAATCATACCAATTTCTTACACATAATAAGCTTATGGATATATATAATATAGCGCTAACTATAAATATATATTTATCTTTATCTGTTTTATAATATAAGAAATCTCTTGTTCCTTCAAGTAAATATGTACAAGCACCACTATAAGCACCTAATAAAATATAATGAATAAAATCTAATGCTCCTGATATAATATGAAAAGACAATCTTTATTAGTATCTTTTCTAAAATAACTTAGTATTAAAAATAATCCTGCTAATAAACCTATAAACTGTATTATTAAAAATTTTATTTCCATATTGTATCCCTTATTCTATTAATTATTTATTTTATAAATATTTTAAGCTATCTAGTACGTTCATTATATTCTTTAACTTTTTTTAAATACATATCCATATGTATTCTTACATTCATTATTTCTTTCAAAATTTCAAATACTATTTTACTATATTCTTCATAATTTTTAATTTTTATATTATTATTGTCTATTTTATAATTATATTTATCTAGTATCTTTTTTAAATCATCAAATATTTCCTTCTTTATTTCTTCATCTATTTCACTATCTAATAAATCATTGTTTAATTCTGCAATTGTAGATTCAATAATATCATTACTATTTTCATAGGGAACATCACATTTTTCATAGCCTTCTATTATTTTTTTACAAAGGCATAATTGGTTACCTAATTCATAATTATAATTCATATACTTTTTAGGGGTTAAAGGAGTTAATACTTCTAATAAATTATATTTCTTTATTAATAGTAATAATTCTTGTAATTCTCTTCTAAAATTTACTTCTATTTTTTCATAGTTAGAATTTTTTAACAGTTCATCATTATTAATAATATTTTTAATCATATTAATGTATTTAATTATAATATTATTTTTTTTTCTTTTTATTTCTTCTTTTTGTTCTTTATCAGTTAATTCAGATGTTATTTTATTAATTCCTGTTAATAGTTCATCTATTTCTGAAAGATTATCTTTTCCTTCTAATGAAGATAATAGTTTTTCAAAAGGTATTGCCTTTTCATGATATAATGATACATTATCATATAATTTAGATATATTTAATTTAAGTTGCATATCAGCATCAAATCTTGGAGGAAAGGCATCTGGTTTATCATCTATACCTTTTTCTAACTCTTTTGATACTTCTTTAATAGCTTCATCTATATATTTAACTAATTCATTTTCAAAAAAATCTTTCTTATTACTAGTTATATCGTTTATCATTACTATAATATTATTAATCTGACTATCTATAGAATCATCATTTCTTATTAGTTCTTTAGGATTTGTAAATAATAATCTTTTATAGTCACTTAACTTTGATAATAAATTAATGGCTTTTTTTTCGCTTGTTAGTTTCATAACTATCATTTCTAATTCAACTAATAGTGTAGATTTTATCATACTAATATCTTTTTTATCAATATCAAATTCATCATTAAGACTGTATTTTGGTTTAGAATCTTCTAAATCTTTATCATAATCACTTAATAATTTATCTACTTTGTCTAAGATAGGTTTTCTTGCATTATCTGGTAAATTATCAACTATATTATTTATTTTATCTAATAATTCTTGTATATCTTGAGGATATTTGCCATATTTTTGTTTTTTTACTGACTGTAAAATATCTTTAACCATATACTTATTCATAAATCTATATAGAGAAGAATCTTCAAATCTATAATTGCTACCATGACTTCCAGGACCATCATAACAAAATCGATTAGCAAGAGGTATACCTGATAGTATTCCATTTTTACATATAAACAATTCTCTTTCTGGATCAATAATCCACTTTAATGGTTGGACCTCATACCAAACCTTTTTAGTTTTACTTTTATTTAAATAGTTCATACTGGCGATGGGAGCATTTTCTACATCTACACAAACATATCTTTTACCATTATATTCATATTCATCATATGCTATAACATTATCATCACTAAACTTTTCTTCATTTTTTTCATCATCATCTTTCAAATAATATTTTCTATCAGTTTTATTTAATTGATCAAATGATAACATTCTAGTTAATTCTATTTGTAAATCAGTGCTTGCCATATTTTGAGGATACTCTCCAAATTCTACTTCTAATATGCCATTATTTTTATTTCCTTTAGGAAATAAATATTTAAATAAAGATGATGATTTTATAACTGGAAGTATAATTCCATTGGACAAGCATCTATCTAATTCCCCCTTCTTACCATTTTCTAAAATAGTACTATAACTTACCTTAATATAATCAAAATTATTAGATGTCAATATCATATAAGGATACTTTCTATTTGATAAAGCTTTGGCTAAATCAGAACTTGGAATTTTAGAATGAGTCTTTTTAAGCTTTTCTATGTATTCATGAAATGTTTCTATTCTTCTATACTGAGAAAAAACTTCTTTTCTTTGATTTAATCCCCAAACATCATATGGTGAAAGTATAATCATTTCAACATCATTAAACATATTATCACTCCTCGTATATTATCTTGTATATTCTTTCCATTCTTTCATATTAGCTATATAATTATTTATTTCTATCTTTATTCCCATTATATCACTTAGAATCTTTTTTAACTCTTCCATATATTCTTTTGGATTATTTATATCAGTTTTTTCAAGTTCTAATTCTTTTTTGTCTATAATACTAACTAAATCATGTTTTATTTCTTTTTTAGTATCATTATCTATTACACTATTAATTAAATGATTATTAATATCTATAATTGTAGAAGTAATAGATTGTAATTCAATCTCATTAGTTATTTCAACTACTTTATTACCTAATATTATTTGTTTGCTATCTTGTAATTCTTTAATTAGATTATTTTTACTATAATTTTTAGGTTTACATAATTCTAATATATTATATTTTTTTATTAATAATAATAATTCTTGTAATTCTTTTCGTAAATTATTCTCTATCTTTTCATACTTAGTATTTTTAATTAGTTCATCATTACCTATAATATTATTAATCATAGATATATAATTAGTTTTAATATCATTAAACTTAGTTTCTAATTCTTCTTTATACTCTTTATTAGGAAATTCTGAAATAATCTTTTTTATATCTAATATCATTTTTCCTATTTCTGAATCATTATTACTATCTGTTTCAAATGCTTTAATTATCTTTTCATATGGTATAACTTTATCATAATAAAAAGAAACATCGTCATATAACTTAGATATATTTAATTCTAATTTTTTATCTGCACCAAACCATTCTTTGATAGATATATCTGGTTTATTATCTATACCTCTTTCTAATTCTTTAGATACCTCTTTAATAGCATTAGATATATACTTAATTAAATCATTTCTAAATAATTCTTTTTTACTATTACTAATTTCATTTATCATAAATATAATATTATTAATTTTACTATCTAAAGAATCATCACCTTTTATTAGGTCTTTAGGATTTGTAGATAATAACTTCTTATAATCACTTAGTTTTGATAAAAACTTAATAGCTTTTTCCTCACTTGTTAAACTTATAATTATCATATCTAATTCTGTAATTAAATTTGTTTGTAAAAATTTAACATTTTTTAATTCTATTATTAATTCATGTTTAGGATTAAACATTGGTTTTGTCTGTTCAACATCTTTATCATATTCAATTAATAATTTATCTACTTCCATCATAATAGAACTTTTTACATCATCTGGTAACTTACTACATACTTTAATTATTTCATTTATTTTTTCTTGTACTTCTTTAGGATATTTACTATAATTTCTTGCTGGTTCAGATGATAATGATTTATCTTCTTCTAAAGAAACTGTTTGCATGATATCTTTTAACATACATCTAGTTATAAAATGATAAATCGCAGTATTTGAGTATTTAATCGTTCTCGCATACTTTTCATTTATTTTAGGTGCATAATATTTTATATTAGATAAAAGAGCTTTTTCACATACAAAACATTTTCTTTTCTCATCAACTAACCACTTTATTGGTTTTACCTCAAACCATCTATTTTTTTTATTACTTACATAATATCCAACTCTTTTAGGATTTGATTTTTCTTCTGGAATACAAATATACTTTTTTCCATTATATTCATACTCATCGTATGCTATTCTAGTTGCACTCCAATCTGTATTCCAACCTCCTTCCCATTCTTCAGTTATATAATATCTTCTTCCAGTTTTATGTAATTGGTTAAGTGATAATTTATTATCTAGTTGTCTTTGCTCTACACTACTTACTTTTTCTTGAGGATATTCTCCAAATTCTACTTCATAGTAACCTTTCCAAACAGCTTTAGGAAATAATTGTTTAAATAACTCTTCTGAAGTAATAACAGGAAGTATTGCTCCATCCAAGTCATAATGTGTAAATTCTTTTTCTCCATTTGGTAAAATGGAAACACCCATTAAATAATCTGAATAATAAGGATTGCCTTGAATTTCGGTACCACTTGTATGTATGATTAGTGGTTCTTTCCCAGTATAAAGCTCCTGTGCTAAATCAGTACAAGAAAAACTTGTACCATATTCTTTTAAAACATCTAATTTATCTTCTCCCCAAACATCTTCTGGAGATAATAAAGATATTTCTACATTTTTCATATTATCACTTCTTTCAGATTTTACTAAGTCTATTACTTAATGATTTTTTTATATTTTTCCTCTTCTTTTGTATATACTTCTGTTTCTAGTTGAAGTTTCATTATTTTTCCTAATATTTTTCTTAATTCTTTATCATATTCTTTTTTGTTATTAATGGCCTTTCCTTCTAACTCTTCAAGTGATGAGTTAATATCATCCATTAGCTTTACTACTATTTCATTTTTTATATCTAATTTTATATCGTTATCTATTAAATAGTTATTTAATTCTTTAACTGTAGAGGTTATTGCTTTTAACTTGTCCTCTTCAGTTAGTTCAACTTTTTTATTATTTTTAACTATTTCTTTGCTTTCTTTTAATTCTTTAATTAAACTATCTTTGTTATATTTATCTGGTTTAAATAAATCTAATATTTCGTATTTCTTTACTACTAATAATAATTCTTGTAATTCTCTTCTTAAATTTAGTTCTATTCTTTCGTAGTTAGAGGTTTTAAGTAGATTACTATTATTAAGAATATTATTTATCATATTTATATATTTAGTTTTAATTTCATTATATTTATTTTCTATTTCTTCTTTATGTTTGTTTTTAGATGAATCATTAATAATTATATTTATTCCTTTTAATATTTCATCTATTTCTGGTAATCTACCATTACCCTCTAATGAAGATTTTAGTTTTTCAAAAGGTACTGACTTATCATAGTAAATAGATACTTCATCATATAATTTAGAGATATTTAATTCTAATCTCTTATCTACATCAAAATCTTCTTGAAAAGAATAATCTGGTTTAGTATCTATACCTTTTTCTAATTGTTTAGATACCTCTTTAATAGCTTCATCTATATAATTAATTAATTCTTTATAAATTGATTCTTTTTTACTAGTATTCATTTCATTAGACATGGCTAAAATATTATTTATTTTAGCCTCTGTGGTACTAGTATCACCTACTATAGATAGATTATTTTGAGATAATAATTTCTTATAGTTACTTAATCTTGACAAATAGTTAATAGCTTTTTCCTCACTATTTAACATCATAATTATTATTTCTAATTTAGATAATAATATTGGCTTTAGGTTTTCTATATCTTTCCCATTATAACTAAAGGGAGTATCAAAACCAAATTTTGGTTCTAATTCTACTATATCTTTATCATATTCATCTAATAATTTATCTACTTCATCAAACACATTTTTCTTTGCAACACTAGGTAGATTATTACATATAATACTTATTTTATTTAATAAAGCTTGGATGTCTTCATGGTATTTACTATATTTAGAATTAATATTCTTTATTTCACTTCCGTAAGATATTTTGATTTCTGATGGAACTAAGGCTTTTATTTTATTCATTTCTTGTTTTGTTAGTGTAGGACCATCTAATACTATTTCTGTAATACCATCTTTAAGTTCATAATTATTATCTTTTATTGTCATTTCTAACTCAATAAAAGTATTATATTTTATTACTTTTGATAAGTGTACTGTTTGTAATAGATCCTTTAAAAACTGAGTTTCTAAGAATTGTTTAGTTTCCTTATATGATTCTGTTAAATATTTATAATGTGTTTTAATTCCTAAAATACTATCATCTTCTTCTTTGTTGTTTTCTAATAAAGTATTAAATAAGCCTTGTTTTGCATATAGAATTCCATCTTCTATTATCCAAGTTACTGGTGATACTTCAAGCCATATTTCTTCTTTTGTTCCATATATTATATCTGAATAAACATAGCGTATATATTTTTTGTTTTTATACTCATATTCTTCATATGTTGTTTTATTTGTTTTACCTGTTGTATTATAAGGATTGCTATGGCCACCCTTAATAAATCTTATCTTTGTTGGATTTTCTATTCTACGTGTTTCTTTAATTGTTGTTGTTGGGATGGTATATGTATTTCCTGTTGGTTTTAATTCTTGACTATTATTTGCATTAGGTTGTTGATATATTTGAATACTACTTGCATTTTTTTGTTTATATAGTTGTTCTAATTCTTGTTGAAGTTCTGGTTCTACTTTATTTTGAGGATATTCTCCAAACTCTATAGTTGTTATACTAGAATCATTATTAGTAATTGATGCTAGCATCTCTTGTGGTAATATTAACTTGGGATATACAGTGTTACTATCTTGAACGATTGTTAATTTACCTAAATATGTTATATTAAAATTTCCTTGAGTTAGGTTTGCTATAGGTAAACCAAGTCTCTTTACATACTCCTCATCAGTTTCTTCATTATTATTGGGAAAATCAGAAGCATATCGAGAACGATTCTTCTTCCTTACTATCTCCAAATTTCGTAAATAATCTATTTTTATTTTTTCCATATTTTTAATCCTTCTTTTCATCTAAAATATAATATTACCATTACTTTATTCCTTTTTTCTTGTTTAAATATTCATATATACATTTTTCTCTTTTTAAATCGTTATTTTTAACATTAGTATTAGGTAACATTTGATAATCACTAGCAACATATGGTGTACTCTTCTTTTTAAAAAATACTGTCTCTACAGTTGAATAATTTGTTCCATCAAATCCAAATCCTTCAGATACTTCTTTAAAACCTAAACTATGATATAAGTTTTTAGCTCTTAAATTATGCATTAAGCAATCAAATCCTATTTCATCGAATCCTTCTTCATGCATTTGTTCAATAAAGTATTTCAAAAGCCTTTTACCTATACTTTTACCACGTAAATTAGTATCAATACATATATTGGTTAAATACATATATTTTTTCTCAACGACTTCATCTATTAATACTTTTAAATAATTATCTACTGTAAATTTATAATTATCATTTACATTAATTAAGTTAGTATAATCATAATCTAGATTTGTAGTTGTATCAATAGCTCCACATATTCCTATTATTTTTTTATTTTCTTTATCATATGCAACATAAAAGTTTTCATAATGAAATATAAATCCTTCTTCATGCATTAATGGAACTAACACCTTTATAGCTTCATCCAAATTATTATTAAACCAAAAAGGATATATATATGGATCTGTATCATATATTAATCTAGCTATCTCACTAAAATCATCATCTATAGTAGCCCTTCTCAATATTATATCATCAAAATTTATTTCATAACTTTTCTTACTCATTATTTTATTCTCCTTATATCTTTTATATTTAGTTATTTCTATTTAATACTCTTATTATAGTTATTTACATCCTTAACATAAATTTCAGTTCTTATTCTTATATTAATTATCTCACCTAATATCTTATTTAATATATCATTATATTCTTTTTCATTTTTAATATCTTTTTTTTCTATATTTAGAATATATTTATCTATAATATTATTAAATTCAATTCCTATCTGTTCTATAGTTTTTTGATCTGTTATATTATCCATTAGATAATTATGAGTTTCTATGACAGTAGAAGTAATTGCCTTTAATTCATCTTTTTCAGATAATTGTCTAATTCCTGAAATATTAATAATAATCTTACTTTCTCTTAATTGTTCCAAAATATTATCCTTATTATATCTTCTATAACCATATACATCTAGTAAATTATTCTTCTTTATTAATTTTAATAATGATTGTAATTCTTTTATTAAATCTGTTTCTATTTCATCATAATTTGTTTTATTAAACAATTCATCATTACCTTGAAGTTCATTAAGTAATATATCTCTTAATTTATCTATATATTTATTTCTAATAGAATTATATTTATTATTTACTTCTTCTTTATATTGGTTATTTGGTAAATAGCTAATAATTTCTTCTATAGATAACAATAGATCTTTTATTTCAGAATTAATATGATTCTCTTTTAATAAAGAGCTTAATAGTTCATGAAGTGGAGCAATTTTTTCATAATAAGATTTTACTTCATCGTATAGTTTTGAAATGTTTAATTCAAATTTTTTATCAATATCAAATTCTTTTTTTGTTGTTAAATCTATTTCATTATCTATATCTTTTTCTAATATACTTGATAAGTCTTTAATAGCATCATCTATATATTTTGTTAATTTATTTTTTAGTATTATATCTTTACGTCCAGTAGTTTTATTCAACATAAAGACAATATTATTAATTTTATTATCTATAGAATTATCATCTTTTATTAATTCTAACTGTTCTTTTTTTGTTAATTTCTTAAAACTACTTAATCTTTCTAAATACTTAATAGTTTTATCTTCATTATTTAAATTAGATATAATTATTTCTAATTTAGTTATTAGTAGTGGCTTTAATAATCTTACATCTTTTTGTTCAAGACTAAAAGTTTCATTGAGACTAAAACTTGGTTTTAAAGAATCAATATCTTTATCATATTCTTTTAATATATTTTCTACATTTGATAAAACATTATTTTTAGCATTATCTGGCAAGTTATTACATATATCATTTATTTTATCTAATAAATCTTGAATTTCTTTTGGATATTTATTAGATTCTTTTTTTTCTATTTTTGATTGTTCTGTTATTTTTTCTTTTACATCATTATTAAAAGAAATATTTATACCATTTGGTATTAATAAACTAATTCTTTTTTCTTCAAGAAAGCTTAATTTAGGTCCACAAAAAACAATATTAGTAATTCCTTTATAAACCTTAAATCTATTGTTATCTTCAATTATATTCTTTAATTCAGTAAAATTTTGATAATTAATTGTTTTTTTAAAATTAACGGATTGTAAAATATCTTTCAAAAAATATTTTTGTAAAAATTTAGTAGTTTTTTCATATGCTATGGTGTAATTAAGATGAGAATTAGCACTATAATCTCCTTCTAATAAATAATTAAGCAATCCATCTCTTGAATATAAAACTCCACCTTCAATTTTCCATTTTATTGGTAATACTTTAAACCAACCTTTTTCAGTTATTTTAGTTTCAATATCATAAAAAGCATAGCGAATATACTTTTTACCTTTATATTCAAATTCTTGAAATATTTTTTTATTTGTTTTAGGATAGCCTTTTTCTAATCTAGATATTTCAATTGTAAAAGTATTACCAGTAGTTTTTAACTCTTCCTGGTAAGATTGATACTTTTTTTCCAATTCTTCTCTTAATTTTTGTTCAACTCTCTCTTGAGGATAATATCCTAATTCTATCATTTTTACATTAGGATCATTATTTGTTTTTAGTGATAATATTTCTTCTGGTATTATTAATTTAGGATAAACAAATTCTTTAGAAAAGATGGATTTTTTTGATCTATTAAGATTTGCAAAAACTGTACCCTGAAGATTTACATTTATCTTTTTTTTCTCATCTTCAGTCATATCATCAATTATTATTTTTTTCATAAAAACCTCCTATAATTTTAATTATATATTATTTTATATCTGCCCATATATTATCATATTTGCTAATGTTATTTCCTATATTTTTTACATAATACCCATTATTGAATATTTTTTGTGGAGATATTATACTGTTTTGTTTTATATTATTGGGACTTATATATGGATATTCTTTAGTTATACTGTCACTTACTTCATTTCTTAATAAATAATTAATGAATTTATAGGCATTTTCTAAATTTTTAGCTCCTTTTACTATACAGTAATTATCAGTACTTATGGCATGTCCTTCTTTGGGATCAATTATTTCTATATTTGGATTTTTTTCTTTTGCTAATTCGGCTTCGGCGTTCCACATAACGCCGATATCTGTTTCTTCTGTTATAAAGAAGCTTTTAGGACTATCACTATCATAGGCTTTTACGTTTTCTTTTAATTTTAATAGCCAATCTTTGGCTCTATCTAAGGCTATTGAATCTGTTGAACTCATATCATAGCCATTGGCTAATAGAGCCATTCCAATTATTATTCTTTGATCTTCTATAAGTACGATATTATTTTTATATTTTTTATTTAATAAATCATTATAGCTTGATATTTTATCTTTAATATTATTTCTATTTACTGCTATTACTACTTCTGTTGTTAAGAATGGTAGTGAGTAATCATTGTTGTAGTCATATACTTGTCTTAAAAATATATTATTTAAATTATTAATATTAGTTATTTGACTTTTATCTAATTGTTGAATTAATCCTCTTTTTTTCATTAATTCAACCATATAATCACTTGGAAATATTACATCATATGTTCCTTCTTTAGAAGAATTAACTTTAGCTAATAATTCTTCATTTGATGAATAAGTACCATAATTAACTTTAATTCCGGTTTCTTTTTCAAAATTTGATATTACTTCATCTGGAATGTAAGACGACCAATTTAGAACGTTTACACTATTATTACTATTAGTATTTTTAGAACAGCCTGTTAAAATAATAAATAATAATATTAGTAGTAGTTTTTTATTCATCTTACTTCACCTGCTGCTATCTTTCTTGATTGATTTATAGCTGATGCTGTTAAGATAATTATTGTTACTAGTAGCATTAGTGTTGATAAGGCATTAACATCAGGAGTGATACCTGTTTTGATAATAGAATATATTTTTAATGGTAATGTATTACTTCCTGGTCCAGCCGTAAAATAACTTATTACTACATCATCCATTGATAGAGTGAAAGCTAATGTTGCTCCACTTATTACACCCGGCATAATGGATGGTAAAGTTATTTTTAAAAAAGTTGTAAATTCATTTGCTCCTAAATCAGCTGCTGCTTCTTCATATGTTTTTATTAGTGGTGATAAGGTTGAGCGTACACTAACTATTACATATGGTATTGAGAAAGCTATATGTGATAATATTAGGGTAAACATTCCTAGTTCTAATTTTAATAAAGTATACATTGATAATAGAGATATACCTAATACTATTTCTGGTATAACTATTGGTATATAGATTAATTTGTTTATTAAATTTTTTCCTGGAAAATTGTGTTTATTTAGGCCTACAGCACCTATAGTGCCTATTATTGTTGAGATAACAGTACTAGTTATAGCTATAATCATGGTATTTATAAATGCTTCTAATAAATCTCTGTTGTGAAGTAAGGTATTGTACCATTTAAAAGTAAAGCCTTCAAAAATAATATTCATTTTTGAAGTATTAAAAGAAAACACTATTAGTATGATAATTGGTAAATATAGGAAGAAGAATACTAGTGCAACAAATAGGTTTTTTAAGTGTTTATTTTTCATTTACATTCCTCCTAATTCATCTAATTTACCACCAAGTTTTTTATAAATTTGTACTAATATGAAAGTAACAAGGATTAAGAAAATTGAAATAGCTGAACCTAACGGCCAATTTCTTGCGGTTAAGAATTGGTTTTTAATTAAATTACCTATTATCATTACTTTTCCTCCACCTAATATATCAGCTATAAAGAAATATCCAATAGCTGGTATAAATACCATTAAAGACCCATTAAAAACTCCTGATATGGTTTCTGGGACAATGATATTTTTAAACACTTTAAATGGAGTTGCTCCTAAATCTCTGGCTGCTTCAATGATGTTTTCATCAATTTTGAAGACAGCACTGCATACTGGCATTATCATAAATGGTAATAATGTATATGTCATACCTATAATAATGCCTATGTTATTATACATTAATGATAGTGGTTTATCTATTAAGGATAATCCTTGCAAAGTATTATTTATTACTCCTGTTTTTCTTAAGAGAACTATCCAACCATAGGTTCTAATTAGAGAATTGGTTAGGAATGGTATCATTACTAATTTGGTCATTAGATTTCTGGTTGATTCTTTTTTTTCTCTTAATATTAGAGCAAATGGGTATGCTATACATATACATATTATAGTAGTTATTATGGCTATTAAGCTTGATTTTAATAGAATTCTAATATATGTTAAGTTAAAGATAGTTAAATAATTTATTAGGCTAAAATTATATATAACTCCGCCATATGAATCGTTTTGACAGAAGCTTAAGAAGAATATATAAATTAGAGGTAATAGTATTAAGATAAGGCTATAGATGGTAACTGGTAAAATAAATAGGTATTTAAATAATTTATTTTTATTCATATTTTTTTCCTCTAATTGGTACTATATCTTCATCTTCTATTTTTATATATATTTCTTCTTCTTCAATAAAATCTATATTACCATTGGTATTAACTTTTAAATCTAATTCTCCTTCAGTATCGATAAATAATTTTGTAATAGCGCCATCATAAACAACATCTTTAACTACTCCTTTAATACTATTTTTTAAGGGGTTCTTTGATATTTTTATGTTTTCTGGTCTTATTAGAATGCTTATTCTATTTTTTACTTTATCTGATTCATGTTTAGGAATTGTAAATGTTATATTATCTTCTATTTTTATTTTGGTTTCATCATTTTTAATAGAGGTAATTATACCAGGGATGATGTTGGATTCTCCTATAAAGTCTGCTGCAAATATGGTATTTGGTTTACGATATATATTTTGTGGAGTATCATTTTGTTGAATTATACCTTTATCAATAATAACGATACGATCACTCATAGTTAAGGCTTCATCTTGATCATGAGTAACATAAATAAATGTTATTCCTAATTTTTTTTGTATTTTTTTTAGTTCTATTTGCATTGTTCTTTTTAATTTAAGATCTAGTGAACATAATGATTCATCTAGTAATAGTACTTTAGGATTCATTATTACTCCTCTGGCAATAGCTACTCTTTGTTGTTGTCCTCCTGATAATTGAGATGGTAATCTATCTTCAAATCCTTCTAGTTTCACTAACTTTATAACATTTTTTACCCTTTTTTCTATTTCTTCAGGATCAACTTTTTTCATTTTTAAGCCAAAGCTTATATTATCCCAAGTTGTCATATGTGGAAATAAAGCAAAATTTTGAAAAATGGTATTTACTTCTCTTTTGGTTGGATCAACATTTGTTACGTCTACATTATCTAAATAAATTTTACCATTTGTTACTTTTTCTAATCCTGATATCATTCTAAGAATAGTTGTTTTACCACAACCAGATGGACCTAATAGAGTTAAGAATTCTCCTTCATATATGTCTAATGATAAATTTTTAATTACATATTTATCATTATATTTTTTAGAAATATTATCTAATTTTACAATTACTTTTTCCATACTATCTCCCTCTATTTTCTTTATTTAATTATATCATTATAATATATATAAATCAATTATTTAGAGATATAAAAAAGAGTATTAAATATTTAATACTCTGTTATTTGTTTTTGATTATTGTTCCTGTTAATCCTTTAACAGCATCACTTGCTTTCTCTAGTGAAGATATGATAGCTTTTCTAGTATTATCTCCTTTTACAAAGTCGATACATGCTTCTACTTTTGGAAGCATACTTCCTTTAGCAAAATGTCCATCATTTATATATTTTTCTGCTTCTTTTACGGTTAGTTTATCTAACTCTTTTACTTTTGGAGTATTATAGTTTAGACATACTTTGTCAACTGCTGTTAGAATTAGTAATGTGTCTGCCTTTATTTCTTTGGCAAGAAGGGCTGCGGATCTATCTTTATCTATTACTGCTTCAACTCCTTCTAATAATTCTATTTTATTAGTTTTTATTACTGGAATTCCTCCACCACCTACTGCTATGACTATATTATCATTATTTACTAGTTGTTCAATAACATTTTTTTCAATGATATCGATAGGTTTAGGAGATGGTACTACTCTTCTATAGCCACGACCGGCATCTTCAACAAAAACATATCCTTTTTCTGCTACAATTTTGTCAGCTTCTTCTTTAGTATAAAATTTACCAATTGGTTTAGTTGGGTTGGAGAATGCACTATCTTTAGGATCAACTAGGACTTGTGTTATTAGTGTGGCACAATTCTTTTTTACTTTTTGACGTTCTAATTCATCTTGTAAGCATTGTTGTAATTGATATCCAATATAACCTTGACTCATACTTCCGCATTCTGGAAATGGCATTGATGGAGTTTTCACTTCACCTAAATGAGAATAATCCATAGCTAGAAATATTTGACCTACTTGTGGACCATTTCCATGTGTTAATACTATTTTGTTACCACTTTTTACTAAGTCAACAATTATTTTAGCAACACCTTCTAATAAATCTAATTGTTCTTCAGGACTATTACCTAAAGCATTTCCTCCTAGAGCTATTACTATTTTACTCAAACTATCATCCTACTTTCTATATTTAGAGTATATCATATTTATTTATTATGTTCAATAAAATGAAGATAAGTATTTACTACTTATCTTCATTATTAGTATGATTTACTATTTTATTAGCAACTTTTGCTAAGTCTTTACCTTCAAAAGCTCTTAAAACTTCTATTGGTATAGCAAATATAATTGTATTTGATTGATCAGATGATAAATCATTTAGGGTTGCTAATGTTCTTAAATGTAGAGCTCCTGGAGTTGTAGACATTATATTAGCAGCTTCAGCTAAATTTTTAGCAGCTTCAGTTTCACCAACTGATTTAGTTATTACAGCTGCTTTTTCTCTTTCGGCTTCTGCAACTTTTGCAATTACTCTTTGCATCTCTTCTGGTAGTTTAATGTCTTTTAATTCTACATTTTCTACTTTTATTCCCCAAGGATCTGTTGCTTCATCAATTACTTTACATATCTCAGTTGATATTTTATCTCTTTCTGTTAATAATTCATCTAAAGATACAGCTCCAACAGCGTTACGCATTGTTGTTTGAGCTAATTGAGAAACAGCATATTGATAATGTTCTACAGCAATAACAGCTTTTGATGCATCAAATACTTTATAATATAATACAGCATTTATTCTAATAGATACATTATCTTTAGTAATTGCATCTTGTTCTGCAACATCAACGGCTTTAGTACGAATATCTATTTTTTGATAAGATTCAATAATTGGTAATACAATATTCCATCCAGGATTTAATATTTTTTTGAATTTACCAAATCTAAATAGTATACCCCTTTCATATTCAGTAATTTGTCTTATTGATATTAATAAAATAAAACCAATTACTATTAATAAACTAATTAAAACCATAGTACACTCCTTTCTAGTTTAAGTATACATTTAATATTCATAAATGTAAATATTTTTATCCAATTAATAATAATTTTATTATTATTATCCATTTACTCTTTGTTTTATTAGGAATATTCTTTATATCTTTTATTAATTTTATTACTTCATTTATTTTTAAATCTTGTAATTGTTCCGTATATTCTATTTTTAATTTTTTAAAAATGTCAAAAGTATTTATAACTAGTTCTTCTTTTTCTTCATTAGTCATTTTATCTAAATATATTTTTAAATTTTCTTTTAATTTAGTACTCTTTTTGCTTAAATGGCCTTGGAATAGTAAGCCTCCGAAGACTTCCCATGAGAATCCATCATGAGCCCATAATCCTTTATTGGGACTATTTACAATGAAGTAGTTGGTATTTTCTAAAGTCATACCAACTATGCTGTAATTTGGTACTATTGTTATTAATTTGTTAGTTAGATCTTGATATAATTCTTTATTATTTTCTATCATTTCTTTTTTTAGTCCAGGGCCATCATAATTATATACTTTTTTTACTCTTTTTTTATAATTATTATTACTAAACATATAAGCATACATTGATAGGTTTCCACCTTTAGAATGGCCTCCAATATAAATATTTCGATCAAAAAAGTTAATAGTATCTTCTAAATATTTTAGGGCTAGTTTTTGAGATGGAATATAATCTTTATAAAACATTTCTAAGTCTTCTCTCCAACCTACTATACTGCTATCGGTTCCACGATAGCTTATGTATGTTAATTTATCTAATCTTATTGTTATGGCTGAGAATTGTGTTTCTTTATCTATTATCTCTATATGGTTATATATTTTTAAATTCTTGTATCTTTTAGAGTCTTTTAATGTTTCCATTAATTTATAACAATTAGGAAATAACCAATTCTCTTTTTTGGGATTAAAACATTTAAATTTTTCTATAAATAAATTAATAGCATCATCTAAATATATATAATCTTTTTTGCTATTTGGAACGATGTCTTTTAATTTTACATAACTTAATAAAGCAAATATTAATGAATCTGTTTCATTGAAGTTATATTCTTTCATTGGTATATTTTTATAATATTCTATATAATCAAATATATTTTTCATCTTATCACCTAGTTTAATTCTATATTAATACTTATGGGGCAGTGGTCACTGCCATAGACATCTTTATGGATGGTTGGATTTTTAACTTTATTAATGATACTTTTTGATACAAGAAAATAATCTATTCTCCAACCAATGTTATTCTCTCTTGCATGTCCCATGTAACTCCACCAAGTATAGGCATCTTTTTGATCTTTGTTATAATATCTGTACGTATCAATAAAGCCACTATCTAAAAGAGTGGTAAATTTTTCTCTTTCTTCATCTGTGAAACCTGCATTACCGCGATTTGCTTTAGCATTTTTTATATCCATTTCTGTATGTGCAACATTAAAGTCACCACATATTATTACTGGTTTCTTTTTCTCTAATTGTTTTAAATAATTTTTTATATCTTCTTCCCATTTCATGCGATAATCTAATCTTGATAAATCTCTTTTAACGTTTGGTACATATTGGTTAACTAAGTAGAAATCTTTATATTCTAATGTAATTACTCTTCCTTCATGGTCGTGTTCATCTATACCTATTCCGTATGTAACATTAAGAGGTTCATAACAAGTATATATCATTGTTCCTGAATATCCTTTTTTATCTGCTGGATTTAGATAACAATAATAGTCTTTGGGATTAAAATCTATTTGTTCTTGTAATGCTTTGACTTCTTGTAAGCAATAGATGTCAGCATCTATATTGTAAAAAAAGTCTTCAAAGCCTTTTTTTAAGCAGGCTCTAAAGCCAGCTACATTCCAAGATATAATTTTCATATTAACACTTCCTTGCGTAATGTATTATATCACTATTTTCTTTTATTTTATAGTTCTATATATTATTTTATATAACTCTGATACTATTATTATTAGTAATGAGAAGGCAAATGATAGAATTATGGTTGGTAATGGTAAATTAGTTATTTTTAAGAAATTAGCTAGAATTGGTACTTTTATTACTATAATTTGTAATAATATGGAACCTATTATGGTTATTATTACTAATGGATTGCTAGTTAATGGTGTGGTAAAAATACTATTTTTTTCGCTTCGACAATTTAGAACATGAATATTTTGAATGAAGACCATTAGAAGCATAATTATGCTTCTAGATAGTAAGAGATTAGTATTTTTATCATTTAAATATTTCCAAATTGTAAATATCATGAATGATATAGTAAAGGCAAATATAAGTACTTCTATCATTAACTCTTTGTTAAATAATGATTCATCTGTTTTTCTTGGCGGGGTATTCATTATATCTTTTGATCCTCTTTCAAATGATAAAGCCATATCTTGTAGACCATCTGTAACAATATTTAGCCATAATAATTGGATGGCTACTAATGGCAATTCGTAGCCTAAACATACTGAGAATAGATAAAATAATACTTCTGCTAACCCACAAGACAATAAGAATAAAACTATTTTTCTTATGTTAGCATAAGCTATTCTTCCTTCTTTTACTCCTTCTACAATAGAAGTAAAATTATCATCCATTATAATCATATCTGCTGTATCAATGGCTACATCTGTACCACTTCCCATTGCTACTCCTATATTGGCTGTTTTTATTGCTGGAGCATCATTAACTCCGTCTCCTGTTACTGCTACATATTCCCCTGTTCTTTTTAGAGCACTAACTATATTTAGTTTATCTGTTGGGGTCACTCTTGAAAAAACTTTAATTTTTTTAATATAATTATCAAAATAAGATTGTCCTTTGGAGTAAGCTTCTTCTAATTCTTTGCTAGTTATAACTTCTTTTTCAGTATTGACTAAATTTAATTCTTTAGCAATAGCTAGAGCTGTTTTAGGATGATCTCCTGTTATCATTATAACTTTGATACCTGCATTTTGACACTCTTTAATGGATTCTTTAACTTCATCTCTAACAGGATCTATAAAAGCTACTAGACCTAAGAAATCTAAATCTTTTATGTCTTTTTCTTTGGTACTATCTACATAGCCATCGCATACTGCTATTACGCGATAGCCTTCTTTTGATAATTCTTCATTTTGTTTTATATATTTTTCACTATGTTGAGAAAATGACATTACTTTTTCGATTGAGCCTTTAACGGTACATTTTAGTTTCCCATTGTCTCTATAGAATACTGCTGAATATTGTTTTTCTGATTCATATGATATCATTTTTTCTTGTTGATAATTGATACTTGTATTCAATTTTGATTTAAGAGCTAGAAAGGCTATATCGATAGAATCACCATAGTATTTGAATTTGTTTTGTTCTTTGGTAAAATGAGCTTCATTATTTAAAGCACATAGATTTATTATTTTGGTTACTTGAGTGATAGATTTTTCATTATTAATTATTATTTCTCCATCATTATTGTATCCGGTACCTGTTATATTAATAATTTCACCATTTTTTAATACTATTTTTCTTGCTGTTTGTTCATTGGCTGTAAGTGTTCCTGTTTTGTCAGTTGCAATGACAGTGCAACTGCCTAGTGCTTCTACGGAATTTAAATTTTTTACGATAACATTTTTTTTACTCATTTTATTGGATGCTATTGTTAGGGCCATTGTTAGGGCTAATGGTAGCCCTTCTGGCATGGCAGATATGGCTAATGCTACTACTGAGAGAAAAATTGAATTAAATTTATAACCATTTATATATAGAATAATACTAGATATGATAGCTATTATGACCATTATAAGGCTTATTTGTTTGGTAAAATGTTCCATCCTAATGGTTAATGGGGTTTTTTCTTCTTGAGTATCAGTAACTTGTTTGAATATTTTTCCTATTTCTGTATCTATGCCTGTAGATGTTACAATAGCTTTAGCTCTACCAGTAATTATATTACATCCTGCATATAACATATTCTTGCGTTCTGCTAAAATAGTATTATCCTTTATTACTTTATTATTCTTTACTATGTTAATACTTTCTCCTGTTAATATAGATTCATCTACTTGGAGATTATTGGCTTCAATTATTCTAGCATCTGCATTTATTTTATCTCCACTTTCTAAAAGAATAATATCTCCTTTTATGATATTTTCAGAATCTATAATATATTCTTTATTATCTCTTAATACTTTGCTTTTATTTTTTAGCATATTATTTAAACTTTCAGCTGATTTTAAAGCTTTATTTTCTTGATAAGTACCCATTATTGTATCTACTAGAATAATAAAGATAATAACACTAGCGTCAACTATTTCTCCTACTATAAAAGAAATTATTACTGTTATAATTAGGATTATTTCAATAGGAGATGTGAATTCTTTTAAAAATAATTCTATAATACTTGGTCTTTTTTTCTTTGGCAATATGTTTTTGCCTTCTTCTTTTATTCTTTTATTTACTTCATTATTAGTTAATCCTTTACTATTAGATTTTAACCTTTTATATATTATATCTATATCCTCGTTATAGTACATAGCTACCTCCATAAAAAAATTAAGAATTATTATATTCTTAATTTTATTTTATCATATTTTTATTTTTTTTCAAATATAGCTTAATTATTCATTATTTCCCATTGTGAAACATACCATATACTTTTTAAATTCAACAAAAAACATATCATCCATTAAATAAAACATACTTATGCCTCCATCACATCTACCAAGTGAATCTAATAATTTGTTGTTTTTTATTGTATATACTTTGATTGGATTACCTATTTCAAGATTAATCCAATATAATAAGCTTTCTAATAACTTTTTTTCATCAGTACCTAACCAAGAGGCTAGTATTTGTTCTAGTGTTTTATTTGTTTCTTCTAATTCAATTAATTCTTCTTTTATTTTGTATTTATTGGCAAAAGATTTTTTGTAATCTTTTTTATACATGCAATCTACTTCTATAAATGAAGGGCCTATATAGGAAGAAATAGATGAAGCTAGATTAGTTAGTCCGGTTAGATATGAACTAATATTTTGCTGCATTATATCACCACCTTTATTTATTAATAAGTACTTTCCCATCTATTTCAATAGGTATTGGTATATTTAATAGTGATAACATAGTTGGAGCTATGTCTGCTAGTTTACCATTATCTATTAATTTTAGATTTTTTCTCGTTATGATAAATGGTACTTTATTGGTTGTATGTGTTGTACATGGAGTACCATCTTCATTAATCATAACATCACAATTACCATGATCAGCTGTTACTATTAGAATTCCATCTATTTCTTTTATTTTGTCATATAATCTTTTTAGACATTTATCGACGAATTCTACTGCTACAACGGCAGCATCATAATTACCAGTGTGTCCAACCATATCCCCATTAGCATAGTTTAAAATAACTACATCTAAATAATCTTTATTTAGTTCTTTTAATAATTTATCTGTTATTTCTTCAGCACTCATTTCCGGTTTTAAATCATATGTGGCTACTTTTGGAGAATGAACTAGTATTCTTTTAGAGTGTTTTAATTCTTTTTCTACTCCTCCATCAAAGAAATAAGTAACATGGGCATATTTTTCTGTTTCTGCTATTCTTAGTTGATTTAAGCCTAAGCCTTCTATATACTCACCTATGGTATTGTTTAATACTTGGTGATCAAAAGCATGTTCACCCATAACAGTATCTGTAATTGGCATCATTGATACTAGCTTTATATTATTAAATGTCTTAGTTTCCATAGGACTAGCTTTAGGATTAGTTATGGCTGTACACATTTCTCTTAATCTATCTGGACGATAATTAAAGATTATTATGCCATCGTTATCATTTAAGTAGCCATTGGTATTATTAATTATACTTGGTTTAATGAATTCATCTGTTATATCATTTTCATATGATTTATTAAATACTTCTGTAGGAGTGTTATATTTATCACCTATTCCATAACAGATAGCATCATACGCTAGTTTTAATCTATCATAGTTATTATCTCTATCCATAGCATAATATCTACCAGATATAGTAGTAATAACACCTATATTTGTTTCTTTTAATTTTTTTTCTAATTCTTCTATATACTTTATTCCACCATGAATATCGGTATCTCTTCCATCTGTGAACATATGCAAATAAACTTCATTAATGTTTTGTTTTTTACACATATCAATGATGGCAAATAAGTGCGATATATGAGAATGAATTCCTCCATCACTTAAAAGACCCATAATATGTAATTTGGAATTATTATCTTTAACATGTTGCATTATCTTTAATATATTTTCATTTTTAAAGAAATTTTTACTTTCTATTTCTCTATTAATTAATTCTTGTGGTTGATATACTATTCTTCCTGCTCCTATATTCATGTGTCCTACTTCACTATTGCCCATTTGACCTTTTGGAAGACCTACTAATTGGCCAGAGGCTTCTAATAAAGTATGAGGATAATTATTGTATAAATAATCAAATGTAGGTTTTTTAGCGTTTTTAAAAGCATTACCATTACTTTCTTTTCTAATACCACAACCATCTAGTATACATAATACTAAAGTCTTTTTCATTTTATCATTCTCCTTAACTAAATATTATTATACAATAAAAAGACTTTTATTTAAAGTCTTTTATCTTAATTTAGGTTTATCATTATTCTCAAATAGTTTATTATAATTTGCAACACGTTTTCCATATACTATTTCACTATCGGTTCTAGATTTATGCATTATTTCTTCAAAAGTTATTTTTTCATAATCTTCTTCAGTAAGAAAGCTATGACTTCCTTTTTTTGATTCTGCTAAGTCTTGGATAATGCATTTATAAGTATATACTGTTTTTTCTTCAAGGTTTAGTATGCTATTAGGGATTGGATAATTATTATGAGCAAAACTGTTATATAGTTCTTTTAAGAATTTTATTGTTTTAGTATAAGCTGCTTCATCATTTAGCCATTCACCAGCAAGTCTTCCTTTTTCTGTGCTTTCTAAATTGCTTATATATTCATTAAGTTTTTCATCCCATCTTCTACTTTGTTCTATCTTATCCATTATTATCACTCCTAGTTTAGTTGTTGATTATATTTTATCAAACAATAGAAAAAGTAGCAATAGATATGCTACTTTTTTTGTGTTAATTCAATGGCTTTAGATAAAGCTTCTTGTGGTGTTGATACTTTTATACATTTTAATCTTTTTCTATCATCTAGATATTTATTGGATAATTTATTGGCCCAACCACCATATTTGTCTACTACTATTATTGGTATTTCTGCTTGATATGCTATGGCTATTTCGGTTAGGGTTCCTGATCCTCCTGATATAGCTATTATAATGTCACAAGATAATACTAGGTTAAATTCTCTTCCACCACCTATTTCTAATCCTGAATTGATTAAGATGGTTGGGCGATATGATCCATAAATTTTTTTATTTTTACCACTAGTAATACCTACAGTGATTCCATTATTTTTACTGGCTGATTTGGCTGCTTCTGTTGATAGAGATGTATACTCTTTTTCAGCACCATATACTAGTATGTTTCCTGATTTGGCTATTAATTTGCCTAATTCTTTGGCAAATTTAATAGCTTCTTTACTATATTTTAAATCAGCAGCTGATCCCATTATACCTATTTGTATCTTTTTCATAATTTTCTTATCTCCTTCTTTAAGGTTTTAACGACTTCTTCATTTTCATTAGTATTAATTATTCTTTCAGGTAACTCTGATATTTTGGTATTGGTTTTCTTTTGTTTATCTATTTCTTCCCATAGATAGGTACTTCTATATAGGCAACCTTTAGAAAAATATTTTTCATATTTATCAGGTATAGAGGCTCTTTCATTAGGATTGCCATATGGTTTAAAATATGGAGCTTTATAGAGGCCGTTATTGGTATTAATCATAATACCGGAGCCTGCTATGCCAAAATAGAAGTCTCTTTCACATATTTGATCTATGACACTTGTTGACATTAAATAGTTGGTTATAAGGCCATATTTTAGATTTTGATTAAAAATATAATAGGCTTTACTGGTAGTTAGGGATGATATTATTCCTACTACTTTTATATTATATTTATTAAATCTATTAATAATATCTTTTAGTACATTACCTGAGAATACTACATCATCTGCTAATATTATTTGTTTTGCTTGTATTTGGTTAGATAATCTTGATATTTGGTAATCTAATGATTCACTGGTTCTAGATATTATTTCATTAGTACCATCTACTCTAGTGCAATCTAAAAAATAGATATTTTTTTCATCAGGCCTTATATAAATTTTATCTAGAGTAACAATGGGGATAGTCACCACTTATTAGGTTATTTACTTCTAACATTTCTTCTTCTGTAATTATAGTTACATTACTATTAAATATTTTATTTACATCCCTTTTAAAATCTTCTCTTATGGTATTAATTACTATATTGTTTGGTATAAATTTATATTCATAATTATAGGCATTTACGCCTTTTAATATTCTTTTTATGTCATTACTAAAGACAATTCCTTTATTTATTTTTTTCATAATAATCTCCTCTTTCTTATATTTATTTAATTAAAAAAGCTATACAAGTAGTACTTGTATAGCATAATAGTTTTATTTATAGCTAGATACAAGCACTACAAATAGCACTTGTACCTACGACAGGGTCAATGTCGTATTAACAAGTGCAGACTATTATGATGATGATTAAATTGTATTATATATAATTTAATCATAATAATCCTTCCTTTCGTTGCAGTGATTATAGCATATAATATACTTTAAGTCAATTTTTTATGCATATATCTTCAGCATCCCAGTTATTAAAATTAGGTTTTAAAGATAGTCTTTTTGCTCTGCTTTCTTTTCTTTTTTTACTTACATCTATATTTCTAATATTATCAAGAGCTATCTCATAATATTTAATGGCAGTTAAATCATTAATATTAGGATATACTTCTTTTAATTTAAAATATATAGCCTGAGCTAAACTTAAATCACATTTATTTCCAGTATTAATACCATCAATTCTACTATGATGATTTTTTAAATAGTCATACATTATTTTATTTTTAAGTGAAAGATCATCTCTATTTTCATCTAAAACGCTTTCATCTAAACCGCACTTAATACATCCACAACGTTTATTTTTATCATCATAAACTTTTGAATATACTAATACATGCTTACATAAATCATATTGTTCATTGCATAAGCTATAATTTAACATCTTCTTTAATTCTATATATTTTTTTACATTTTTATCTTCTTCAAGTAGTTTTATCTCATTCTTTATTTTTTTCCTTATCTCTTTCATTTTAGTATATTCATTATCCAATTCTTTCATTTAAAATTCCTCCAATTATAAATACTATTATAAATATTTCTCGTTTCTAATGTTTTTACCATTTCTACAAATATATCAATTTTATTTCTAGAATTGATATTTATTAGTAAATAGAAGAAAAGTTAAACCAAATTATTTACGGCGCAAGCGACAAAGCGGCTTATACTTCATCCGATTTCTTCTTTCCAAATACAGTCTTTTTTCTTCTTGAAGTTTTTCTCTTGTAATAGGTGAATCATTTTGTACCACACTATCATCATATTTTGAACTTAAAGATTGTAATTGTTCTAGATATGGTTTAATTTCTAGTAATACCTCATGTAATTGTTCTTTACTTTCTACATTTTTTAAACTTTCTATAATTTTACTTGTAATATCATATTGAGAATATAAATCATCAACACCAATACTCAAATCAACAGAATTTCTTATACTATCACATTCTTCCTGTTTTTCTTTCTTTAAGCTTACAATTCTATCAAATGTAAACTCTTTAGTTATATCTTCTGGTAATTTTTTATAATCAAATAATAAACTATTAACTGTAATTTTTTTCCCATATTTCGAAAGTTCGCATTTTGAAATGTCGCCTAAGGAAACATCGGCAACTATTTCATAATTAGAACCAGTTGTTCTATATTCAACGATATCGCTTCGATAATTAGGAATTGCCTCCATATTATCTAGATATGATATGCTAAAATTCTCATTAAGTTTTGTATATATTTTATACTCATTATTAGTGAAATCCAATTCTTCATTAAATTCTAATCTATCAAAACCTAATTTATTAATTTGTTCTAATAAAGAAAGTATTCTTTCTAAATCTTTTTGATGGTTTGTAATATACTTATAGAAGAAATCTACACTAGATTCCTCGTTTGAATTACCATAACAATCATTAATAAATTCACCTATACTATAAAATTTATTTATTATATCTATAACTGATTTATTATCTTTATAGAATCTTTTAATTATTTTTGAGCCAACAACAAAATGGCCATTAGATATTTTACATAAATTATATACTATATCACTGTAATCTTCTTCTTTTATCAATCTTGTTAAATTTTTAGTAAATTCATCATAATCATTTAATATATGACATAATGCAATTAGATTATTTACTTGAATTGATATTGTTTTCTCTTCTTTTTCCATAAAACCTCCTCATTTCGATAATTTATTATATTATTATATAATTAATTAGTCAATCACTTGATTAGGGTATTATTATTTAGTTTTCTTTTTTTCATTTGAATAATTAAATTCTAGATAGAGTTTATTGCTCTTTATGTCTTTTTCTTATAAACAAAAAAAATCAATCATTTCTGATTGATATCTTTCTAAATAATTCGAATAGTTCGAACAGATTCGTCAATAGTGTAATGCCGTAAATATCTACAACTTCTTATTAAGGACTTTTGGATTATTAAAAATTATTTCTGGACTATAATATTTATTAGTAGTTTCTGTTGCTACCCACCCATAATCTTTAATAATTTTTGAAAATTCATCTAATCTTTTTTCTGGAATAGTTATTAATGGTTTTTCAGTACCTAAATACTCATATGAATCCTCTAGTATCAATTTAGAATAACCTTTTTTACGATAGTCTTCATTTATTAAAAGTGTACATATTTTAGATTCATCTTCAGTTTTTTTTAACATCGATAAACCTACTATTTGAAAACCATCTAAATAAAATATAGCTTCACCATTTCCCGTTATTATTCTTGGTAAATTTTTTTGATAATACCATTTATAATATTCTGGATACTGAAGTTTATTATAGTCAGTTAATAAATAAATCTCGTTAACAGCTTTAGAAAAATTTTTATCTTTCATATTGCTTAATATATATTTTTCCATAGTACACCTCGGTTTTATATTATAACATAATCATATGTTATTTCAATATTTTATTTTATCAAAATATCTGTTATTCATTTATATTATTGTAATATTTATACAATAGTTTTTACAAGAATATTTAGTTAGTTTAGGTACTATTATCCTTTAACTTTAATAAAAGTGTATAGAGATGAAGTTATGAGAAAATAAGAGAAATATCTTTGTACTATCATATATTTATTATATAAGATATTTCTTCACATATACAAAATAACAAAAAAAGAACTTTTTGAAAGCTCTCTATATGAAGTTCGAATAATTCGAACAGATTCGTCAATGATACATGTGAAGAAAAAGTTGAATACCTTTTCTTGTAAACTTTATTAGGTAGTAATAAATTATTACCTAATATAAATATACTACATTTTAAGTAAATGTTACAAAAAATAGTAAAAATATATAATTATATGTTAAAATATATACATAAGGGAGGTTTTTAATTTGAAAAGTGTTGATGAATTTGTAAGAAAAGATTGGACTTGGCCTGAAACTCTTAATGGTCAAATTGAAAATTATAAAGAATTAAATGACAGAATTGAAGATTGTTTATCTAGAAAAGAACAATATGATAAATTAATTAGTGAAGAAAAGAATAATGAAGAAAATGGGAAATTAAGCTTTAAAGAACAATGGGGGTTATATAGTATTGTTGATAATTTGATAAGAAAAAGTTCTAGTAATTGTACTTATTTAGGCGTAGATTTACTAGATTTAAGGCGACGATTAAAAAATGTTTATAAAGAAGTTTATGATTATGTTAGAATTAAGGATGAATTAAGAAGTCTTAGAGAAGAAAAACATAAAATATTAACTGAATATATTACTTTTAATATTTTTTATAAAGATTTTTTTAATGAACGTTGTGTAGACAGACACTTTTTTGTTAAATTAGAAGACGAATTAAAATGTATGTGTTGTGGTGCAACAACAAAAGATTATCCTTTGAGTAAAGAAGAACTAGATTTTTTAACATTATGTGCAGAAAATCAAGGAATATTATTAAAAGAAGTAACTAAAAATGATTTTCCTTTATTACAAGTTCTTATGGAAGAACAAGATTATTATAGAAGTTTGAGAGAACCTTTAGATGTTGACAATGAATATTATTTATCAATAGCTGAAGAACAATGGTTAGAAGACGAAGCAGAAATACCACATTTAAGAGTACAAATTAGAATAGCACATTTACTTGATTCACAAAAATATGATAGTGAAGATATTAAAGTCACTAATCCAAAATACTTATCTGATGAAAAATCAAAAAAATTATTATTAGAAGTTGAAAAAGAATTGGGAAGAATTCAAGGAATTGATTCTAGATTTAAAGATTTAATGATGGAAGAATGTAAAACTGCAAAATATGAAATATTAATTTTATCAGGAGCACATATCCCAACTTTATTAGAACAAGCACAAAATGAAGATGAAAAAGTTGCATTAACAAAAGCATATTATAATATTTCAAATCAAGAATTTAGAGATAATAGTAACTATTTTGATTCAAGATGGGATGCACTTTCATATGATTGCATAACTGCTAATCCTGAAATTAACAATAGAATATTACAAATGAAGATAAGAAGAAAATAACTGCAATTTATTGTAATTAAAAAATACATAATTTTGCTTTAACAAAAAGTTCATACTTAATTATATTTTAGGATTTTAAAAGAAACTTTCACTTTGTACTCCTATTAAATCTGCCAATAAAAAGTATGTTTTATCTATTGTATATAGATATTATCGACAAGCGAATGCTTGTCTTTTTAAATATCAAAATCCTTGTCATGCAATAGTTTTATTAATAGATATACTATATTTTAAGGAAAAACAATAAAAAATATATTTTTCCTTAGAAAATATGATATAATAGCTTTACTTTCGTTAAGGGGGAAGATAATATGTTTATACCAGTAGTGCCATTTGTACCACATACAACTGTAATTAATAAGACAATAGTATATAATGATATAGTATTACCACTTAAAGATTTAGGTAATAATTTAAAAATTTGTAGTATTAGTAATATTAGTGAATATTCATTAGAAAGTTGCCTAAAAAAAATATTTGAATCTAATCCTGATGTAATATTTAATACAATTCAATATTCAAAAGAAGGTAAAAAGATATATTTTTATACTGATAAAGCTGTATCTACACAAGCTTGGGAAGAAAGCAAAATTACTAAATACAAACCATTAAGCAATAGTGAAGAAATTATAAAAGAAGTTGATGAATTATTTACTCAAGAAAGAATTAAAGATACTGATTGTATATCATTATATGATATTGCAAATCTAATAAAAATATTTGACAATAAATACAAATATATAAAAGAAAGATATCAAGAACATTTTTATAATATTAATCCAAGTATTATAATTTATAATTTTGATTATAAAAAGAAGCAATTAAGAATCGAATTTAAAAATGACGAAATATTTTTTGCAAAACAAAATGATGATTTATATGTTGTTGAAAGTGAATCATTACATTATCAAGAATTATTAACTCTTATAGGAAAAGAATTATCAGAGCTTTATGATGAATTAATAAAGTTCCATGATTTTAAAAATCAATCTGCTTATGAAATAAAAGCATTAAATTCTAATTTCTTAGTTTATATAGGGCAGTATGGTGTTGATATTCATGTCGATAAACGATCTAATAGATTTTCCAAAGATTTTAGTTTATCATCCCATAGTTATAAAAAGGAATATTATTATGAATGTAATTCAACTTCAGTTATAACAGCACTTAAAGGAAAAGAAGATGAGATATTTAAAAGAATATTTGTAAAAATTGATGATTGCCCTGAATGGAGCAAAACAATATTATATCAAATGAGACAAGATCAATTAGAAGAAGAAAAAAGATTAGAAGAAAAACAACTTTATAAAGAAATGAAAAGGCAAAAAAGATTAGAATTAAAAAGAAAGATTTTTCCTTGGATGAATAAATAATAGTCAAGCATGTTTCTGTTTGCGATTGCAAATAAAAGTGGCAATAGATTTTAAAAAAACATATTTTTGATTGATTGTTTAATTAAGCTTTAAGGTTTCAAAAGGGAATATTCCCTTTGCACACACCATTTTGACTCTATCAAATGAAAAATATGTTACTCTATTAGAAATAGAATATTATATGACAAGCGAATGCTTGTCTTTTTAAATATCAAAATCCTTGTCATACCATAGTTTTATAAAAGATATAATCATTCTCACTTTCTTTCTTAAACAACAAAAAAAACTAACATTTCTAGTTAGTTCATTTATTGCATCTCGGATAAGTTGTCCGAGTTTACTATCATAATGGTGCGAACGACGAAGTGGTTTACAACTCTTTGGCATAAAGACGATTGATTTATATCAATCACTACATTCATTTTACCAAAGAATAGAAAAAGTAGCAATAACTTTTATGCTACTTTGATTCTTTTTTTCTTCCTAATACTTTTTGTTTTGCTTTTTGCAATTGTTCTTTTTCTTTTTGGTACATTTGCTCTTCAATAATTTTTATATTTTTTTGTTCCTCAGATTCAATTTTATCAATGTCTTCTTTACTACTTACTTTTATAAAAGAATCTCTAAGTTGACTATAACAATCAGAATTTGGTAGTAATGTATTTGGATCAACTGTAAATATTAATTTTTGATTATTTAATCTATATGAATATATTTCTTTTTCAACATATAATTTAATTTCATCTGGATTTTCATCATCTTTATATATATCTATAATAGTACCTTCTAACCAATTAGCTTCTTTTAGCATACTATTATCTTTTATAGAATAAATACCTCCACAACGATATCGACCAGTGTTGCCCCAATAAGTGAACATTATCCTATCATCAGAAATAAAATAAAATTGACTAAATCTTTCAGAAAATAATTTTATAAACTTAGATTTTTGTAGTTTATATCTTACTATTTCGAAATCATCATAATTTGCTCTTCTAAAAACAAGAAACTCATCGTCTGTGACTTGTTCAAAACCTATAATGTGATTCAAAAAATAAATTTCTTCATTTTCCTTATCTATAAGTTTGTAAGAATTATAATTTTCTTTATCAATTTCAACGATTTTCCATCTTTTTTCATCTGCTTTTGTTTCATATAATCTACTCATAGTATCCCTCCTGTTTAATTAGCATATATTATAACATAACTTTTTGGCTTTTCATACTACAATTATTTTTTTTTATTACCTCTCATAATCATCACGATTTTTCTCTTTTTTATTAATAACACTAGTATATTCTTTTTCGTCCATAATACCATTTATAAATAAATTATCAGCCATTTCTTTATATTTATCATCTTTATCGCCAAATATACCATGTATTTTATCGTGAATAAATTTTATTACTCTTTGAAATTTATCTTTCCAATAGTCTAATGAATCTTTTAAATCTTTTATTTTAGATTTTAATGAAGAAATTTCATCATCTGAATTTTCTTCATTTTCATAGTAAGGAACATGTTTTGATTCTACTAATATAGATTCCTTACTATATACAACATTACCATCACATTCAGCTGGTATTAATTTAAATACATCATCAACATTTTCTAGTAAAGTTCCATTATCTTCTTTAACATATAATACACCAAGATTATGAACATAGATTTCATTTGAATAATTAAATGCTAGAAATGTAATACCTTTAATAATAATTCTATGTGGCTCAATATAAGTTAAATTAGTATGTTGTATTTTCCTAATACTACCATTCTCTATGATAGGTGTAGTATTGCAAAAATCACATATAACATTTAATCTAGAAACTAATGATTCATCAATCTCAATTTCTTCTTTAATTATTTTTATCATAGACACCAACCTTTCTATGATTTTTTCTTATAAAATGAAAAAATCAATCATTTCTGATTGATATCTATCTAAAAGTTCGAATAGTTCGAACAGATTCGTCAATGGTGCTGAAGACAGGACTTGAACCTGCGACCTATTCATTACGAGTGAATTGCTCTACCAACTGAGCTACTTCAGCATTACCAATATAATTATAGCACATTTTTGTTAAATAGAACAATGATTTATAAAAAAAGACTATTGAAGTCTTTTAGATAATACTTTATGTTCAGTTAATTCATTTTGTCTAATATAATTACTTATTTCTTCATCTGTTATATCTTCAATAGTCTTTTTTAAGTATTTGGATGCTATAGAATAAGGTTTTGTACATATTATTTCTTCTATTACACCTTTTTGTTCAAGAATACTTCTTATAATATCTTCATAATATGTGTTATCATATAAAATTTTATTTGTTTGAATATTTTTCTTATATTTGTTTACTCGTTCTGCAATTAGTATTTGGGTTTCTTTTTTTAGTTTTTTAGTTGGACCTATGTTTACCCAGTTTAACATGTATCCATCAGATGTTGCTTTTACTAGATCTTCATAATCTACCATAAAGCCAGCTGTATGTTGTTCTTTTATTTTTATTAATCCAGTTACTATTTCTTCAAATTTTGAGATTAATGAATTGTTTTTCATATGAACACTCCTTTTAAAGATTAGAAGATTATTTTTTAATATCTTCTAATCTTACACTTACTAGTTTACTAACACCTGATTCTTGCATGGTAATTCCATATAAGATATCGGCAAATTCCATGGTTTTCTTTTTGTGAGTTATTAAAATAAATTGTGTTTTATCTCTATATTTTTCTAAATATTTGCCAAATGATTCGACGTTAGCATCGTCTAAGGCTGCTTCAACCTCATCTAATAAACAGAATGGTACTGGTCTAACATTTAGAATAGCAAATAATAAGGATATAGCTGTAAATGTTTTTTCACCACCTGATAGAAGTGATAGACTTTTTAAATTCTTACCTGATGGTACAGCTTTTATATCAATACCTGTTTCTAGAATATTATCTGGTTCAGTTAAAGTTAATTCAGCCTCGCCTCCACCAAATAGTTCTTTAAATACTTTTTTAAATTCTACTCTTATTTCTTCAAATGTTTTAAGAAACTTTTCTTGCATGATAGTATCCATTTCATTAATAATTTCCATTAATGTTTGTTCGGCGTTATGTAAATCTTCTTTTTGACTATTTAGAAAATTGTATCTTTCACTTACTCTTTTATATTCTTCAATAGCACCTATATTAACATTATCTATTCTTTTTATATTATCTTTAATATTATTAACTTGTTCTCTTGCTATATTTTCATCTATTTCTAATTTATAATTATTTATAGCACTTTCATAAGTCATATTATATTCTTCTGTTAGACGCATTAATAGATTATCCATTTTAATATTTATGGTGTTGATATTTAAATTTAGTTTGTTTAATTCTTTTTCTTTGTTATTAATATAGCTGTTACTTTGTTTGCTGTTTGTTTCTAATTCTGTTATTGTTTCAGATAATGATTGCTTTTCTTTATTTAGTAATTCTATGCTGTTTTCTATATCGTTTTTATTATTAATTGTAGCATAATAAGTGTTCAGTAATTTTTCTAATTCTCCTTTACTTTTATCTTTGTTAATAGCTTCTAAATCTTTTAATTCTCTTGCTATATTATCTTTATTATTATTATTATCTTCTTTTTCAGTATTAGTCTTTTTAATAATATTATTAATTGAGATTATCGAATTAGTTATTTCATGTAATTCTTTTTCTTTTGATGTTATAGTTTTTGATATATTAGTTATCTCTTGTTCTAGTTTTTTATTACTATTTATTAATTCTTGATATTCTCTTTTTTTGTTATCTAGTTCATACTTTTCGTTGATTAGGTTGTTTTTATTAGTAATGGAACCACCTGTTATAGATCCACCTACGTTTACTATTTGGCCATCTAGTGTTACTATTTTGTAACGATTATTAATTGTTTTAGATATAGAATTGGCACTTTCTATATCTTCTGTTATAATAATATTCCCAAGTTGATTTAAGATAATATTTTCATATGTTTTTTGATATTTAACTATATTTGAGGCAACATTAATGAATCCTTTAATGTTTTTTATTGTATTTAATGTTTGTTCATCTATTGCCCTTGGCTTAATTGTATCTAGAGGGTAAAATGTTGCTCGGCCTAGCTTATTATCTTTTAGATACTTAATCATCTCTTTGGCATCATTTGGTGTATTGACTACTAGATAGTTACTGGCATTTCCTAAAGACATGCTAATGCATGTAGCATATTTATCATCTACTTCAATTAATTTAGCTATTACATTATGATAGTTTTTTAATCTTGGATTGTTTAAAATATTTTTTATAGATGGTGGTAAAGATTCGTTATTATTTATGGTTCTTTCTTGATAATCTATTTTATATTTTAAATCTGTTAGGTCACGATTGTTTTTTTGAATACTATTATTGATTTTGTTATAATCTTTATTTAATTCTTCTATTTCTTTTTCTAATATGTTTTTTTCTCTTTCTAGTTTAGATAATTGTTTGGTATTATTATCTATTATTAAGTTTAGATTATCTATATTATTATTAAGCTTTAATAGATCTTCTTTCAGTTTAATTATATTTGAACTTACTTCATTAGTTTTTTTAGTGTATTTTTCTCTTTCTTTTAATATTCTTACATTAGCATCTATTTTTTCAATATTTTTTGTAAGTTCAACTAATTGGTGCTGATTTTCTGTAATTTTATTTTCTACTTTAATTAATTCTTCTTTTTTGGTAATTATTTCTATATCATAATTAGAATTATTTATGGATAAACTAGTAAGTTCATCGTTTATTTCATTTATTTTGTCTTCTGTTATTTTTATTTCATAGCTGTAATTATTAATATCATGACTCATTAATGATATTTCAATATTTTTTAATTTCTCTTTTAATTCTAAGTATTTTTGAGCATCTTCACTTTGTCTTTTTAATGGTTCAAGATTTGTTTCTAATTCACTTATAATATCGTTGATACGTTCAATATTAGTATTGGTTCTATCTAATTTTTTTAAAGCTTCTATTTTTCTTTTTTTGTATTTTAATACGCCAGCAGCACTTTCAAATACTGATCTTCTATCGTCTGCTTTGGCACTTAATATTTCATCTATTTTTCCTTGAGAAATTATATTGAATGATTCTTTATCTACTCCAGAATCGGCAAATAAGTTTGTTATATCTTTTAATCTACAGTTCTCATTGTTTAGGAAAAATTCACTTTCACCTGATCTATACATTATCCTTTTTATTGATACTTCAGTATAATTAATTGGTAGATGTCTATCTGAATTGTCAAAAACTAATGTTATTGAAGCACTGTTTAAAGGCTTTCTACTTTTGCTTCCAGAAAATATTATATCTACAGATGAATCACCTCTTAATGATTTTATAGATTGTTCTCCTAATACCCATCTAACAGCATCTACTACATTGCTTTTACCACTTCCATTAGGTCCTACTATTCCATTAATATTCTGCCCAAAATTAATTTCTGTTTTATCAGCAAAAGATTTGAAACCATATGCTTTTATACTTTTTAGATACATCCTATCACCATCTTACTTATTATAATTTATCATATTTTAAGATATTTTACAAGCAATATAAAAAGAGTTCTAATTATATTTGTGAACTCTTTTTATATTTTTATATTTTTACTATTTAAATAATTCTTTAGTAAATTATATTCATCATATGTTATCATACTTAATTGATTTATATCTAAATTAATATTATTTATATCTTTGATATTTAATCTATTTATAATATCTTTTATTTTAGTATATTCTTGAATAGTATATCCATTTGTTAATTTGGCATTGACATCATTTAATAAGATATAATAATTTTTATAAGTTTCTTCTTTGTTGTTACTATCAAATATAGCACTACAGTCAATGCCATCGATGATGAAGGTATTGCTATTAATTGGGATATTATCTTTGATAATATCGTTTGTTTCTGGTTCTTCAATTATAATATTTTCTTCTATTGGTTCAGAAATACTATTATCAATTTCTTGTTTATATTGTTTGGTTAATTTTTTTTCTAATATGATATCTTTTATCTTATTAATTATAATTTCAATTAGATATATATAACATATTATATTTATATATATTATAAAGATTATATAATTAATATTTATTACTTTTAATACGTGATCTATGGTTATGTTTGTTAAATTTAATCTATTTGTTAATATTAATATAACATTTATCATGAAGATTAATAAATTAATACTAAACATTAAATAATTTATTATTTTATATTTTTTTGATTTAATAAAATTAATATTTATGACTGTTATGATATTAACAATTATTAAAAGTAATAAATATGTCTTAATATTTGAATATTGTAGCTTGAATACAGCATTTAATCTATCATTGAAGATAAGGAAACCTATCCATATTATGATTACATATACTATTACATATATTTGTTTTAATAATGGTTTTATTTTTTTATGAGATAAAAAAATAAAGGATATAATGAATAAGATAACTACTATACTTAGATAAGCAAAATTTATATTTGCTATAAAGTTAATTAGTTCTTTTTTCATAATATCCTTCCTTTTAATTTGAATAATTCTTTATCATACTTTTAAATAGACTATATTCTTCTTCAGAATATCTTAATTTTAGTCTTAAATCTAGTCTACTATCTATATTGATAATATTACTATTATTCATTTCTCTTATTTCTTTTAACATTTTATTAAATGTTTTATAATCATTTAATGTATAATTATCTTTTTCATTTTTTTGTTCTTCAATTAATGGAATACCATTATTTAATAATCTATCAAATAATATTTCACTGTCTACTTTTGGTTCTTCAACATCCATTATATTAGATTCTTGTTCTAGATCTTCATCAATAGATATAGTTAAATCATTTAGACTGAAATTATCTTCAATTGTTTTATTTATATTTGTTTCGATAATTTCGGGTTCAGTTGATAATTCTATGTTATTATTTTCTATATTATCAAATGTTAAAATATTATTATCTATATTTTTTGCTGTTTCAAATTCGTCCTCTAATGTTTCTATATAAGATAACTCGTTTGTATCATCTTCATTCTTAGAAAATGTATATAGATAATTTTCCTCTTCTAATTGGTTTTCATCGTTGGTGATATCATCATCAATATTATCTATTTCTAATGTTGCTTTATTTATTATATTATTATTTATATATTCTTCTTCAACATCTGTTTCTTTATTATTTCTTTCAATAATTCTAGATGCTATAATATTTGTTATATAAATAACTGCTAATGATATTAACCAAATAATAAATATACCTATACTTATTTCTAATAATACTACTAAACTAGTATTTGAAAATAAAGATTTTTTAGAAAAAATATCTATTTTATTTTTACCTATAACTTCTAATATTAGTGCTAATAGGAATTTTGTTGTAAAGAAACATATTCCATTGGCAATACGATAGGCTTTATCTATTTTCTTATTTAATAAACTTGTTAAAGTTACGATATCTATTAATAATAAAGTGAATAAATAGCTTTGTGTTGATGGAAAATAGATATCTTTAAAGATGTTTGTTGCTATACTATCAAATACTCTATTTAATGTCATTGTATGATTTGATATAGTAACTATAAATAAGATAAGATAGCTTATTATCATTAGAATAATTACTTTATTATTTTTTATTTTTTTAGAAATTAATACTATTGTTAATAAGGCAAATATTATTAGGAATATTGGATAGATAATAGAACTTCCAATAATACTAAATAAGTATCCTATTTTATCAAATATATTCGTGTATTTCATGTCAACCTCCCCCTTAAATTTCCTTTCTATTCTATATTATCAAGTTCTAATATATATATGGTTTGTTTTGTTTCATCATCTTTGGTACAAGTTATTAGAGTCATTGTACTTTTATTTTCATCTCTATAAATTGTAACTGTACCATCTTTTGTGTCAGTATAAATATTTACTATTTTGTAGTTATATTTTTTGTTTTTATAAGTTACACTTGCTATATCGCCTAAACCTAATTGGTATAGATTAGCAAAATAACTATTACTATAATTTCCAGAATGTCCTATAATTATAACATTACCATATTCTTCATCTGGATAACTAGATACTTCTAAGATTTTTATGTTGAATTTAACATTATTTAATGAAGATTCTTTAGCATAAAAACCTTTTTGAAAACCTATTTTAGGTATTGATAGTTGTCCAATATATGATTGATAATTTGGATCTTGTTCTGTATCAACGCTATTTGAATCCCCTTCATTTTCTTGTTCAGTAGTTTCTTTTACCTCTTCAGATTCTTTTTCATTATCTTTTTTTATTTCCTCTGAAATAGCTATATTCATACTACTGAATACTTCTTCTCTTTTTTCTATAATATAATTATGTAGCAAAAGAGTAATACCTATTATGATGAGTATTACTCCTGATGCTATTTGATATTTTAATTTATTAAATTCCATTATTCTTTTTAAAATTCTTAGCGATTAGAACAGAACCCATCATTAATACTATTAACCCTATCATAGATGAAGCAATAGTACTAAATGAACCTGTACTTGGTACTGCTACTTCTTCAGCTTTTTGTGGTACTACTTCTTTAGTGTTATATACGATAACATTAATGTTTGTTTCGTTGTTTTCTGGTACTGTAAAGCTTACTTTTTCTGTTGACAATTTATATCCTTCTGGTGCATCTGTTTCAGTAATTGTATAAGTTCCTGGAGCTAGATTTTTTATTACATGAGCAGTTGTTTCAGTAACAAAGGTTTCAACAACTTCTCCTTTTTCATTTCTAACTTCTAATGTTGCTCCAGCAATTTGTTCTTTTGTAGAACTATCTTGTTTATTGATAATTACTTGTGGTGCAACAACTTTTTTAGGACTATTATACATAACTACTGGACTAGTTTCACCATTTTCATCTACTTCAAATGTAACAGATTCAGTAGATAATTCATATCCTTCTGGTGCAATTGTTTCTGTTAATTTGTATTTTCCTGGTTTTAAATCTGTTATAACATGTGGTGTTGAACCAGATACCCATTTATCTATTTCATTACCATTTTCATCTTCTAATACTAAAGTTGCTCCTGGTAATTCTTGTTTTGTAGTTGCATCTTGTTTACTAATTGTAGTTTTCTTTACTTCTTTTTTAGTTGGAGTATTATACATAACTACTTTATTAGTTGTTCCTTTATTTGTAACTTCGAAAGATATTTCTTCAGTTGATAAATCATATCCTTCTGGTGCAATTGTTTCTTTCAATTTATATGTTCCTGGAGTTAAACTTACTTCATGTGGTGTATCTGATGAAGTCCATGAATCAATTACTTCATTTGATGCATTTCTTATTTCTAATTTTGCTCCTGGTAATTCTTTCTTAGAAGTTACATCTTGTTTGCTGATTACAACTTTATCTACTGCTAATGACATACTTTTTGATGCACTAGCACTTTTTGCGATTGGATAAGTTGCACTCATAACTTGGTATTTGCTATTACTTGGAGTGTATTTATATGATTTAAGTATAGTCTTGCTGTTAGAAACTTTAACTGTGAAAGTACTTTTTGTATTGCTAACTGAGCTAGCTGGTACTTTAATAGTTATTTTATTTCCATTTTTAGTAAAATCTGTATTCTTTGGTGCATTTACTAATTCTACTTTATAATCACTTTCTGAACTGTTAACAACTATTCCATTAGAAACATAGTATTTACCATCATTACTTATAGTGAAGTTAATACTATCTGTTGTAATACTAATAGTTGGAGCAGCTTGATTATAGCTTTTTTGAGCTTTAGCTTTACTTACTAAATCTTTAATTTGTTTTGCATATGTATTTGATGAAGATGAAATTTTTGATTTAAATGTGTTAATACTATCTGAATAATTCATCTTTTTAGTATCCATTAGGTAAATCCAATATGCAGTTTGTGCTACAAAATATTCCTTATCTGTTTTAGCTTTATATCCTTGCTCTAAAATGTAATTTACACCTGGATCAGTATATGATCCTGCATTTGTGTAATTAACACTTGTTACTGGCATGTTTTTAGCATAAGTTGCACAGTATACGTATTTTCCATCAGTAGTTTCCTTTATATGAAATGTTTGAGGAAAACTAATTGGTGGCGTATAATTACGATATTTCATCTTTAAAGATGAAGGTGCTGAACTAGCAGCATTTACATTACTTAATCCTAATATAGATATAATAGTTATAAATAATGCAAGAATTGATTTTCTTATATTATATTTTTTCATAACCTTGAACCCTCCTTGAATTTCGGTTTTATATAATAGCACTAAAAACATGGTTTGTCAAGTATTTTTTTACTTTTTGTTAATTTTTTAGCAATCTAAGTTGACAATTGCTAAAAAGGTGCTATAATTAATCTTGAAGGGAGATGGATAAAAATGAATATGGGCTTTAATAATAATGAAAATGATGAGAATGTATTAGAGAAATATGGACGTGATATTACTGAAAGCTCAAAAGCTGGTAAGATAGATCCTGTTATTGGACGTGACGATGAAATAAGGAGTATTACAAGAATACTATCTAGGAAAACTAAAAATAATCCTGTATTAATTGGTGAGGCTGGTGTTGGTAAAACAGCTATTGTTGAAGGTCTTGCTAATAGAATTATTAAAGGAGATGTTCCTAATAGTCTTAAGGATAAAACTATATGGGAGTTAGATATGGCTTCTTTAGTAGCAGGAGCTAAGTATCGTGGTGAATTTGAAGAAAGATTAAAAGTAGTATTAAAAAAGGTTAAAGAATCTGATGGAGAAATTATTTTATTTATAGATGAGATTCATATGATAGTTGGAGCTGGGGCTGTAGATGGGGCAATGGATGCTGGTAATATGCTAAAGCCTATGCTTGCTCGTGGTGAAATACATTGTATTGGTGCAACCACTTTAAATGAATATCGTAAATATATTGAAAAAGATAGTGCACTAGAAAGAAGATTTCAGAAAGTACAAGTTAATGAACCTACTGTTATGGATACTATAACTATATTAAGGGGGTTAAAATCTAAGTTTGAAGTTTATCATGGGGTTAATATTAAGGATAATGCTTTAATAGCTGCTGCTACTTTATCTGATAGATATATTACTAATAGATTTTTGCCAGATAAGGCTATTGACTTGGTTGATGAAGCTTGTGCTACAATAAAAGTACAAATGGAATCAGTTCCTACGGAACTAGATACTTTAACTAGAAAAATAATGCGTTTGCAGATAGAGAAAGCTGCTTTAAAGAAAGAAAAAGATGATATATCTAAAAATAGAAAATTAGAGATAGATAAGCAACTTGATAAATTAACTGAACAAGAAAAAAATTTAAGAGATGCTTGGGAGGAAGAAAAAGATATTAATAGTTTAATTAGTAATAAGAAAGAAGAAATTGATAAGGCTAATTATAAATTGGAAGTAGCAGAGACTAATTATGATTTAGAAACTGCTGCTAGATTAAGACATGGGGAAATACCTAAGCTAGAGTCTGAACTTATGGAACTGCAGAAGCAAAATAAATCTAATATTCTATCTGATACGGTTACTGATGAGAGTATTGCTTCAATTATTTCTAAATGGACTTCTATTCCTATAAATAAACTAGTTGGTAGTGAAAAGGATAAATTATTGCATTTAGAAGAGAATATGAAGAAACGTGTTATGGGTCAGGATAAGGCTATTCATTTGGTTAGTGAAGCTATTATAAGGGCAAGAGCTGGAATAAAAGATCCTAATCATCCAATTGGTTCATTCATCTTCTTAGGACCTACTGGAGTTGGTAAAACTGAAGTTGCTAGAACTCTTGCATATGAATTATTTGATGATGAAAGACATATTGTTAGGATTGATATGTCTGAATATATGGAATCTCATAGTGTTGCTAGGTTAATCGGTTCTCCTCCAGGATATGTTGGATATGATGATGGAGGACAATTAACAGAAGCTGTTAGAAGAAATCCCTACTCTATTGTTTTATTTGATGAGATTGAAAAGGCTCACAAAGATATTTTTAATATTTTATTACAAATACTAGATGATGGTAGAATTACTGATTCACAAGGTAGATGCGTAGATTTTAAAAATACTATTATTATAATGACTTCTAATATTGGTAGTGAATATATTCTTGATAATCATGATAATTATGAAGATATGGTTATGGGTGAATTAAAGAATAATTTTAAACCTGAGTTTATTAATAGAATTGATGAAATAATTATATTTAATTCTCTTACAAAGGATGTTGTTTATACTATTTTAGATAAGATAATTAGTGATTTGGAAGAACGTTTAAGAGATAAGAGATTGAAAGTTGTTTTAACGGATAAGGCTAAGGATTATATAATTAATGAGTCTTATGATGTTAATTTTGGAGCTAGACCTATTAAGAGATATGTTCAAAGAAATATTGAGACTTTGATTGCTAATGAGATTATTAAAGATAATATTAAATATAATAGTACTATTGTTGTTGATGTTGATGAGGATAAGTTTATAATTGAGAATTAAAAAAGAACCAATAAGGTTCTTTTTAATTGGTTACATTATGTTTTATTTGTGGTGTATCTAAAGTAATATTTGAAAATGTATAGCCATTTTTCTTTCCATATTTGATTATATCACGTAAGGCATTTAGTGTTTTATAGTTGTTATCATAATCATGTAATAGAACAATATTTGTTTTTTCATGATCAAGATTATTAATTACATTATTATATACATCTTCTTTTGTTTGAGCACTACCTGCGTCTTCAGAATCAACGTTCCAATCATAATATTTATAACCTTTATTAGTTAATTCTTTTGTTAGGTAACTCATTACTCCTTTGGTATATTTATTACTTATTGTATTGGAACTTCCACCAGGGAAACGTATTATTTTTGGATTTATTCCAACTAATGAATATACTTTTTTAGATAAAATTGATAATCCCTCAATGTAGGCGTTGTTGCTTGAATAGTCAATATTATAACGATGAGTGTTGCTGTGAAGAGCTATAGTATGTCCTTCTTTATATTGTCTTTTAATCAAATAGTTTAAGTTATTATCTTTATTTATAATAAAAAAGGTAGCTTTAATATCTTCTTCTTTTAATATATCAAGTATCTTTGGTGTTATTTGCGCACTTGGTCCATCGTCAAAGGTTAAGTATATTTTGCCATCACCAGGATTATTAATTTCATTATTGGTTACTCGCACTATTCTTTTAATGGTTTCTTTATTTCCACTTGAATCTGATACTTCGTAGTTTATAGTATAGGTACCTAGTTTGTTATTGTCTAAGTCACTTGTTATTTTTACTTTATTAGTTAGATCTTTATCACAGTTATCTATGGCTTTGTATCCTGGTTCTTTATATTCTTTTCCAAGTGAAAGATATAAATAATTATTTCCTTCTAATGTTATTACTGGTTTATCTATGTCTTTAAGAGAAATTTTTCTTGTTTTAGAAGTAGTATTTCCACTTGTGTCTTTAACTGTATATACTATTTCTTTTTTGTACTTTTTAGTTGTTACTTTATTTGTAAGATCACCATCATAATTGTCTTTAGCAATATATCCTATTTCTTTATATTCTTTATTAGGACATATATTTATTATTTTATCTCCTTTAAGTATTATTTCTGGTTTCAATTTATCTACAACATTAACAATTCTTTTTTTCTTAATTGAGAATATAGAATTGTTAATGTTGTAGTTAACATAATATTTGCCTATTTTTTTATTATTTATATTATTATATATTTTGACTTTATTGGTTAGGTCTTTATTTAAATAATAAGCTTTGTATCCTGGTTCTTTATAATTACTATATACATCCATATTAATTGTATCATTTGTTAATTTTATTTTTGGCATATATAATATTATAGAAGTAAATATTATTATATTGATTGCTATTAAGATATGTATGGATTTTGGTAATTTTTTATTTTTTTTATTGTTATATTTCTTTGACATACTATCACTACCTATTTATTAATATTATTTATAACTATATAAAAATAATAATTTAGAAAAATTATTATTTTGTTTATTATTATTCACTTTCATTTGCTTTAAAAGCTATTACAATCATTATTATTCCTATTATGGCACAAAATATTTCTACGAAGACGATACCTATTGATTTTTTGGGATTAATATTATCTTCAACGGTATCATCACTTTCTTCTTGGTCATCAAATAAACTATTATCTGATTCTTCACTCTCTTCGTATTCGTTATCTTCATAGTTATATGTATCAGTTATTTCTTCTGTTGTGGTAGTAGTTGTTGTAGTTTCTTCTGCTTTTACTACTATATTAGAAGAAAAACTTATTATAAATATTAACACTAGTATTGCTATTAGTTTCTTTTTCATAATACCACCTTTATATTCAGTTTCTATTAATAGAATATCAAATAATTAGTAAAATTTCAAGAGAAAAGAATAATATTTATAAAAAAAGATTATTGATTTTAATCAATAATCTTAGTATGTTAATTATTAATTTGTTTCATTACTTCGTCAGCAAAATTTTCATTTCTTTTTTCTATTCCTTCACCAACTTCATAACGTACAAAACTTATTACTTTGCTATTTTTAGATTCTACATATTTAGATACTTTCATCTTGCTTTCTTTTATAAAAGTTTGATCTACTAAACATACTTCTTCAAAGAATTTGTTTAATCTTCCTTTTACAATCATTGGTATCTTTTTAGAATCTAATCCTTCATTTTCAGCTTGTTCTGTTAAAATTTCTTTTTCTCTTTCAATTCTTTCTTCTGGTACTTCATCTTGATTTAGGTATAATGGGCGCATTGCTGCTGCTTGCATTGCTATATCTTTAGCTAATTCTTCATCATCACCATCTATAACAGTTACTGTTACAATTTTTCCGCCCATGTGTGAGTATGTACCAAATATTTCTTTAGCTTTCTTTTTAATAATTTCGAATCTTCTTAAGGTAAGTTTTTCACCTATTTTTCCACTTTTTTCAGCAATTATTTCTTCAATAGTTTTATCATCTATTTTCATTTTTAATGCTTCTTCTGTTGTTTTTGCTTTTCCATTTAATATAGCATCAGATACTATTTCTACTAATTCTTTAAATTCTTCGTTTTTGGCAACGAAATCTGTTTCTGAATTAATTTCAACAATTACTGCTTTATTCTTATTAATTTTGGCAAGAGCTAATCCTTCTGCTGCTATACGTGATTGTTTCTTTGCTGCTTTTGAAATTCCTTTTTCTCTTAACCAATCAATTGCTTCTTCAATATTCCCGTTTGTTTCGTCTAGTGCTTTTTTACAATCTAACATACCAGCACCAGTAGCTTCTCTTAATTCTTTTACCATACTTGCACTAATAGCCATTTTTTTACCTCTTTCTTTTTTTTACTTTAAAACTTCTATTAATTCGCTTTTTTTCATTTTAGAATAGCCTTTTATTTCTCTTTTTTTAGCCATTTCTTTTAATTCTGCTACTGTTAGAATATTTAAATCTAGTTTTGGTTCAGCAATTTCTTCTTTTATTTCTTTTTGCTCTTCTTCTACTACTTTATTATCTTTTGGAGCTGGTTTTGTTTCTTTCTTAGTAAATTTTTTTTCTTTTTCTTTACGTTCAAAGCTCTTTGCTTTCTTTGTTTCATCTTCACTTACGTAATCTACTAAAGTTCCTCCATTTACTTCAACAATTGCATTTGTTAAAGAACCTAATACTACTTTAATAGCTCTAACTGCATCATCATTTCCTGGGATTACATAATCTACTAGATCTGGATCACAGTTAGTGTCAATAATACCAAATGTTGGTATTCCTAATTTATGTGCTTCTCTTATTGCATTTTCTTCTTTAATAGAATCTACAATAATTACAGCTTGTGGTAATCTATTCATTTCTCTTATACCACAAAGGTTTCTGTTTAGTTTTTCATATTCTTTTTTTAAGCCTATTACTTCTTTTTTTGGTAACTTGTCAAAAGTACCATCTTTTTCCATTTTTTCAATGTCTTCTAATCTTCTTACTCTTTTTCTAATTGTTCCAAAGTTTGTTAGGGTTCCTCCAAGCCATCTTTCTGTCATGTAATACATATTACTTCTTGTTGCTTCTTCACGACATACTTCACTAGCTTGTTTTTTAGTTCCAACAAACAATACTTTTCCGCCATCTGCAACTATTTTTGTTAATGCTGCATAAGCTTCTTCTAATTTTTCTACAGTTTTTTGTAAATCAATTATATAAATATCATCACGAGAGTTGTAGATATACTCTTTCATTTTAGGATTCCATCTCTTAGTTTGATGACCGAAATGAACTCCTGCTTCTAGCAAGTAACTCATAGATACTACTGCCATTTTTTCATTCCTCCTTTTTGTTTTGCTTCCAAATATTTCAACTTTATCTTCCACTTATAAATAAGCACTAGAAAGATAAATCCATATTTGTGAATATTTTGAAAAGCCATAATTATGTTAACATAAAAATTCTTTATTAACAAGGGTTTTGTAAAAAAAACTTACTAATTTAGTATTATTACTAAACTAGTAAGTTATTTTTTTTAATATTCATACCATAATCCTGATTTTTTTAGTTTGTTTATGGTATTTGTATGTTCCTTTTGGGTTCTACTAAAATAAATTTTTTTATTTTTATCTGCAACAAAATAATAATAATCATTATCATCAGGAGTTAGAACTGCTTCAATGGCTTCAATTGAGCTACTACATATTGGTGATATAGGTAATGTTTTAAATGTTGCACATCTTGTATTATAGTTATTGCAACTTGTTACCTCTTCTGAGTATAAATCTCTTTCACCCATGTTTATTTTAGCTCCATAATAGGTTGTTACATCACTTCCTAAATTCATATTGCTAGCCATTCTATTCATAAATACTCTTGCTATTTTCTTTCTTTCTTCTACTGTTGTTCCTTCTAGTTCAACAATTGAAGCTAATGTTAGTATTTGATGAAGAGATAGTGAGTTTTTTTCTATGACGCTTTGATGCTTTTTTAATTGTCTATTTGTTTCATCAAGCATTTGTTCAAATATTTCTTCAACTGTACTATCTTTTGATCTTAAACTGTAGGTATTTGGATATAAATATCCTTCTAATGAATAATAAATGTTACTATTTTTTATATCATTATTTAGAAACCAATATTTATTTATTATTTTATTTAAATAGTTTTCATCTTTTAATAGGTTGTATACGTCTTCTTCTTTATTATTAGTGTGTTTTTCTATAATGTTGGCAATAGTACGCATATTTATTCCTTCTTTAAAAGTTATTTTTACATCATCTTGGGCTTTTTTTCCTTTACTTAGAATATCTACAATTTTTCTAGTACCCATATTTTGGCTTAATTCATAAGTAGCTGCCATTAAATTATGTTTTCGATGAATTTTCACATATATTTTGAATGCTAGTTTACTTCTAATAAAATGTTTTTCATATAGGGTACTTGCTACTTGATTGATACTACCTTTTTCTATAACTACTTTTTTTAATGTGTTATCATTGCTTACTTTAGATAAGCCGAAATTATATAATGATAATAGAAAAACAGCTATACTTATTAATAGTGTTAATAATGCTATATATATATTGTGTTTTATTTTCATAATTAATTCCTATACTATTCTTTATTATTCTCGTCTTGGATAGTATCTAGTATTGTCTCAATTATTTTCCATTCTCTATCTGTTTCAATTGGTATTAATTCTGTTTTCTCTTCGTTAGGATTATATATTGAAGCATATACTTTTATATTTCCTTTTTCATCTGTTGTATTATCTGTATAGACAATATAACTTTTTTTTGTTTCTTCTGAATCAAATGTAAATAATACTTCACATGTTATTTCTTTCCCATTTTCATCTAGTACTGTAAAATTTGTTTTTTCTTTCATATTTATTCACCTTTCCTATCTAAATAATTTTGGAGTATTAATAGGGCTGAGATGCCATCTTTTTTCTGTTTTCTTTTTTTTCTAGATATATCAGCTTCAATCATGACATTATTGGAGATGACTGTTGTTAATCTTTCATCTTCTAATATTACTTCAACATTATTAATATTCTCTTCAATTTTCTTTTTAAAATCTAATGTAATTATGGCTCTTTCACCTAAAGAATTGTTCATATTTTTTGGTAGTCCTAATATTATTTTCGATACATTGTTTTCTTTAACTATTTGAGATAGAGGTTCTATTAAGCTATCATAATTTTCATCTTTAAATCTTATGGTTGTTAGGATATTAGCTATTGTCCCTGTTGCATCAGATATTGATACACCTAGGGTTTTACTTCCTAAATCCAATCCAATATATCGCAATTTAATCACCTACTTGTCATGTAGATTATATCATTATAATATAAATTATTCAACTTTATTCTTATCTAAAAAGTATTTATATATTTGGAACCAGCTATAAACACGTACTACATTTTCTTTATTTACTTCTAAATTATATGGAGCATCAAAACATAATACGGGAATATGATTACTTATTTCTTCTACATTATTAGCTTTATCTTCAATCATTATATCTATATTATTTTTTAAACATTTCTCTTTTTTATTACCTGGACCTGCTAGTATTTCATCATATTCTATATCATGTTTTTTTAACCATTCTTCGACATAAAAATTCATTGTATCAGCATATTGATTAGTTAGATAACGATTATCTCTTGCTGATAATATTACTATTTCATGTCCCATGTCTTTTAAACTACTTATTACTCTTGCTGCATATGGTCTTGATGGTATTGATACCATCAAATCAAATATATACTCTTTCCAAAATTTATTATTTTCTTCATCTGTTAAAAAGAATTGTTCTTCTATTAGATATCTATATGGGTTAAATCCTCTATCGATATTATTATCTATACAAAATTTATATCCGCATGAGTAATGCCACTGGCCTACATCATTTAAAACTCCATCTATATCTATACCTATTCTCATTACACGCCTCCCTACTTTCTAATTTAATTGTATCATAATAATTTGAAAATTCCTAGAAAAAAATAAAATCATTAGTAATTTATACTAATGATTTTACATATTTATATTTAATTTGCTTTTCTTCTTTTTTTAGCAATTGTAATAGAACCAAGTCCCATTGATAATCCACCAAATAATGTTGGAATTACAGTTTTAGATGAAGCTGTATTTTCAACTATTATCTCTCTACCTGGCTTATCAGGTGTTGGTGTAGGTGTAGGTGTTGGCGTAGGTGTTGGCGTTGGAGCTGGTTTTGGTGTATTGTACATTACTACCTTAGTAGTTGTTCCATCTGCATTAACTGTGAATGTAATAGTTTCATCACTTAATATATATCCGTTAGGAGCTATTACTTCATTTAAAGTATATTCTCCTGGAACTAATCCTGTTATTAAGTGTGGAGTATTTGTTGATGTCCATGAATCAATTACATTTCCGTTAGCATCTTTTACTACTAATTTTGCTCCTGGAACTTCTTTTCCATTTGTTATATCTTGCTTACTTATAGAAACTTTTGTTTCAACTGGAGTATTGTTCATAATAACTGAATTAATACTTACACCATTAGCATCTTTTAATGTACCATCTTCATTTATAGTAAATGTTACTGGTATATTGTTTAAGATGTAGCCACTTGGTGCTTGTGTTTCGGTTAATGTATATGTTCCTTGTGTTAATTCAATATAATGAGCTTCTGCTGTTGATACCCATGTATCTATTACTTTACCTGTTGAATCATTTATAGTTAGAGTTGCTCCTGCTATATTCTTGTGTGTTTTAGCATCTTGTTTAATAATAGGAATATTAAATGGTGTAATTTTCTTTTCATTATACATGATTACTTTATCAATTGCTTTTCCATTATTATTTACAAGTTTGCTATTTTCATCAACTCTAAATGTTATTGTTTCTGTTGATAGGATGTAGCCCTCTGGGGCAACTGTTTCGGTTAAAGTATATGTTCCTTCAACAAGATTATTTATTACATGAATTTCATTTGTTGATACCCATGTATCAATTATATTGCCATTAGCATCTTTTACTACTAAAGTTGCTCCTGGTAACTCTTTTGATGTTGTTATATCTTGTTTGCTGATTTTAACATTTGTTTTTGGTATTGGTTTATTTAACATTACTACTTTATCAATCTTTTTACCTGATTCATCTGTTAATATTCCATTTTCATCAATTGTAAATTTGATTGTTTCTGTAGATAATACATATCCATTTGGTGCTTGTGTTTCTGTTAATGTATATGTTCCTGCTTCTATATCATTAATAGTGTGCACTTCATTTGTTGATACCCATGTATCAATTACTTTTCCATTAGCGTCTTTTACTACTAATGTAGCACCTGGAAGTTCTTTTGATGTTGCTATATCTTGTTTGCTAATATCTACTTTTTTAGGTTTCTTCAATTCATTATACATAACAATTTTACTAACTTCTTTACCTGATGCATCTGTTAATTTTCCATTTTCATCAATTGTAAATTTAATTGTTTCTGTACTTAATATATAACCATTTGGTGCTTGTGTTTCTGTTAATGTATATGTTCCTGCTTCTATATCATTGATAGTATGTGGTGTGTTAGTTGATACCCATGTATCAATTACTTTTTCACTTGCATCTTTTACTACTAATGTAGCACCTGGTAATTCTTTTGATGTTGCTATATCTTGTTTGCTAATAGTCACTTTCTTTACAGTAGTTGGTTTATTAAACATAACTACTTTATCAATAGTTTTTCCACTTGCATCTGTTATTTTACCATCTTCTGAAACTTTAAACTTAATTGTTTCTTTGCTTAATTCATATCCATTTGGTGCATTTGTTTCTTTTAATGTGTAAGTACCTGCTTCTACATCGTTAATAACGTGTGGTACATTTGTAGAGATCCAAGTATCAATAATATTATTATTACTATCAATTACAGCAAGACTAGCACCTGGTAATTCTTCATTATTAGTTATATCTTTTTTGCTTATAGTTACTGGTTTCTTTTCTTTTAATTCATTATACATAACTACTTTATCAATAGTTTTACCATTTTTATCTGTTAAATTTCCATCTTTATCTAATGTAAATTTAATTTTTTCAGTACTTAATTTGTATCCATTTGGAGATACTACTTCAGTTAAGGTATAAGTACCTGCAATTATATATTTAATAATATGTGGTTCATCTGTTGATACCCATGTATCAATTACTTTACCTTTTTCATCTTCTACTTTAAGAGTTGCTCCTGGTAATTCTTTTTTAGTAGCTATATCTTGTTTACTTATTTTAATATCCATTTCTTTTTGTGGAGTATTATACATAACTACTTTATCTATAGATTTACCATTAGCATCTGTTAATTTACCATATTTATCTATTGTAAATGTAACAGTCTCTTTAGTTTCAACATATCCTTTTGGTGTTATAGTTTCACTTAATGTATAAGTACCTGCTTTTAAGCCTTTAATATTGTGAGGTTCATTAGTTGATACCCATTTTTCAACTTCTTTACCTGATGCATCTTTTAATACTAAAGTTGCTCCTGGTAATTCTTGGTTTGTAGTAACATCTTGTTTGCTAATTTTTGTTTCGTTTTGAGCATTTTTCATTACTACTTTATCTATAGAATTGCCATTAGCATCTGTTAATTTTCCATATTTATCTAATGTAAATTTAATTGTTTCTGTACTTAAAGAGTAGCCATCTGGTGATGTAATTTCAGTTAAAGTATAAGTACCTGCTTTTAAGCCTTTTACATGATGAGTTGTTGTTGTTGATACCCATTTTTCAACTTCTTTACCTGATGCATCTTTTAGTACTAAAGTTGCTCCTGGTAATTCTGCGGTTCCTGTAATAGATTGTTTGCTTATTTCAACATCTGTTTGAGCATTTTTCATTACTACTTTATCTATAGCTTTACCACTTGCATCTGTTAATTTTCCATTAGCGTCAATTGTAAATTTAATAGTTTCTGTACTTAATTTATATCCATCTGGTGATGTAATCTCAGTTAAAGAATAAGTACCAGCCATTAAACCTTTTACATGATGAGTTGTTGTTGTTGATACCCATCTTTCAATTTCTTTACCTGATGCATCTTTTAATACTAAAGTTGCTCCTGGTAATTCAGCTGTACCTGTTATTGATTGTTTACTTATTTCAACTTCTTTTCCTTTAGTAATATTTAATGTTACTGAACTAGAAGCTGTTTTTGTATCAGTAAATACTACAGCCATTTTTTGGTAAGTACTATTACTTGGTTTATAGTTTTGACCATTATAAATAGTTTTTGAATTGCTTGCTGTTACTTTGAATGATTCTGTAAGCTTTGTAATACTTGATGCTGGTACATATACATATAAATATCCATCAGTTACTTTATATGTAGTACCAGTAGGTGCTCCTGATAATGTAATCTTGTATGATGAAGTTGAACTTGTTAACTTAATCTTACTTGATACATATTGACTTCCACTTAAAGTCATTTCTTTGTTACTTACAGAAAGACTTATAGTTGGAGCACTTTTATCAATCTTTGGTTGTTTTTTAGCAGCTGCAACAATACTTCTAATTTTCTTAGCTGTTGCAGAATCACTATTATAAACCTTACTTCTAAATGTAGATACTGAATTTGATTTACTCATAATTCCTGTATCTGACATATAGATCCATAATGCAGTTTGATAGATAAAGAAATCGCTGTTACTTTTAACATTTTTTTCTGCTTCTTTTAGGATGTAATATTTTCCTTTATCATCAACGATATCATCTTTTTTGTATGTTACACCACTATAAGGTGTCTTTTTAGCATATGTTATACAATATGCCCATTTGCCACTTGTTGTCTTTTTAACATGGAATGTTTGTGGAAAAGACATTGGTGGATTTTTGTAATCAGTGCTTTTAATAGTTAAACTACTAGCTACACTTTCAGCGTTTACTAGAGTAACACCTAATAAAGCTGATAAAATCATTGTTAGGACTAATGATCCTAATAATTTAAGCTTATTTTTCATCATAAAAAAACCTCCCCTGAAATTGGCTCCATATTTTAACACTGTTTGTTAACTGTGTCAAGCTTTTTCTATAAAAAAAAGGTTTTTTTTATTTACTTTTAATTAATAATTTTTTTATTATATTAGTAGTTAATTTGGGATAGATTATATGTATTATTTTTATTTTTATAAAAATATTTATACTTTTATTGATATTTTATATTTATTTTGATATAATTTTTGTAGTTAGTGAGGGATATTTATGAAAGATTCGAATGCAAATTCAAGTGCGAAATTGGATTCTAGTTTTTTAATTAGAATACTTGTTGTTTTAGTAGTAATTGTGTTGGGTGTGGTTGTTTTTTCACTGATATATTATAACTTTTTCTTTAAAAAGAGCTATAGTGAAATAGAAGGCATTATGGCTGATGCTGCTAAGCAATATTATAGTGAACATAAGAAGGGATTACCAAAGATACCTGGTGATACAACAGAAGTTAAAGTATCTACTTTAGTTGCTGGTGATTATATGAAGAGTATTTCTGATTATGTAAAAGATGAAGATGTGGCTTGTAAAGCAGTTGTTAGAGTAACTAATGTTAATAATAATTATCGTTATAATCCACTTTTGGATTGTGGTAGATATCATAGCTATGAGATGATGATTGATCATTTAAAGACAAAAGTTAAAGTTGTTACAGAAAAAGATGGTTTGTATCAAATTGGTGATGATTTGGTATATCGTGGTGAGAAGATTAATAATCATGTTAAGTTTGCTGGTCAAAGTTGGAGAATTATAAAAATATCTAATGATAAGATGATATTAATATATGATGATAAACTTGAAAAAACTGTATGGGATGATAGATATAATAAAAATAGAGATAATAGTGTTGGTATAAATGATTATTCAGTTAGTAGAATAAAAGATTATTTAGCTAAGTTATATAGAGGAAGTAAGTTAATAAAATCTGATAGTGATAAGTTGCTTTTATCAAATTTTAATTTAGATATTGGTAAAGTTGGAGAAGATGATGATGATCATAAGGGTGATTTGGTAAGATCTTCTACTATTAGTAATCAATATATTGGTATGCTTAATTTATCTGAATTTATGAATGCTAGTTTGGATAAGGAATGTGCTAGTGCTTCTAGTCAATCTTGTTCTAATTATAATTATTTAGCAGAAAGTGAGTATAATTATTGGACTATAACTGGTGATAAGAATACTACTCATAAAGTTTTTAAGTTTATTGCAGATGAGGGTACTTCTTTATCTAATGCTAATTCGCCTACTTATGTTAGACCGGTTGTAGCAATTGTTAAAGATGCGGTTTTTGTTAGTGGTAATGGATCACTTAAAAAACCTTATGTTTTTAGATAAAGCTTAGATTTTATAATCTAGCTTTTTTATTGAAGAGGATGTGATATTGTGAAAAAAATAATATTAATTAAATATGGTGAATTGACGACAAAGAAAGCTAATCGTAATCTTTTTATAAATATTTTGGCAGATAATATTAAGAAATCTTTAAAAGAATTTGATATGAAGCTTACTAAAAATAGAGTTAGAATGTTTATTGAGGTAAATGATGATAAAAATTTTGATACTATAATTAATAAGTTAAAAAATATATTTGGTATTCATAGTATAGTTATTTGTTATGAGACTGATAATAATGAGGTTGATACAATTAAGAAAAATGTATTAGATATTACTAAAGAGTTAGATTTTAATACTTTTAAGGTTGTTACTAAGCGCAGTAACAAGAAATTTCCTATATCTAGTATGGATTTTAATAATGTAATTGGGGGATTATTATTAAAGAATTATGATGATATAAAGGTTGATGTTCATAATCCTGAATATATTCTTAAAATTGAGATTAGAGAAAAAAATGCATATATATATTCTAAAGAGATAAAGGCTGCTGGTGGATATCCGGTTGGAGTTGCTGGTAAGGGTATTCTTATGTTATCTGGAGGTATTGATTCTCCTGTAGCTGGATATTTGGCGATGAAAAGAGGAATAAAACTAGAATGTTTATATTTTGAGTCTCCTCCTCATACTTCGGAACAAGCTTTAAATAAAGTTAAGAAATTGGTTGATATTTTAAGATGTTATCAGCCTGATATTAAGCTTCATGTTATTAAATTTACTGATATTCAAGAAAATATTTATAGAAATATTGATCCTAGTTATATGATTACAATAATGAGAAGAATGATGTATAGAATTGCTACTTCTGTTATGAGTAAGAGAAAAGCTTTGGTTTTAATTAATGGGGAGTCAGTTGGTCAAGTGGCTAGTCAGACTTTAAATAGTATGAGTGTTATTAATAATGTTACTTCTGTTCCTGTTATTAGGCCTGTTGCTTGTTTAGATAAGTTAGAGATAATAGATATAGCTAAAAAAATAGGTACTTATGAGATATCTATTTTGCCATTTGAAGATTGTTGTACTATTTTTTTACCAAAGCATCCTGTTATAAATCCTAAATTGGATAAATGTATTGAGTATGAGAATAATTTTGATTATGAAGTATTGTTGAAAGAAGCTATAGATAATATGGTTACATTTGATATGGATAAAGATAAGAAATATAATTTTTAAGAATATTGTTATAATTAATAAAAAAAATGAATATTACTATTCATTTTTTATTTTAGTATTTTTTGCATACTTGCATTATATATTTGTTTTTGATTATTGTTTAAGGCTTCAACATTTACTGCTTTGGTTGTATTTTCATCTATTGTAGCCTTTTTGAAATAATCACCACTTATTTTGATTGCTTTGGCTACGTTATCGATATTTGTTTCTATGCTATATTCAAATTTACTATCTGTTTTGGCAACTGATAAGTTTATGGTATATATTTTATCTATTACTTTATAACTATAGATATTAACATTATTCTTTGATGTTATTTGTATTACGCTATATAATACTCCATTTTTATTTATTTTAATATTATTCTGGCTTCTATCATATCTTAGTTTATATTTGTCTTTACCGTCTGTATAGTTTATTAAATCTTTCTTATATTCAATAACTTCCCTATTATCAGTTGTATTATTTTTAATAATTGCTTTTATGTATTCAACGTTATTAGTAATAGCATGATTCTTCATTGTTATATTAACTTTATAATCATCTTTTATTTCTAAATTAGTATCTGATAAGATACTATTGATATTATCTTTAGTTAATTCAGTGCTTACTTCTATAATAGGTTTGTTGTCTTCTAAATATATTTTTCTAATGTATTTATCATTTGTTATACTTGTTTGATAATTTTTATTCATTTCAGTTAGTATTCTATTAAAGTTATCTATGTTATATAGTTGTTTAAATATTTCATTGGCATTTTTATCTAGAATATTACTATATAGATATTTATTAAAATCTTCTTTTAAATCTTTAATTGTTTTATCATAGTAATCTAAATCATTTAATTTAATATTATTATTATCCCTTACATAAAAATCTCCTAGGGCTGTTAGTTTAAAGTAATTATCACTTCCATCTGTATAATATGTCATACTTTTTTTATCTAAAAAAATGTTTTTTCTAATTTGATTATTTTGTTTAGCAAATGAATAGTTATAACTTTCATTGCCAATATCCATTTTTCCTTCTATAAGATAATTATTATCTAAGTCATAGTCAAAGATTATACTTTTATAAAATATTTGATATTCATTTTGGAGGTTAGATATGTTATTTAGGACGATACTTTCGTTATTTAGGATGGTATTGTAGTAGACAACGTAACATATGATTATTATTATAAATGATATAAAGAAACCAAATCTTATAAATCTTTTTAGTATTTTAGAGTCGTTTTCATTTTCGTCAGTATATACTTTTTTTTCTTTTAAGATTATATCATATTTATTTTGTTTGCTCACAGTACCACCTCTTTATTATCTATTAAGATTATAACATAAAATAATAAAAAAAAATACATTTTTATGTATTTTATTTTTATTTTAGCATTAATTTTAATGCTTCTTTTACTTGGTCTTCTAGTGAATTTGATGTATCAACTTTGCTTATTACTTTTTTGATATCGCCTTGTTTATAACCTAGGCCTATTAGGACTTCTGTTAGTTCTTCAGTTAAATCTTCTTTAGCAAATAAGCCTGTATTTATAGTATTTAATTTCCCTTTTAAATCTAGAATCATCTGTTTTGCTACTTTATCTCCTATTTTAGGAAATTTCTTTAAATAATTAATGTTTTCGTTTTCGATAGCTTCTGCTATGGAATCGATAGTTCCAGTTGCTATTATAGGCATTGCCATTTTAGGACCTAGGCCTTTAACATTTATTAGTTTTAGGAATAATTCTTTTTGATCTCTTTCTTTGAAACCATATAGAGTAAATTCTTCTTCTCTTACACAGGTGTAGATGAAGATTGTATAATCACTATTTAGTTTATATGAATATGGGTTTGGAACGTATATTAAATATCCTATATCATTATTATCTACTATTATATAATTGCTATCTATTTCGACTACTTTTCCTTTGATGTATCCGTACACTATTTCATCTCCTTAATTGTTCTATTAGTCATTTTCTTTAAGATATCACTATCCATTGTTAGGGTCATTTGTTGTAATTTTACTTCATTATCTATTGCATCTTTTAATAATATATTTAATAATTCTTTATATGATATATTTCTAGCTTCCCACAAATGATGAGCAAAGCAGAATGGTATGCAATTTACTTCGTTAACGTATAATTTATTTTCTTTTTTATCATATAAGAAATCTACTCTTGCTGTTCCACGCATATTTAATATTTTGAATACTGATAAACTATAAAATTCAATTTGTTTTCTTAATTTATCTGTAATTTTAGTTGGACAAGTTCTTTTAATACTTGATTCATCTGTATCCTCATATATAAATTTATCACCATAACTTCTTATTTCTTTATTTGTTGTGATTTCTTCTATTTCACTGGTAATATTACCATCTGGTGTTAATAGTACAGAACAGTCATATTCTACAAAATCTTCTATTAATTCTTCTATTATTATTTTGGTATCTATTTTAAAACTTCTTTCTATTGTTGAATCTATTTCTTCTTTTTGTTTGATAATCTCTATACCTATACTACTTCCTAGTGTTGCTGGTTTTAATATTAATGGATATTTTAATTCATCTATTTGTTTAAATAGTTCTTCTTTCTTATTTCGGTAAAATCTTTCACCAAACCACACAAAATTTAAAATAGGTATATCATTTGTTTTTAGTATTTGTTTTACAAAGGCTTTATCTTGACTAACAGCAGCTGAGAAAATATTACTACCTACATATGGGATACCTATTATGTTTAAATATCCTTGTATTGTACCATCTTCTCCACCTGTACCATGCATCATTGGAAAAGCTAAATGTAATTCATTTATTTCTTTTTTGATTAAACCATTTTTTTGAAGTATATATCGACCATTTTTATTAATTAAATTTACCTTTTTTGTATATCTTTTTAATAAATCTAGATCTTTATATGTATCAATAAACCTTAAAGCTCCTCCTGTATACCATTCTCTATCTTTTGTAATATAAATAGGTATTATTTCATATTTTTCTGTATCAATATTATCCATTGCTTGAATTGCTGTTATAACAGACATTTCGTGTTCAAGACTTTTTCCTCCAAATATTACACCAACGTTTAATTTCATAATTATACACCTTCTTTTATTAATTATAATATATTTTGATTATTAATAAAAGTCTTATTTTTATATTTTACATTTTATTTATATAGATAATAAAAAAAGGTTAAATATAACCTTTTTTTGTTAGTACTCTTATATTTGAACCAGTATTTGTTACACTTTCAGTGTTATGCATTTCTATTACAGCTTGTATATCTGGAACAATAACACCATCTTTATTACTATCAATTATCTTGTTTAATTCTTCTATTGTTTTTTCAGTTGTATGATATTTTTTTGCTAATGATTTTGTATTTTCTTTAATTGGTAAGAATTCAACGAATCTAGTTAATTCAGCATTTTTTATTTTATATGGTATTAATAATTTTTGATTTTTATAAATTAAGTTAATATTTTCAATGTTATTATATTCTGCTATATCTTCAATATTAACATTATATTTATCAGCAATTAATGTTAGATTATCATTTTCTTTTACAGTATATGTTAATTCAATTGTTGTTTCACCTGTTTTAGATTCATTGTCATCTATATTAAGAACTAATTCATTTGTTACTTCTTCTGATTCTGTTTCTTGACTTTTATGTTCATTATAAATAGTTCTTCCAATATTAAATAGTTCAATTGTTACTATAATTGCCATTATTCCTAAAACTGCATCTCTATTGTTTAATACATATTTTGCTCCATTAATCATTTTATCTTTTATATGGACAGTTCCTTCTTTAATATATAATGTTATTTCATCAATTTTGTCATTAATACTATTTTGTTCATGTCTTATTATATTGTCATTGATTGCCTTATCATTTTTATAATTATCATTTAATCTAAATATGTAATAATCTTCCATAAAGTATTTATCTCTTTTTTTACCATTTTTGTCATAAGTGTTTATTAATATATTTTTATCTTTAAAATTTAATTCCACTAATGGTACTCTAAGATCAAATGAATCTACTTGAGCATAATATGCACATCCACCATCTATATTTAAGGCTTTATCATAACTACTGTATTCAAATCCTAAACCATTATCTGTAATAGGTGTATGTCCTATGATAGTGAAATAATCTTTGATACCTATTCTTTCATCAGATTTTAGATCTTTATCACGTGTCCATAACATTTTAAATACCTCTCTATAATTATAGTCACTTTTGAAAGCATCTATTAATACTTTTATATCAGTTGTTTTAATATCACGTGGTGGTCTTGCATGGGTTAAAATTACCCCTTTATCATCAAACATTTCTCCTTCTATTGTTTCGTATAGAGGTAAATTATATATAAAATCTACTATTTCTTCTTGTTCTTTTTTTGGTAAAGCGTCAAATTGTTTTGCTGTTACTTGACCGCCGTTATTTCCATAGAACCAATTACATTTTTTAGGCCATTCATTTCCTTTTTTAGCTACTAATGCTTCAAGCATATTTAATTCATGGTTTCCTGCTAGCATTTTTACTGTAATATTTCCTTTTTGGCCTTTGCTTCTTTTCATAACATCTCGTAATATATACATTGAGTCTGGTCCTCTATCAATAACGTCTCCATTTATATATAATACAATTTCTTCATTACTTTTAGAAGCTAATTCTTCTAACTCATTTATTATTGAGTCATATGGTTCTCTTATACCGTGCAAATCACTTACAACAAATATTCTTTTGTTTTTCATTCTGAAAACCCCCTTTTCGAATGGCATATATATTAACACATTGTTATTTATTTGTCAAGTATTATTATAAATAAGAAAAAAACTACTTTATTAAAGTAGTCTTTTATTATTATCTTTCTTCATAAACACTTGCTTTTGTTCTATCTTTACCTAAGTGCTCATATTTTACGTATCCGCTAATTTTTGCAAATAAGGTATCATCTTTTCCACGTCCTACATTAGTTCCTGGATGAATTTTTGTACCTCTTTGACGATAAATAATTGAACCTGCTGTTACATATTCACCATCACTTGCTTTAGCACCTAATCTTCTACCAGCAGAATCTCTACCATTTGATGTAGAAGATTGTCCTTTTTTATGGGCAAAAGTTTGTATATTAAATTCTATAAATTTAAACATTATTATTCCTCCTTACTTTATTTTTATATTTTTAGGATATTGTTTTTCTATGCTTTTAAGACAATTATACATGTTTTCTAATAACTTATTTGTAATTTTATCTTCTTTTATTACTTCTATTATATAGTTATTATTGTTATTTGTTACTTTTATGCTATCTTCATTAATTAAATAAATAGCATTTATAGTACATAACATGGTGCTACTAACTGCAGCACAGACTATATCTTTACCATAGATATCATAATTAGCATGATCTTTAAAAGTTATTTTTGTATATTTGTCATCTTTTTTATTTATTTCAATCCTAATCATAACTAGTCACCTATTTAATTTTTGTAATTTCAACTTTAGTATATGGTTGACGATGACCTTGTTTTTTTCTAGTGGTAGTTTTCTTTTGTTTGTAAGTAAAAATAGTTATTTTTTTACCTTTACCATTTTTAACTACTTTTCCTTCAACACTAACACCTTTTAAATAAGGATTACCTACAACACCATTTGCCATAAGTACTTTATCGAAAACAACTTTTTCTCCTTCGTTTACGTCTAATTTTTCAATATAGATTTCACTACCAACAGAAACATTATATTGTTTTCCTCCTGTTTCGATAATAGCATTCATTTAATTACCTCCTTATAATATATTTGAATTAAGACTCGCCTTTGAGGTGGATATAATCTCTTAATACCTTTTCAGTGCGGTTGAGTAAACAACTCGAGGTCTTTAAAGCATATAAATTTTAACATAAAATATTATTATAGTCAAATAATATTTGATTATTTTTTTATAAACTTACTTCTTTTTTCTTAATATATGAGCTTTTTTTACGTTATATCCTAACATTGCTACAGTCATTTGACCTACTCCTCCAGGAACGGGAGTTATAAATTTTACTTTATCTATAACTCCATTATAGTCTACATCACCACATAATTTATTATCGATTCTATTAATACCTACATCTATAATAACAGCATCATCTTTAACCATATCTCTAGTAATAAAATTTGGCTTGCCTACGGCTGCTATTAAAATATCAGCATTTTTAGTAATATTAGCTAAGTTTTTTGTATGAGAATGACATATAGTAACAGTAGCATTATAGTTAGTTAATAAGTTAGATACTGGTTTTCCTACTAAATGACTTCTTCCTACTACTACAACATTAGCTCCATCTATATTTATATCATAATATTTTAATATTTCAATGATACCTAGTGGTGTACATGGAATAAGACAATCTTTATTATGAATTAGTCTTCCAGCATTTAAATCAGTTAAGCCATCAACATCTTTATTAGGATCAATTCTATTCTGAATAATGTTGCTGTCTAAGTGTTTAGGTAGTGGCATTTGTACAAGGATACCATCTATATCATTATCTAGATTTAATTTATCAATTAAATCTAATACTTCATCTTGTGATACATTAGCATCAAATTTATATTGCTTAAAATTAAATCCTAGTTCTTTAGCCATCTTCTCTTTTTGTCTTATATATACTTTACTTGCTTCATCATCACCAACACTTATAACAGCAAGACCTAATGATTCGTCAATATCTTTTAATTCTTCTTTTACATTATCTAGAATACTTTTTCTAACTATTTTTCCATCTAATATATTCATAATTACACCTCTTTCTATATAAGATTTATTTATTATTATCTTTAATTAAATTATTAACTAAATGATTAGAATTACTTGTACCCTCTATTATTTTTTCTACACCAAAAGGATATATTTTATAATTATTAAGATTATTTATATCTACCCATTCAAAAGTACACCAATCTCCTTCTAATCCTTTAAATTTAGTTTCTTTAATGTCATCTTTATAAATACCTTTATAGATAATATTTATTTGTTGATTATTATGCCCTTCTGTCACAAATTCTTCACTTAGAGCTAAGAAAGAATAGTCTATATTATCCCAACCAATTTCTTCTTTTATTTCTCGTTTAATAGTATCTATACTTTCTTCTAATTCTTCAATTCTTCCACCTGGTAATAGATAGAAGTCTCTACCTTCTACAGTAAAGAGTAATACTTTTTTTAAGTCTTTGTCATATATTACAGCTGAAGCACGAGCATTAAATCTATAATTATCTCTTATAAAATCTATATTCATATATACCCCTATTTAGTTAATTCTTCATATTTTTCTCGTTCTTTAGCTAAAGCTTTTTTCTCCATCTCTACTATTTTAGCAGGAGCTTTATTTAAATAATTCTCATTAGATAATAATTTTTCTCTTCTTTTAATAGACATCTCTAAAACCTTTATTTGCTTCTCTTTTAATAGTTTATCAGCTTTTGTTTCTACTTGTTCAAAGAAGATAGTAGCTTTAACTCTTGATGAGAATACTTTATAAGCTTTCATACCTAAAGGCTCTTTAACTATATTATCTTTTATCTTTAATAATTTAACTATTCTATCATTATCATCACTAGTATCAAAGAATACTTTTAATTCTTTAGTCATATTATTCTCAGCCTTAATATTTCTAAAGTTTTTAACGAATTCTATTTCATCATCTACTATTCTCTCTTCAGTCTCAAATATATATTTTTTGCTATATCTAGGATATTTAGCTATCATTATATCCTCAGTTTCTTTTACTGGTAACATAGAATATATCTCATCTGTTACATAAGGCATAAATGGCTGTAATAGTTTTAAGATACCTGTTAATACATAACATAATGTAGATTTAGTACTAATAGTATCTGTTGAATATTTAGCCATCTCTATATAATTATCACAAAAATAATTCCAAGTAAATTCATATATAGATGCTCCAGCATTATTAAATTGATATTTATCCATAAACTTCTTAGTTTCATGAAGACACTTCTCAAACTTAGTTAATATCCATTTATCTTCTGGTTTTAATCCTTTTAAATCTATTTCTTTTAAGTCTTCTATATTTGTTAAAACAAATCTAGAAGCATTCCAGATTTTATTAATAAAATTCCAAGTAGATTTAATTTTTTCTTCATCAAAACGCATATCAGTACCTGGGGCAACATCTGTTGCCAAATAATATCTTAAGGCATCTGCTCCATATTTTTCTACCATATCAAATGGATCTATTCCATTACCTAAAGATTTTGAGAATTTTCTTCCTAATTTATCACGAATTAATCCATGGATTAAACAATCTTTAAATGGTCTTTTACCTAATAGTTTTTCTCCTTGGAAAGTCATTCTATTAACCCAAAAAGGTATAATGTCATAGCCAGTTACTAAACATTGATTTGGATAATATTTATCTAATAGTTTAGTTTTATCTGGCCAACCTAGAGTAGCGAATGGCCATAAAGCACTAGAAAACCAAGTATCTAAAACGTCTTCATCTTGTATCCAGCCTTTACCCTTAGGTGCTTCCATTCCAACATATACTTCATCATCTTTATACCAAGCAGGTATTCTATGTCCCCACCATAATTGTCTAGATATACACCAATCATATGTAATCTCCATCCAGTGATTCATTGTCTTCTCATATCTAGTTGGTACAAAATTAACTTTCTCATCTTTTTTCTTCTGTGTATCTAGTACATGATCAGCAAGAGGCCTCATCTTAACAAACCATTGTTTCTTAACCATAGGTTCTACCATAACACCAGTTCTTTCACTATGTCCTACTTCATGTACTAATGGTTCTACCTCAAGTAATAAATCTTGTTTCTTTAAATCTTTAAGTGTCTCCTCACGACACTTTTCACGAGTCATTCCTTGATATTTTTTAGGAACATTATCATTCATAGTAGCATCATCATTCATGATAACTATTCTCTCTAGATTATGACGAGCACCTACTTCAAAGTCATTAGGATCATGAGCTGGTGTTATTTTAACTACACCTGTACCTTTTTCCATATCAGCATGTTCATCTGTAATAACTGGTATAGGTTTATTTATAAGTGGTAAAATAACATTTTTACCTACATATTTTTTATATCTTTCATCATTTTCATTAACAGCAACAGCAGTATCTCCAAATAAAGTTTCAGGTCTAGTAGTAGCTACATCTAAGTATTCATCACTATCTTCTAATTTATATTTAATATGATAGAAGGCGCTTTGTTCTTCTGAATAGATAACTTCTTCATTAGATAAAGCTGTCTGGGCTACTGGATCCCAGTTAATTATCTTCTCTCCACGATAAATTAATCCTTCATTATAAAAGTCTACAAATACTTTTCTGACAGCTTTAGATAATCCTTCATCTAGAGTAAATCTTTCTTTAGAATAATCTAGTGCTATACCCATTTTAGCCCATTGTTTTCTAATTATATCTCCATGTTCATGAGTCCAATCCCAACAAGATTCTAAAAATTTATCTCTTCCATATTCATATTTATCTATACCATTATCTTTTAATCTTTTTACTACTTTCGCTTCTGTTGCAATTGCTGCATGGTCCATTCCAGGAAGCCATAATGTATCATAGCCTTCCATCTTTTTATAACGTATAATTATATCTTGTAGTGTTACATCCCATGCATGCCCTAAATGTAGTACACCCGTTACATTAGGAGGAGGTAAAACTATACAATAAGGTTCTTTATCAGAATTCTCATCACATTTAAAATAATCTTTTTCTAACCATTTATCATATTTATTATCTTCTACTTTTTTATGATTATATTTTTTATCTAGCATTGTTATCATCCTTTCTTTCTTCTTCATCTAGTTCTACTTTATCGATTTTAAAGCCACTAGCTATATCTTTTATCTCTAATTTATCTATAAATAAAGTAGCTTTAAAATCTTTAAGTGATAAGTTTATAGCTTCTTTTAAGTTTTTATTAAGATTTAGTTTTAATGTCTTTACTATGGTCTTTAAAGACACTTGTTTATTAGTCTTTTCTCCTCTTATTTTACTAATTAACTCTATTATTTCATCTCCATTTTTAAGAGTATAATCAAAATCAAGATTTAATTCTTTAATAGTAGTTAAGTGAATAGATATATTATCATGATATATTTCTTGATATATTTCTTCAGTAATAAAAGGAAAATAAATACTAAAGTCTTGTAATAGTTTATATAGTAATATATATATAGTTTTTTGTCCAGAATATCTAGCTTCTTGCCCAAATTCTTCTGGTCTATATAACCTATGTTTTACTATTTCTATATAGTTATCACAGAAGTTCCAAAAATATTTTTCTAATATATTTAAAGCAAGACCTATTTCATAATTATCTAGATGCTTTAAATATATTTTTTCCATCTTTTTATAGCTAGCTAGGGCATATCTATCTAAATATTCATAGTCATTAAATTCTTTATCTTGATAATCTTCAAGATGCATCTCAATAAATTTAGATACATTCCATATCTTATTAATTAGTTTTTTCCCTCTTAAGAATGTTTCATCATTGAAGATTATATCTGTTCCTAGTTTACCAGAACCAGCCCAATATCTAACGACATCTGCTCCATATTCATCCAATAGTTCTAAAGGTTCCATCTTAGAATTGGCTTTTCTTTTAGATATCTTCTCTCCTGCTCCAGCCATTACAAAACCTGATATCATAATATTATTCCATGGTTTCATATTAAAATTATAATAACTTTTAACAATACTATAGAAATCCCAAGTTCTAATAATGTCGTGAGCATTACATCTAAGTCCCATAGGTTTCATTAAGTCTTCTAATGAATCTTTTTCTTTATATCGCATATTTAATAATGGGGTAATACTAGATGTTTGCCATGTATCCATAATATCAGTCTCTGGAATAAACTCTGTACAACCACATTCACATTTATTAATACTGGGTTTATCTATTAATGGATTTACTGGTAAATCATCTTTATTTGCTAGTATTTCTTTATTACATTTTTTACAATACCATACTGGAAATGGTACTCCAAAATATCTTTGTCTAGATATACACCAATCCCAGGAAATATTTTCTACCCATTCATTATATCTAGCATGCATATGTTTTGGGTACCATTTGATTTCATTACCTATTTTAATAAAATCTTTTTTATGGTTCATTATATCTATAAACCATTGTTTCATGATAGTGTATTCTACCTCTTTACCACATCTTTCATGAGTTTGTACTTCATGTTCTAATTCTTCTTGTTTAACTAAATATCCTTCTTCCATAAAGTCTTCTATTATTCTAGTTCTTGCTTCTTTTATAGTTAATCCGCCATAATTCTTTACATCATTAATTATTCTACCATCATCAGTAAAGATATTTTTTAGGGGTAAATTATATTTTTTCCACCATTCTATATCTGTTTGGTCTCCAAAAGTACAACACATAACTATACCTGTTCCTTTATCTATAGCTACTTTATCATCTGCCATAATTGGTACTTCAATATCTAATATAGGAACAACAGCTGTTTTACCTATTAGATGTTTATTCTTTTTATCTTTAGGATTTACAAAGACACATACTATAGCAGGTATTAACTCTGGCCTAGTAGTTGCTATAGTAAATTCTTCATTATCCTCCTTAGTTTTAAAATTAAGATAATTAAAGGTTGTTTTAATTGTTTTAGTTTCAAGTTCAGCTTGGGCTATTGAAGTTAAACATTCATTACACCATAAAGCTGGTGAGTTATCACGATAGCAAGCCCCCTTCTCTACTAACTCTATAAAATTTAATTGACTTAATTTTTGAGAATAATTACTAACTGTTTTATAAGAGTTATCTATATTGGCACTAAATCCGGCTCTAGTAAATAAATCTTTAAAATCTTCTTCATATTTATTAGTAGTTTCAAAGCATAATTTTGAAAATTCTTCTCTTCCTACTTCATGAGCTTTTTTATTAATTTCTTTTTCTACTAATCTTTCTGATGGAAGTCCATTATCATCAAAACCAAATGGATAAAATACATTATATCCTCTTAATCTTTTATATCTAGCTATCATTTCTGCTTGTGAATAAGAGAAAATATGTCCTATATGTATTTTTCCATTAACAGTAGGTGGTGGCGTATCGATTGAATAAACTTCCCTATTATCTGGTTTAAATTCATATATTTTATTATCTTTCCAATAATTAATCCACTTTATTTCTTTATCTTTATGATTATATTTTTTATCTAACATTTTAATCAATCCTTTCTAATATTTATTAATTAATTAAAAATGTTAGACTCGTACATAATCACCTTTATATATATATTTCATAGTATCATCCCCTAACCTAAAATAAAAGAGCTTATCCATCCATAAGGACGAATAAGCTCGTGGTACCACCTTAATTTATAGTATTGCTACTACCTCAAAGTCTTAATGCGACTAACAATATATCTTACTAGTTTTTCAGATATACAACTCCCAAGCTACCTTCAATTAGTTTTTATTAAGAAAGACTCTCAGCCGGTGATCTTTCATTTCTGTTAATTACTAATCTAATTTACTCCTCTTGTTCCTCGTTTTTAATGATTTGTATTATAGCATACTTTTTAATAATTAGCTAGCTATTTTTTTATCTATGTATAAATTTAGTACTGCTCCTATTTGGGTAAAGAATTTTTTTATTTCTTTATTTTTTATAATTAGTGATGATATTAATTTATCTATATAAGCTTCTTTTTCAAATATTTTATATGTATATAAATAATTAACACCAAATACTAAACTTAATACTTGTAGAATACAATCAGCATCATTATCACTTACTTTGCTATTTATTACATTATATTTTTTAAATGAATCATACACCATATTATTAGGATAGTTATCTATATGCATATCAAGATAAGGATAATTTATAGCCATTCTAAAATTATCTAAGGCATGAGCATCTTTTAATACTTTGCAAAAATGTAATATTTTATCATCTAGGCCATTAGGTAATCCTACTTTGTTATGGCAATATATACTTACTTTTATAATATCATCATATTTTTTATCCTCTGTTATATTTCTGATTAATTTATCGCTATCAAAAATAATATCAACTGTTTTTTTTGTATTATCAATTGTTTCATTTAAAAAGAATACATATTTATCTTTATTACTAAAGGAACCAATATCATGAAATAGGCCTATGAAACCACAAATAATAATTTCTTCTTCGGTAAATATTCCTAAATTACTAGCAATTTCTTTACATAAATCCATCATTTTTATACTATGAAAATATGTTTCTTTGACATTTCCTTTAGATATATTAAATTTTTTTACATATTTATTAAAAACATTCATCATTTTCGATTCTTTCATAATTGGCACTGCTCCCTTAAAAATACTCTAATATATAAAAGTATATAATATATTATTATTTTTTTCAAGTAACTGGCATTATTTTTTTAATAGATGTATTCTTTTTAGTTTATAAAATATAGTACAAAGTATTATTCCGTAGCCAAAAATATGCATTATAGTTTTGAATACTTGGATTGGGGTGTAAGTAATCATAATCATACTATTATAGATTTTATAACTTTTATGGATTAGAAATACTAAGGGGATTATTGCTGATATTATTATTATAAATATCTTTTCTTTATTTATTTTATTTTCAAAAAAATAATTATTATAAAAGAAATAATATAAGAATATGCCTGCTGTAATCCATATTATATCAAATGAATTTACAGAATAAAATAAATCATACATATAATTTTGGATGGGATTATTTGATTTAAAAATTATTGTATCGGGTATTAATGGATTTAATACAAAAGTGTGAACACTAAAGGCTGTCATTAATAAACAGTATATTTTTTTGGTAAATTTTTCATTAATTATCATTTATTCTTCTCCTTAATATAATTATTATTAGGCTAATAATAGTTAATAGCCTGATTAATTTACTTATTTTCTTTAATGGAGTTTCTTCATATGTTAAAGTATATATTCCTTCGTTATGTAGGTTAACACCTACTAAGCCTTTTGATGTTTCATGTACTGGTATTGTTTTATTATTTGTTTTAATTTTATAACCTAGATAATATGTTCTAGGTAATTCAATATGGGCATTAAATGGTTGGCTATTACTATTTAATATATTTCTTACTTCTAAATACTTTAAAGTTTCGGGGATATTGGGATTAATCTTTTTGTTATGGATATTGTTTTTTGAGAGTGAGAATTTTAAGTTAGGAAATTTATCTTCAATTATCGAAATAGTACAGTTATGAGAATTGTTTATTTTATATAATGATTCTTTTTCATATCTTAAGGCGATTAATATATTAAAACTATTATAGGGCATGTATTCTGTTTGCCACCCCATTATTTTTGGTGAATCTATAATATCTTTATAATTATATTGAGTTTTTTTATAATAAAAGATAGAATTATATGATTCAGTTATGCTTAATATTGATATTATTAATAATAAAATGTAAGATGTCTTAGGTGTTAAAAACTTATAATTGGTTAGAAGAAACAGGGGTGCATATAATGATAATATTAGGCATAAAAATGTCATTAGTCGCCATGGATATTGAATTGTTGCTAGGAAACTTGGTAAATAATTCCAAATTACTTTAGAACTTATTAGAGTAATACATATAAGGAAAGAAAATAATAATAGTTTTCTTTCTTCACTAAAGAGATTTCTATTTTTTTTATGAATAAAAAAGATAGTAGTAATTATAATGAGGATAATAGTTATGTAGTTTAGATATACAATAATATTGTTGTTTTCTATATTTTGGTTATTGATGAAGTAGTCTTTTAATTTTATAGTATTTAATATTGTTGATTCTTTATTAGAAAATAGTTCAGTGAAAACAATATAGTCTCCTAATAATTTATGTTCAGTAATACTTGTTAGAAATGGTAAACATATGCATGTTACTATAATAGTACTTATTACTAAAGCTTTTATTTTATCTTTTTTTAAATAGTATTTACGATAATATAATAAAAATAAGGCTATAAAGATGGTACAAAATATCATACTTATGAGATGGGAGTATATGCCTATTATATAGCCTAAAATAAAATATATATAAAATTTATTTTTATTATTATCTTTTAGTTCAAATAAGCCTAAGAATATTAATGGTATGGTTAGAAACATAAAATTTTCTGTAAAGGCATCTCTAATATATATTTCACACCAGTGATAGGAAAAAGATAGATAGATAATGGCTGAAATGGTTGCTATAATGTTATTATTAAATAGTTTTTTGGATAAATAATAGCAAGCAATACCAGATAAAAAATAAGTTATTAGATAAGTTATATTCATACTTAAATAAATATTTTTGCATAATATAAAGATGTATGCTGTTAAGAGATGTGGTAATTTGGGATAAAATAACCAGGTTCCATAGCCTAATGGATTGGCATTTAGTTTAACGATATTACTACCTAGAATGTTATGTATAGATATTGTTTTTGATAGATATATTATATTTCCAGTATGGAATAAGGTATCATGGCCGTAATATCTTATATTTATAAATAATTTAGAAAGCATTATAATGGTTGCTAATAATATAATTGATATGTATATATAATTGTTTTTTTTCATTTGTACCACCTATATATAAAATTATAACTTAGGGTTATGGTGATAGTCAATTTGTTTTCTTTTTGGTAAACTTATTTGAGAATTATAAAAAGTACAGAATAAAAATATTATTCTGTACTTTTTAATAAATCTTCTAAATCTTTTTCTAATTTAGATATGTCATTAGGACTCATAAAAGCAAAAACTGTGTTATGGTTGTTGGCAAGTTTTTTGGCTTCATCTATATTTAGGTGATGTCCATTAGCTAGCTTAGATATAATCATATTTGATGTTACATCTGGGTAATCAGTTTGTGATTCTCTAGCTGGATGTATATCTAAGATATAAGCTTTATTAGCTTGACTGAATATTTTTACATAATCATCAGCAAATTCTTTGGTTCTAGTAAAAGTATGGGGTTGAAAGATAGTTATAATAGATTTATTAGGATATTTTTGTTTTATGGCATCAATTGTTGCTTTAATTTCATTTGGATGATGGGCATAGTCATCTATTATTATGTTATCCCCTACTATTGTTTCGGCAAATCTTCTTTTGGCACCTTTGAATTCTTTTAAGTTATTGGATACTTCTTTATAATCTATTTTTTCTAGGTAACAAATGGCAATAACTGCTAAGGCATCTATTAATTGATGTTTTCCATATATTGGTAAGTCAAAGTGGCCATAGGCATTAACATCAAAGCTTATGCCATCAGATTTATATTCTATATTAGTTGCTTTAATGTCATTGTCATCTTCTAATCCATAATATATGGCGTCTACTTTTAATTTCATTTTTCTTATATTAGGATCATCTCCATATAGTACAGCCATTTTAGTGGCTTTATTAGTGAATTCTGTATAGGCTTTGATGAGATCATCCATACTTTTATAATAATCAACATGATCTAGGTCTATATTTGTTATTAGAGCATAATATGGTGTATAGGCTAAAAAATGTCTTTGATATTCACATGATTCTAAGGCAAAATATCTATTATCTCTTAAGGCACTACCAGTTCCATCTCCTATTAAATAGTTTATTCCTTGATTTCTTAAGGCTAGTGATAGCATATTGGTGGTTGTTGTTTTGCCATGGCATCCTGCTACACATATTGTTTTAAAATCTTCTGTTAGTAGTCCTACCATTTCATTATATTCTAGTATTTTTAATTTTAATTTGCGGGCTTTTTTTAATTCTACATTATCTTCTTTGATACTTGCACCTTTAATTATAGTTGCTCCTGGTTTAATATTTTTTTCGTCATATGTATAAAAAGGGATATTATTTTTAATTAGTCCTTCTTCAGTAAAAAAGTACTTATCTATATCACTTCCACTAACAGTATTTCCTAATTGTTTTAGGATGATTGCTAAAGCACTCATACCTGTTCCTTTTATACCTATAAAGTAATACATGTTATCTACTCCTTCCTCTATATTCTTCTTCATCTAAATAGAATAAATCATTAGGAAAAATATTTCTTTGTCTATTCATATTATTGTATAATTTTAGTCTTAATTGATTAATAATTATTTGAATTTTCTTAAGGGTTAAGGTTTGATAGTTAACACCTAAAAATTTACAATAATTTTTAATTAAGTTTAATTTTAGTCTTTCTGCTTCCATTAAGGTTTCTCTAATACTATCATTTGAACCTTCATCTTCGTCTTCATCAATAGTTTTTAATTCTCTTAATAGTTTTCTTACTTTAATATCAATTTTTTTCTTAATAATTTTTTCACTGAAGCTGGGATTTATAAATACTATTTTATCTACTTTTATGGCATCATAAACATCACTTTTTGGAGTTATATTATAACCTTTTATTTTATCAAACTCCATGTATACTATTTCTCCGGACTTACTATCTTTTTTTAAATAATAATTCTTTTTACTCATGATACTTATCCTCTCTTAATTTAGTTAGTTTGATGCGCATTTCTTGTCGATATTTGTTAATTTCTTTGTGATTGCCACTTAATAATACTTCTGGTACTTTTAAGCCCCTAAATTCAGCTGGTTTTGTATATACTGGAAAATCTACTAAATCGTCATTAAATGTTTCACTATCTAAGCTTTCTTTATTAATAACACCATCTATAAGTCTTACTGTTGCATCAACTATAGCCATAGCGGCTACTTCGCCACCAGTTAAAATATAATCTCCAATAGATATTTCCATATCTACGATAGTTTTAATTCTTTCATCAAAACCTTCATAATGGCCACATAGAAGTATGATATGTTCATATTTGGATAAATCAGAGGCTAGACTTTGATTAAATGTTTTACCACTTGGAGTGAGCATTATAACAGTTGTGTTATCTTCTCTTAAATCTTCAATAGCATTAAAGATTGGCTCACACATAAGAACCATACCTGCTCCTCCACCATAAGAATAATCGTCTACTTGACCATTCTTAAAAGGTGAATAATCTCTAATATTATGAACATTAATATTCACTTTGCCTTTTTCACCAGCTCTTTTAATGATAGATTCATTTAGGAAACCATCAAACATACTGGGAAATAATGTTAAAATATCTATTTTCATTTAGATCAATCCTTTTATATTTTCAATTCTTATAAATCCCTCTTTAAAATTAATCTCCTCTATTATATCACTAACATATGGTATTAAACAATCTTTTTTTTCAGTTTTAACAACAAGATAAGATTGTTTAGGATATATATCAACTCTTTTTATTTTTCCTACAATCTCATTATCTATAATGACATCTAGATTAATTAGATCTTCATCTAAATATTCATCTTTACCTAATTTTAAATCCTCACTATCTATATATACTGGTTCTCCTTTATATTTAAGTACTTCATTAATATTACTATAGCCATTCATTGTTATCATATCAAATTGTTTATGAGGTCTATAAGTATTAATAACTTCCTTATCTTTATTTTTACCTATATATATATTCATATCTTTAACAAATATTTTATCTTTAAATTTAAAATTAGATAATAGTCTTACTTCTCCTTTAATACCATGAGTATTAACTATTTTACCTATATAAATATATTTCATTATATCAGTCCTAACTAATTATTATCTATGAGCACTTTTTTCTCTTTCTTCTTCCTGTTGTTCTATTATTTTTTTTACTTCTTTCATAAATTCTGGATCTTCTTTTAAACTTTCATCTGCATATTTTATTGAATAAGAGTCTTGTTTTATGGCTGCTAAAACTATTTCTTTATCTTTTTTTAAACTTGCATCCGCATACTGTAATGCCCAACCATTTTGTTTTACTGCTTCTAAAACTACTTCTTTGTCCTTCTTTAAACTATCATCTGCATACATTATTGCATAACCTTCTTGTTTTACTGCTGATAAAACTACTTCTTTGTCTTTCTTTAAACTGTCATCTGCATATTTTAGAGATAATGGAACTTTATTTATTGCAAATAAAACCAGATTCTTATCCTTTTTTAAGCTTTCATCTACATACTCTAATGCATAACCTGATACATTTATTGCAAATAATGCTACTTCTTTATCTTTCTTTAAACTGTCATCTGCATACTGTAATGCACTGCTAAATTTTTTTAGGGCTGTCAAAACTATTTTTTTATCTTTTTTTAAACTTGCATCCGCATACTCTAATGCATAACTATTTTTCTTTACTGCTTCTAAAACTATTTCTCTATCTTTTTTTAAGCTCTCATCTGCATGTTTTAGTGCTAAACCTTCTTTTCTTACAGCTGATAGTATTATATTCCTATCTTTTTCTCCAATAGTTCTTTCATCAAGCTTGCGTGATTTTGATATTACACATAAAAATTCTATTTTATCTTGGATACTTGTTAATAAGTTATAATCTTCTTTAATATTTCTTGAAGATAATATTTTGTTAATTCTTTCATCTTTTTTCCATCCAAAACTCTTTATATCTTTTCCATATAGTTCATAAATAAATAAAATATCTTTATATGTATAAGTTTCTTTATGTTTGTTCTTTTTATTTAGATATGTTAATTCTTTCATATCATAAACTACTTGCATAATATATTCTAAATAGTCTTTTTTATAGTTAAATGTTTTTATCTTTTGTGAGATTATTTCTTCAAAACCATCTTCTATATTTTGACTTTCATCTGCTACTCCTCTTATTTCTGCTATAAGGTTGAATCTCCCCATTCTAATAGCAACTCTAGGAACTTTATATTCACCATTTTCATCTTTAGTATAATAAACATAAAAATCGCCTTTTATTTCTTCATTACATATTTGATATTTTGCCATATTTTTACTTCCAGCTGTACACCAATAGGTATTATAACCTTGTAGAGAGTTATATAGTTTTATATATTCAGGAGTAATACCTTTCTTTTCTTTCTCTTCTGCTTCCTCTATTGTTTCATGATGATATTTAATCCATATACCATCATCAATATTATCTGTCCTAAATACTTTTTTTCTTTTATTTTTGATAAATAAAGTGTACAGTTTAGAAAAATTACCAGACGCTACTAATTTTTCTAAACTTTTATCATCTATTTTCTCTTTATTCACATGTCTAGATACAACTTCAATACACTTAGCTATTATTTCAGGATCAGCTTCAATAAAAGGAGCTACTGTTTTTTTGCTTCTTTTCTGGTAAACATCATTTTCTTCATCATAAGTACCTATTTTTAACATACCTTGAAAGGCCCAATATTTGGCCCAGGTTGGATATGGTGTATTAGTATCCAGTAAATAGTCTAGCCACTTATCTAAAGATTCTTCTTGAATTTTAATATTATATTCTTTTTCATAATCACTTAGATAATCAGGTAATTCTTCTTTATCTATAACATATTTTTTATGATATAAATGTTTTAAAGTATTTATATCATTTTCTCTTTTAGAAGCTTTTTTGTTGACTCTTTCTAATCTATCCATATATCTATGTATTTTTTCTTTTTTACTATCCTTATTACTTGCAGTATGCATTACTTCATCAGACATATGTAATCCATTATATAGCTTATCTAAAAATTCTTCTCCTCTTAAATTATCCATACACTGCTCCTATCTATCAACTTCTACATAGTATTATCTATCTTCTTCTACTATTATCTTTTTGTTCTTGTATTTTTTCTACTTCTTTCATAAATTCTGGATCTTCTTTTAAACTTTCATCTGCATATTCTATTGAATAAGAGTTTTGTTTTATGGCTGCTAAAACTATTTCTTTATCTTTTTTAAAACTATCAATCAAATCATCTAACAAACTACCATTTTTCTTTACTGCTTCTAAAACTACATCTCTATCTTTTTTTAAGCTTTCATCTATCTTGTAAAATACAGTACCAGTAGTATCGTTTTTTATTGCTGCCAAAACTACTTCTTTATCTTTCTTAAAGCTATCATCCAAATGTTTTAATATATCACCAAAATGATAATCATTTATTAGTGTTAAAATAAAATCTTTATCCTTTCTTAAACTATCATCTGCAAGCCATATAATATCCTGATTAACGTTCTTTACTAATTCCAGTATAAAATCTTTATCTTTTTTCAAACTATCATCTGCATATCTTAAGAAAAATCCACTATTCTGTACTGCTGCTAAGACTACATCTCTATCTTTTTTAAAACTTTCATCAACACTTTTTAATAAATTTCCCTTTATCTTTATTGCTTCTAAAACTACCTCTTTATCCTTTTTTAAATTATCACTTGCATAAATACTAAAAACGTATACATTTTGTTTTATTGCATCTAAAATAATATTCTTATCATCTATTTTTAAATCATATGTAGATCCAATATCAACAATATTAATCAATAATTTAGTTTTGTCTTTATCTTCCTTCAAATAATTATAGTCCTCTTTAACATTCCTTGTAGAAATAATTTTATTTATTCTTTCGTCTCTATTCCATCCAAAACTTTCTATAGGCCTATCTAACCCATATATAAATCTTATATCCTTGTCTGTAAATTTTTCTTTACGTTTATTCTTTCGATTTAAATATGTTAATTCTTTCATATCATAAACTGTTTGAATATACTTTTCTAAATTTTCTTTAGAAATATTTTCAAATGATTTTATTTTTTTCTCAATTATTTCTTCTAAACCATCTTCTACATTTTGACTTTCATCTGCTACTCCTCTTATTTCTCCTATATCGTTTCTATCCATTCTAATAGCAATCCTAGGAACTTTATATTCTCCATTATCATCTTTTGTATAGTAAACATAAAAATTTCCACCAACATAATTATAATTATCTCCACATATTTGATCTTTTGCTACATTTTCACTACCAGCTGTACACCAATGAGTATTATATCCTTGTAAAGAATTATATAGTTTTTTATATTCTGGAATTATTCCTTTTTTTTCTTTTTTCCTTATTTCTTTTATTGTCTCATAATTATATGTAATCCATATGCCATCATCAATGTTATCTGTTCTTAATACTTTATCTTTTTTATTTTTTATAAATAAGGTATATAATTTAGAAAAATTACCAGACTCCACCAATTTTTCTAAATTATTGTCATCTATTTTCTTTTTATCTACATAATTAGATACAACTTCAATACATTTTGCTATTATTTCAGGATCGGCTTCAATAAAAGGAGCTATTGTCTTTTTACTTCTTTTTTGATATATATCATTAGCTTCATCGTAAGTACCTATTTTTAGCATGCCTTGAAAAGCCCAATATTTGGCCCAGGTTGGATATGGTGTATTAATATCTAATAAATAATATAACCATTTATCTAGTGATTCTTCTTGTTTTTTTATAATATCTTCTTTATCATTATCACTCATATATTCAGGTAAATTTTCTTCTTTTATTACATACTTTTTGTGATATAAATATTTTAAATTTTTTATATCGTTATCTCTTTGATAGGCTTTCTTGTTGATTCTTTCTAATCTATCCATATATCTATGTATTTTTTCTAGCTTACTATCTTTATTACCGGCAGTATGCATTACTTCATCAGACATATGTAATCCATTATATAGCTTATCTAAAAATTCTTCTCCTCTTAAATTATCCATATATTACTCCTATCTATAAATTTCTATATAGATATTATCTATCTTCTTCTACTATTATCTTTTTGTTCTTTTATTATTTCTACTTCTTTCATAAATTCTGGATCTTCTTTTAAGCTATCATCTGCATACTCTAAAGCTTCCAAATTTTGTTTAACTGCTGTTAATACTATTTCTTTGTCCTTTTTAAAATTTGGATGTAAATATCTCAATAATAATCCATTTTTTCTAATAACTGCCATAACTAATTCTTTATCTTCTCTAAAACTTTTATCCGCATATTCGAACAATAATAAACCATGACTATAATTATTTATCAAGTCCAAAATGAATTCTTTATCTTTATTTAAACTTTCATCGGCATAAAACATTGCATCATTATTTTGATTCACTGCTGCTATAACTACTTCTTTATTCTTTTTCATACTTCTATCTGCATATTCTAATGCCCAACCATTTTCTTTCACCGCTGTTAATACTACTTCTTTATCTTTCTTTAAACTTTCATCGGCGTATTCTAATGCCAAGCCGTCTCGTTTCACTGCTTCTAAAACTACTTCTTTATCTTTCTTTAAGTTTTCATCGGCGTTTTCCAATGCTAAGCCATCATGTTCGATAGCTGCCAAAACCACATCTTTATCACTTTCTAAACTATCATCTATACATAAGTATGCAGAATTAGTATTATCATTTCTTAATGCTGTTAATACTATTTCTTTATCTTTCTTTAAACTTTTATCTGCATAATGTAATACTTTTCCATTTTCTTTCACCGCTGTTAATACTACTTCTTTATCCTTCTTTAAACTTTCATTGGCGTATTCTAGTGCCAAGCCGTCTCGTTTCACTGCTGATAAAACTATTTCTTTATCCTTTTTTATATCCTCATTTGCATACTTTAATGCACAACCGTTTTGTTTTATGGCATCTATAATAATTTTCTTATCATCTACTTTGAAATCTTCTATAAAATATCCTTCTCCAGAAATATTAATCAATAATTGAGTTTTATCTTTATCTTCCTTCAAAGAATAATAGTCCTCTTTAACATTTCTAGAAGATAATATTTTGTCTATTCTCTGATCTCTATCCCATCCAAAACAACTTGTACTAATACCTAATTCATACAATAATAAAATATCTTCTTCTGTAAAAGGTTCTTTACGTTTATTCTTTTGATTTAGATATGTTATTTTTTTCATTTTATAAACTTTTTGTATATTCTTTTCTAAATTATCTTTAGAAATATTTTCAAATGATTTTATTTTTTTCTCAATTATTTCTTCAAAACCATCTTCTACATTTTGACTTTCGTCGGCTACTCCTCTTATTTCTCCTATATCGTTTTTATCCATTCTAATGGCAATCCTAGGAATTTTATATTCACCATTTTCATCTTTAGTATAATATACATAAAAGTCTCCTCCTAAATAACTAGATGAATTCCCACATATTTGTGATTTTGCCATTTCTTTGCTTCCAGCAGTACACCAATGGGTATTATATCCTTGTAGAGAATTATATAATTTTATATATTCAGGAGTAATACCATTCTTTTCTTTCTCTTCTGCTTCTTCTATTGTTTCGTGATGATATGTAATCCAGATACCATCATCAATATTATCTGCCCTAAATACTTTTTTCCTTTTATTTTTGATAAATAAAGTGTACAGTTTAGAAAAATTACCAGACTCCACCAATTTTTCTAAATTATTGTCATCTATTTTCTTTTTATCTACATAACTAGATACAACTTCAATACACTTTGCTATTATTTCAGGATCAGCTTCAATAAAAGGAGCTATTGTCTTTTTACTTCTTTTTTGATATATATCATTAGCTTCATCATAAGTACCTATTTTTAGCATGCCTTGAAAAGCCCAATATTTGGCCCATGTTGGATATGTTGCATTAGTATCTAGTAAATAATTTAGCCATTTATCTAGGGATTCTTCTTGCTTTTTTATAATACCTTCTTTATCTTCATCACTCATAAATTTAGGTAGATTTTCTTTCTTTATAACATACTTTCTATGATATAAATATTTTAAATTATTTATATCATTATCTCTTTTAATTGCTTCCTTATTAATTCTTTCTAATCTTTCCATATATCTATGTATTTTTTCAGCCTTACTATCCTTATTTTCAGCAGTATGCATTACTTCATCAGACATATGTAATCCATTATATAGCTTATCTAAAAATTCTTCTCCTCTTAAATTATTCATATTTATCACCTTTTATATTTATTATTATCTATTTGGGTAAATTCTTCTAACTTTTGTATAAAAGTTTGGTCATTTACTATACTTTTATTAGTCCATTCTATAATATATTTTAATACCTTAGGATTTTGTTCTAGTGCTTCTAGAATAAAACCTTCATCTTTTTTGAATCTATCAGCAATATGGACAAATACTTCGCTATTTTCTCTTATTGCTTTTAATAAGAATTGGGGATTTTCTGTTAAACTACTGTCAGCTTCTTCTATAGCCCATCCATTTTCTTTTACAGCTGCTAATACGACATCTTCATCCTTTAATAAATCATAATCTACTTCTTCTAAAACTAATCCATTTAGACTAACAGCTTTTAATACTATATTCTTATCTTTTTTTAATCTTTTATCAGCATATTTTAAAGAAAAAGGGTTATTATTTATTGCTACTAAGACTACTTCTCTATCTTTTTTTAAACTTCCATCAGCACAAGCTAACATCATACCATCTTTTTTTACTGCTAATAGTACTAAATCTTTATCCTTTTTTAGGCATTCATCAGCATAGATTATATTATAAACATCTAATTTGATTGCTTCTATCATTATTTCTTTATCTTTTCTTAAATTTTCGTCTAAATTTGCTACATCGTAAGTACCTTGCTTAACCGCTTCTAGTATTATTTCTTTATCTTTTTTAAATTTTCTATCTACATAGTTTAAGACATAACTACTTCCTTTTACTGCTGCTAAGACTATATCTCTATCATTTTTTAAGCTTTCATCCATATATTTTAAAGCTATAGGATTATGTTTAATAGATCTTATTATATATTTTTTATCTTTTAGAGTAAGAGTAGGTACTTTATCATAATAGGCACTAATTATGAATGCTACTTGATCTTGTCTATCTTTTAATGAATCATAATCATTTTGAATATTTCTAGTAGAAATAATCTTTTTTATTCTTCCATCTTTACTTCCACCGAAAGTCTCTATTCTATCATATATTTCATATAAAAAAGCAATATCTTCTTTGGTAAAAGGTTCTTTACGTCTGTTCTTTTGGTTTAGTAATGTTAGTTTGCGCATGTTGTCAATTTTTTTCATATTTTCAGCTAATATATCCTCATTAATATCTTTAAGTGTCTTTAATTTGTTTTCAATTATTTCTTCAAATCCTTCTTCAACATTTAGGCTTTCGTCTGCTACTCCTTTTATTTCTCCAATATCATTTTGATTCATTCTTATAGCAATTCGTGGTACTTTATATTCTCCATTATCATCTTTTGTATAATAAACATAAAAATTTCCACCTAAGTAAGCACTTCTATTACCACATACTTGCTCCATTGCCATACTTCTACTTCCAGCTGTACACCAATGAGTATTTTGTCCTTGTAAAGAATTATATAATTTTACAAATTCTGGTGTTATTCCTTCTTCTTTTTTTCTTCTTACATCTTTTTCTGTTTCATAATGGTAAGTAATCCATATACCATCAAAACCACTTTTATTTATAACTTTTTTTCTTTTATTTTTTATTAACGAAGTATATAGTTTTGGAAAACTACCTGACTTAATTAGCTTTTCTAGTTCTGTATCATCAATTGTATTTGTATCTATAAACTTACTTATTATATCTATACATCTAGTAATTATTTCAGAATCTGCTTCTATAAATCTTTTAGTTGTTTTTTTACTTCTTTTTTGATAGGTATCATTTTCTTCATCATAAGTACCTATTTTAAGCATACCTTGAAAAGCCCAATATTTGGCCCAAGTTGGTAAAGAAGTATTCTTATCTACTAAAAAATCTATCCATTCATCTAATGAATCTTCTTGATTTTTTATAATTTTCTTTTTTTCTTCATTAGATATGTCTGATGGTAAATCTTTTTCTTTTATAACATATTTTTTATGATATAAATATTTTAAATTAATAATATCAATCTCTCTTTTAGATGCTTTTTGATTAATTCTTTCTAATCTTTCCATATATCTATGTATTTTTTCTTTTTTACTATCTTTATTTTTGAATGTGTGCATTACTTCATCAGACATATGAAGATCTTGATATATATTATCTAAGAATGCTTCTCCTCTTAAATTATCCATACACTTCTCCTTTATATCATCTTTTAATTATTTTCTTCCTTTACCTTTATTCTTTTCCCATATTACGCCTATGCTTTCTAATTTTTCTATTTTATCTTTGGATAGTTTACCTAATTTGTATCTTGTTTTTTGATTATTAAGCCAACTACCTATTTTTGTTATTTTGTCTTGTTCATAACCTTCTACTTCTAATTTAGCTGGCATATCTAAATTGCCATGATATTCATAATAGGCTTTGGCTAGTTCATACATTTTTTCCCAGGCTCCTGTATCTGGTCTTCTTTTTTTATAATTGGCATCCCATATCATACCAATATTATCTAATTTTTCTATTTTATCTTTGGATAAGCCTCCTTTACTTACTCTTTGCCCACTTATCCAACTACCTAGCTTTGTTATTTTGTCTTGTTCATATCCTTCTATTTCTAATTTAATTGGTATATCTAGATTACCATGATATTCATAATAGGCTTTGGCTAATTCATACATTTGATTCCATCTTTTTTCATCTTTTTCTCTCATATAACACCTATTTTCTTCCTTTACCTTTATTTTTTTCCCATATGATTCCAATACTTTCTAGTTTTTCTATTTTTTCATTTGATAAATGACCTGTTCTGTATTGAATTCTTTGATTGTTAATCCAGCTACCTAGTTTAATTATTTTATCTTCTACATAGCCTTCTACTTGAAAATTACGTTTTATATTTAAGTGGCCATGATATTCGTAATAGGCTTTGGCTAGTTCATACATTTGATTCCAAGCATCATTATTAGATTTTCTTTTTTGATAATTATCTGTCCATATCATGCCAATATTATCTAATAATTCTTTTTTGGCATTAGATATATTACCTTTTTTATAATCATGTCTTTGATTACTTAGCCAGTAATCTAATCTATATCCATCTATTAGGATAGTTTCTGAATCATTTAAGTTGCCATGACTAGTATAATATTTTTTGGCTAGTTCATACATTTTGTTCCAATCATCATATTCATTATATCGTCTAAAATTCTCTTTAACGGGCTTTCTTTTCCAAACCATACCTATGTTTTCTAGTTTTTCAATTCTTTCTTTAGATATTTTTCCTTCTTTGTAATTAGTTCTTTGAGTTGAAAGCCAGTGACCTAATTTTACTAACTTATTATCTTTATATCCAGCTACTTGAAAATTGATTGGAACAAATAAATTGCCATGATATTCATAATAAGCTTTAGCTAGTTCATACATTTGATTCCATTGTATATCTCTTGAATTTTCCTCTTTATTATTCATTATATCAACCTTTACTTACTATTTATTTCATACATGATAATAGATGCTGCTACACCAGCATTTAATGATTCACAGTGTTCATTCATTTTAATATATAGATATTCATCACATAATTCATCTATATCTTTGCTGATACCATGACCTTCGTTACCTATAATAAGGGCAAAATGAGAATATATTGAGGCATCTTTTACATCGTGTCCATTGGTTACTTTAGTACCTACTATTTTATATCCTTCTTCTTTTAATTCTGGTATTAATTTATGAATATTTCTTCTAATGATATTTATATGAAATATCATTCCTTGGCTTGCTCTTACAACTTTTGGATTGTATAAATCGACTGTTTCATTAGATAAAACAATAGTATCAATGTTAAAGGCTACTGCACTTCTTATGATTGTTCCAAGATTGCCTGGATCTTGAATATTATCTAATATGAGTACTTTTTCACCTATGATACTATTCTCTTCTTTTTTCTTGACTAATGCCATTACATTAGATGGCGTTTGAGTTTGGGATATTTTTTTTAATACTTCATTATTTACATATACTATATTGGTATCGATGGGATATACTTCATCTTTATGAAGTATTAGTTCTTTTAATAATCCAGCTTTACTTGCTTCCATAGCTAGATGTTTAGTATCGACTAAAAATAAACCTGTTTCATCACGATATTTTTTTTCCTTTAGTTTCATTAAATCTTTTATATGATCGTTATTTACTGATGTTATAAGCATATAATCACTTCTCCTATGAAATTATTCTTTTAATTTTTTTCTTATTTCCTTATAATTTGGGTAATACTTAGATACAATATTCCAAAACGATTTGGAATGATTGGGTTCTATAAAGTGAGATAATTCATGTACTATGACATAATCTAAGCATTCAATATTATATTTATATAATTCTTTGTTTAAAGTTACGTTATTATTTTTGGTATTACATACTCCCCATCTAGTTTTCATTTTTCTTATTTTTAAATGGGGATATGGTATATGTTCTTCGAATTTGTCATACCAATATTTTAAATGATTAGAGTATGTTGTTTCTATGTAGTTATTCAGCCATTTTTCTAGTGTTTTATTATCTTTTGTATAAATAATATTATCTTCAATTAAGATTAATTCATTTGAATTTAGATTAATATTATATTGTTTACCAAATAAATAAAAATACTTTTCTTTTTCTGCTTTTTTGATACTTTTATCTATCATTTTTTCAATTGTTTTGCGATTATCTATTAGTAATTTTTTGATACCTAAATTGGTAGCAAAACGATTAGTTGTTATATAAACAGTATTGTCTTTTATTCTGATATAGGTATTTTTATTATTTTTTCTTGCTATTAATACTTCATAATCTTTATTTAAATAATTAAATTTCATTATTACTTTTTATTATAACTATCATAGTTGGTAAATTTACATATTTTATTTACTATATTTATTATAAATTTTTTTCTATAATTGTTATATTCTTCTACCTCTTCATTATATATTTCTATGGCGTACATAACTTTATATTGATTTTCTCTAAAAAGTTCTTTTAATTTTACATATTCATTATTCTTACTAAGTTCTGGATGAACGCTGTCAAGAGATAAAGCTTGGATTAATGAATCTTCAGATTTATTAAGTAGATTTAAAGTACTATCACCTTTTTTACTAATATTTTCATATAAGTTACTTAATTCTAGTACTAAATTATCTTCATGAAAAGATTGAGTTGAAATAATAGCATTTACTTTTTGAATTATAGTACCTCTTTCTTCTAAATCTTTGTTTATTACATCTAATTTATCTTCAACTTTCTTCTTTCTAAATATAATTCTACTATATAATCCTATAAATATAATACCTATAATTGTTAAGACAAGAAAAATTGCTATTATCACAATATATGCTGTACTCATTTTATCATCTCCTTTTTTATTCTATAAAAAGTATAACCAATAATATAGTATATTCTTCAATACTTCTATATAATTATTGTAACACATTTCTAATTAATAGTAAATTATTTCTAATTAGTATTAAAAAACCAATATCAAATAAATTTGATATTGGTTATTAATTCTATTTTTTAGTTTTTTTCTTATAAGTAACCTCTTTTTTAATTATTTTATCTTTTCTTTGATTTGGGCATAATGGGATTCGAATTATAATTATCATTAGCAACATCGTGAAGAGTTGCTAGTAATTGCATTCTTGCTAAGTCTATATTAGGTTTTATTATTTCGTCAGATGCTTCTATTTTATTAACTGGTTCTAGTTTGGATATTTGTTCTTGTAGATAATATAATTTATTAATAATTGGATCATCTGGATCTCCAAAAATAATCTTTTTTAAATATGCTTTAGAAATATTAGTATCATCTACATATTTGTAATTTATTTTTTGTTTATATTCTTGTAAGGGGTTGGTAGTATTTATTAGGCCTATTGAACATTCTGTTCTATAGGCTATGTATGATGCTGAAATAAATGTATCAATAGGTATTTCAATATGATAAAAATGATGATAATCTTGGCATACTTTTTCAACAAATATATTGGTTAGTTCTTGCTTTTCTGTATTATTTTTTTGTTCAATCGTATTTGATAATTCTAATATTTCTTTTTTTAATAATAAATGCTTTTTTAATATTTGTTTATCATTAACTAATTTATAAAATTCGATAAAGCTATTATTTATTGATAAACAGTTTTGGAGAATTAAAAAAGCTGGAGCTTTTAATTCTAATAAATAATTTAATCTTTCTATTCTATTGTCTAATCTTTTTATAATTTCTGATAATGGTGTATATATTTTAGTATCTAATTTGTTAAATAGAGATTCATTCAAGGTTTTACCAAAAAATTTATAGCCTTTATTCATACTATCATAAGTACAATCTACTTCAAATAAACCATTTACTTTATATTTTTTATCATTAATATAAACTAAGTTATTAGCATGGCCTGATTTTCCTATTCCTATATGTGGCTGTACTGTTGTTGTAATATTTAAATCATTTAAGATAGCAGCATAGATATTGGCATAGCCTACACAAACTATTTCATCACTATTAAGTACTTTAGATAAACTTCTACCATTATTAAAAACTTCTATAGGATAATTGTTTAGTAATTTTTCTTTATCTTCTTCTTGTTGCTCTATTACTTGTTTTTTATATTCTCTTTCCTTTAATAGGTCATAGACAAATATGGCTTGTTCTAATGGCGATAAATTAAATCTTTTAACAAAATTAGTTATCTCTTCAATATAATTGAATATGTTTATTAGTTCTTGCTTTTTAATACCTATTACATCACAATTTTCATATTTTATTATAAATTCTGTATCATCAGCAAAACTATTTTTATTAATAATTTTTTTAATGTCTTTTAGTTCTAGATCTTTAAAATCTACTATTTTTATTTGATCTTTAAATTCATCTAATATTGATATATGTTTATTAATTGGTTTATCTATATTTATTTTGAATATATTTAAATCATTAATGTCTAGGCTTTTATTTTTTAATAGTCTTTTTATTGCAGATAAACTGTTAGCATATATTTTTATATCATATTTATCATTCTCTTTATCTTCATAAAAAGTTATCATTCCATTTTCAAAATGATTTATTAAATCGTTATCATAGTCAGTATCAATATTGTTATAATCAATTATTCCTTCAACATCTTTTTTGTTATATAGTACTATTATACAGTTTTTCTTTTTCATGTTTCACCCTGTTATTTGTTATTTTCTTTTAACTTTTGTTTTGTTATTATTTATAAATTTTTCTTCTATTTGGCTATATGTTTCAATAGCATAGATAGCTTTATCTAAATTATTATCTAATTCTTCTTGATTTGGCATGCTAGTAATTAATCTTAATAGCCATGTAGCTTCAGTTTCCTCTATGCCATAGTATGACATTAGTTTTCCAATATAATTACTATCTGTTGTTGCAATTAAATATTTTCCTTCTTCTAAATATGATTTTTCTTCTATTTTTTGTAAATCAGTATAATTAAGATTACATGAGGTGATTAATATTTCACGATAAAGTCCTTCATATGCTGATTCTAAATCTTTATAATTAGTATATGAATTACTTTTATTAATAAATATGTGGTTATTTAGATAATTAATTTTATTATTATATTCAGCTATTCTTTCGATTTGGTCTTTAGTTATTGTTTTTTCTTGTTGTCTATGATTGCATCCTGATAATGTCATTATAAAAGGAATAGCTAATGTGGCTACACCTATTCTTATTGTTTTTTCTTTATTAATTTTTTTCATATAAATACACCTTTCTTTATTGGATTGCTGTTTATTATATACTTTCTAATATTAGTTGTCAATGAATTAATAATTATAAAAGAAAAGACCTAATCTGGTCTTTTCTTAATATATTATTATTTATTTATAATCTTTAATCTTTCTTTTTCTTCTTTTGATAGAGAATCAATTATTTCTTTTATTACTACTCTTTCATCAAATGGGTGTCTTATTCCTTCTATTTCTTGATAATCTTCGTGTCCTTTTCCTAGAATAAGGATGACATCTCCTGGTTTGGCATTGGTTATACTATATTTAATAGCTTCTCTTCTATCTGGTATAATTGTATATTCTCCTTTTGTTTTATTCATACCTATTAAGATGTCTTCAATTATTTTATTATTATCTTCAAATCGAGGATTATCTGCTGTTAAGATACTTAAGTCAGCATATGTTCCACTTACTTCACCACAGTCAAATCTTCTTTGACGACTTCTATTTCCTCCACAACCAAAGACAGTAACTATTCTTTTAGGTTTACTTTCTTTGATAGTTTTTAATACATTTTCCATAGCTATACCTTGATAAGCGTAATCAATTAATACTTTAAAATCTTTTGATACTTTAACTGGTTCTAATCTTCCTTTTACAGATACAGATTTAAGTATTTCTTTTATACTATTAGTATTGATTTTTAGAAGATTACATATTGCAATGGCTGATATGGCATTATATGCTGTAAATAAACCTGGAATACTTACTTTGAAAGTATCTTCTATAATTCCTTTAGTAGTTAATTCAATTCCAATAAAGTTACTATCAATTATATTAATGCAATTATCTATTTTATAATCTGCTTTATTAGATTTACCAAAGGTATAAGTTTTACAAGTTGTATCTTTCATCATGTATTTGGCATATTCATCATCTATATTAAATAAACCTGTTTTGCATTGTTTAAATAGTAAACTTTTACAAAATTTGTAATCATCAAAACTTTCGTGTTCATCATCTCCAACATGATCAAGACTTAAATTAGTAAATACAGCATAATCAAATATTAGATTAGACCATCTTTTTAGTTTTAATGATTGACTTGATACTTCCATTACTAAATGTTTTACACCATTATCTAGCATTTCTCTCATATATTTAAATACATCATATGATTCTGGTGAAGTATTCATAGTATGATAATATTTGTTTTTATAGAATACGCCCATTGTTCCTATAAGGCCACATGAAATATTATTATCATCTAGTATTCTTTTAATTATAGAACTAGTAGTAGTTTTTCCTTTTGTTCCTGTTATGGCTATTGTGGTCATTGATTTATCTGGATAATTAAATAATGTTCTAGATATTTTGGATAAGTCTGTTCTTGTATCATCTAATTTAATTATAGTTATATCTTTTGGTAGTTCTTTTAATTCTTCTAAAATGATACATTTACAACCATTATCTATGGCTTTATCTATATAGTCATGTCCATCAACTCTAAAGCCTTTCATTGCTACAAAAGCTTTACTTTTGTTAGCAGTCCTCGAGTCATAAGTTAGATCTTTTATATCCAAATCTATTTTTCCTTGGATAAGTTTATAATTAACATCTTTTAATAGTTCTTTTAATTTCATAGTTATCACCAACCTTATTGTATCAAATTTCTTATAAAAAGTCATTAATAATATTTAATTATGTTTTACATTGTTTACTAGTAATTAATTGCAATGGGTCTTATATTGATTTTTGGGTATAGATATGATAAAATGAGCATAAGTTATATAGAAAGGAAAATATTTATGGGGAAATATTTGTTAGATTCTGAAGAAAAAAGAATAGATGAATTAATTAATAAAGTTAAGATTAAAGATTTGGATTATTTAAAGAAAGATTTAAATAAAATTTTATTAGAGTGTAAGGATGCATCTATTGAGGATACTATTAATTATTTATTAGAAGAGATGTCCAAGGAATTGCAACCTCTATTATCTGAAAATTTGACTCCTGGGATAGAGATTGGACTTAAGAATGATCATTTTAAGATGTTTTCTTTTGGTGGTAAATATAATGGTAAAAGTGATAGTAAAGATATAGAATTGGATACTTTATTTTCATTTGATTCTATTAGTAAGCTATTAACTTCTGTTATAGCATATCTTGAAGTTAAAAATGGTAATATAGATATGGATATGAAAATAAGTGATTATAATAAAGATTTTTTATTAGATGCTAAATTAAAAGATGTTCTTAAATTTACTGCATATATAAAAACACCTAAAAGAATAGATAATTTAGGTGTTGATGAAACTATTGATATTTTGAAAAATGTTAAAGAAAATAAGATTGAGAAAGATAAATATATTAATTATTATGAGTATAATGATATTGGATATATGATATTAAGACAGGCTATATATGATTTTGCTAGTAAGTTGGATAGTTTATTAAAAGAAATTGATGATAGTAATTTGACTTATAAAAACATGGCAGATAAAGATAATATTACTGGTGGTAAGTTGGGTGAAGAATATATAACTCCTGATACTAAAGGAAGAGGAATAGATTTTCCTGGACATGCTGGTTTATATGGTAATATAGTTGGGCTAATTAAGATGTTTGATGAGATAATATTTAAAGAAAATATATTAAGTAATGAAGATAAAGATGTATTATTTTCTCAGCCATATGGTAGTCCTGTTGTTTATAATAATGATGGTAGTATTAAAGTTGGTAAAAATGGTAGTAAGCAATATATGGCTAAAGTGGCTGGTATATATAGAATGCCTGATGGTATAATTGATACTAGTTATAATAAAATGGCTTCTGCTGATATGTCTGAAAAGACTACTAAAGGGGCTAAAGCTGCTACTGGGACAAGTGGAAGTTGGGTTGTTGGTGATAAGTTAAGTAACGATGGTAAATTTGGTACATATGTTGGTGGTTTTTTAACTAATCCTTATTCGTATGTGGAAACTAAGGAGTATGGTAAAAATGATGAGATTAAAGGTACTCCGCATATTGTTACACCTCGTGGTGTAATACTTGGTTATCAAACTAGATTAAATAAATATAAAGAGATTATTACTAAATATGGTATTATGTTAGAAGTAATTACAGAATATATAAAAGAAGTTGATGAAAAAGCTTTAAAAGATGCTGATAAAACTTATATTAAAAGGATGACTAAATAGTCATCCTTTTATACTGTTTATAAAGGCATCAAATATTTTGATTGAATATTCATCAAGAATATATTCTGGATGCCATTCTAATCCTATGAAAAATTTATGTTTTTTATCTTCAACTGCTTCTATAATACCATCTTCACTATAGGCTGATACAGTTAGGCTATTAGGTATAAAATCTATATAGTCATGATGAATACTATTAATAGGTATATTATCTTTTTCTATTATTTCATATAGTTTGCTATCTTTTTTTATGTCTATGTTATGAATATATTTTCTTGAATTACCACAGTGATTATCATTTGGTAATTTTTTGGTCATATCAGTTTTAGTTCTGTTAGGGCTATACATGCTACATAATGCTTGAAATCCTAAGCATATGGCTAGAAGAGGTTTATTACTCTTTCTAGCATATTCTATAATATATTCATCAAATTTATAAAAATAAGTACCTCCTGGTATGATAAAAGCATCACATTTATCTAGAATATAATCTAATTTCTTTTTATCTTTACTTGTAATACTATCTTTTCCAGTATCAATATCAGAATAGCATATGTCATTGGTTGGAAGAATTGCTATAGGTACTACATCATCATAGTTAGTAATAGCTCTTCTTATATATTCATTTATTTGAATAATATTTTGCTTATCTTTATTAAAATATGCTCTTCCTACTATTCCTATTAATTTCATTTTATATCACCTATTCTTTTTATTTCATTTAAAAATAAATCATCTGTCATTCCGGCAATAAAATCTATTACTATTCTTTTATTGCTGGTGTTATTTAAATATTCTTCACATTTATTATTAATAAATAATTTGTATATTATACTGTTTTTATTTTTGTTTTCTATATCATTTAGATAATACTTATATATTTTTTTCATGCCATTATTATAATATTTTTTTTCTTTTGAGGTAAGGCTTTTGTTATAGATATGTTCATAATTGAAAGCTTTTAGTTTGATAATGGCATTATATATTTTATCACTTAGTTTTATATATGGTTTATTTAAACTGTTCTTAATTATGTCTAGAACAATATTATTTATAATGTCGCTGTTATTATCTCCTAGTACTTCTATTATATCTTCTGGTATATCACTTCTTTTTAGTTTGCCTATACTTATGGCATCTTCTATATCTCTTCCTATATATCCTATGATATCGCTTATTCTTACGACACATCCTTCAAGTGTCATAGGGCTATATTTTTTTGTTTTAGATAAATCATGATAGGCTTCATTATATTCTCTTAGAAATTCTTCTTTTGTTTTGGACATTGGCTTATATGTAGGTGATAGAATTTCTCCATTATGACACATGATACCATCTAATACTTGAATAGTTAAATTTAATCCTTTACCTTTATTTTCAACATACATGTAGTGTCTTACACTTTGGATATTATGTGCGAAGAATTCTCCTAATTCATTTAAAGATATTTCATTTAGAAATGATTCTCCTGTATGACCTAATGGGGTGTGACCTATGTCATGGCCTAGGGCTATGGCTTCTATAAGATCAGTATTTAGATTTAAAGATCTTCCAATAGTTCTAGCAATTTTGCTTACTAATTGAACATGGATCATTCTTTTAGATACATGATCATTATCATTATATGAAAAAACTTGTGTTTTATCAGCATATCTTGTATAGCTATAAGCATGGATCATACGATCTACATCTCTAAAGAATGGTGTTCTCATATCATCAATACTTTGTTTAAATCTAATGGCTTCTCCACTTTTAGTAGCATATTTTGAAAAAATACTATCAATTTTGTAAAAATTATCATGAGCCTCTTTTAAATAATCCATATATGTACCTCATTTCTTATATATATTTTTATTATAACATTTATAATATAATTGGTAAATAATATTAATATGAAAAAAAAGACTAATATTTAGTCTTTTTTCTTACTTTAACATCTTCTTCATCCTTTATATATTGTAACATAAAATTTTTTTTATCTAAATCATTATTAAAGATAAAATCAGCAAAATCTATTGCTTTATTACAATTATATTTATTATTATTTATTCCATGGATAGTCTTCTCATATAATCTATTAATTTTTTTCCAATCTTTTTTATCATCCATACAACATAATACTAATTTGGCTGGTAAGTTGATATAGTTTTGCCAAATAACTGGTTTTGTGGTTCCCATTGCTCCTCTAAACTCTAATGTTCTATATTGTTTCCAATTATTTGTAATATTATAATAACTTTCTAAAAAATTCTTGCTTAATCTACTGAAGGATAATGCTAAGTTTTTATTTCTACTACCAGTCATAAATGATAAGAATTCATCAAATGTTAAATTATGTTTATGATTGTAATAAAAATAATCTCTGATAGTATTAAATATAATAATTGGAGAACCAGCAAAGATATTTAGATTAGGTCTAGGCTTATTATCTTCTCCATACCAAAATCTCATTATTACATCTTCATATATTGTATATAATTTAATTAACCTATCATAATATTTCATATTGTCTTTTAAAAAATTACCATTTATATGTACATGAGCGCCACAATACTTATTAGTTGTTCCACCATAAAAATTTATAGTATCACAGGCATATTTTATATTATTCCAGTCTTTTTTATTATCGTGGAGAATGTCACTTGTAGCTTCTCCACCTTTTATATATGATGTTTCTTGATTTCCAAATATAGTTTCTTCATATTTTAGATTCCATTTGCTATTTATTATACCTTTTTCATAAGCATTATCTAATTCTTCTTCAATATATTTTCTTCTAGCATTAGCAAATTCTATTTCTATACCAAAAGTTAAGTCTTCTGGTAAGTCTAAGCTATCTCTATATTCTAATTTATCTAGCCACATGGCACTCCCCCCTTAACTAGCAGTATATTATAGCACTTTTATAGTTTTTGTCAACTGTTAGTAAATAGTAGTATGGTTATGATTTGACATTAATTATTATTTATTTTAAAATAATAATTAAGTAGAAGGTGAATATATTGAAAGATACAGTTGCATATTATGTTAACGATAAAGAAGTTATTTTTAAAGTTAATAATCAAATATATAGGAAAACAATTAAGAAAAATAATAATAGTGTTAATAATTATAAAAATTTAACTTTAGAAAGTGTTAATATTAAATATAATGATTTGGATGATAAATATGTTTATGTGGATTCTAATAATCAGGCTTCTTTTAATAAAATATTATTGAAGTTACATATAATTATAATTATTGTTTCTATGCTTGGGGCTGGTTTATTAATGTATTTATTTGATATGATATTTTTACCTATTATGCTAGCTATTCTTGTTAATAGTACTATGATATTTCATATAGTATATGTTCATTTTATTAAAAGAAAGAATATGTATAAGAAGTATACTGAAATAACAGATGGAGAAATAATTGATTATAGGCGTGAAGAATATAGGCATGATAAAGATTATATGTTACATTGTAATTATAGTTTAATGTATAAATTTAAGGGACCTGATAATAAGATAATTTATTCTGTTTTACATGATGAATCTGCTAAATTGTTATATCAAGATTATCCTTTACATAAAAAGATTTTGGTTAGATATAATCCTAATAAGTGGTGTGAATCTTGTTTAGCTGATGAATATGATAGTTTTTTTTCAGATAAGAAATTTATTAAGCGTTCAACAATGTTTAATATGGTTATTGGTAAAGTTACTAATATTAAAAGTAGTTGTATTGATGAAAAAACTTATGATTTTTTAAAAGAATATTCTTATGTTGATTATGTTGAATGTAAATATATGGTAGGTGATAATAATTATAAAAATTATAGTATATTTGGTGTTCCACATGATAGATTTAAAATTGATGAAGAGATAATTATTTTTTATGAACAAGATAATCCCAATAAATTCTTCTGTGATATTAATAAAAAATATAGTAATAGTGATAAATATGATTATAATTATTAAAAAAGAAATATTGAATAGATCAATATTTCTTTTTTTATAATATCATCATTGCTATGGTTAATATTACTATGTTACATATAGCGATAACTAATACTACTTTTAATGCCCATTTTAGCCAAGTTGTATAGTCTACTTTAGCTAAAGCTAGACCTCCCATGATAGCTCCACATGTTGGTGTAAATAGATTTACTAATCCATTTGCTGCTACCATTTCCATAATGGTTGCTTCGACACTGAATCCTACTTTTTGAGCAAGTGGTCCCATTATTGGTGTTGATAAGGTTGCTAATCCAGAAGATGATGGAACTAATATTGATAATCCTGTATGTAAGATATAATTTAATGGAGCAAATACTACTGCTGGAACATTTTCAAGTGTTTTAGCTGCATTTACAATTATATAGTTATCTAGATATGTTGTTTTCATTAAGACACTTGCTCCTCTTGCTACTGCAATTATTAGTATAACTCCTACCATATCATCTGCACCATCTAAGAATACTTCAACTATTTCATGTTCTTTCATTTTATTTACTAGGGCTATTACAATTGACATAATTAAGAACCATAAAGTTGCTTCGTTAAAGTACCATTGTCCTAAAGGTACTCCTGTTAAAAATCCAGCGTTGGCATATTTGGTAAAGATTTTAATTCCAAAGTCTTCCCATGGTATAAATCCAACTATCATAACAATAAATGTTAAGGCAAATAGAATTAAAGTTATTTTTTGGCTTCCTGATAAAGTTGCTTCAATTTTCTTACCTGTTTTTGTTCCATATGTTGCTTCCATATCTTTTTGTTCTTGTAATGATAGGAAGGTTGAACCTTTTTTCTTTATTACTTTTTTAGCATAATTCATTACAAATAAGGTTGATATTAAGTATGATGTAAGCCATAATATGACTCCAAGACCAATTATAATTCCTTGATTTACGGTTGTTCCTTTTGGTAAGGCAGAAACTGCAACACCTACGGCAAATGGATTAACGGTTGAACCTAATACTCCACTTCCTGCTCCTAATAGAACAACGGCAGATGATACTATTGTATCCATGCCACTGGCTACCATAATAGCAGCTAATAATGCATAGAAGCCAACTGTTTCTTCTAACATTCCATATGTTGTACCACCAATAGAAAATAAGAACATTAATATTGGTATTAGCATTATTTCTTTACCATGTAATTTTTTAATTAATACTTGAATTCCTGTTTCAATAGATTTTGTATAATTAATTATTTTTAGGAAACCTCCTAAAACTAGTATAAAGAGACAAATATCTATTGCATCGGCGAATCCTAAAATTGGTGCCATTAATGTTTCAGATAGACTTGCTCCAACTACCCCACTGCCATCAATTATTTTATCACCTGTGAATTCTGCTGTAGGTAGAAAATGTGTTATTAGTCCTAATAATAGTATAATAATTAGGATAATTGTAAAAGATGATAAAGTTGTGGCTCTCTTTTTCTTCCTTTTTGTACTTTCCACTTTTTAATCACTCCTTTTTTCTTTTTTAGTACAAATATTTATTTTTTTAATGTTTCTAACATTACAGCCTTTATTGTATGAAGTCTATTTTCTGCTTCTTCAAATACTCTTGATTGTGATGATTCAAAGACTTCATCTGTTACTTCCATTTCTTTCAAACCAAATTTATCATATATATCTTTACCTATTGTTGTATCTATGTTGTGAAAAGATGGTAAACAATGTAAGAATATAGCTGTTTTTTTGGCATTATTCATTATTTTTTTATTTAATTGATATTTGGATAGTAAATCAATTCTTTCTTTCCATTTTTCCATTGGCTCTCCCATAGATAGCCATACGTCAGTATATAATACATCAGCATCTTTGGTGCCTTTCATAACGTCATCTGTTAAGGTAATGGTAGCTCCTGTTGTTTTGGCTATTTCATTACACTTTTTTACTAATTCTTCGTTAGGAAATAATTCTTTAGGAGCACAGCATGTGAAATGCATTCCTAGTTTTGAACATACAACCATTAAAGAATTACCGACATTATTTCTAGCATCTCCTAAGAATACTAATTTGATGCCTTTTAGTTTGCCAAATTCTTCTTTAACGGTCATGACATCAGCTAACATTTGGGTTGGATGATATTCATCTGTTAGCCCATTCCATACTGGTACAGATGAATATTTGGCTAAATCCTCTACTATTTTTTGGCTAAAGCCTCGATATTCAATTCCGTCAAACATTCTGCATAATACTCTTGCTGTATCAGCAATGGTTTCTTTTTTTCCCATTTGAGAACCTGTTGGACCAATATAAGTTGCTTCCATACCTAAGTCTTTTGCTCCTGCTTCAAAGGCACATCTTGTTCTTGTTGAATCTTTTTCAAATAATAAGGCTACTTGTTTTCCTTTAAGATAGCGATGAGATTCATGGTTGTGCTTTTGTTTTTTTAGAGTTTCTGCTACTTTTAATAAGTGTTCTATTTCTTTTGGAGTATAATCTAGAAGAGTTAAAAAATCACGACCTCTTAAATCTACCATTTTACATCTTCTCTTTCAAGTGGCATGCTCATACATCTTGGACCGCCACGACCTCTTGATAATTCGGCTCCATGAATCTCTATTACTTTTATGCCATTCTTACGTAATTCTTTATTAGTGACGTCATTTCTATCATATACTACTACTACGCCTGGAGCTATTGCTAGGGTGTTAGATCCATCGTTCCATTGTTCTCTTTCAGCGGCTACTTTATTGCCTCCGGCACATGGTATTAATTTTACTTTATGTTTTAAATATTTTTCTAGTATTTTATCTAGTGAATCATTAATTTCTACTACATTTAAATCTTCAAATGTTGTTGGATCAAAACCTTCTGTTATTTCAAATACTTGTAATGTATCCATAATACCTGGATGATATGTAAAAGTATATTTATCTATTTGGGTGAATACTGTATCTAGGTGCATAAAAGCTCGACTTGATGGTATATTGAAAGCTAATACAGTATCAATTTTACATGTTGGATCTTTAAAGAAATTTTTAGCCATTTGGTCAATAGCTTCTGATTGGGTTCTTTGAGAGATACCAACTGCTACTATATGATCATTAATATTTAATAAATCTCCACCTTCTGTATGATAATCATAACTTCTATTATATAATTTATGAGTTTTACGATATTCATCATGATAGGTAAATATATAATCTCCATAAATACATTCTCTATTACGAGTTACTGAATACATTTTATTAATGTTTACTCCTTCACCTACTGTTGCAAAATTATCTCTTGTAAAATATAAATTAGGCATAGGATCAGCGATAAATTTATCTGGAGTGTTTATTACATCCACAAGAGTTTTCTCTACTTCTCTTTGTTCTTCTGGTATATCTCCTACTTGGATTCCTTCCATTGTTTTTAATACTAGCTTTTTGCTATTTTTAATACTATTTAAGTAATTGAAAACTAATCTTTCATATTTAATAGTATTAATACCAGCTTCACGAATAAACTGTCTTATAAATTTTTCTCTTATTTCTTTGTTGCTGTCAATTACTTCAGCCATTAAATCTTCTAAGTACACTACTTTAACTCCATGTTTACGTAATGCTTGGGCAAATGCATCATGTTCTTTTCTAGCATCAGGTAAAAATGGTATGTCATCAAATAGTAATCTTTCTAATGTATCTGGTGTTAAATTTAATAATTCATTACCTGGTCTATGTAATAATACTTTTTTTAATTTTCCAATTTCACTTGTTACATGAATACTACTCAATTTATTCCTCCTTCTATTCTTTTGATAATAAATATTGCATATTATTACCTTAATAATACTATATCATATTTATAAAAAAAGTAAAGAGATTGATGTAGAATTATCATTAAAAAAAACAGCAAAAATACTTGCTGTTTAGTTACCTAAATTATATTTGCTTACTTCTATGCATTTATTATCACCATAGACATAACATGGATATACATATTGTTCTTCTTGTTTTATTTCTTTTATATTTATTACTTTAACATATAAAATATCTATTCCTTCTTTATCTTTACCTTTTTTGAGAACTCCTTCCATTTCATACCAGGTATTATCTTTTATTGGTTTATCATATTTTGATATTAGGCCGATAAAGCTAGCATCAGCAGCACAACAACTAACGGCATATTTACCTATGGCAAAATAACTATTTGGTATAAAGTTATTTTTCATAACGGTAAAACCTCTTATTCTAACAGTTTTACCTATATATTTATTGTTATTATCTCCATAGGTTAGGTAATCTACTAGCATAGTATAACTTTCATCTTTTATATCAAAATCTACTTTACTAAAGTCATATTCTTCATTATCTTCATCTTCTTCTATTATAACTTTTTCTTCAACTTTTTCTGTTTTCTTAGGTGTTTTATAACTAATAGATCTATTATTAGCAAGACTCATAGATAATCTTCCGTCTCCAGAGATTATTAGCATTACTATTGGTAATAATAATATTAAATCACTTATTTTAAATTTATAATTAATCTTATTATTTAATAACATTACTAGTCCCATTATAATAAGTGGAATTATAGATAATAATATATACATCTGCATATTAGGAGCTAGATAATTATTTAGTTTATTAGATAATTTAACATATATTATAATGCCTGCATATAGTAAACATATAAAGCCTAAAAATCTTTTCATATTATCATCACCACCAATATAGATGCGATAAATATTATAATAAATATTAGTGATATTAATGATATTACAAAGCTTTTTTTGTAGTTACCTAATAATACTACTGTGTTTTTTATATCTATCATAGGACCTAATAATAGATACGCTATGATACCTGCTTCAGAGAAGCTGGATAGAAGACTCTTTCCTACAAAAGAATCTGATGTTGAACATAGTGATATTAGATAGGCAAATAACATTAAAATAATTATAGATAAGATATTGTTATTATTAAATATCATAAGTATACTTCTTGGAAGTAATACTTGGACAAGACTCGCGATTAAGGCTCCAAACATTAGATATTTGACAACGTCAAACATATCATATGCTGTATGTTTAAAGATACTTAAGATATTATTCTTAGTACTTTTATGATGATGGTGATGATGATCATGTCCACATTCACAATGGCAGTGATGATCATCATCAGTATTGTTAGTAATTACTTCTTTTTTGTTAAAGATTATACCCATAATTATACCTATTACTAATGATATGATAATACCTAGTAATAATCTTAACCAGAATATATTAGGATTAGTTCTATAGAAAGCATAATATGTTGATAATAATACGACTGGATTTATAATTGGGGATGCTAACATAAAAGATATAGCTACATTTATAGGAACTTTCTTCTTAATTAATCTTTTGGATACTGGTATAACGGCACAGTCACAGGCTGGAATAAAGAAACCTAAGAATACTCCTACAATAGAACCTAAGATAGGATTTTTAGGTATTAAACTAGCTAGTTTTTCATCAGATATAAATGTTTCTATGCAAGAAGATATTAGTGACCCTAATAATAGAAATGGTAAAGCTTCAAAAAAGATTGACATAAATATAATAGCTATATTCTTTATAATATCCATATATTTCACCTACTAACTATATTTATTATAACATATAAATAAAAAAGAATGAATATATCATTCTTTTTTATTTAATGTATCTTTAACTAGTTTTTCGATAGAACCTGGATTTCTTAATAGTTCTCTATCTATTCTAGTTGGTTGGATTACTATACCGTTATCTTCTAAGATAGAGAATAATTCTATAAAAGCATATGAATCAAGTAACCCACTATCAATTAGATCAAAATCTTTATTATATACATTTTCATCTTCACATATAGAATATAATATTTTATATATATCTATCATATACTTTCCAACTTCTTTCTATCATACTTACCATTATTATTAACAGGAATCTTATCTAGTATTACTATACTTTTAGGAACCATATAATTGGGTAATATTTTTTCTAATTCACATTTTATTTTATCTTCATCTATATTATTATCTATTGTTACAAAAGCTTTAATTAATCTAACTATATTAGAATTATCTTTATATTTACATATTACTACTGCTTCTTTTATACCTTTAATTTTTAATAAGTTATTTTCTATATCTCCTAGTTCAATTCTATATCCTTGATATTTTATTTGATTATCTATTCTTCCTTTACAATATAAATAATTATTATCTATATAGCCAATATCACCTGTTTTATAACAATTAATATTATTTTCTTTATAACAATTATTAGAATTAATATTTAGATAATTATTAAAGACACTATCTCCTTTTAAGACTATTTCATCATTAATAATATCTATTTTGACAGCGGCTCTATCTATTAATCCTACTGGTAGATAATCATAATCTAGCATATTATTATCTATTCTTACTAAAGATATACAACATGTTGCTTCTGTTGGTCCATAAGCATTAATTAAATTAAGATTAGGAAATCTATTTAATATTTTTTTAGCTGTAATAGTCTCTAGTGGTTCTCCACAGAAGAACATATACTTAATATCTTTATAATTATTAGTATTAAATTTATTATCAAGAAGTAACATCTTTACTAAGGTAGGAGTCATTACTAAGAAGTTTATTCTATTATCTTTAATAATATTATACATACTAGATATATTATTCTTAGTATCTTTATCTACTCCTATGATACTAGCTTCTTTATATAAAGAAAAATATAAATCCATAACACTTAGATCAAAACTAAAACTAGCAGAACTTAATACTCTTAAATCATGACAATCTTTAAAATTATTATCATTAATTATCCATTTAATAAAATTATTTAAATTACTATATGTAATGGGTACTCCTTTAGAGGTACCAGTGGATCCACTAGTAAAGATTATATAGGCTATATTATTACTAGTAGTATCATATTCTTTATTATTTATATATTTATTTTTTAATTCTTTAATAGATAAACATTCTGTTGTATTAATATCTATATCTTCATTCTTAATAATTAAACTAGCATGAGAATTATTAATGATCTCTTCGATTCTGTTAATTGGTGTATATGTATCTATTGGTATATAACATCTATTACTTATAATACATGCTAGTATTGATATTACTTGATTAATACTTTTATGTCCATATATAATTACAGGTAAATTACCTTGTCTTTTTAATATATTAGATAGTTCTAATACTTCTTTATAACATTCATTATAAGTTATTTCTTTATCATTTATTTTATATAATGTTTTATTACCACCATTTTTTAATATATTTAATAAATTATCTAACATTTAATCATTCCTTATTTGGTCTTTTGGTATTAAATCATAATCATACATTACTTCTGAATGGTTATCTAATATCATTTCCTTCTTTATTTCTTTTTTAGTCTTTTTATTAATAGTAATTCTATATACTTGAGATATGCGATAATATTTATCTCCTTCTTTTTTGAAATGATGGTTTTCTTCGACTAATTTATAGCGATATGGTATTGCTTTTTCACTTCTTAATTCACCACATAATACATCATCTTCTACCCAGATTAATAGCTGAATATCTTGATCTAGTGTATTTTTAAATCTATAATCTAAATAATTATAGAATACTGATGTTCCTGTTCCAAAAGGAACACGTCTTCTATCATCTGGAAATAAAGCATCAGAATGATGATGAAGTTCTACTACTTCTAAAGGACTATTTAATACTAAATAATGTATCATATTAGCAAGTTGGCATAGACCTCCACCTACTTCTGCTCTAAAGCCTGTCTTACTAATAACAAGCCCTTTCTTATATCCTTTCTTTCTAGTAGTTTGACCTACTAAATACCAAAATGAGAATATTTCACCTGGATGAATTACTAATCTATTAATCTTTTTTGATGCTATTTCTAGATTTGTTTTTTTATTAACTTGAAGTTGTTTATTAACATTATGTAATTTTCTTAGAATTATAGATGTATGACTTTTAATAATATTAGGTAGTTCATAATCTAATTTCTTTGTAGCAAGTTTATATTTCTGCAGTGAATTTTTAAAATCTCTGATTCTTCTTTCTTTATATACAGATATATCATAAAATACAGGGTTTATTTCACAAAACAACTTTCTTTCCATCTTTTTACTCCATTCTTTTACTATTGATGTATAATAATATTAGGTGGTATTATGTATTTATTATACGACAATATTAATAATTATACAATTAAAGATTATAATAAGTGTAAAGTAAATTTAAATAAAAATGATAAAATAAAATATAATAAATTAGTTAAAAATAATAATAGAAAATTATTACTTTTATCTAGAATGCTATTATATAGAATATTAGAAGATAAATATAATATTAATTATAATGATATGGATGTACATTATAATAGATATGGTAAACCTTTTATAGATAATATTTATTTTAATATTAGTCACTCTTATGATTATGCTGTTGTATGTACATCTAATAAGAGAATTGGTATAGATATAGAAAAGATTAGAGAAGTAAATCTTAATACTATTAATTATTTTTGTACAGATAAAGAAAAAGAATATATAATTAATTCTGGTGATAAATATAAAAGCTTATTTGAATTATTTTGCTTAAAAGAAGCTTACTTTAAAATGTTAGGTTCTAATTTATCTGATATTAAGAATATAGAATTTATTATAAATAATAATACTATAAGATGTACTCAAGATGAGAATATAAATATAGAGATAAAATATGATATTGATAATTATATAATAGCTATAATAGAAGAAAAATAATAATATTAGGTAATAAGAATATTATTATGTGTAACTGAATTTTTTTTGATAAAAATATCCCATAATCTATTTTTTATAAATTATGGGATATTTTTTAACTATTTTTCTTCTGTTAATAATAAATAATAATTATTTCCTCCATCTGTTTGTGGAGTTGCTAATTCTAATTCTTTATCTAGATTTATTTTGAATTTTGTTTTTTTACTGGTTAGATCAATTTCATCTTTTTTGTCTGAGAAGGCTTCTGTTGTTTTAATAATTATATAATTGTTAGTTATTTTTGTTATTGTAAAAGTAAGATTACTATTTGAATTAAATGTATATTTTTTACCTTTAATTACATCAAATTCTTCAATTTTTTCTGATGAATTATCTTCTTCTACCCATCCAGACCAGCTTGTTTGTTTTATTTTTAGTTTTAAGTTTTCATTACTATTTGTACAGCCTGTTAGAGTTATTATCATAATAATTAATAAACTTACTATTGTTATTTTTTTCATTTAAATCACTCCTTTTATATATTATATCATAAATATCTAAACTGTTGTTTCTTTTCTTTTGGTAATAATTATTGTTATTATACTTATTAGCATTATTATTGATATAAATAAATATTTATTAACACCTGTTTTAGGGTTTACTATAGTTTCTATAATATTATTATCATCTTTACTCCAACTTGCTTCAATTGTTACATTTTCATATGGCATTGTAAAAATATTAGTGGTGATGATATAGTCACCTGATTCATCTTGGGTTATGTCTTCTTGATTAAATTCTATTATTTCATTGGAAGCAGTGGTGATTGTTAGTTTATTTAATTTATAACCTTTTTTTGATGATACTTTGAAGCTTATTGTATTACCTCCATAGGCGCTTTCTACTACTTCAATTGTTCCATTGCCATCAGTTTTTGTATATATATTATATTTTATTTTTTCTTGAGATATAGTTACAATTGGTCTAAGTCCTGCTCGTGGGATACCGCTGAAGCAATTGCTTTTTGAGTAACAAATTTCTCCAGATGTTGATACAAAATATACATAATTTTCAGTTGTGCTTGGTTCTGATTCACTTCTATTTCCAAATAAAGTTCTTGTCCAATAACTAGTACTCCATAGCCATGAATAATCATTTGATACATATCCTTTTAAATCACCTAAGATATGGTAAGTATTATTATCTTCGGTTATTGATTCTGGATTTTCTGGATTATTATACCATTCTGTTAGAGGAAGGTTTTTGTTAGATATTGAATATACTAAATCATTTAATTCTTTAATATTAATTATATCAACATTTGTTATTTCATAACCCATATTATTAAGATTATCTTTATAATCTTTTAAGTATTTTTTTATATTGGTATTTTCTTTAAATTGAAAGTTTGTATAACCATTTGAAAAATTATCATAGTTTTCTATATTATTTCTATCTGTTCCTTCACGAAAGAATAAATTAAGTGTAGAATAAATTGGATAGTTAGCATTTCCCTTTTCTCCTGTTACACCTAAAGCTAATTCATTTTGTAAAGCATAACCTTCTGTTTCTTCGGTAATGCTTGTATAAGGATAGAATTTAAATGTTTTATTTATATAAGTTTTATCATTTTCTGTATATTTATCACTGTAAATATAATCGTATAAGGCGATATTTCCATTTGATGGATTTTCTCCATTATTCATTCCTATTTCGTATATTTCACTGAGATTGTGCTTTGATAATATTCTTGATTTCCATTCATCATAACTATTAACTTGTTCTCCTTCAAAAAAATATGTTGCATTACTTGAACAAGAATCAGAACTAGTACATTCATATCTTATATATGTTTTAGTAATATCTAGTTTTATTTTGTTATAGATATTGCCAACATATAAGTTGTATTTAGCAATCATTTTTAATTTATCATCCTTATTATCAATTATATAAAAGTGTTCTGTTCCACAGGCTATTTCATTACCTATATCTTTGCCAGAGCCACTTACAATAGTACATTTTTCTTGGGCTTTTACATTATATGGAAAAAATATTAAAGATAGAACAATTAATAAAAGCAATCTTTTTAACTTACTATTATTCATAATTGTATTACCGCCTATTCTATATTAGTTATATATTCTATTTATTATTATAATATCATAAATTTAATTCTTTGTATATATTTGATTATTTTTTTATTCAAGTTATTATTATTATTAATTTTTTTAGAATAAGACTCTTGTAAAACTATATAATAAGTTATTTTTTATATCTATTTAAATGATAATGGGCTATTAATACTTTTGATTTGTTATCTCTTTGTTCTATTTTATATCCTACATCATTATTACCATATATAGGATTATTAATATCTTTCTTACCATTTATTATTACTTCTTCTTTACTATTAAGATATTTATTAATATATTCTTTAACCTTTAATGCTTGTACCTTTCCTTTTAATTCTATATCAAAAACTTGATAATATAAATCTTTTTTAGTAATAATATTTAGACAAGGGTCAAAGATATAGTTTTCATTATTGTATAAGAAAAATATCCAGGAATGGTAATACTTTTTATTTTTATTTAGTGTTAATATTCCTCTTTCAATATATGAATCATCATCTAAAAATAATATGGCTGTCTCTGTTGTTTGCCAGCACCAGCGTTCTAGTGAATGATTATTCATAAGATTCATTATGTTTTCTTCGGGACTATTACATATTTTAATTTTTAAATATTTAAATTTATCAGCTAGATAATTTATTATTGTATTAGGGGCTTTATGCTTTTTTAAATATTCTATTTTTTCATTGGTAGTATAATTATTAAAACTATTTATATTATTCATTATTGTTCCTTCTTTCAAGATGTGATACTTATAAAAAGCATCTTTAGGAAAGATGCTTTAGTCTAAATTTATGCCATGCCAATATCTTTTTTCTCTATAGGCTCTTTTTTCTTTAATTAATCTTTTATTTGTTATATTATCATTAGTAGTAGTTATTTCATTATAATAATTATTTTCTATCTCTCTTAGTTTTCTAATATTTTCTATTATTTCTAAAAGAGTTTCTTTTAATTCTTGTTTATTTGATATGTCTTCTAATTTATTAATTGAATTATTTGTTTTTAGGCATTGAGTTTCTAAATCATCTATGGCTGTTGATAATTCAACAGCAGTTCTTACTTTTTTGTCATTAGCTAGATTAGATTTTTTTTGATTTATTATTTGGAAATATAGATCTTCTGATATTTTATCTGGTAGGCTATTAATATCAAAAACTAAATTATTAAGCATAATTTTATTTTTGGGGCTCTCTTCACCAAAACCACTAATCATCATTCTGTAATTTGATCCTTTTGTATAATACTCAATAGCATCTGCATCGAATCCTGGTAATATTTCGATGTTTTCTAAGTAATTTAGGTAATTATTAAATACAATGGCTTTGCCTATTTTTATTTTCTTTGGTGTAAAATAATAATCGCTTTTAGTGAAGTCATATGATTCATCAAAATCTATTTTTTCAAAACCTAGTTTTTTAATTTTGGTTAATATTTTTTTTATTTGTTCTATATTCTCTTTGTTTTTTAATAAATATTCATAATAATAATTTAGCTTATCATAATTATCAGTTGAATTACCATGATAATCATAATTAGAACAAATAAAATCATGTATAGATGTATATTTATTAATGGTATCAATAACTGTTCTATTTCTAGTATAGAACTTTTTGGCTCCCATATCTATTAAACAAGTTTCTTTCTTAGATATTTTATCTAATTTAGTAATTAGTTCTCTATTATTTTTAACTGATCTTATAAAGATTAATACATTATTGTTAAAGTCCTTATATTTATCAATAATATTTGTAAGTGCTATTAGATGATTAATATCTATTTCATTATTCTTTTCTTTAAAATTCATATTATCCTCCTGATATTTGCATATTATAGCATCTATTGTTAAATAATGTATATTTTTAACTAATAGCTTATTATTTAGGAATATATATTAATATATGTTATAATAAATCTTGCTAGAAAAGAGATGAATATGACAGGAATTAATATAACAAAAGAGGAAGTAAGAAAATTACGAGAGTTAGGTAATGGTACTGAAGGAAGAGTTTTTAAATATAATAATAATCTAATTAAAATATATAGAATGCAGCTTAGAAATATATTTAAGGGTGATAATAAGTATAATAAATATATTAAGATATATGATAAGGATACTATAAAAATAGATAATGATTTTGAATATTTTAGTTATTTTATTAATAATGGAGATGAGGATTTAAGAATTAGACATAAAGATGGTTTAAAGATGGCTATTGATAGGCAAAAGACTATTAAGAGGTCATCTTTACCTATGGATATGGTTTATATTGATGGTATATTTGCTGGATGCTTATTAAAAAAATTAAATGGCATTCAAATTCATAAATTAATTGGAATGCCTAATAAGTATAAAAGAAAGATTGTTAAGAATTTGCTATTGGATATTGAAGAGTTGTTAGATAATTATATATATCATATTGATATAGCTAATTCTCCATATTCAGTTGGTATTTTTACGAATGATAATGGGGTTATTAGTGCTAAAAGAGGACATTCACATGTATTGATTAATCCCGTTAGTTTAAAGACTAATATAATTGATTTAGACGGTAAATCTACTACATATATGGAAAGATATAATTATTATTTAGAACAAAAGTGTTTAATGAATTTAACTAGATTAATAGTAGAATTTCTATTTAAAATAGATACTGATGAATTCAAAGAGTTTGATGAAAGGTATTTTGAATTACTTAAATTAGGAATAAAAGAAACTACTGCATATAAATTATCTAATTATAGATTTGAATCTATTAAAGAATTAAAAAAAGAATTAAAAATATTTTAATTCTTTTTTATAATACTTATCTTGTCTTTGTATGTGCCTTTTCTTCATCATAACAAGTTATTTTCCCATTTTCACTAACAAGTCCTTCAGCCATTTTTTCTGCCTTTTCATGAGAATTTTCTCCTTTAATAATAACTATATTATCATTACCAACTATTAACTCGTCACCATCCATATTATAAATATATGAAACATCTAGTCCATAACTATAGTCTTTAAAATAATAACTTAAATCCATAATTAATGCTTCATCATCATTTAAAAGGATTGCTGTAGCAACAGGTTCTGAACTATCTGTTTTAGTATTATTAGAAGTTTTTCCTTCACATCCACTTAACAATAATATTGAAGATAATGCAACACCACATAATATAACTTTTCCCGTATATATGAATTTTTTTATTTTAGATCTTAGTGCAGATAAATCAGCTGACTTATGATCTTGATTAAATTCAAGCATCAACTTCACCCCCATTTTTTATTACGTTAAATACTTTATTTAATTGTTCTTTTTCTTCATCAGTAAAATTAGTATCTAAATTAGAATAATCAACCTCATCATCATAAGAAGCAGCATAATATTTATCTTGATTTAAACTTTTATAAATAATACATTTTTTTCCTGATTCTTCTAATCTAAAAGTAGCTACAACTTCCATTTTTTCCATAGTACCATCAGTTTTTGTAATAGTAATATAATCTTTATCCATAATTATCCTCCTCTATGAAAATAATTATATCATATTTTTGTATTATTACAATAAAATACTTTTCTTAATACGTTGTTATCTATCAAAAAAATCGATTCTGTCTCCCTCATATTTTGTTATTTGCCAATTATCACCATTTTTTGTTAGCTCAACACTTATATTTCTCTTTTCATTATATTCAGTCATACTATCATCACCTGACTCTATATATGAAACAATACTAGCAGTTATACTATTGTCAGTTGTATTATTAAGCTTATATTCTGTTTTTTCTGGAATATAGTTAACTAACGAACCACCAGCTAAATCCATACAATATAAGTTTCCATTTTGTTCTAAATAGTTTTCTTTTGTAAATTGTGTTCTCAAATTAATTACTTCCTGTGACATATGCTCTAATAATGAACTATTTAATTGGCTAAAACTATTGTACTGTTTAGATTTATAATAATGATGTCCATCTTTAGGCTGAATACTTAAATCAGTTTCTGCACCTTCACCGCATGGATTAGCATATGTTGTAAAAAATTTTTCTGCAAAATCAACTTTTGTTTTTAAAATATTTAATGCTTCACTTTCTGTTAATTCATTATTACTTTCATTAGATGAATTTCCATTATTTTGTCCATTAGTTGTATTTTTTTTGAATCCAATATTTCCAGTTGCAAATAAACCAACAAATACTAATAACATTATAATTATTCCTATTAATATTCCAACAAATATCCCATTATTCTTCTTTTTATTTTCCATTTATTAATTCACTCCTTCTATTTAAAGAGTATCAAATCTAAATTTATAATGCAAGTAATAAAATGATTATTTACATATTTATCCTTTTTTTTGTAAAATGGTGGAATCCTGCATATTTCCACTAAAATAAAAAAAAACTTATAATATAATTTTTTTTATAAGTATTAATATATAGACCCCTTACTTTTCCCTTAAAACAAGGGGTAAAGCAAGGGGTAAAAATAAAGAAAACCCTTATAAAATAAGGGATTAATATCATTATGGTGGAGTCGAGGGGATTCGAACCCCTGTCCAAAAATAATTTTCCTAAGATATCTACAAGTTTAGTTAGTTAGATATATTCACTTATAGATACATTAACTAACAAATATAACTATAAGCTATCCTTTAGATATTCTTCTTATTATCTAGGAAAATAATAAGATATAGTCTACTTTATGAATCTTATTAAGTCTCGTAGACAAAGGCTTAGTAAGATATGCTGTCTTATTATATGTTAAGGCTTAAGCGTAAGCTAAAGCACTTCCAGCATTTGTACTATAGTTGTCTCCAGCTATATTTAATTTGGATTTAACGTATACCTACGACTTGCAATCTGAGTTCTATTATTCCTGTCGAAGCCAAATACGACCCCATGTATATGCATTATACTATTATTCTTTCTTATAGTCAATATTAATAATGGATATAATTAACAAAAAGAGAACTAAGGAGTAAGTAGTTCTCTTTATAATTTAGAAGACTAGGAGTAAAAGTCTTCTAATAAATTGTAAATTTAACACCGTTTTTAACATTTTCGGCTGTTATATCATAGTCTAAGAAATGTAGAGTTTTCTTGACTATAGATAAACCTAGGCCAAATACACCATTGACCCCCTTTTCGTATGGAGTAAATATATTATTTAATTTTTTTTCATCGATGGGTTCTCCATCGTTATATAATACTATTTTTTTATTTTTAACAGTTATTTTTATTTTTTTCTTAGCATAGCGCATAAAATTATTTAAAATATTATCAATTATGGCTTCCCACATGTCAGCACTTCCTCTGAAAATGGTATTTTTTTTGTCAATATCAAGAACAAATTCTACATCGTTACGAGACCTTTTAAACTTATCAACTGAAGATTTTATGATTATACTTACGTCTTGTTTTTCTTCTAAATATTCTTTTCTCTCTTCTATGTAGTTAAGCTTATTTAAATATAATAAGGAGTGAACTTTTATTTCAAGCTTTTTTAACTGTTCTTTAATCACTTGTAATGTTTTCTTTTTTGTTTCTATTCCATCTTCATATGCTTCTAAATATGATTTCATTACTGTAATTGGAGTTTTGAAATCGTGAGATATATTTTGATACATTCTATTTTTATATTCTTCTTGTTCATGTAAATATTCGCGCATATCTTCAACTGTTTTATCAAGAATATATAATTCATCATGATATCTTTCATCTAAAGTATATTTATATTCTTTATTATCAATATTATCAATTTTATCTTTGATCCTCTTAATTCTTAATACTAAATTATTAGTCCATACTAGAATAAGTAATGTTGCTAGAATTAAGGCTATTCCTATTACACGAAAGATAGTAAACAGAATTGATTTTTTCATTTTGCTAATATAAATATCATTGGTTATAGCTATTTTAATTCTATCATTATTATTAGATAAGACATAATAATAATTATGAGTTTTATAGGTAAACTTTCCTTCTTTGGTTTTAAAATCTATTTTGTTTAGAAGTGTATCTATATTATTAATTTTAATGATGTCAGTTAAATTAGTTGAGATACTTATGTTACTTGTATTTGCTATGTTATCTATGTAGATATAGGCTATTTCTGTATTAACACTAGTATTACTAACATCATCCTCATTTTGGACAAAACTAAGAGGTTGTTTTAAGTAATTATAAACATTTGTTTCATATATGGGAATTAAATTATTTGGTAATATAATTCCTAGTGATATAACAATAATACCTATAACAATTATAAAGACAATTAAGAGTTGTTCTGCTAAATTTCTGTCTTTGTTCATGTTAATCGATATCCATATCCATATATTGTATTTATATTGATATCAGGCATTTTCTTTCTGAGTCTTCTTACTAAATCATCAACAACTCTATCTGTTCCAAAATAATCATTTCCCCAAACAATATTAAGAATATCTTCTCTTGAGAATGATTTATTCTTATTAGTTATAAACATATATAATAAGTCAAATTCTAATGTTGTTAAGTTTAATTCTTTATCGTTTAGATAGACAATTCTTTTGTCTAGGTCAATAATATATTTTTCATAGGTAATTTTGTTAATGTCTTTGGTGTAGACTCTTTTTATTATATTGTTAACCCTAAGAACTAATTCTTTGGGAGAATATGGCTTAGTTATGTAATCATCACTGCCTAGTTCAAGGCCAATAATTTTGTCTAAGTCTTGATCTCTAGCACTTGTAAATATTACTGGTATTTCTTCATTAGACTCTCTTATCTTTTTTATAATATCGTAGCCGCTTACAGAATCACCTAACATAATATCAAGTATCCATAAATGAGCTTTGATTTGAGTATTTAATAAAGCTTCTTCTCCATTATAAAAACTGATAACTTTATAGCCAGACTTTTCTAAATAAGTGCGAATTAACGAATTCAAATCTTTCTCATCTTCGACTAAAACTATTGTATACATAAACACCACCTATTCTATATCACTATATACTTAATAATTATACAATTTATTCATATATCACCTCACTTACGAGTTAATAATACAAATAAATTGTAGTAATATTTTGTTAAGATTATGTTAAATTATGTTAAGGATTATTTTTCTTTAATATCTTTTATTTGTTCTAATATTTTGATGTAGTTTTTTAGATAATGCCATTCATCATCTAATTTATCTGAAAAAGTTGTTTTATCGTAGATACCCTTTTTTTCGTTATTAAAACCTATTAGATATTCTATAAGTATTTCAAATTCATGTCTTGCTTGATAAACAAATCTTAATGATTCTTCACCGTAGGTAATAGTATAATTATGCTCTAGTAAATCTTTACCTCTTATTATATAACTGTCAAGAATAATCATATCAACTTTTTCAATAGCTTCATTAATGGTATTTTGTAATTCATCCGTTAAATTTAAATACTTGACTTTTGGTTTTTCAATTACCTTTTCTTCTTTAGGTTCTTCATTTAATTCACCATTTAACTTTTTAACAATTTTAGTATACGTAATTTTATCTTTATCATAATCAGTATCTAAAACATCTCTTCTTTTTTGTGGTTTATTATTATCTAAGTTATCAAGTATTAATTCATCTACTTCTTTTTCTTTTGGTAATTCTTCTTTTCTTTTTAAAGTATTATTCTTGAGAGCTAACATTTTTTCTTTGTTTTCTTTTGATAACTTATTTATTTCTTCTTCACTGAAAACATATTCATCTTCAAGAGGATAACTATAATTGTTATGCAACTTATCTTTAACACTATATATAAATCTTTTAAATATATTACCCTCCATCTGAATCACCACGCCTATATTCTAACATATAAATACATATATTTCAATGAAATTTTTATATACATATTACTTATTATTTGTTATAATTAAGTATATAGTAAGGATGATAGATATGGCTAGAAGAAGAAAGAGAAAAAAAAATAAAGGGTTTTATATTCGTAAATTATTTCTTGTTATTGCTATTCTTTTATATACGGTATTTGCAGATGAGATTAATAATACTTTTGGTCTTACAGAGAAAGATGCTAAAAAATTAGAAAAAGAAAAAGAGACAGAGCAAATAGATAAAGAAGATATTAAAGAAATGGTTGTTTTACATGATAAGTTAAGAATATATTATTTAGATGTTGGTCAGGCTGAGTCAATACTTATTGATAGTGGTGGTGAGTATATGGTTATTGATGGTGGGAATAATGCTGATGGGCCATTAATTGTTAAATATTTTAAAGATTTGGGAATAGAAAAGATAAGATATGTTGTGGGTACTCATGCTCATGAAGATCATATTGGGGGATTAGATGATATTATTTCTAATTTTTATATAGATACTATATATATTCCTGATGCTATTACTACTACTAAGACATTTGAAGATTTGCTTAATAGTATTGAAAGAAAGAAGATGTCTTTTAAGGTTCCAAAGATAGATGATGTATTTAAATTGGGAGAAGCTGATGTTAAGGTTATTTATACCGGTACGGATGTTGATGATTTAAATAATTCTTCAATTATTTTAAAGGTTACTTATGGTAATACATCTTTCTTGTTTACGGGAGATACTACTAGTACTATTGAAAGACAAATATTAGATAAGGATATAACAGCTGATGTATTAAAAGTTGCTCATCATGGTAGTAAGTATTCTTCAATAGCGCATTTTTTAAAGAAAGTTGATCCTAAATATGCTGTTATATCTTGTGGTAATGATAATAGTTATGATCATCCTAATACTCTTACGTTAAATAAATTAGATAGATTGAATGTTAAAACATATAGAACCGATATGGATGGTACAGTAATTGCTATTAGTGATGGTAATAGTATTAGTTTTGAGACTTTAAAAACTAATACTGATGGAGGATAAGATGAAATATATAGTTGATAGAATTGAAGATGATTTAGTTATATTAGAAAAATATCCTTCTAAGGAAATAATAAAAATAGATAAGAATATATTATCTAGTAATATTCATGAAGGTAGTATTATTATATATGATGGTGATAAGTATTATATAGATGTAGATGATGAAATAAAAAGAAGAAGAGAAATATTAGAAAAGTTTATGAGACTTAGAAGTGAAGAAGATGAATAATCTTCTTTTTATGATATAGTATTATTCTTTATATAAGTTAAAAAGTTCTAAATAATATATTATTTAGAACTTTTTTGTTATTTTAAATATTCACCTATCTTTTGTTTAGCTGTTGTTATGGTGTTTTCATCTGGTATCATGACATATAAGTTTTGAGAACCCATGCTATAAGTTGGGAGCATAGCTCCAGTACCATCTAAATTATATGTTTCAATTTGCCATTTAGCTAAACTATTTAATTCATCTTTTATTAAAGAAGTAATCTCTTCATAAGACATGCTAGTTTCAAAAGAATCTTTAGTCTTGTTTAGAATTTCATTGTATTTAAGTAGATATTTAGGATTAGATAACTTTTCTATTATTTTAGATATTACTTGTTCTTGATTTTCTCCTCTATGTCTATCCCCTTCTGTATATGTTTTTCTTTCTCTAGCAAAGGCTAAAGCACAAGTACCATCTACGTGTTGTAGGCCTTGTTTAAAATAACATTTTTTATTAGTCCATGGAACAAAACTTTTATCTGAATAAATATCAATTCCATCTAATAGATCTACACTTTTAATTACAGTAGCAAAACTAACCTTAACATATCTATCAATATTTATATCTAGTAAATCTTCTATAGTAGTAATACTTTTATTAATACCATATACTCCTGCATGAGTTAGTTTATCTTTAACACCTGTAGTTCCATGTAATTGTACATAATAATCTCTAGGTATTGATACTAATAATATCTTATGTGTATTAGGATTAACGACTGCAATAATATTAACATCACTTCTAGCAATAGCTTTAACACTACCTCTAGAATCACTACCACTTATATATAAAATAAATGGTTTATTATCCACTTTATTAGTGTTAGTAACCTTATTCTTTATATATACTTTATAGGTATATATTACCTTAGTATCATTTAATACTTTAGATTTATTCTCTTTTAATGACTCTATATAACTTTTATCAATACTTATAGCATCTATCTTTTTATTAGATAGATTATTAGATAAAGATTCAATATCATTATATTCTTTATTATTGAGTATTATTTTTTTCTTTAGTGTACTAATACTATCATCTAAAGAAGTATCAATTGTTAAGAATCCTATATTCTTGCCTTTTAATTTATTTATATTATTAATACTACCATCTTTAAGTACTAATACTTGATATGTTTTATAATTCTTATTATTAACAGTTATACCACTAATATAATTCTTAGTATTAATAATATAACTAATAATAACTATATATACTATTATTAAGATTATAGTAATAATATTTAATATTATCTTCAATAATTTATTTGTATCTTTTAAAGATATAATAGTAATTATTGAAGATAATATAATAGTAAAAATTATTATTATAGATAAATATGTATTAGATAAAATATTTAATTTATATATATTATATATAAATAATATATTAGATATATATAATAATATTAATAATAGTTTATTTATAATATTTTTCATAATATACCTCCTATTTATTTATTATTTTAAATAATAAATTCTTATAGTATTTAAAGTTATCTGTTTTATAAAATATTATAATTATTAATATATTTGGTATTATCAAACTGATAATACAATTCTTTATAAATTCAATATAATTATTATTTATTGTTATAGATGTAGCTGTTATATAAGTTATGGATGCTATTATAATAAATAATAATATATATCCTATTGTTTCTTTTATATAATCTATATATTTTCTTTGAAATAGATTTTTATAGACAAACTTAGGATAACTAAAACACCATAAAGATAAACCACTTATAATAGTACCTATAAATACACCAGGTAAACCTATTAGTTTAACAAATACTATTGAAGCTATTATATTAATTGTTGATTCTATAAGTGGTACAAATCTATCTTCATGATATATTCCAGCAGCTTCTTTGAAAGTCATATAACTATTACGCATCATTTTTTGATAATAATTAAATACTAGTGTAATTAATACATATATACTAAGTAAATATTTTTTACCTACCCATATAGTTATAAATGATGACATAATTACTAATAAAGATGTTCCAGAAAAAGTTGCTATCCAAAAATTAGCAAACCTAATCTTTTTAAATACTTTATATACTTTTTCTTTAGAATCTGTTACTAACATATGACCAACACTTGGTGTTAAAGCTTTAATAGCTTGACCAAATAATTTATCTAAAGCATCTATTATTAAATAATAATTAGAATACATTCCTACTGTTATAAGTCCCAAAAATTTGGATATTATTAAATTATCTGTACCTAGTACGATAAAACCACCTATTTTATGAAAGAATAAAGCTTTTACTTTTTTAATAATATCATCTATAATATCTTTTTTTAATTTTAAAGCATCTTTAGTATTAATATATGTATATTTTTTATTAACATATAATGTAATAACAATATTTTCTAGTAATCTCATTACAATTTTTATTACTAAATATAAATAATAATTCTTTGTAATATATAATACTAATAGTTGTGAAGTATTTAATATTACATAATAAAGCATATGAATTATATTTATAATATAATTCTTTTGATCTGCATATAATATACTTCTTTTATAAGATAATATATATGAACATACAATATCTAATATAAATAATATATATACAAAAGTAATATTAATATCAAGACTATTCTTTCCAACAAAAAAGCTTAAAAATGGTATAACACACATACCTAGTATAAAGACTATAATTGCTATGGCATGATATGCATTTTTATAAAATTTCATTAGGGAATTAATTGTCTTATAATCCTTTTTTACTAATGGTTTATATAAATTATATATAATAGCATTACCTATTCCTAATTCTACTATTCCTAACATTGATATAATATTTGTAAATAATCCATTTATTCCTAAATATTCAGCTCCTAATATTTTTATAAATATAGCTTGAGCTATCAATCCAGAAATAATTACAACTATATTACAAGACATAGATGCTATAAAGTTTTTAATTGAGCTTTTAGTTTTCATAATATACTCCAATCCATTAATTAATTAGATATGTATTTTTTTTTAAATATTACTGATTATTTTTTTTGCTTTAACTAAGTAATAATACAGCATTAAATGTTTTTTCGTTAATAATTTAATTAGTAATAAATTAGCTCTTGATTCATAATTTATTTTATCTAGTTCAATATTATTAAATATATTATATTTTTTAGTTAATTCATTATTTATATCTTTAAATTTTTTAAATGTAAAATCCTTATTTATACAAAGTTTTTTTAAACATATATTATACTTAGTTAAAATGCGATTAGGAATTATATATTGATCTTCTATATCTTCTTCAAAATTAGAAAGCAAAAAAATTGAGTCGTCCATATATTTTATAATTGAATTCAAATCGTTTTTATGTAAAACGCTAGATGAATTTTGTACATAATTATATCCAGTTGAATTAATATAAAAAATACTACTACAATTTTTTAACAAATTGTAGGCAAACATCGTGTCTTCTCCATATTTCAAATTTTTATCGAATTTTATATTTTTTTCTTCTAAAAAACTTTTTTTAAATAACATTTTATAGCAAGATGAAAAATAAAGTGTATTAATCATATCTAAAATAATATCATTAAAATTTATTTTTTTCGTCTTATTAGTATATAATTGTTTTTTTAGAAGTTTATAATTCTCATCTCTATAAGTTAAGCCTGATATTACTAACTCACAATTATTATTATTTAATTCTGTTATCATTTCATAAAGGTAATTTTCTTCAAAATAATCATCGCTATCTAAAAACATTATTAAATCTCCAGTTGCTACTTCTATTCCTACATTTCTTGTATCCGATACACCCGAGTTTTTCTTATTAATTAACTTTATTCTATTATCTTTAGTATATTTTTCAATGATAGAAAGTGAATTATCTGTTGAACCATCATTCACTAAAACTAATTCAAAATTCTGATATGACTGATTTAAAACTGATTGAATGCATTTATCTAGAAATTTCTCTGAATTATATACTGGTACAATAATTGATATCTTATCCATTCAAATCTTCCTTTCTCTTTTTTCTATTTAAAATATCACTTTCATACAAGAGACATAATATTACAAATAAACCAATTTTAGAATAGTAATAATCAAAAAGTGATATTACTAAAAATATAAACAAAACATATATCAATAAATTTGATATGTTTCCTGGATTATCTTTTGATTTTTTTAGAGATATTTTTATAGAATAAAGAAGAAAATAAATCATTGATAATCCACCCATATATAAATATTGAATTATTATATTATGTGCCTTTATTTGATGAATCTTTAAATATGATAATACTAATCCTTCATACCCATTACCAATTATAGGATACTTATAAATATATTTGAATGCATAATCCCAAATAAATGTTCTACCAGAATATGTGGTGTCTCTTTTTAAAAAGTTTAATATCATTGGTAATAATCCTGAATCACTTCTAAAAACAACAATTAATAAAAACAAAATAATATATACTATAACTAGTAATTTTATATTGCAAATTTTTTTAAATATAGGATTTTTATATATAAAACAAAACAACAATACTAATGCTATACATATAAAAGCATTAACAGAATATACATATAAATAACCTATTAAAATAAATACTAAAATCATAATATAACTAATAGGAATTTTGCTATATTTGTAAAAGCAATATACCATTCCTACTGATATAAATGTTAATGTTTCATAGATTGATCCATTATCATTACCTAAAAAATAAAAGTAATACTCTGTTGGTGACATACTTGGATAATACAAATAAAAAGATATGATATTAATTATTGTAAGAACACCTAAATAAAAAGTAAAAGACTTTAAAAAACACTCCGGTGACATTTTTAGCTTATAATCTATTAATAGTACAATTGACAATGTTGATAACATTGTGTATATTGCTTTAAATAATTGATCATAATTTTTAAAATATATTGTTGAAATAATAGGAATTAATTGCATAAAAAGCAATAGTATAAATAATTTATTTATCTTAAAGTGAAATTTTTTTAAATATATTAGATGGATTAATCCAAATACCGCGATAGAATAAATTATAAAAATACGACGTAAAGAACCTGATAATATATATTCTGGTAACATTATAAATGGAATCAACAACAATATATTAGTAATAAATTCTAAACTTCTCCTTTTTTTCATACTATCGCCTTCTTTTTATTATCTTATTTTTCAAAACTACATTTGTCTGTTAATATTTTTTCGAATGCTTTTTTCAAACTGTTAAGTATGTCGTTAAATTCTTCATCACTCATTGGGCCATCGTTAATTGCAATCATTTTCATTTTTTGTGACTTAATATTTGTAATTATTTCGTGTTTAGTTCCTTTTATTCCGTCTCTATCAATATAATATGATTTACCAAATCTATGATTTCTTATTACAAAATTTCCAGAAGCTATTTGCCATTCTTTAAATAACCATTGATTAACATCTGTATTTTCACGAAACTTATGTAGACAAGTATTATTTAAAATATCATATTCCTTTTCCCATACTTCTTCCATTGTACTTTTACATAATGATGTTGATAAATGATGTTGCCAAAATCCTGGAAATCTCGGACATTTTAGTAATACTAACGTTCTCAATAAAGCTTTACCATTAGATAAATTTAACCATTTATTTCTATTTTCTTTAATGCTCTTTTTGAAATCAAAATGCTCATTAATAATACTAGTATCATTTATACAGAAATACTGACTTACCAAGCTTTTTTTAGGGCAGTGTACATTTAGTCCAACGGTTTCTTTTGGAATTCCATTTTCAAAAAAATCTTCTTTCTTAACATTATTAATTAAGTATAAATCATCGTTGAATAAAACAAAATGCTCTGATAAGTCTTTGATTCTAAAAATATTATTTTCGATTGTATTAGCACTAAAAGTTGGTAGATATTCCTTAGGTATATAATCTTTGTGGTTTACAACTACCAATTTCTCATTTGATGTATCTAACCAATTTGGTATATGACCCCATGTTATAAAATATACTTTATTTACCCATGGAGCAAATTTTTCCACTCCTCTAAACCAATATTGTAATAAATCCCAATCTCTATATCTGTATATTGAACCATCTGCATTATTTTTAATATCATATTTATTTTTTTCTTTTTGCCATTCCTTGTCATTTCCATCTACCCAAAGAACAACAAAATCTATTTTTTCATTCATTATATTTTCCCTACCTTCATACCAATTAATCTAGCTGCCATATCAAATGGATATCTAAATATTAATTTATAGTTTCTTTCTTCTAGTATTCTTTTAAATATATATTTGGCTAAATTAGCTCCACTATCAGTAGTACCATAATTATCTAAATAGTCATTTTGTTTAAAGAATTGGCCTGTTAATCTATATCTATCATATAATTGTTTAAGAGAATACTTATGAGAATGATATACTATTGATTTAGAACAATATTTTATTCTATAACCATTTGTTATAAGTTTATATGCTATATACATATCTTCATTTGTTGGTAAATCTTTACTATCATAACCATTTAGTTTTTTAAAAATATCAGTCTTTATAGCACTTGCTGCATCACTAAAGAAAAATGCTTTTAAACCCAATTTGTTAATATCTTCTTTTGTTTTTAAAAAATCTTTATCTGGATAATTACTCTCTCTTGTATATTTTTCAATATTGTCATATTTAGTTAATTGTCTAGAATAACAAGCCTCTGCTTCATTATTTATTATAGGTTTTATAAGTTCTTCAAGCCAATTATTATCTTTTATTTCAATATCTTGAGATATAAATACAATAATATCTGCATTAGATTTCATAGCTGCTTTTTCTCTTGTTAAACTATGAGAAAAGTCATTTGGTTTAATCTTTTCATAGTAACAATTTAAATCTTTTAATTTTTTTTCACTATTATCAGAAGTTTCAGTAAGTATATACAAAACTTTATTAATATCTACTTTTTCCTGATTCAAGATACTTCCATTCAAGTTATATATATAGTTTTCACCATTATATAATGGACAAATAATATCAATACTCATATGTTTTTCTCCTTATCAAAAGACTATGTTTAAGGACATAGTCTTCTCGTTGTTTATTATAATGTTTTTCCCCTTTAAACATTTTTATAATTATTTAGCTCCTGTTTTAAATATAACTGCTGCTATTGTTTTGAAAAAGCATTTTATATCTAATAGTAGAGAACAATTTTTTACATAATAGTATTCTAGTTCTAATCTTTCTTCATAATTAGTACAAGATCTACCATTACATCCCCACCAACCTGTTATACCAGGACGAACACTTTCATATAACTTATGATTACCATTATGTTCATCTAATTCTCCTTCAACAAGTGGTCTAGGACCAATCATTGACATATCACCCTTTAATACATTAATTAGTTGAGGTAATTCATCAATAGATGTTTTTCTTAAAATATTACCTATTTTAGTAACTCTAGGATCATTACTAAGTTTTTGATTATCTTTCCATTCTTTAGCATATTTAGGATCTTTTAATAATTCTTTTAATACTTCATCAGCATTACTAACCATACTTCTATATTTATATATATAAATATATTTTCCATTCTTACCTATTCTTTTTTGCCTATAAAATATTGATTTATTATCTCCTGATATAAGATTAATAATCTTTATTATTATTGAGATAGGTATTAAAAATATTATTCCTAATAGTGCTGATGAAATATCAAATAATCTTTTAATAAAAATATAAAAATAATAATTAATTTTACTAAATATACTTGATATATCTATCTCACTTACCAACTCTTCATTCTCTATATTAGTTACTTCTTCATTCATGGTGTTACTCCTTACTACTTAATATACTTCTAGCATTATTTACTAATATATCTTCTACATAAGACTTATCTTTTATTAGTTTTAATAAATCTTTAGAGATATTCTTTTCATAAATATTACTAGTGTCATGATGTATATCACTACCTAATATACTTATCATTCTTTTTTTGAGTAACCCCTTTAACATTCTTTTAGCTTTTATTCCATAATTATTATATAGACTACCAATGTTACCTTGTAATAAGCATCCATTATCTATTAAATTTTGAAAGAATGCATAATCTTTATAATACGCTGTATATCTTTCTGGATGTGCTATTACAGGGATGATATTTAACTCAAATAAATCACATAAAACATCATCTAAGATATCTGGTTTTCTATTCATTGGTAATTCTATTAACATATATTTACTACCATTAATGGTATATATATCATTTTCTAATAAATTAGATATATCTAAATCAAGATAAACTTCATTACCTAAATATAAATTAATATCTATATTATTCTTTTTTAATTCTTCTTCTAATGTATTTAATAGTTTATGTTTATCTTGATTGTTACAATTATATTTACTATTTGGTACATAATGTGGTGTTAGAATTATATCTTTAATACCATTATTAGATGCTTTCTTTAAGATATTAATACTTTCTTCTATAGTTCTAGAACCATCATCTATACCAAATAAGATATGACTATGAGTATCTATCATTCTTCTGTGTAATAATAATTCTTATAATATTTACTATCTAATTTATCAGTACCATTTAATATTACTCCACCTATAGTGGCATTTACTTTTTCTAAAGACTCTTTAGTATTATTTAATATCTCTGGTGTTGTTTTCTTTGCTCTTGCTACTATTAATACTATATCTGCAAGTCTTGTTAATATTAATGTATCAGTAAGACCAGTTACTGGAGGAGTATCTAATATAATAAGATCATAATTCTCTTTTAATATTTTTAATATCTCTTCCATCTTACTAGATTCCAATAATACAGTAGGATTTGGTGGATAAGTACCTGTTGTTAAAACATCTAAATTCTTTATATTAGTTTTATTAATATAATCTTTAATATTAATTCTCTTACTGCTATCTAATAGTAAATTAGAAAAGCCACGATGAGATTTAATTTTTAAATTAAAGATATCTTTTTGTCTTCCTCTTCTTAAATCACAATCAATTAATAATACTCTTTCATTACTATTAGCATAAGATGCTGCTAAATTAGCCGAAACAAAACTTTTACCTTCACCAGACATAGAACTAGTAATAAGAATAGTTTTTATATCTTTTTCGATAGATGAAAATCTTAAATTAGTTCTTATTGTTTTAATAGCTTCTGTTACAGATGATTTAGGATAATTATTTACTATTAACTCTGTCATTATTTATCCCCCCTATTATTCTTAACTAGCTTTTTAGCAGTAGGTATTTCAGCTAAAACAGCTAAACCAACCATTTCTTCTATATCAGTCTTAGTCTTGATAGTATTATCAAAATAATAAATTATAAATAATACTCCACACGATAAAACTATACCAGCTAAACCTGCTATTAATAATTCTTTAAGTATGTTGACATTATATGGTTTATCTTCTATAACAGCATTATCTACTATAGATACATTTTCTAAGTTATAGATATTAGATATTTCTTTCTTGAATACATCTGCTACTCCATTAGCTATCATTACAGCTTCTTTATTATCTTTATTACTAACTGATACTTTTATAATAGATGTATCTGTTACAGCAGTAACATTAATATCTTCTGCTAACTCTTTAGGAGTTGTTTCTAATTTTAAATTATTTATAACTTGTTCTAAAACACGTCTTGATTTAATAATTTGACTATATGTTGCTACTAATTTCTCATTAATATTTAATTCATTTTGATAAGCATAACTTGTATCTTTATCACTTTGTTTTTGAACTAATATTATAGTTGTAGTTCCATGATACATTGGTACTTGTATCTTAGTAGAATATATTAATCCTATTATTAATGCTATAGTAGTTACTATAATTATTATTGGTATTCTTTTTACATAATAATTAAATAAATCTTTTAAATTTATTTCTTCCATTTATTTTCATCCCCCTACTTTTTAAACAGAAAAAAGAACACTTTTTCCAAAGTTAGTTTCATATTCTAATAGATAATTAACTTTTTGTCAACAAAATAAGCTCAAAAATTAAAAACAAGTTAATTTTTGAGCTAATTATTTAATTTTAAACATATTTATTTGGTTAATTATTTATGAATCATTATATTTATTTAAAAGTAAAATGACTTTTCTATGGTGAATAATACTATTGGAGGGTAATATATGAATTATTATAATGAGATAAAGAATGAGCTTATTAATAATGAGATAAATAGAAAAGTAAAGAATTATTCAATTAATAAAAGTGATTTAAATACCTACTATAACGTAGGTAAAATGCTAAGTGAAGCTGGTAAGCATTATGGTGATGGAATTATTAAAGAATATTCTAGAAAGTTAACAGATGAGTTAGGAAAAGGATACACTCAATCAAGATTAAGATATTTTAGAAGATTTTATGAAGTTTTTTCAAAATGTCCGACACTGTCGGACAAATTGACATTTTCTCATTATTGTGAATTGATATGGAATGATGATTATAATAAAATTAATTATTATATAAATATATCAATTAATCATAATCTTTCTGTTAGACAACTTCGATGTAGAATAAAATCTAATGAATATGAAAGATTGCCTGAAAGTACCAAGAACAAATTAATAAATAATCAAAAATCAAATGTGATAGATTTTATAAAGAATCCTATTATAATTAATAATAGTAATAAATATGAGTTTATTTCTGAAAAAGTATTAAAAAGAATAATACTAGAAGATATTTCCTCTTTCATGAAAGAACTTGGATCTGGATTTAGTTATATAGATGACGAATACAAAATTAGTATTGGTAATACATATAACTATATAGATTTGTTATTATTTAATTACATATATAATTGTTTTGTAGTTGTTGAGCTTAAAGTAACAGAGTTAAAGAAAGAACATGTTGGTCAAATTCAAGTATATATGAATTATATAGATAAGAATTTAAAGACTATTAATCAAGATAGAACTATTGGTATTATTATTTGTAAGAAAGATAATAAATATGTTATTGAGTATTGTTCTGATAGTAGAATTATTTCTAGAGTTTATGAATTGGTTTAGTATAATATATCTATATAATTGTATCATTAATAAATTTGTGATACAATTATATAGATATAGATGGTGATATAGATGGTTATAAATAGAATAGATTTTCCTATGTATGAAGTTATTATGTATTCTTCAATAATATTAGGTGCTATATATATTTTTATTATGTTAAATAAAGAAAAGATTTCTAAGAAGAATATAATAATATTTTTTGTGATGTTTTTTTTCTTTTCTGTATTTTTTGCTAAATTATATAATTTGATTGAACATCATGGTAAAGGTAATTTATTAACAATTGGTTTTACTGGGTATGGTGGACTTATAGGGGCTATAATAGCTGCTTTAATATATGGTAAAATATTTAAAGATAATAGATTTTTTAAATATACAATTATAGCATTACCTTTAGTTTATGGATTTGCTAAGTTAGCTTGTTTCTTTCATGGTTGTTGTTATGGTATTCCATATAAAGGACCTTTGGCTGTGATATATCCCCAGGTCATGAATAAGTCATTATTTCCAATTCAATTATTAGAATCTATTGTATTTGTAATAATATTTCAGGTATGTAATACTTTACATAAAAATAAAAATATAATCTATATTACTTTAATAATCGTTTTTGTTGTTAAATTTTTACTGGACTTTTTAAGGTTCAGTCATACTCATGAGTTGTTTTCTCATAATCAGATAATGAGTATTATACTTATAATAATTACTTTTATAGTTTATATTGCTAAAAGAAAAAAATAGTTATTTATGAAATGTACTCATTAGAGTAGACGTCATTATTAACTATTTTTTTATTAGCATCCACCACCTGTGTTAGATCTAGTAGCTCTTGCTGTTATGGAAATGTTTCCCGTTACTCCATAGACAGTTAGAGCTCCTGAACTATTGGTGTATTGATATCTTCCAGTGGTTGTTCCTGTTGAAATATTTGAACCACCCATAGATACTGTTATTGTATTTGGTAGTGTATATGTATAATTGTTAGTATTTGCATTAGCTTTTAGTGTTGTTGTATAATTATAACCTCTATTAACCTTGGTATCGGTTAATGCTTGCATATACTGTGATGATGTTGATAATGATACTGTGTAGTGCCAAATAAAGGAAGAACTTGTACTAGCACAATAATCAGTATTACCATTTGCTATATCGTCGTCGCTAGCTTTATAGCCATCGTTATTTTCACCATATACTTTAAATGTATGACTTCCATCTGCAAGTCCAGTTACTGTATAACTAGTACCACTACTAACATTTTGTTCATATGCGGTTCCATTATCTACTACGATATAGTATTTTTTTACTCCAGATTCTGGATCTGATCCAGTCCAACTTACAGTGACTGAACCAACATTATTGTTTGAGGTATTATCACTAGTAGCATTATTCTGAGTTACTGTAACATTACTTATTAAAGGTGGAGTTGTATCTTCTAATTCTTGTTCATCTACTAATAATGTTACTCCTCCACAGTTTATGTTTGATACATCATTATATGATAATGTTATATTAGTTGTTAGACTACTACTTGTATATACAGCATTATCTACTCTTCTTACATAGAATGTGTAAGTATTTGTAGTTCCACCTTCTATAGTAAAACTTTGTAGTGGATTACCACTAGAATTTGTTAGTTTAAAATGAGCAGTGTCTCCTATATTTAAATTAAATGTTCTTGCTGATTGATAGCTATTAATAACTGTTACTGTAAATTCCGCTGAATCATTTCCTAAACTCTCTCTTAAGTCTCCTGTTGCATTATCAGGTATAGAACCTAATAGACTTCCATGTGGTTGTTCTTCTAATACATCATCTGTCTCTAAGTTTCCATCTACACTGTATGTATCATCCTCTATAGGATTAAAATTCATAGTAAGAGTAAAGGTAACAGTTTCTGATGCAGGTATATTATCTCCTATATTTATACCATTTAATTCAAATGTTAGGTATGATGGATCAACATTTATACCTGACGAATTGGTTATAACTGGTTGGAAGTTTGCTAAGTTGAATTCATAATTGTAAAAAGTTCCATTTTCGATAGATATTCTATAAACAGCTTGATAGTCATTTTCGGTAGAACCTTCTGGTTTTTCAAAAGTTAGATTAAAATCTACACTATCATCTGTAAAAGCTGGAATACTACCATCTTTTACATTTTTAGAAGATAATAGTTCTACATTTTTTATGGCTATTTTACCTTGTGGGTTAAATGTAGTTCTACCACCAATATTTAATATTTGTCCATATAATGCATATCCAACTGAAATAAATGATAAGACTACTACTAATAATATAGATACAGCTATATTAATTGTTATAGTTTTCTTATCATTTTCTTTCATCGCCATTTTTCTTTTTCTCATTATTATCAACCCTCTTTGAGAATCTATGTTTATTTAATACATATATCCATGCAATAGATTCATTAATAATAACAAAAGTACTCTCGTCATTAGTTCTATCTTGATAATAATTAATTGGCATCCTCACTTCATTATATACATCTAATAATTCTTCAAATTTATTAATCTTAATCATTCTTAAACCTTCGATATCTGGTTTGTTAGTAACAGTTGCTATAATACTATCATAGTTTTTAAGAATTTTATCAAGTTCTATTTCATATAAATTATTCTTTTTAAATATTTTATTAGCTTTAGTAACGTTTATAAAACCTAATATAGAAATGATTAATAATATAAATCCTGTTATTTTATATATTAGATAGGCATGTCTATTACTTTTTTCTTTAAAAGTAATAATATCTTTATTGCTTCCTGTGTCTTTATTAACACCTACTTCTAAAGATTGCTCTAATAATGGTACAGAAATACTCATTTCTGAACTAAGATTAATCGGATCTTCAATTTTATCAAATTTAGATACGTTATTAACTCTCATTATTATTTTAAGTTCACCATTGGTAGAAACTCCATATTCTTTTTTAAATTTATTTAATATATCATTATATTTTCCATAATTTACTTTAACGCTATCATTTATATTAACATTAACATTATTTTTTACATCGATAGTTTTTTCTTCAGATAAGTTATACTCTTTTTGCCAGTAATAACCTTCTGAGTCTTTTTTATTAGCTCTTACTAGTGCTACAAAATTATATGTATACTTACCTGTAAGTTTTTTATTATACTTAACTTTATAATTAAAATCTACATCAAAGTAATCAATTAAACTAGCGATATAGGTTCTGTTTTCTGGTAAATATGGGGTATCAAAGAAACTATTTTTTTTTAGATAAACATTATAATTAATGGAATTATCCTCTTCATAACTAATACTCTTTTCTACTTTGTCATTAAATCCTAAAACTATTAAAAATATACCTGTTATGAAGAAGAAAGGAAATAAAATCTGAAACATTTTATTTAATTTATAGTTTTTCATAATTTTACTCCTTTCCAAAATATTCATTAATTATTACTGTAGGATATCCTAAATATTTTAATACATATTCTACTCTACCTAAAACGTTCTCTTCTCTAGGTTTGAAGAAATCCTCAGTATCATTGTTATCTCCTTTAGTAGTATAATAGTATGAATCGCCTTGTTTCCACACTTTAACAATTCTGTGGGTAACGACAACACCATCTTTTTGAAAGGCTAAAATATCATCAACTTTTAATTCACTAGTATCAACTTTATTATATATTATTGCGTCTCCTCTTCTATATGTTGGAGACATGGAATTAGACATAATTGCTATCATTTTGTATTTAAAGATTCCTGATATAAGTAGTATTATAATGACAAGAAACAATGTTAATGGTATTGTAAATACTACTCTATTTGCTTTTTTTAGTTGTTGTTTCTCTTTTTCATATTTTATAACCATCTTATTTAAAATAGCATAAATTATAAATGGTAATACAATATAGATAACAGAATATATATAGTTTCCTAGATTAGGAACAATAGGAACAATATAGATATATAATTTTATTACTAATTTATAGATAATACTTGGTAGAAATGATATTTTATAGCTCATATAACTGCATAATGTTTCCTCTGCAATGATTGGAAATATTATGGTACTTAGAAAGATAAATTTATCTTCTGAAGTAGTTAGATTACCAATATTTATTTCTAATAAAACACTTAGTATTGCACTTAAAATAGTAAAATATACTATTATTTTTTTATTTTTAATACTATTTCTTATTATTGAATAACGAACTAGTTCTATTAGAATAATTATTAATGCTATTGGTAATATATTTTTAATTAATATAATAATATTGCTATTAAAATAACTTCTATTAAAGCCTAATACTATTCCTAAACTATATATAACTAGTATGAATGTCATTAAAGCTGTTATAACAATTCTAGCCGAACTTCCCCTTAAATAATTATTATCCTTTTTTTTGCCAAAGAATACTAATAAAATAATTAATATAAATGATAACACTATTATTGTAAAAATATTTTTAAAATCATTTGAAACATAATTTATAAATATTGTAAATAATATTACATACGCTAATAATATTAATTCACACATATAAATAAACTTAGTGTTTTTTTTCATATTAACCTCTTTTAGTTATTATTTATAATTAAGCAGTAGCTTGTGCATAACTTAATGATGCTGTTAAAGATACATCAACAGATTCTTGAGGTAAATCTGAACTGTTTTCTGGTTGAATATAAGCTACTCTAACTTTTACAGCTTTTGTATTAGATCCTGATGTATGTGGTAATGATGATGATAATGATGATTGACTTGCTGTATATGGAGTACCATCATATGTAAGTGTATAAGTTAAATATTTTTGTTGTGCTGCTGATAATGTAGACATTGTAATTCCATTAAGAACAGCGTCAAATGTTCCATCATTAATTACATTAATAGTAAATTCATAAAAATCCCCTGGTTTTTCTAATGTAACACTATAAGTCACACTTGTTCCTGTAATAGTTTTAGTTCCTACTTTACTTCCTGTAGTCTCAGCATATGAAGTATCAACAAAATGAACACTCCACTTGTTTGATTGTACTGTAGCAGTACCATTGATATTAAGCGTACTCGCATAAGATGCAAAACCCACTGACATGAACAATATTGCAACCGCCAATATTGCTATAATAATTAATTGCGTATTTTTTTTCTTTTCCATAATTCTTCCACCTTCCTTATTTTAATACATTATCTATTGTAACATATATAGTTTTAATTGTAAATATTTTTAAAATAATTACATTGACAAAACATAAAATATTTATCATAATATCCTTATATGATGTTACAATTGTCTCTTCTAATATATCATATCCATATTTAGAAATAAATATATAAATTTATATTAACATAAAGAATAGACAAAAAGAAAGGATTTGTATCATGAATAGAATAATTAATAAAGCCAATGAAGAAAGTAGAAAACTAACAAAAGAAGCTATTGGACTAGCACTATTTCAATTATTAAAGGAAAATGATTTAAATAATATTAAGATTGTCGAATTAGTAAAAAAAGCTGGTGTTTCAAGGTCAGCTTTCTATAGAAATTATAAATCGTTAGAAGATGTATTAAAAGATTTTATTAAAACTAATATTGATGAACTTATAAAATTGTTTTCATATAAGTTATCGGATAATTGGTTAATTATAGTAAAATATGTCAAGAAAAATCAAGATTATTTTATTACTTTATATAATTCAGGATATTTTCATTTATTATTAAATCATTTTAATAGTAGTATAGATAAAAATAATTATTATATGTTAGGTTGGAATGGATTTGTTCATAATATATTATATAATTGGATTGGAAATGGTTTAAAGGAAAGTCCTGAAGAGATGTATGAAATTATATTAGAATGCACTAAAAAAATGGCTATTGTAATTAACAATGATTATATAGATTAATATAATTATTGTTATAGCCATTTTTTTAATTGTTATCATATTTACTAGATAATTTGCAAGCACACAAGATAAATACTGTATCAACTAATAAAAATATAGAAACACCTACTCCTAATACTTTCTGCATAGTCTCCTCCCCTATTATATTATGTTGTATTGCTCTGTCTACCTTAATAACATATTATTATATTTTTTTTAATAATACAATATATTTAATTATATGATAACAAAATATAATTATATATTATTAAATACTCTCTATCTTCTTTATTAATGAATTCTTTATAACATCATCTTCTAATATATTAATAGAAAATGTTCTACTACCTGCATGATTTATACTAGTACCAGAGTGATATATTATGTTTTTATCTATAATAAAATATCTATCATGAAAAGTATCATTAAATTTAACTATTAAATTATTATATTGCTTATTATATTTTTCTATATCCAGTTGAGTTAATCTATTTTTACTTGTTACTAATAATACTATACATTTTAAATTTTTAATCATATCTAATATAGTTAAATCTACATATCTATCTACAATTATTAACTCTTTTTTACTACTTTTAAATATTTCCATTATTTTATAGTAAGAATCAAATATTTGTCCATTAAAATATATTTCATTTACTTTTCTTTTCTCTTCAAACTTATTAAAACTTTCCTGTAATAATTTAATTTCACTATCGTGTTCTATGACCATATTGTTTATAAACTTCTGTTCAATTAGATTGTTTGATATATATTTTTTCATTGTTACAAATGCATCCATTATTCTAATACTAACTTGGGTAGCAACTTTAGATTTTAATATAGTAGCTAACATAGCAACACCTTGTTCTGTAAAAACTCTAGGATTTTTAAATTTTCCACCCCTAGTTTCAATTTTTTGGTCACAATTTGTGACTAAAAAAATTTTAGATTCAACGTCGGATAAAATCCAAGAAAATCTTTCAGGGAATTTTTCTATATTCCTTTTAACAGCTTGATTAACCTCTTTTGTTCCATTTTTACATTGATATAATTTGGCTAGATCACTATCAAGCATTACATACTTACCTCTTATTTCATATATCATATCCTCAACATTTATATCTTCTGTAACTAATTCATTCATTTAATATACTTCCTTCCCTTAAAATAATAGAACTTATTTAAATAATTATTTTTAATCTTTATTTACTTTTAAATCTTTTTGTTCTTTTTCTAGTTGCTTTAGACTTTTATTAGGTGTTGGTAATTCTTCTGGCATTGTTCCTCCCGCTTTTTTGATAGCTTGTCTAACAATTTTACCTATATTATAATGTGCTATATTAGCTTCGCTTTCACCTTTAACACTATCTTTCTTTAATTTTGCTTCAGTTTGTACAATACGAAACAGATTATCAGCAAGTTCCTCACTTCCCATATTATCCAATATATCTTCTCTATATCTTAATCCTTTTCTTTTAGCAATATCATTAGCAGTTTCTCCGTTATATAAACCTTTATATCCTGCATTATGAAATTTATCAAATTTCTTAACTCCAGATTTTTTAGCAGTTCGATTTAATGAATAATTACCTTTCTTAGTTAGATTTCTTTGATAAAATCTTTTTTCTTCTTCTGTCATCCTACTGTACTCTTTTTCAAGTAACTCTTGCTTTCTGGTGTTTATGGCAAAATAAGTTTGAGCTAAAGCAATAACTTCTTTTCTAGGGTCACCATTTTGAGCTATTAAATAACATGCGTAACGACTTAGTTTATAATCATCTACATTTCTTGTTCCCCCTTTACCCAAATTTATCATTTTGCCGATGTTGGCAAAATGATCTTCAATAATTTCATTTGAATTATTACAAGCAGTTTTGGCTTTGTTTATTGTATTCTCAAATCTTCTCCATTGAGCATATTCAAAAACATCCTGTAGTTCTCTTGCATACCAATATTCATTACCTTCTTCATCTATATGTTTTATATCTTCAAACATTCTATTATCATATTTCTTTATATCATTTAACATATAATCATCTCCTTAATCATCATTATATTAGTCTATATTTATTAGTCAAATTACAAAAAAAATAAAACTTAAGAAAAAAATAAACAGAAAATATAAAATTAATGAATAAAAAAAACAGTTTTGGATGTTTTACCATTCAAAACTGGTTTTTAAATATTATGTTTTATTCAGTTTTTGAAAAATTAATATACTTTATTAATTTTATCATTTTACACAATTATATGTTAAGTTATTTAGTTTTCTCTTTCAAAATATACGACATATCTTTGATAATTAAAAGGATATGGATGGCAACTAATTATAGTTATCATATCTTTATTATCTTGAATAACTAAGCTACTAATTCTATTAGAATCTATTATTTCTATTTTAGTTGCTTTATAAGTAAGTGTTTCTTTAAAGTTCTTTATATATAGTTTATCACCTATTTTTATTCTATCTATATGTCTAAACATACCTGTTTTATAGAATCCTCTATGGGCTGCTATAACACTATTAGTATTATTGCCTCCTATAGGATAAGAAGATCCTGTTAAGTGTACTGCACCTAATCTCATATTAGTAGTATTAGCACCTAAATATATAGGTAATGTTATATTAATAGATGGTATAGATATAAAACCTATAATACCACTTTTTAATCCATAATCGGCTAAATTTATATCATCATATTCATATGATTTTTGCCTAGTAAATTTAGCTTGTCTTGTCTGGTATAATTCTTTATTTCTAGTATCTAATAATTTATATAAGCCATCTATATCAACATATGTATTATTACTATTTTTATTATTATTACTATTATTAGATACATTCTTTTTATTATCTATATTATTATTATTTATAACTTTATCAAATTCTTTTATTTTACTATCTACATCATGTTTATATAGCATATCTGTTACTCTTGGATAGATAAAGATAAAGAAGCCAGTTATAAATAATAATAAGGCTAATATTAATTTAATCTTTTTTCCCATTTCTATTCTTCCTTTTCTTTAATATAAATAATATTATTATTAATATAATTATACCAGCTATTACACCATATATTCTACTCATCATGCTTTCTGTTAATTTAACAGTTTCATTACCTGGTGTATACTTCTTAGGTGGTACATATGGAACTCTTTTACCTTGTACTACTAATCTATGAGTATTTATTCCATATGGAGTACATGTTATTAAAGTTATCATGTCTTTTCCTTTTACTGGTCCTAAAGTACTTACTTCATCTGGTTTTATAACTTTAATAGAATCTACTTCATATGATAAGTGATCATTTAAGACATGTATATTTATAATACTTCCCTTCTTAAGTTCATCTAATCTTGTGAATAGTTCTGCTTGTGGTAGTCCTCTATGACCTGTTAGAATGGGATTATTACCCTCTCCTCCAATAGGTAGGGCTGTTGATTCTAGATGTCCTACACCTTTTTCTAGAACTTTTTCACTAGATGTATGATAGATAGGTAATCTTAATTTTATTTTAGGTATTTCAATATATGCCATGACACCATCACCTGCTATATTTAATACTTGCTTATAATTACCAGGTATAATATATCCTGTACCAGGTTCAAAGGGGTCATGGATTTCATAACCATTTAATTCATTATTATATCTTTTGGCTTTTTCTAATTCCGAAGATAAATCTTCTTCACTAATTTTTTCTATTTTATTATTATATGTTTGGATTACATTTCCAAACTCTTTATTAGCAATATAATTACTAATAGTTGGATAGAAAAAGATAAGAGAACCAAGAAGGAACATAATAATAGATACGATTACTAATATTATATTACTTTTAGTATTACTTATTTTTTTACTATCATTTTTCTTATTAATATCTTTTTTCTTAGTCATTATGTTCCCTCCTCTCTTACGGGCTAAAAGAACGAAAGATTTTCGTTCTTTTATGTTTTTATTATAATTGTACTTCTTTCTTCTTTAGGATATTTCTAACTAGTACTACACTAATTCCCATAAATAGTACACCAATAATACTGAATATTAATGTACCAATACCACCAGTTACTGGTAGGTCGATAATACTATCACTGTTTTCAAAGTTGAATGTTAATAGATTATCATCTTCTCCTTGATCATCTAATACACCATTTGGTTCAGAATCAGTTAAAGTTTTTGGTTGTGGAACTGGATTAATTACATATCCAGCTGGTGCTTTAGTTTCTTTTACATAATAGTCTCCAGTATCTAATCCATATACTTTTAGAGTACCATTAGTTGCTACTAATGTAGTAGTTCCAGTTTCTCCATCTTTAGCAAGTCTGTATTCTCCTGGTTTTCCATCAAGAGCAACAAATGAAAGTGGATTACTTGCATCAGCATTTTTTGAAATTATAAATTCAGCTCCTTTTAAAGCTTCTCCATTAGGATTATTTTTATCTACTTTTGTAACATCAAATCCATAAGTATAAACTGTTACTTCAGGTGTTGAAGGATGTGGATCTTCATAACCATATGGATCATTATTATAGTGTAGTGTTGCAGTATTTTCTGCTTTTACTATTGCATTTTCATTTACAGTTGCATAATATGTAATTGTTATTTCATCGTATGTTTTAATAGTGTTATAGTATTTATTTTTACCAGTTTCTGTTTCATCACCATCAAAATGTAAAGTTAATTTTCTATTTGTATAATCAAGTGAGAAGTTTGTACCTTCTACTAAAGTAACATTAGTATCAGATTTTACTACCATAGCATATTGACCAGTAGTATCTTCTACAAAATCTAATCCTTTACTTAGTTGGTCTTCAATATATAAAGTTTTATTAGTTGTATTTTCTGGATAATGTGGAACAGTTATTTTTAAAGTATATTTAACTTTCTTTCCAATAAATCCAGTAGCTGCTGCAGCTTGTGCTGCTTGTGCATCTTCAACTGTTTTTACAATTGATGGGCTGCTTGATTTTAATTCAACAGAAGTATTTTTAACTACCCAGTCTCCAGTAGTTTGATCTTTCTCAGGTACAACATTTACTGATGTAGGTTTATAAACTTTCATTCCACCGTTAGCTAGAACAAAGTATACACCTAAATCTAGACCTTCAAATGTTACAGATGCAACATTATTTGCTGTTGTTGTTTTTACTGGAGATAATCCTGTAACATCTCCTCCTCTTATAGCAGCTGATAGATCATCATAAAATTGATCTATTACCTTACTTGTTTCTAATGCTTTGTTAAATGCATCAGTTACATTTCCATCAGCATCAATATAATCTTTATATGCTGCTGGTGCTTTAGTATTAAGCCATGTTGCAACATTAGTATCCCACTTATAAACAGGACTTTGAGGTTGCCCATTTTTAGTGTTAACATTTATTATTTTATATAAATTAACACTAACAGTTTTGCCTGTACCAGTTTCTAATCCAGATACAGTTAAAGAATTATTGTCTGTTGAAATTGCTGCTAATACACCTGGAACAAACATTACAGCAGCTATTACTAGCAAACATAATGTAATAATTCTTTTAAATATTTTATTGTTTTTCATTTTATTTCCTTTCTCCTTACTAAATATTTTCTATTTGTTTTCTTTGGTTTACTATGTTAAATAAGAATATTGCTACACTTAATAACATTAATAATAAACCATATTTATCATAATGTGGTATTCCAATTCCCCCTGTAGCAGGAATTTCAGGAATTTCTTCATTTAGAACAACGATATTGTTATCGTCATCAAATGTTAATCCAGTTGTTCTACCAACAGATGTAGTATCGTCAAATGGACGAAGTGCTACAACATCTGTATTTTTATTTAAGTCTATGAATAGTCTCCATTGACCGCTAACTAGTACATGTCCTTTTGGTGCTTCTATTTCTACTAATCTATATTCACCTTCATATAGACCATCTAGATATAGTTCACCATCTTTATATATTTTATTAAATACCATCATACCATTAGCATCACTAGTTAATTCATCTATTACTCTCCAATTACTACTATCAGTTAAAGGATCATCTGTATCTAGAGATACACCTTCACCAATATATTTATATAGTCTAAATTTAGCTCCTGCTAATCCATTAGTTTTACCATCATTATAATCAGTAAATGACATTTTCTTAAAGCTAAGACTATAATCATACTTTTTATAATCATTAGTAACAGTAAAACCATTAGCATTACTAGCTATACTAACTAATATCCATTTACCTATAGTAGAATGAATATAAGTATCATAGTCATATGCTATACCATTTTCTAGTGTAATATCGTTAACAGATATTTCACTAACACTATATATAACACTTTGACGATTTCCATTTATATCTAAATAATAGATAGGTAAATCAGTCCAAGTATAAGTCCAATTAGGATTATTTAGTGGCTTAGAATCGTCATAACCTCTATCTGAAGTTAATCTTACCACAACTGTAGCTTGCTTAGCATTAGCTCTCCAAGCTTTTGTTACAGTTATATCTCTTAAATTATAGTAGTTAGTAATAGTTAAACCATTACTAGAAATAACAGGTATATAACTATCTAAATCACCTTCATTAACAGCTGTTTCTGTAACAGTATAAACTATTTCTTCACCAGCTGCATTATACTTAGCTAAATTATTCCAAGTATAATTCCAATTTGGACCATTTACAATTACAGTTTCCTTAAGCTTACCATCAGCTAGTAAGTTAAGTTTTAAACTAGTTGGTCTCTTTCCATAACTATTATTATTATCTTCCCATATTTTTCTAGCTGTTACAGGATTATCAGTTTTTACAGCCTTATTAGTATAAGTAACAGTATATGATAAGTTGTGTTCATCTATCTCACCTGTTACTCTAGTACTTTTAGGAAGAGTAATATCTTCATTTATATCAGGTGTTGCTGCACCATCTTTTTTTCTATATTTATTTAATTCAACTTTTTCAAGTGAATATGCACTACTTAAGTTTTCAACAAAAGTATATGTAGAACCATTAGGTAAATTTGTAAATCTTAAATTCCATCCGGCTTTCATTAATACAGTTACAGTATTTCCACTATTGAAATAGAAGAATCCTGTATAAGGTATACCATTTGGATTTTCACCAATAATGATATAATCTTTATTTACTCCATCTTCAGTATAAGTTACTTTACCAGTAGTTGGGTCGTATTCTATATTTTTGATTCTATCAGAAGCTGTTAATACTTCAGCTGTAACTATATCATCAATTGTAGCTCCAGTAACATAATTAGTACCTGGAACATTTATTATATAGCCATTATTTTCTTTATCCCATATAGAGAACCAAACATCATGACCATTTTTATCAGTAACTTGAAGATTAAATGTAAATAGCGTATCAGGATCATAATCTCCATCTACGGCTTTTGTAACATTTAAGTTACTTCTACGATAGTTTTTAGCACTAATAGTATTAGACTCATTTGTTGTTGCTCTTCTATAGATATGACATGAATCAGGTATATCATTACCATTTTCATCTCTATAGCATATTCTAAAGTATTCAATACCATCTTTTACTAAATATTTTTTAGTAGCATCAACAACAATTCCATCTTTTTGTATTTCTTCATCAGTTAATTTAATAAGCATTACAGTTTCTAATTCACCATTTGCTTTATTAATAACCATTGGTCTTCTAATAGCAACTTCTAAATCCCAGTAATAAGCATCACTTGGTTTTTCTCTAAAGCCATATTCATGACCAACTTCACGAACAATAGCTGTTCCTGTAGTTCTATCTAAAGATATAAGACCAGTTGAGATAAATATATCTTTCTTCCAACTTGTCAACGGATTATCTGTTCTCTTTAATACATATGGAAGTGGATTACCAAATTCATCTTTTTCACCATAGTCTTCTCCATCTACAGTTAGATATAATTCTATTTCATCAGCTTCACGACTATCTAGATCATTTTCCCATTTTTTTTCAATAGTTACTTCTGATACTCCAGTTGCTACTGGTTCTGGATTAACAAAGTATGTATCTCTTGAACCAACTTGATCTCTAGAGTCATCATAAGTAAGCTTTGCTGTAGTATTTGTTCTTAAAGAATAACTACCATCATCATTTAAAATAAGATATTCTCTTATTTCTTTATATTTTGGATCATTATAATCTTCTATACCATTATCAAAGTCTGATATTAAATCATATGTAGTTTGAGATGGCCATACATTAAATGTAACAGTATATTTTACATCATTTAGAAGTAAGCCAACTTTTTCTTTAGATAGTTCCCAATTAACTGAACCAGATTCTAGTTTAGCCTGTGGTGGAGCTACATTATAGAAATCATTAGCTCCAGTCCATTTATATACAAAAGTATTACCTTTTATAGATGAACCTGCTGGGGCTGTAATAGATTTAGATGTCTCTCCTTCAGTCCAACTTAATGTATAATTATCACCATTTTTAGTAACAGTTACTTCTGTATCATTAACCATGATTTTGTTATCATCGCTAAGGTTAAAAGTTAACCAATACTCATATGATGATTTATCTACAGTAAGTAAGTGAGATACACCTGCACTAGTAGTTATTGATTGAGTAGTACCATCACTGATAGTTACAGCTCCAATACCACTTCTTTCAATAGCGGCTAATATTTCATTTAGTGCTTGATTTAATTGGTCAGTACTAGCAGCACTGTAATAGTATGTATCTTGTGGTGCCGTTGAATCACTGCCAGTATAAGCGTAATTAGTTAGAGATTGCATTCTACTAACATCTCCATATGCACCTATAGAATAAAGAATAGCTGGTTCTCTAACAATATTGCCTTCTTCATCAGCTTCACCATCTACAATGGCTTTAGCCAAAATAGCTGCATCAGAATAATTCCAGTTATAGTAATCTGTACTTCCAGAGCCTCTATGTCCTGTTCCAGCGGCTGAAGAACGACCTTCTCTCCATGCTGTTGTACCGTCTGTTTGAGTAGTATAATACTCATCTGGGTTACTCGTCCATTCTCGACGTGTTCCATTATTGTATAATCTCCATCCATCATGTGAGGTTACTCTGAATGTTGGATCACCATCTGATACAAATATGTAGTAAGTGGTTGCTTCTCTATTTGCACCAAAATTTATGGCCATAGCCTTTTGTAAGGCATCTTCCCAGTTAGTACCACCATCAGCTACAGTTGCATTAACAGCTGTTTCAATTGTTGAATATGTAGTAGTTGGTGCAACATTAGTAGTTGCTGTAGTACTAAAAGTTACTAAAGCCATCTTAACAATATCAGGATTATCTGTAGTATTATTATTTAGAAGTGCTCTAGCTATAGATTTAATAGCCTCTTGTCCAGCAACTAAACGAGTCTCAGTCTCACTATCTTGATAATATCTTTGTCCTGTATATCGTTCTCCATTATCACTATTAGTTAAGGTAAAATATACATTTGAACCAGACCCACGTCTATATATTCTTACATACTGTCCATTAACTAATCCATAATATCTAGTATTTGAACCTGTACTATTAGTTGGTAGATATCTTGTTATTGTTTTACTTGGTGAGCTTGAGTTAGCTTTCATACTACCAGATGTATCAAATATAACAACTACATTAGCTTTATTAGCTGGATCTTTAATATTTTGACCAGTAACATCTAATGATAATTGGTAAGTACCATCCCCATTAGGTGTTGCTTCTTTGTTGTGATCTACTGCAGATCCATTTTTAGCTGTTACAGTTATTACATCTTCAGTACTAGTAGCTCTTACTGTAGTTGCATTACTATCGTGCGCTATCGTAGGATCTCCTTTAGTACTTTCTATACTTAATAGCTTATAGATATTTTGACTATCAGGTACTTCTTCAACTAGATAAGTTGTGTTAATATTTATACTTTCAAAATATATTTCTTTGGAAGTACTTCCTTCTGGAATAGTAATATTTACAGTTTTAATAATAGTACCACTAGCATTTTTAATATTGAAAGTAAAAGTACCAGGTGGAGTATTATTATTTTCTAGTTCCTTCTTTATAGTAAGCATAGTAGGTATATTTTGAATACTATTAGTTTCTTGTAGATCTATTAATATGCCTCCATCAGTTGATTTATTATGTTCTGAATTAAAGCTATATTCTTTAGAATAAGTAATAGACTTGTTAGTGTTACTGTTTAGATTAGTATATATATCTTGATCATTAAAGGTATACTCTACTAAATATTTTACGAAAGTATCAGTACCTTCATATAATTTATTAAAGTTACCATTAATGCGATAAGTACCATCTGTAGCAGTTGCACCAGATAAATCTATTGGTGTTCTGACATTACTATTATCTTTATCTACTATATATAGTTTAACATCAGCTAATGAATCAAGCGTTTTGGTATATATCTTATCATTACCAGAAACTGTATATTTCAAAGATACACTCTTATTTATATCTATATGATCGAATGTAGTATCAGTCTCATCTGCTAAAACAAAGTTAGGCAAAATAAACATGATAGTAAGTATAAATAAGTACTTAAAGAATTTTTTCATTTTTTCACCTCTCTTTCTTTTATCCTAAATAAGATTTTGTACATTCATTAAATATTCGCATGCTTTCTCCAATGTACGATTGATTATTCTAAATAGTTTTAAATAATTAGTCAATAGTTTTTAACTAATAAGTTACTACAAAAAATTATTTTTGGTTATGGATATGATTATAAAAAATATTTTTAGTTATCTAAACTACTTCTATTTTTATTTTTTAAGACTATTTTTTTTATGATAATTATTATTAAATTTTAATGGGTATTCTAAAAATATTTTTTATAGATAAATACAGGCAATAAAAGTGATAACTATTGGTTAAATAGATATATAGATATTGGCTGTTAAAGATTAGTAATTTATTACTGGGATTACGATTAATAATATGTGTTTATTAGATAGATATTCTTAGTAATAATGGGTAGAAATGTAAAATATATAATAAGTTGTGGAAAACTATATAGATGTAAATGTCATATTGTTAATTTACATATTATATAAGACATTGTCTTAAATAAAGGCTTTACATATGTAAAGGTGTAAAATATAATTGTGGACTTTACATATATAATTTATATAAATAATAAGGATTTTTAGATTATTTTAGATATATATAGATAGGAATTATTATTAATAATTGGGTCTATTAATATAGATAAATAAAATGATTAAAAACAGGTATAAATATACTAATATTTAAGTATTAAAAAACCGTAATCTGTTAGTTAAAGACTACTCTAGATTACGGGTTAGATATAGATTAAGTATTATATTATAAATAGTAATAATATATTATAAAAATATTAATAAAGACTTGACTTAATAGTATATTTTTTATATAATACTTATGCATTTGGCAGCATTATCATGTATATAGTAATGTGTTATATATAAGTAGCTTATAGTCTGCTGCATAAGTGAAAGTAGAAATAAAACACCCTATTATATGGATGGTAACCCTTTTGCAAGAAGGAGGAAGAATATAAATGGCTAGATATACAGGCCCAAATAACAAACAATCAAGAAGAGTTGGCTTTTCTGTTCTTGAGAGTGGTGTAGAATTTGCTAAAGGTAAAAAGAGAGTTTATGGTCCAGGACAACATGGCGCTGACCGTAAGAGAAAACCTTCTAACTATTCTATACAGTTAAAAGAAAAACAAAAAGCTAGATTCATGTATCAAATTAGTGAAAAGCAATTTAAGAAATTAGTAATGGAATCAGGTAAGATGAAAGGTGTTCATGGTGAGAACTTACTATTCTTACTAGAAAGCAGACTTGATAATTTAGTATACCGTGCTGGATTTGCTGCTACTAGAAGAGGATCAAGACAACTTGTTAATCATGGACATGTTACAGTTAATGGTAAGAAAGTTGATATCCCATCTTATAGATGTAAGATTGGTGATGTTATTAGCTTAAAAGAAGATGATAAGAATCTTAAAGTAGTTAATGAATCACTTGAGAAAGTTACAAGAAGAGTTGACTTTATTAAGTATGATGATAAGAAGAAAGAAGCTACTTATGTTAGAAGACCTGAGAGAAATGAATTAAATGCTGAAATTAATGAAGCACTAATAGTTGAATTCTATAGTAGAGTATAATTTAAAGTACTCTACTTTTTTATTGCATAAAAAAATACCAATATAAATATTGGTATTAATTATTCTTTTATAAATTTGGCTAGTATTAAGACAATTATTGTTTGGACATATGGTACAACTACACAGACAGTTCCTACAATAATAATAAACACACCTATTAAGGATTGTCTTATTGCATCATTAAAACTCGATGCATGTAATAGAGATTCAAAAACAAAAGGGATAATTGTATATAACAAAAATAATAATACAATTATAATAATTAATAAGGCAACTGCATATAAAACTCTCATTGTTTTATTCTCTATTTTATTGCCTTTATTTATTATTTTTTTACTTATTACTGAACTTGGAAAACTAATACCAAAGGCAATTAAAGCAAAAATAAGATAACCAAGATTTAAAGATGAATCTTTGTAAATAATACTTAGTATTATAAATGTTAATATGGCAATTATAAATCTTGATATCATATAATATTTATTTATTAATTTATCATTTTTCATTTTATACTTCCTTTCTTCATATTAATTTATATAAGACTTTAATTCTTTTTTGATGGAGATAGTTGGAGAGTTTTCTAGAGTTAATCTTTTGGTTTCATTATTATCTTTATCAAATAGAACTATATAATACTCTTCAAATAGTTTAGAGTTATATTCACATGTTTTTTTATCGTAGTCACATGTGAATAGACTATCATCTATTTCATCTATATAGATAGTGTATTTATACTCTTTTTCTAATGTTTCTCCATTTTCATTTAATTCTATATTAATACTCATATTCTTCTCTTCTTCGCCATTTTGATTATATAGCTTGATAGCTTTATCAAAATTGGCGTTTATTTGGGCTTTTTTGGCTATTTGAGAGTTTACGTGTCTTTCTATACTGTTAGATATATTATCGTATAAAGAGGCTATATTAGAAGAGTCTGAGCTATAATAGCAATAATTAATTCCATCTTTTTGATAATCTGAATTAGGACAAATAGAATTATCTTTATCTATAGAGGGGATTGTTTTATATATGTCATTATATATATCATAGCCTATTACTATTAAATTTGCTTTTAAATCATTCTTTATTTTATCTGAATACTCTTTTAGGGCCTCTGGGCATTTGGGTCCATATGTATTACATCTTGGATCTTTTTTATAAGAAGCATATGGTTCTCCATCAGTTAGAAATATTACATACTTTATGGTATCATCAGATGAGTCAATATTCTTCATTTTTTCATAAGCCATGTTTAGGGCACTTAGGATATTTGTACCTTTGCCAATTGGCTCAAAGTCATTATCAGTTAGTTTTTGATGTAGAAAATCTCTACGCCAATTGGCGTCTTTTGAGAAGTTAATAAGGCCTATATAGGAATCATCTATTCTATCAATTAAGTTATTTGATAGTGTTTTAGAGGCTGCTACAGCATTAGTATATTTGTTTCCTGTCATACTAGATGAATTATCTAGGACTTCTAGTGTATATAGGGGTAATTTATATGATATGGTTTCTTCGTTAATAAGGGCTGATAATTTTAATTTAAGAATATAACTATTCTTATTATTAGAATTGTTTTGGACGTTTGTTGTTACACTTATTTTATTATTATCATCATCATTATTAATTATTAGCTCTGTGTCATTATTAATTTCATTTAATAAATCATAATATATACAATCTTCATCTTTTTTATAGTTCTTAATGAATTCATAATTGGCTATACCATTCTTTTCTTTTACTTTAACAACTGTATTTTCTTTTGTTAATTCTTTATTTAAGAATGATGTATTATGTTTATAATATCCTTTATTAATTAAACTCATAATACTTATACAGCTATATCTTGTTTTGTCGTCTGAGTAATATGATAGATAGTCTTCTTTATCTTTATATTCATTATAATATATATTAGTAGCATCAATTATATACTGAGTTTCTATTTTTTTTAGTTTTTCTTTACTTTCCTTTATATATATACTATAACTTGAAAAAATAATTATTACTATAAATAGGCTTATTATTGCTAAAGAGGCTAATAATTCTATCATTGTATATCCTTTTAATTTTTTTCTTTTATTCATTAATTTTCACCTACTATATTATAAATAGTATATCATTTGTTTTGTTTTTTGTAAATTATAAAAAAACAGTTCAAATTGAACTGTTTTTTTAATCATCACTAAAGAAAGCATCAAAGAAATCATCATCATTAATTGCATTTTCTGGTGGTGAAATTTCTTGTGGTGGTGTCTCTGATGTTGATGATTCTTTATTAGTTTCATCTCCTATTACTTCTGCTGTTTCATTTTTATTTTCATCATCTTCATCATCTTCTTCTTCTTCTGCTTCTAATTCAGCAATTTTAGCATCTATTTTCTTAATTAATTCATCAGTATCTATTGATGGGCTAGAAGCTGGTGCTGGTGATGAATTACCTTGTAATAATTCATTTATACTTCCACCAAATGGACTAGAATCTGCAAATGGATTACCCATTGGTGATCCACCACCAAATAATCCTCCTGCACCTCCAAGAGGTCCTGCTCCAGCAAATGGATTACCCATTGGTGATGCTGAAGATGGTTCCATATCTTCACTAGCCATCAGTTCTTCCATTTTCTTTTTCTTTTGTTCTTTTACAAATTCTTTAATATCAAATAATTGTACTTCCTTCTTTTCTCGAATTGGATAGTCTAATTTTTCATAAGTTTTTCCCCAGGCTCCTGTGGCATTTAGTTTCCATTCAGGAGTAAACTTAGTTTTAAATGGCATCATACGTAATCTTAAATCAATTACTTCAAATAGTTTCATTCTTTGTAAATCACTAACTGTTACAAGTGGTGTAGAGGATGTTTTTTCTTTTTCTTTAGATTTTACTTCTCCACACATTTTACTTATTTCTTCAAGTGCTTGTAACTCATTACTAATCAAGTATCTAATATTACAGTTACCTTTTATTGTTTCAGCATTTTCTTTGCCATATACTTGAGTAAGTTGGGCAAAGTTCTGGATGATAAAAGTAAATCTTATATGTCTAGAACGAGCTGCTGTAACCATAGTTGTAACATCTTTTAATTGTGGCATGTTAGCAAACTCATCTAGAATGAAGTTTGTTCTATAAGGTAGATGTCCACCAGCTTCTTGAGCTACATCTATTAATGTTTCATAACATTGTTTAATAAAGATAGTTGCTAATGGGTGTAATGTTTTCTTTTCATCTTGGACGATCATGAAAACGGCTGTTTTCTTTCTACCTATATCTTTCATATCAAAGTCACTATAGGCTAACATTTCTGATAGATTATCACGAGATGAAAATAGTTTAATTTTTTGTTTAAAGGTAGATAATACGCCACCTTTTGTTTCTTCTGGTGCAAATACTGTACCTGATGCATTTATATAGGCTGGTTTAGCTGGATCTTTACCATTAAAATACTCTTTAATATAGTTATTGTTTGGCCCGCCAAATCTATCCTCTCCTAGTGTTGACATCAAGTTAACACTATTAAGATTTATTTGTTCTTCTGTTGCATCTTCAAAAAGTCCTAAAGATAAGCCTGAGAAGTAATCAGCACTTGAATTAGTCCAGAATGGATCATTGGCTTTTTCATCGGCCAATATATTTAGGGCTAAGTCATCTAATAACTCAATAGCTTTATCTTGATTATCTTCTTTATATAATTTATATGGTAGGTTCATTGGGTTCCATGCATTTCCTTTTTGAGGATCACGGAAATTTAGGATAACAATGTTATATCCTTTTTCTTTAAGCATACCTGCAGTACCTTCATATAATTCACCTTTTGGATCTGTTAATACCATTGACTCCCCTGCTTTGGCTAGAATTCTAATCATTGGAAATACGACTATTTGGGTTTTACCTGATCCAGTAGCACCAATAACTAAGTTATGTGCTTCTCCATCATCTACCCACATCTTCTTTCCATCACTTATAATAGGTATTCCAGCATGTTCAATTGTATCAGCAGAAGGATCTATTTCAAATAAACTTTTTTTCATTTCTTTTTCGCTACACCATCTAGAATAACCTTTATCCTTTTTCTGCAATGTAAATCCAAATCCTTTTTCTCTTTCAAATATATGAGAACTAACAGAGAAAAGAACACCAATTATTATTAGAAAAAATAAAACTAATGTTACTCCTATATATTTTGGTGTAAATGCTTCAAATGGCAATAAACCAGATAATTTTCCTTTTGTAGATATTGAATGAACATTTAAAACGGCTATTGCACATATATATAATAATATGACGCAAAAAATACCAAATATTTTTACATCTTTTTCATCAACTCTAAATTTCATAAAATCCTCCCTTTTTAATAAATCTCGAACTTCATTAGAATTATATCATATATCGTGAAAACTATCAATTAATTTTTTATAGTTTTTGTTAATCTCTGGTTATAAAACAATTGATTTTAGGCTTTATTTAAAAATAGATGTTGTTTTTTAATGAGTTTTTTGCTATCATAGTAATGAGCTTTAGGAGGGAGGATATAATGAGTAAAGATAATTTAGATAAGAATGATAACAAAAAGAAGACTACTAAAGGTGCTAAGAATAGTAAGAAAACTGACACTAAGAAAAAGAATACTTCTACTAATAAGGCATCATCTAAAAGAGATATAGATACAAAAACTAAAGCTAAAAAAAATAATATAGAGGAAAAGAAAGAGAAAGATCTTGAGGCAGTGATGGTATTCGATGATGAATATGATGAAGATCTTGAAGAATTCTATGATGATGACGACGAAGTTGAAGTTGTAGAGGTTAAGAAAGAAGATAAGAAAAAAGAAGAAGAAAGAAAAAGGAAAGAAGAAGAAAAGAAAAAACAAAAGGAAGAAAGGGATAGAATCAAAAAAATTGAGAAGATGGCTAAGAGAAATAATAAAGCTAAAAAAGAGTTTGATTTTAGTAAGTTGGATAATCCTGAATTATTCCATATTACTTTAGCATTTATTATTGGTGCTGCTCTTGCTACAATTGTTGCTTTTATTGTTTGGCCAGATCGTATAGCTACTCTTAAGAATGGTGAACAACCTATTGTTAAGGTGGCTGGAAAGACTTATACGGCTGATAACTTATATAAACGTATGAAAGATCATTATTCTGTTAGTCAGTTATTAGATCAAATTGATACTGATATATTGACAAAGAAATATCCAGAAACTGCTGAGATGAAAAAAGAAGTTGAGGCTACAGCAGAAAATTATATTAATATGTATAAGCAATATTATAATTATACAGAAGAACAATTTTTATCTGCTAATGGGTTTACTTCTAAAGATGATTATTTAGATTATTTGAGATTAGATAATAGAAGAAAAAAATATGAAGAAGATTATGTTAAGGATAATTTAAGTGATAAAGAAATTGAAAAATACTATAAGGATAATGTTTATGGTGATATTAAGTGTGAACATGTACTAGTTGAAGTTGCTAGTGAGGAAGAGTCTTCTTCAAATGAAAAATCTAATAAGTTAAAAGATGCTGATGCTAAGAAATTAGCTCAAGAAATAATTGATAAGATTAATGATGGAACTTCTTGGAAAGATATTCAAAAGAAATATAAAGATAAAGTTACATATGAAAATCTTGGATATCAATCTTGGGATTCAGATTTAGAGACATCTTTTAAAGATGCTTTAAAGAAAATGGATAATAAGAGTTATTCTGATGAACCTGTTAAGACTTCTTATGGTTATCATGTTATTTATCGTGAAACACAAAAAGATACTCCTAGTTTGAAGAATACTAAGGATAAGATTATTGAAAAACTAGTTGATAGTAAAATTAAAGAAGATAATAATCTTTTATATAAAGCTTTGATTAGTCTTCGTAAAGACAAAAAGATTAAGTTCTCTGATACAGATATGAAAGAGAAATATGATACTTATGTAAAACAATATAATAAATAATAAAAAAGGTCAATGATTAGAACATTGACCTTTTTTATTATACTTATTTCTTAGTTATTTTTTTATTGTTATATGTTAAAAATCTAATTATTTTATTTAATTCTCTTTCTGGTACTCTGGTGAAACGAAATATTAGTTTGTTTTTATTATATATTTTTATATTATACATTATTAAAGCATCACTAGCACTTCTTTTGTATTTTATTTCATCTAAATCATTATAAGATAATTCTTTTGTTATAAATAATTTTCTATATTTAATGGTATTAAGATCCATATACAAATATTTTCTTATTTCATAAAAACCATATAAAATTGGAATTAATGATGGTAAAAATGAAGAGATAAATTTTAATATATTTCTATCTACTAAATATTCTTCATAGCCAAGTACTATTAAGAAAAGACATAATATACCAATTAAAAATCCTATTATGGCTAAAGGGGGAATACCTTTAACTTCAACTTTTTCTTTAGAAACTATAGGCTTTTTTCCATATTTTTCTAGTGTTTTTAATAGTTTATTATAGTTATCACTTAATTGGTCTATTGTTATTTTTTTGTTATTTCCATAGATTATTATTATTCCTTTTCCTAAAGGGTCAAAATCAATCTTGTTTATATCATTAATCTTAATATTTATACATTTTCTAAATAATCTATGAACTTCTAAGTTATCATCATTAACTACTATTCTCCATGAGAAGGCTATAATAAAATAAAAGACACCTATACTTAGGATAAATAGTGGTATTATAAAATAATCTGATGTTACAGGTTTGTTTTCTATTAAAAAGATGATACTAAATATTATGAATACAAATAAGGCTAGACCAACAAACATATATCCAAGAACTTTGATTGCATCAGGACTTTTTAAAATATAATTATTATCATCTTTTTCATTACTATATTTTTTGTCATCTTTTGTATGTAGATTATTTAATACTAATGTTAATATACTTAATGTTAAAGCATATACTATGCCTTTAATCACTGTGCTAGTCATATAATTACTCCTTTTTATTACATTTTTTCTACTTCATCTATTGCTAAAATATTTAATAAATTACTAATAGTATTACTTACTAATTTAGTTAAAGATAAATAATTATTCTTTAATTTAATATCTTTTTCATTAGTTATATTTATATCATTGTAGAATTTATTATATAAATTACATAATTCAAATAAATATTCACATATAATATTAGGACTAGTATTTATATATGATTTATATAATTCTTTAGATAGGTTAATAATCTTAACATAAATATCTCTTATATCATCATTAATTATATCTATTTTATAATCTATTTCATCATTATTTCTTAGAATAGATTTACATCTTACTAATGTATATAGTATATATGGACCTGTTTTTCCTTCAAATGATGAGAATTTAACTGGATCAAAGATATAATCTGTCTTTCTATATGGAAGTAAATCTGTATATTTAAGAGTAGCAATAGTTAATTTCTCAATTATTTCTTCTTTTTCTTTTGGAGATAGATTATCTTTTACTTTTTTGGTAATTTCTTTTTTGATCATATCTATTAAGCTTGATAATTCCATTACTCCACCATCTCTTGTTTTAAATGGTTTTCCATCTGGTCCATTAATGGTACCAAAATCATAATGAGCTAATTTAGTGCTTTTTGGTACTAAACCAGATTTGTAAGCACCTCTAAATACTTGAGTGAAGCTTAGTGATTGTCTAGTATCAACAACATACCATATTTCATCAGGTTTATAATCTTTCATACGCATATAAATGGTCGCAAGATCTCTTGTTTCATATTTTGTTGAACCATCACTTTTAATAACCATAAGTGGTGGTATTTCTTTTTTATCATCTGGTTCAGATATATCCATTACGATAGCACCTTCAGATTCATGCAAATATGGTTTCATTACTTTTAAAGTGTCATCTACATAATCTAAAGCTATCATTTCTCCATTCCAAACATCAAATTCACAATTAAGTCTTTTGTATATTTTCTTTATTTCTTCTGAAGAAATGGCAACCATTTGTTTCCATAATTCGATGTATCCTTTTCTACCAGTTTCTACTTCTTTAGTTATTTCTCTTACTTGTTCCATTCTTTTAGAATCTTCGTTTGCAGCATTTGATGCTTGTGGATACATTCTTCCTAGATCTTTTACAGTTAAATTAACTTTGGGATATTCTCCTTTATAGTTATCATCAAAGAAGACTAAATCTGGTTGTTCTAGCATTAATTGTGATATAAGCATACCTGATTGTCTTCCTAGATCACCTAGGTGAACATCTCCTATTACTTTATTGCCGTAAATTTTAGCTATTCTTTTTAAAGATTCTCCAATGTTAGCGCTACGCATATGTCCAACATGTAAAGCTTTAGCTGCATTAGCACCACCATAATCTATAACAATAGTTTTACTTTTATCTTTATCAATATGTGTATTAAAATCTTTTAAAGATTTATTCATATAATCGGCTATTACTTTATCACTAAAAGATAGGTTAATAAAACCTGGACCTGCTATATTTACATTAACAAATCTATCATCTAGTTTAGTAATTATTTCATTAGCTATATCTCTGGGATTCTTATGATATTTTTTAGCTAAAGGCATAGCTATATTTACTTGGAATTGTCCTAAGTTAGGTACAGATGAAGAAACTAAAGCGCATTCTTCATCTGTATAGCCTAAATCATTAATTACTTTATTTAAATATATTTCTGTTTCTTTTATTAAACTCATTAAATATCATCTCTTATCTTTTTTATATCATCTATTTTATATTCTTTCTCTATTCCTGTATTCATATTCTTGATTTTAATAATACCAGATGATAATTCATTTTCTCCTAGTACTAAGACATTAGGAATATTATTTTTATCAGCCCATTCAAAACATTTTTTTATTTTTCTTTTATTCATTTCTACATTTATTTTAAGGCCTAATTCTCTTAAAGAGTTGGCTAGTTTTAGGGCTTCTTTTTCTGTTTCCATAGGTATTATATATAAATCTATATTAGAATAATTATCAAATATCTTTTCATCTTTTAATAATTCATAGATAGAAGATAGACCAAAGCTTATACCTATGGCTGGATATGAATTACCATCATTAATGAAGTCTGTAATCATGTTATCATATCTTCCACCTGCAGCTATACTTGATGTAATCTTGTTATTTTTATCAAATACTTCAAAGACATTACCTGTGTAATAGTCTTGACCTCTTGCTAGAGTTGATGTAAAAGTACAATATTTATCTATCTTTAAAGCTTTTAGATAACCTTCAAGATTATTTAATTCTTCTAGGCCTATACTTAGTTCTTTTATAGATGTATCTTTATATTTTTTAGTTAATTCTTTTAAAGATAGATTAAAGGAATCAAGTAAGATATTAACTTGGTTTTCTTTTATACCAATATCTATTAAATAATCAATAAATTCTTTTTTAGATATTTTATTCATCTTATCAATAATAGTAATAGTAGGACTAATAAGTTCTTCTTCAATACCACTTGCAATAATTAGACCTCGCATTAGGTTTCTACTATTATATTTGATATCTATATCTATATTTAATTTATTAAAGGCATTAACAAATAAATTTAGAGATTCAGCTTCAATCATTTGGCCAGATAGACCTACTACATCAACATCACATTGGGTAAATTCTCTATCACGACCTAATTTAATTGGTCCATCTCTAAATACTCTAGATATTTCATATCTTTTAAAAGGAAAAGATATTTTATTTTTATTAAGAGCTACAAATTTAGCAAACGGTACAGTTAAATCATATCTAAGACCTAGTTTTCTTTCTCCTTGATCAGTTAATTTATATATCTCCTTTAATATATCATTATTCTCATCATATTTACCACTTAACATATCATAATAGCAAATAATAGAGGTTTCTATTGGAAGATAACCATATTCTTCAAATGTTTCTTTTAAGATATTATTAATATAATTTCTAATTATTTGTTCTTTTGGTAAATAATCTTTGCATCCTTTTACATTTTGTATTTTCATAAATACACACTCTCCTTCGTATATTATACAATAATTATCAGTAAAATAAAAGAAGATTTTATAACAAAAATGATGTTATAAAACCTTTTTTATTATTTAAACTAATTTTTTTGGCTAATTTTTTTACATCTCTTTTACTACTTTTAGATGGACTACTAAAAGCTTTTTCATTTGTTTTAAGACAATTAGTTAAGAAATAAATTTGTTCATCTGTCATGTTTAGGCAAAAATCTAACCATTTATTTATCTCGTCATTGCAATCATGTTCTAAGTCAAAGTATAAGTCATTAATTCTTTTAGCATACGTTGGTTGAGTACGTAGAATACTATTTGATATATGTAAAGGTGCTATTTTTAATTTTAGATTATATAATTTATTAACTATTTCAGTAAATTTCATATCATATAATAATCTACTTGTTCTACCATTACCATCACCAAATGGGTGAATTCTTATGAATAATAATGATGCTAAAGCACTTTTTAAGAATGGATTACTATTTATTGAGGAAATAGATCCTTTATTATAGAATTCAAAGAAGTCTTCCATGAATTTATTTATATCTTCTGGTTCTACTCCATACCAATATATAAATGGATTATGTTGCTTGTCAAAATATCCTATCCAAGCTATATCTTTTCTATAATCAGTCTTTTTATTACTATTAAGAGCAAATTTATGCATTTCTTTTATTCTATTATGGCTGATATTTAAAGATTTATAGAATATATCTTTATCATCTATATCATTTGGATTTATAATATGCTTTTCTATTTGGTTTGATTTCTTTATTTCATCTTGAAAAGCAAATTTAAGGAATAATGCTACATTTTCTTTGTCTAAGTTCTGTAATAGTTTTATATAATCATCAAAGGCTTTATTTGTATCTTCAAGATGATATAATAGATTGCTATCAAGTTTTATTTTGTTTATGTAATCATTAATATTAAAATATTCAACTCTTGATAAATTAACTCCATTTTCTGGACCCATTATCAATCACCCCCAAAATTTGCTAGTTATTATAGCATATTATTATATTTTGTCAACTTCTAGTTATATTATTTTATAAAAAATAGACTTTCTAAATAAAAGTCTATTTTTATTATTATTGTTGTTTAACGTACCATATTTTACTTATATTAACATTTTGGCTTAATGGTGTTGGATTTGGTTCATCTATTTTTACAATAACTGGCATTTTGAATGCACTTCCATAGGTTATACACATTCCAGGATGGAAGGTTTTTAATTTGTTAATCATATCGCCACTTACTGTTGGTAGTATTGATGTAACAAATGCTAAATCATTAGGATGAAACATTTTAAATACTAGGAAGTTAGTACATTGGCTGATGGCTGTTTCACTTAATTCAGATGGTCTTTGAGTAATTAATCCTAGTAGTATTCCATATTTTCTACCTTCTTTAGCTATTCTTTCAAATATATTGTATCCAAATATTTTTCTATCAATATCGTCTTGAACATATCTATGAGCTTCTTCTAATAGAATATGAAAAGCTACTGAACCACGTTCTTTTAATTTTGCTACATAATCAAACAATAATTTAGAATATATTTTAACTAAGTTTTTAGCAAATCTATCATCTACATAATTAATATTAAAGTTAATTATTTGAGCTTTTCTACCAGTTACTGCTGTTAATAAATCCCTTATATATAAATCTCTTGTAACATAATTAGGATATTCAAAGTATTTAGCATAATCACTATTTATTAGTGTATTTAGTCTTATTTTAAGAACATTTGCATAATCAAATACTTTTTCACTAGTAAAAACTCCCTCACTAATTAAAGCAAATTCTAAGGCTAAGGCAAATTCTTGTAGTCCATAGGCAAAATTTCCATCAGGCATTGATAATTGAAATTCTTTTTCAGTAAATGTTTCTAAATAACTAATTACTAATTCTATATCAGCAAATTTGCCAGTTGGTTCAACAAATAGACATTGTCTTATTGTTCTGCTCCATCCACCTTTAGTAAGTTGTATTTCAAGATTTATATCTTTGGTATGAAATTTTGTTAAAACTGTTGTAAGTTTATTTCTTATTTCACTTGGATTTTTTCCAGAGAAGATCATATCAAGAACACTTCTTGCTATGATGTCATTCTTTTGTTCTATTACTTCTTCTTCATCTCTTGTAAAATAACTAACTAATTTTAAGGCTTTTTCTATGATAGGTATTTGATTTTCATTATCAACATTTAGTAATAGGGCTATATCATCTGTTCCTAATAACCAGAATGGTAAGCTTAGGTGCTGATATTGATTATTTGTAAGATCAGTTGTAATTACTTTATAATTTAGGTTTTGATTATTTTTTCCTATTTCATTAAAGGCTGGTTGATACTCACCATAAGCATCAAAAATAAATAGATTTGTTTTAAAGGGAATACTTTCTTTGGCTTCATAGAATATTTTTTGAATAATATTTGATGTTGAATAACTTTTTCCTGAGCCACTGTTACCTAGGATGGCAAAATGATTGGAAAAGAAAGAATTTATATCTAATGATATGTGATAGTCTTTATATGCTAATGATGTTCCCATACTTATCGAATTGGATTTAGCATCGTTTTGGTATATGATGTCTAATTCTTCTTTGGTTACAAGACGACACATTGTTTTAAAATCTGGTTTAATAGTATTACCGAAAACAAATGTGTTTTTTATTATTTCTCCAATTAGATTTATATCTAGATAGGTATAATCTCCATTAATTATTTCACCAACTATCTTGGCATCTTTTTGTTCAAATATTACATTTTTTCCCATTATGTTTTCTATACTATATATGTTTATATCTAATTTTATTCTTACTTTATCCCCATTGATACTAATAATCTTGCCTATCATATTATCACCTATTTTAATTATACAAAAAAAAAAGCTAAATTACTAGCTATTTTTTTAAATATTTATTTTTCTTCTTTTTTTGTTGTAGTTTTCTTTGGAGCTGCTTTTTTTGTTGTGTTTGTTTTCTTAGTAGTAGCTTTAGTTGTTGTCTTTGTTTCTTTAGTTGTTGCTTTCTTTTCTACTTTTTCTTCTTTTGTTTCAACTTTTGCTGGTTTATATTCTTTTCCTTCTAGGCTTTCTTTAGCAATTTTTACTAGGTTTTTGAATCCTTCTTTGTCATTTATAGCCATTTCACTTAACATTTTTCTATTAATAGCTATTCCTGCTTTATTTAAACCATTGATGAATTTTGAATAACTAATTTCAAATTCACGACATCCAGCATTAATTCTTGTAATCCATAATTTTCTGAAATTTCTTTTGTTTTGTCTTCTGTCACGGAATGCATATTGTCCTGAATGCATTACTTGTTCATGAGCAGTTTTGTATAATCTATGTTTACTTCCAAAGTAACCCTTAGCTTCTTTTAGTACTTTTTTTCTTCTTGCACGTGCAACAGTGCCACCTTTAACTCTTGTCATTTTTATGTCCTCCTTCTTATATTATATCTTTAATTCTTTTGTAATCTGATTGGTGTAAACTTCCACCTTTTCTTTTTTGTCTACTTCTTTTGGCACTATTTTTACCTGTGTTGTGGTTAGTACCTTGACTAGAAATTTTAATTGATCCACTTTGTCTTTTCTTAAATACTTTTGCAGATCCTTTGTGTGTTTTCATTTTATTTTTTTTCATTTTTACTTTTTTTGCCATAACCATTCTCCTTAATACTTTTATTTTTTTGGTGTTAACTGCATAAATATAACTCGACCTTCTAACTTAGGTTGTACTTCAACTTCTGATACTTCACTTAAAGCTTCTTCAAATTTTTGAAGAACTTCTTTGGCTAGCTCAGGATGAGCGATTTGACGGCCTTTAAATCTAATACTTGCTTTTACTTTATCTCCTCTTATTAGGGCTTTTTTGGCGTTATTAACCCTAGTATCAAAATCATGCTTATCGATTGTAACAGATAATCTAAATTCTTTTGTATCAACAAAAGATTCTCTTTGTTTTTTTAATGCTTCTTTGGCTTTTTTCTTTCTTTCATATTTGAATCTGTTATAATCCATAATTTTACATACTGGTGGACTTGATTTATCATTCATTAATACTAAATCAAAGCCAGCATATCCTGCTAAAGTTAAAGCATCTTCTTTTGATTTTATACCTAATTGTTCTCCATTAGGTCCTATAACCATCATTTCATTACACCTAATTTGTTCATTAATTAAGTTATCTTTATTGTTTGCTATATCAAACACCTCCATAAACAAAAATGAATACAAGAAAGCTTGTATTCATCAAAAATCAATAAAATAATAAATATATTAATTATAATATCATCATATTTTTATTGGCTTTTTACCTATTACTATATGTAATCAGGTGAGATAAATACATCTACTTTCCGCTTCGTTCCTTGTAATTATATTATATTTCTATTATTTTGTCAACAAAAATATGATTTTTAGCTTATTTTAATGCATCTAGAAAATTATCTGTTGTTTTTGGTTTAATTGATTTACCACCAAATGTTGATGATGCTGTTCCTGATGCACTTTTTGCTATTGTTGAAATATATCCAAATGATGTTTCTGCATTATAATTAGTACCTTCTAAAACTACCCCTATAACTCCTTTATCTTCAATTTTTCCAATAAAGGCATTTGCTGTTTTTCCATCAGCTGTGCCATGATAAATTGCATAGTTATAATCATTATAATTTGTAACAGAAGCAGTTCCGTTTGTTAATCCTCCTTCTGTTGCATAAGCTGTTATTTTTTCTGGAGTTAAATAATCTTTAACATCTTCATTAAATACTCCAAAAACAGCTGCCATAGTTTTTGCACTATCTGTTATTTCTATCATTTCAATACCATTATCAGCAGTTGTTGTTGAAAATTCTAAACCTTCTGGTATTGTTAATGTTAATCCATTAATTGTTGCAGTTTTTGTATTTGCAACTGGTTCAGCTTCGGTTGTTTCAGTAGTTTCGGTTGTTTCAGTATCTGGTGTTTCAGTAGTTTCAGTAGGTGTAGTATTCTTTTTCTTTCCTAATAGCTCTTCTCCCTTTAGAATATAGAAAACTAATCCTCCAATTATTGCTAGTAATAATATAATTATGAAAATTAATCCACCTTTTCCACCTTTTTTCTTTTCTGGTGGTTCTGGTTCTGGTGTTGGTTCTGGTGCTACTGGTTGAGAATTTAATTGTTGTGGATCAATACTTTGCTGATTTAATTGTTGTGGATTAATAGGTTGTGGATTATTTAAATCAGCAGTTGGTGCTGGATTATTATTTAATGCATTTGGATCTGTAGATGGAATACTTGCTCCCATACTGGCTTCTGGTGTTGCTGCAACTGTGGCTGGAGTTTCGCTTGGCATAGCTGGGGTTGGTTCTACAGGTGCTTGTGGAGCTGGATTAGCTGGTGCACTACTAACAACACCTGGAATAGGTACGTTTGGTTGTGCTACAGGAGCTACTCCTTCTGTTGGTGTAGGTGTTTGAGCAACTGGTTCTCCACATTTACTACAAACCATTTCTCCTTCATTTATTGGGTTTCCACATTTATTACATATCATATTTTACATCTCCTTTTTATTTTTTTATTATATTTTCTCTTAGATGTTTTATTTCGTTATCTACATTATTGTATATTCATATGTTATCATTTTTTTTCTAAATTGTAAATATTAAAATGCTTATATTTTCAATATAGTTTAAAATATTTTATTATTTAATGTTAAGATTTAATAAGCTATAAATTTTGAGAATATATATTATATGTCTTATAAGCGATTTGTTTTCCAAAGATTATAAATTATTTTTTTACTATTGTTTTTTTACAAGCAAAAAATGTGTATTTTCTTGTGGGATAATACACATTTTGGAGTGTTATGCACTTAATTGTGCTCTTTACTTAAAACTTAACTTTTTTTTTATGATTCAGTAAAATAATCCTTTTCTATTGTATATTCCAAATCACCAATCTCGACTTTTTTATTACCAATATATCTAACTTTCTCTACTTTTACTCCTTCATGACCTACAAATATTATTATTTTCAAAACTGGTATATAAAAATACTTATCTTCTCCAGTTCCACTTTCATCATCACCTTCATTAGAATAAACGTAATTGTATACGAATAATCTATCATATCTATATGATTTTGGATAATAATAAGAATCACTATTCTTTTTTTCATAATGATATACATATCTAAAAGGAGTTGCATTAATAATAGTAATCCCAAAAAATATAACTGTTAGAACTGAAAAAAAGCTAAATTTTTCATTATTTTTTTTAGAATTATGCATATCTACAATAGAAACTAATACCGCTATAATTAACATAATATATATAAAATTACATAATGTAATCATTTCTGAAGTGAGATTTCCTGTTATAGAAGAAAAAAACTTCATAAAAGCAGGAGTAAAAATAATATAGGCTAAAACTATAATTAAATTAACAATAATAACAAACTTTCTTAATTGTTTTAGAATTTTCATATTTATTTCCTTTCCTTTTAATTATAAATTACCTTAATTTATAGTTCCTTTGCATTTCTCTTTCTATATCTCTTTTTTTGATATCTTCTCTTTTGTCATAATTCTTTTTACCTTTAGCAAGACCTAATAAGATTTTGGCTTTTCCTCTTACAAAATATACTTTTAGAGGAATTAGGGTATATCCTTCTAGTATTAGTTTGTTATTTAATTTTTTTATTTCTTTTTTATGCATTAATAATTTTCTAGTTCTTGTTTCATTATGATTGAAGATATTTCCTTTTTCATAACTATCTATATGAGTATTTAAAAGATATATCTCTTCATTTTTGATAATGGCATAACTATCTTTTATATTCATTTTGCCATTTCTTATTGATTTTATCTCTGTTCCTGTTAAAACTATTCCAGCTTCATATTCATTTTCTATATGATAGTCATGCTTAGCTTTTCTATTTAATATTTCCATAATAATTACACCTCTTAAGCATTGTTAATATATCATTATATTTTTGTAGCGTCAAGATAATTTACTTCTTTCTGCCTCTATTATTATTTTGTTTTAAATATTCTCCATAGTATATGTTATTACATTTTTCTAAATTAAACATTACTGCTTTATTTGTTTTTGTTAGTTCAAAATGTTCTCCTTTATGAAAAGCATCATATTCAAATAAACCTATTAGAAATATATTGATTGTATTTATGTTATCATTTATTATTTTCTTTTTAATTGTTTCTTTTCCTATTTCACTCTTAATATTATTAATATTAAAGTAGTTATAACTTGTCATATCTATAAATTTAAATGTTTTATTATTGGATAAATAATTATATTGTATATCATTTATGATAAATCCATTTTCGCTAAGAGTAATAATATCTTCATATAATAGGTCTAAATTGTCTTTTAATAGTTCTTTATTTAAAAAATTATCTTCAATATAATCTTCTATATATCCTACTACTTGACCGTTTTCATATATTAATTCTTTAGGTGTATTAAAACAATTTAGATTTAGTCTAGTTAATTTTTCTAATCCTTCTCTACTAATAATATCTAATCCTGATTTTCTATCTTTATGAAATATTTTAATAATATTGTTATCAATCTTATAAGAGACTATTTCTTTTCCTTCTCCGATGATATTTTCTTTAGTTAGTTTATTCTTAATACTATTATATTCCATATATATATTCCTCCTGTAATATTAATAATTAATTATTATTTATTATTTGCTTATATAATTCATCTACTTCTTTATTTAGATTCCCTTTAATATTAAGGATTATTGAATAGATTATATATTCATCCCAAATATTTACTTCTTTAATATTTTTATTACCTAAATCAGTAAATTCACGTAAGAAATTTTTTAATGATTGCATTTTTACACATAAATCTATACCTGATTTACTTCTTAAATATAATTTTCTACTTATAAATGAATTAAATTCATATTGAAAATTACCATATAAAATAAATATTATTAATGTTATAAAGATAAGTGGCATACCTATATAAAAATTCTTGGAAGAAATTATTATTATCATCATAATTATAAATAGGGCTAGTACTGCTATTGCTACTATGGTAGTAAATGTTTTATATAATTTAGATTCTATATATATTTTTTTATTTGTTATATCTTCTATTATGAGATATATTATATGTTTTTTATTTCTTTTTTCTTCGATAGTTTCTTTAAATTTACCTTTTTTTAAACATTCTATTATGTATTTTTCATCTTTTGATAGATTATTTGTTTCTTCAGTTAATATATTTATTTTACCATTATTGATAGATATAATTTTTTTTTGTTCTAAATTAATTATAGTTGCTACTAGGTAGTCTTTAAAGTTTATTTTATTCATGTGACAATACATTAGTATTCCAGGAGAATAATTATTTAGTTTATCACGGTAATAATCTGATATTTCTTTAATTTTTTCTTTTTTAGCTAAATTATCTATTCTTTTTGTTTCTATTATAGAGTAAGCATATATTATAATTATAAATGCTATTATTAGGGCAAAAGCAATAGATGCTAGTATTGGTAATACATTAAATTTATAGTATCTTGCTATTGCAGATATGATACATACAGCAATAGTAAAAACAAATACTCCTATAAATATTTTAAATCCTTTATCATAGTCATAATTATCATCATATTTATTATTCATTTTTTTTCCTCCTTCTATTGATATATTTCTTTTACTATAATGTTTTGATTATATTTTTGGACTACTTTTTTATATTTTTCATAGATGTTTTTATAATCATTTATATTTGTTATTGCTTTATTAGAAAAAGGAATAACTTTTATATTGGTATGATCTATTGTATAGTCAGTATATAGTAGTTCATTATTAACATCTTTTATTTCTATTTTATTTTTTTTGCTATTTTTTTCTACATTTAATGAAGTCATCAAACCTACTCTGTTATCCATATTAATTACTTCGTGAGCTGATAGAAAATTACCTAATGAATATATTACTAGGGTATTATTTATATAATCAACAGGTTGGATTACATGAGGATGTGTTCCTACAATTAGATTTACACCTAGACTAACTAGATAATTGGCTGCATCTTTTTGATATTCATTTGCATCTTGTTGATATTCTATTCCCCAATGCATGGCAACTATTAAAAAATCTACTTTATCTTTTAGATTTTCAATATCTTTTTTTACTATTTCTTTGTACTGTTGATATCTAATATCATTATTAGGATTAACTCCGGTTACTGGCCAAATATTTACTAAGTAATCTTTTCCATTTGGTATTGGAATGCCATTAGTACCATATGTATAATTTAATAAAGTATATTTAATTCCATTTTTTTCTTTAATTATTATTTTATTTCTATCTTCTTCTGATTGATAGCTACCAGCTGCTATTACATCTTTTTGTTTATCCCAATAATTTCTAGAATTAATTATGGCTTTTTCTCCTCTATCAAGAGTATGATTAGTAGCTAAACTAACTAAATTAAATCCTGTATCTATCATGGCATCACCTACTTCATATGGCGAATTAAAAGCTGGATAAGATGATAGTCCAATTTCACTTCCACCAAGTATTGTTTCTTGATTATAATAAGCTAAGTCATATTTAGATACTATTGGTTTAATATATTCTAGTATAGGTTTAAAATCATAGCCATTATAATTGGCATTTTTATTTGCTTCTTTATAAATTGAATCATGAATAAGATTGTCGCCTACCATTATCAGTGATAGCTTTGTTGTTGTTTCTTCTTTTGGTTCTATTTTTTCTTTTGTTTCTTTTTTTGCTTTTGTTAATTCTTTTTTATGAGGATTGTTTAATACAATGATAGGTAATGAAATTAAAAATAATAAAATTATGATAAATCTTATTACTTTTAATTTGTTTATTTTTCTTTTTCTTCTCCTTTTAGCCATAAACTGGTACAACTTTCATATTTTGATCTAATTTTGTAACAACACTTTTATATATTTCATAAATATTTTTATATCCTGGTAAGCGATTTGCTATTTCAGCATTACTAAATGGTATTACTTTAAAATTAGCCCATCCAGAATAATATGTATAAATTAATTCGTTGTTTATATCATCTATTTTTATATTTGTTTTCTTTCCTTTTGTTGTTTTTGTTATTTTAAAACTTGTCATCAATCCTGTAGTACATTTATAGTTGGTACAAGTTGATTGATTTTGATATTGGGCTGAGATGAAATTACCAAGTGAATATATCACTAGGGTATTATCTATCCAAGTAACTGGTTGAACAACATGAGGATGAGTTCCTATTATTACATCTACGCCTAATTCAGCTAAATATTTAGCCATGTCCTTTTCATATTCTGTTGGATCATGGGTATATTCTACCCCCCAATGCATGGCAACAAATAAAACATCAACTTTATCTCTTACTTCTTCAACATCTTTTTTTACTTGTTTTTTATATTCTTGATATTCATCATCTCTTTCTGGATCGTTTATATCTAGATTTGTTGGCCATACATTTACTAAGTAATCTTTTCCACTTGGTACTGGCATTCCATTTGTTCCATATGTATAATTTAGCATAGTATATTTAATACCTTTTTCTTCTTTAATTCTAATTTTATTCTTATCTTCTGTTGAGGCATAGCTTCCAACTGCTAAAATATCAGTTTTACTATCCCAATATTCACGTGAAGATAGGACTGCTTTTTCTCCTGAATCCATTGTATGATTAGTAGCTAGACTGACGATATTGAAACCAGCATCTATCATCGCATCTCCTGTTTCTTGTGGTGAATTGAAAGTTGGATAATCATTTAATCCTAGTTTTGTTCCACCTAGAATACTTTCTTGATTATAATATGCTAAGTCATATTTAGATACTATTGGTTTGATTAATTCATACATTGGCTTAAAATCATAGCCATTATAACCAGCATTCCTATTGGCATCTTTATATACGCTTGAATGAATTAAATTATCTCCTGCTGTAATCATTGTGATACTAGTTTCTTTTTCTTCTTCTTTTTTTGGCTTAACTAACTCAACTTTTGGTTTTTTAGTTTTATTTGATTTATTACTTAACTTGTTTTTTAAAGTTAATCCTCCAAAAACTAATCCAGCTAATAATGCTATAACTAAAATGCAAGCAATTATAATGTTTTTCCATTTTAATCTTCTCTTTTTTCTTCTTTTTCTTCTCTTAGCCATATAATCACTCCTTTACAAATATTACTCATCTATTTTTTTTATTAATTCAAAATCAATTGTACTTTCTTCTTTGTTAGCTCTGATGCATTTGACTTTTACTTTATCTCCAAAAGTAAAGGTAAGTCTGGTATTTTTGTTTATTAGTGAAAGTTTTTCTTCTATATATCGATAGCCACCACCTGGCATATCTTCTATTTTTACAAGTCCTTCAATCGAATTTGGTAATTCAACAAACATGCCAAATTCTTGAACATTAGATATTATTCCTTCAAATTCTTCTCCAATGTGATCTTCCATATATTCAGCCATTTTCATATCATCAACGTCTCTTTCACATTTTATAGAGTCCTGCTCTTTTATTGAACAGTGATTTGCTAATTCTGGAAGATTTTTTTCCCAATTGCTAATGACTTCATTAGAATAGTTATATGAATAATCTTTAACTAGTCGATGAAGAATTAGATCTGGATATCTTCTTATTGGTGATGTGAAGTGTGAATAGCACTTACTTCCTAAGCCATAATGCCCAATGTTCTCGCTGGAATATACTGCTTTGGCTTGGCATCTTATAGCCATATCGTTTAATATTTTAAAATCAGGCTTATCTGTTAATTGATTTAATATGAATTGTAAATCTTTTCCTGTTACATTTTGCCTTTTTCCATTCACTACATATCCTCTTATAGATAGAAAATCAAAGAATTTTTGTAATCTTTTTTCATCTGGTTTATCATGAACACGATATATTCCTGGAAGGCTTTGATAGAAAATAAAACTTGCTACTGTTTCATTTGCTACAACCATAAAGTTTTCTATCATATTTTCCCCTGTGCCTTCTTCTCTAACTTTTACTTCTAGTGGATGGCAATTATCATCTACTATTATTTTTGGTTCACTGCTAGAAAACTCAATATAACCTCTTTTTATCATTTTATTTCTTAAGATATCTGATAGTTCACTCATTAGTTTTAAATCGTCTACATAATTTTCATATCCATTTGCTATGATATTTTTATCTAATATATCATTTACTTTGTTATAAGTCATCTGAATACGACTTTTAATAACGCTTGGTTTTATATCATAGTGAACTACTTCGCCATGATTATTGATTTGCATAATACATGACATAGCTAATCTATCAACATTAGGATTTAATGAACAAATTCCATTGGATAATTGATGTGGAATCATTGGTATAACACGATCAACTAGATATACACTAGTTCCTCTTTCATATGCTTCTTTATCTAGTGGACTATCTTTTAAAACGTAATTACTTACATCGGCAATATGTACTCCTAGTTCATATGTTTTATCATCAATTTTCTTTATACTGATAGCATCATCTATATCTTTAGTATCATCTCCATCAATAGTAAAAATTGTTATATCTCTTAGATCAAGTCGATTCTCCATTTCTTTTTCACTAACTGTATCTGGTATTTCTTTTAATTGCTCGATGACATCTTCTGGAAAATCTGGATGAAAATTATTTTCGTAGACAAAAGATAATATATCTACACCGACATCATTTTTATGGCCTATTATTGTTAATACTTCACCTAAATATTTATGTCCACTTATAGGTTTTATTAGCACTTTATGTCCTTCAACTAGTCCGTGCTGTGATTCTTTAGTAACTTCTATATCAATACTATTTCTTTTGTCTGGCTTTACAAAACATTTATCATCTTTAAAATATACTGTTCCAACAAAAGTATCTTCATCTCTTGCTAAAATCTTGTTTATTCTTCCTTCTGTTTTATCTCCTATTAATTCAATTAATACGATATCATTATTTCTAGCATTATTTAAATTATCTTTGTTTATATAAATATCTTTTTTATCATCACCAATCTCTACAAAACCATATCCTTTTGGATTCATTATTAATTTTCCTTTGATTAGATGGCTATTTTTTAATAGTAGATATCTTTTTTTCTTTTCACTATAATATAGAATTCCTTCCTTTGCCATATCAGTTAATTCTTTTTCTAATTGTCTATAATCTTCTATATCTGTAAATCCTAATTCATCATTTATTTCAATTGCACTTTTAGCTGGTTTATCACTATTATCTAATATATTAATTATTTTATCTTTCATGTATATCCTCCAAACTTCGTATAGAAAAATCCTATTACTTACCTAATTTTTATTATAATATAAACTTTTCTTTAAGGCAAGTAAAAGAAAAGATATACTTTTATTAGTATATCTTTTTTATTATTGTAATGATAATATTAGGGATATTACGAAAAATAAAATTCCAAGAATCATTGTTATTCTTGTGATAAATAGTTCTATCCCTCTTTCTTTTGTATTTGCAAACAATTCAGATCCTCCACCTTGAACAATTTGTCCTGCCGCTTCTGCTTTGCCACTTTGCAATAAAACAATTATAATTAGTAAAATTGATACAATTAATAGCACTGTTTCCATATTCTGCCTCCTAACTGGTTAAAATTATATCATAAATATTTAATAATAACAAGTTTTACTACTCTTTTTTCATTATTTTATTAAAAAAAACAGTTGACAATAATGTGCTTTATTGATATAATTTTATTTGTCGATGGGGAATTAGCTCAGTTGGCTAGAGCATTTGCCTTGCACGCAAAGGGTCAAGGGTTCGAATCCCTTATTCTCCACCATTTTTTTATGTCGGGAAGTAGCTTAGCTTGGTAGAGCGCTTGGTTTGGGACCAAGAGGTCGCAGGTTCAAATCCTGTCTTCCCGACCAGTTTGATTCTTACTACTCTTTTTAGGGTAGTTTTTTTTGTACCTCTTGGTTCCATACATGCGCTTTTTTACTTGACCCTTTGCATGCAATTTCATAATATAAATAATTTTCATCTATACAAATCAAATATTTCTAATAAGTTTTCTTCGCTAATGGAAAAACCAACTCCATGTTCGTCTACCATTCCGTATTTTTCAGGTTCTATATGACTATCAATTTTTAATAATATTTTTATTTTTCCATTTTCAAATGCCTCTATGAAGCAGTTAAAATCTTTTAAAATGTAAAAATTAATTTTATAGTATTTGAAACACTCTATTCCTTCTATTTTATTTGTCCAAGCTTTAACTAGAGCTAATATTTGCAATTTTCGCTCTAGTTTTTCTTTTAATATATCTAAATCCCAGTATGTTGATTCATCGATTACTTCTCTTTTGTAATCATATACTACAAGAAAAAGCTTATTCTTATCTTTATCTATTTTAAGTTCAAAATAATACCATAATCCAACTTTTGTAACTTGATTACAAAAGATTTCTGCATATAAACATTTTAAGTTTTTATCTTTTTTACTTGGATATCCATAATTATCTCTTAAACGTTTTGTTTCATGAAACATGCTGCCAGTTGGTACAGCATTAAATAATGTTATATATGATTTGCTATAAGCTCTTCTAGTTTTAATCTCTATTCCATAATAATCTGGAATTTCAAAACTTTCTTCTTCCTTTTTCAGGAGTTTTTCAAATGTTGCTCCTACTCCCGTAGGACCATTTCTTACTGTTTTTACATAGCCTAATTCTTTTATTGTATTAAATTCTAATTTTAATTTTTTTATATTTTCTTCAATCATTTTTTTGCCTCCTAATTATATTATTAGGTACGTTTTACTCATTTTACTTCTTATATTTATTTTTTTATAAAAAAATAACAAAGCAATGCTTTGTTATTTTATGTAGTTTTATTATTTTCATTTTCAAATATTTCTATTTTTTCTGTTTCTTCAATTTTACTATATTCATATTTTATTTTACATTCAATTATTTTATTATTAATTATATTAAACAAATTAGTATAATCTATATCAATTACTACAATATCGTTTTCTTCTACAATATTAATTGTAATTTTATCTTCTTTTTTATAACTTTTTATTATTTCATTAATATTTAAATTATAGAAATATTCTTTTTTTCCTGATGAATAATTGGTGTAGTGATCTAGATTTGCTTTATCTATATATTTTTTTATATTTGAAAATTCTATATATTTAGCACTTACTATATCATAGACGTCGTTATCTGCTACTAATTCATATTCTTCATTATTCTTTTTATAATACTCTTCTCCACCTTTATAGAAAGTACTTGTGTTATTATTAGTAATTTTATTAATAATAATATTATCATTATCAGATGAACCGTTATACTTAGCTATAATGTTTTCTTTATTATTATTGTCATCTTTTATTTTGGTTAAAGATATATTGATATTATATGTATAGTTGCTATTTATTTTTTTAAAGAGAGCTGAATCGTCATTTTCCTCTTTGCTATCAACGCTTGTGTTTGTAGTATTAGTTGCAGAATTAGTTTTAGAACTATAATTATAATTATTTCCGGTATTTGATACATTTAAGAATATTACTAATAAGATAATAAATACTAAATAGCCTGTTAATTGTACTTTTGATTTATATCTTTTATCATTTTTATAATTATATAGAAACTGTTTAAATTTATTATCTGCTATATCTTCTCTTTCATCAAGATCAATTTCTTCTTTTTTCTTTTTATCATAATCATATTTATTCTTTTTCACTATTAAACACCTTACCTACTAATTCTTCTTTATTTAGGCCATTCAAATAATCTATTGCTTTACATCTTTTCTTTCCTTCAACGGCTAATTCTTTTATTTTTATTAAATTATCTTTAGTATTACATATTATGCCATCTTTTTCTATTTTTACTATTTTTCCATATTCATTACTACTATTTTTATCTAGTATTTCTATATTATATATTTTTATACGTTTATTATCTAGATAACAATAGGCACCTGGTATAGAGTTTAAACCTCTTATCAAGTTTTTTATTTCAATACTTGGTTTAGAAAAGTCTATTTTTGTATCTTCTTTTTTTACATTAAAACCAAATGTTACTTTTGATTCATCTTGTTTTGTTCTTATGCATGTATTGTTAATTATACTTGGTAATGTTTCTATTAATAAGTCTCTTCCTAGATAAGACATTTTCTCATATAAGACATCTAATATCATATCATCATCTATTTTAATTGATGCTTGGTTGATTATATCTCCTGCATCCATTTTTTCAGACATGTCCATTATAGTTATTCCTGTTTCTTTATATCCTCTTATGATTGCCCAATGGATAGGAGCTCCTCCTCTTAATTCAGGTAAAAGGGATCCATGAACATTAATACAACCTATTTTGGGATAATCTAGTATTATATTTGGTATTATTTGTCCATAAGCACATGTTATTATTAAATCTGGATTGGCCTCTATAATAGGTTTGTAATCATCTTTTATTTTTTCAGGTTGGAATATACTAATATTATGTTTAAGAGCTACTTCTTTGATAGGTGGTATTTCTAGTTTGCCTTTTCTATTTTTTTTGCGATCAGGCTGACAAACAACCATAACAACATTATAATTATCAATTAAGGCTTCTAATATTGGTACGGCAAAACTAGGTGTACCCATAAATATTATTCTTGGTTTCATTAATATCACCTTCTCTATTTTTAATTATACCATATAATTAGATAAAATTTATTAAAATATCATTAGATAGATAAAAATACCTTGGGTTTATATATAATCTATTATTATTTATTAATAATTTATTCTCCTTAATTAGATCTTTAATGTTATATAAGTTTAATATATTTACTTTGTATTTTTTATTAAATTTATCTATATTGAGACCATTTGTTTTTCTAAGGCCTAGGATAAGGCTGTTGGATATTCTTATTTTTTTATTTTCATAGATGTCATCTTTTAAGTATTTGCCTTTTATATAATTAGATAAGTTTTTGGTGTTGGTAATTCTATGATTATTTATATAGCTTACAGCACCTAAGCCGAATCCATAATAATCACCATTGTTCCAATAATTAAGATTATGTATTGATTCATATCCTTCTTTACTATAGTTACTTACTTCATAATGGTTATAACTATTATTTTTTAGAGTATATTCTATATAATTATACATTTTATATTCTATTGAATCATCTATATATTCTCTTTTATTAATACTATAAATAGTATTATCTTCTATAATTAGACTATAGCAAGATATATGAGGAATATCTAATGATAAGAAAGTATCTATATCTTTTTTTACAATATCAATATTATTATTTATGCCATATATTAAATCTATTGATATATTAGTAAAAGTTTTTTTTAATTTATTAATTATATTTATGGCATCAATTCCAGTATGTTTTCTTCCCATATCAATTAGATTTTCATTATTAAATGATTGGACACCTAGACTAATTCTATTGATGCCATATTGTTTTAATAGAGTTATCTTTTTATCATCTAAGCTTTCAATATTAGATTCAATAGTGTATTCAATAGTTTTTTCTTTATTAAAGATAGTAATTATTTTTAATAATTTTTCTAATTCATCATAATCTAGTGATGTTGGAGTGCCTCCGCCTATGTAGATGGTTTTAACTAATTCATACTTATATCTATTATTAATTTCTTTTGCTAAATTATCTAAATAATCATTTATATATTTTTTATCATATAATACTTTGGGAAAATCGCAATAGGAACAGATATGATTACAAAATGGTATGTGGATATATATATACATAAGTACCTCCAAAACTATTTATATTATACTAGATATGAATATTATTACAAGAAAAAAATAAGTCACATGTACTTATTCATTTGTTTCATCATTTGATTAACTTGCTTTTGTGATGGGGTTCTTCCCATTTGCATCATCATAGCTTTAATCATTTTTTCATTGATTGGAGGATTATCTTTAATATATTTCTTCATATATCTTCTTGCTATTAGAAAACCTATTATTCCTCCTGCAATAAGGCCAAATATTAAATATAAAATATCTTTTAACATTTATATACCTCCCTCTTTTTATATTTTACTAAATAATATGTTTATTGTCTATTATTTTATATAATATTTTTTATTTTATTTAATTAGAAACAATAAAATAATAATTAAATTATAGGTATTCACCTAAGATATTAATAACATAACTAGCTTCATATCCTAGTTTAACTAGATTAGTATATATTTTATTTTTTAATTTATAATTATCTAACTTACCATGATTAGCTTTTATCTGTTTATTAATTAATTTATCTAATTTTTCATCTATTTCTTCATCAGTTATAATAGTAATATTATCATTTATATATTTATCATCTACACCTAGTTTTTTTAATTCTTGTTTTATTCTATATGGTCCCCAAGAAGTAAAACGGAATTTATCTTTGATAAAACATTTAGAGAAATAATCATCATTTAAATTACCAGTATCAGTTAATTTATCAACAATTAAATCTATATCTTCTTTCTCTATCTTTTTTCTAAGTAAGTATTCTTCTATTTCTTTAGTGCTACGAAGACGTACTTTTATATACTTTAATGCTATATTATATTTATCATAAAAACTAGTTTCATTTATTATTCTATTATATAAAGAACTATCTAACTCTTTTTTTAATAATAATTCATTATCTAATATTACATTATCATATGTATCTATTACTTCTCCATTAGATAAGAATAATCTATATTTATCTTTACCTATTTTTTCATATTTATCTATCTTCATATTCATCAAATGTTACTCTTCCTAAGTATCCTTCTCTTAGATCTTTTAATATAACAGTATATACCTTTTCATAGTCAGTTTCTTTATTTCTTATAGCACCAATATTCTTACCTATTATATCTAATATTTCTACTATATCTATATCTAGATTATCTAACTTATATCTTTCTTTAAAACTATCAGGATATAATTTTATCATTTTATTTATTATATGAATACATACTTCTTCTTTATTTAGTATTTCTTCTTTAATAGCAGTCATAGAAGCTAAATTAAGAGCTATTTCATTATTATCTAATTTAGGCCATAATATACCTGGAGTATCTAATAGTTCTAAGTCTTTATTAATTCTTATCCATTCTAAAGATTTAGTTATACCTGGTTTATTACCTACATTAGTAGCTTTTCTACCTACTAATCTATTTATAAGAGTACTCTTTCCAACATTAGGTATACCTAATATTAACACTCTTATTCTTCTAGGTTTCATTCCCTTATCTTGTCTTTTCTTATTAATGGCATCAGCCATATCTTTAGTTATATTTAATAAACTATCTAGACTCTTATCTTTAATTAAATCTAACATTACTACTTTATAGCCCTTATCTTCATAATAATTCTTCCATTTTAAAGATACTTCTTCATCACATAAGTCTCTCTTGGTCATTATTAATACTCTAGGTTTATTTCTTATAATATCATCTACTTCTTTATTCTTAGAAGTATAAGGTATCCTAGCATCTATTATTTCAAATACTATATCTATTAAATCAATCTTCTCTTTAATCTGTCTTTTAGTCTTAGCCATATGACCTGGATACCAATTGATTTGGCTCTTTTGAAACACCTTTTCATTATCTTGATTATTCATTAGAAATCACTTCCTTTTTTCTATAACATTATATCATAATTATTAAATAGAATTTATATCTTCCTTAAAATTAATCTCAACACTTTTATCTTCATGAATAAAAATATTTTCAATATATTTTACAATTCTATTTCTTGTTAACTTTTTTATTTCTTTGTTTTCTACTCTTTTTAAATTCATTTGTTTTAATATCTCATCATATAATTTATTTTTTTCTATAGAATGATTAGTACAAATACCATTTGTTATATAACTTTTACAATAATAGTAATCTTTATTTTTCCCTTTCTTTATATACATTGACTCACCACAATCCTTGCATTTAAAATAACCAGATAAAATATCTTCTCCATTACTAGTTTTATTTCTTTTAGGTGCTTTTAATAGTTGTTGAACTTTATTAAAAGTATCTTTATCAATAATTGCCTTATGATGATTTTCAGTTATCGTCCATTCTGATTCATCGTTTAATACTTGATTATGATTTCTATAACTTATATTTCTATATTTATTTTGTATTAAAGTTCCTATATAAGTTTCATTTTTTAAGATTCTATCAACCATTTTAGCTTTCCACTCTCTTGTATTACTTTGTTTAGATTTACCTATATTATTTTCAAATTTATAAGTTGCAGGATTTGGTATATTATTTTCATTTAAATACTCTGCTATTTCTATTTTTGATTTACCAGACAAATACATTTTAAATATATTTCTTATATTGTCTGCTGCTACTTCATCAATTATAAAATAATGATAATCCTTAGGATCTTTTCTATAGCCATATGGTACTGATGAACCCACATGTAATCCTTTTTTCTTATTAATATCAAAAGAATTTTTTACCTTCTTTGAGGTTTCATATGCAATGTAATCATTCATTAGATTTGTAATTGGTACATCAATTCTTTCCATAATATTTTTGGTTTTTAAACTATCATAATTATCATTAATAGAAAATACTCTTACATTAAGTGATGGAAAAATATCTTCAATATATTTATTAACCTCTATATGATTACGACCAAGTCTAGATAAATCTTTAACCATTATCATATTAATTTTACCTTGTGTTATGTCATCTAATAATCTATTAAATCCTGGTCTATCTAGGGATGTACCACTATAACCATTGTCAACATAGAACTCTTTTAATTCGCAATCTAATTCAATATTAGCAATTATTCTAATTAAATCCATTTGTCTTTGAATACTATCTGATTCACTATAATCATCATCTCGTGATAATCTAACATAACCACCAACTTTATACTTAGACATATGAATCACTCCTTTCTATATTATACCATAGAAAAACAGGATTTTACTCCTGTATATATATCGCAATATCTTAATATTCCGAGCAATCATTATTTAAAAATTATTGGTATATTTCCATATATTACTAATCTTATAATTCCTATAATTATTAAATGCAATGGATAATATATGTAAAATAAATATTTCAGATTTACTTTACCTCTTTCACCATTATATAAATATAATACTGGAATAGTTAAACAAGTAAACAATTGCAACAATCCATATACTTTATCTAGGAAAATAAAATAAACAGTTGCATACATTAATGTTCCAAGCATCATCATTATCATTTGTTTTTTAAAATTGCCTCTGTATTTATTCATAAATATTATTGAAAATACAGCTATACAACTCCA
>JAZAUS010000003.1:0-177838 GCA_036342255.1 Bacilli bacterium
TATTTGTATTCTTTCTTCATCGGTATATTTTCTGAATTGTTGTCCTTTTTTAGCCATAAAAAATACTATCTCCTTTCTTGAGATAGTATTTTATCAAAAGACTCCTTTTTTATAAAGTGTCCAAAATAGGGTTCACTTCAAAAACATCTCTTTATTTTTAATTAATAAAATGTTTAAATTTCAATAAAATGAATTGCAGTTAATATTTACAGTCTTAGGTACTATTTTGGGTACAATTTTCAATATTTTCAAAAGATTTATAAGTGAAATAAGTGCAAAATTATTGATTTATAAGGGTTTATAGGTTATAATAATACCCATAAAGGACGTTTGATTGTAACTCTCTGTCTCCGTCATTTAAATATTAAAATCCTTATAATTAAGGATTTTTTATTTTACAAATAAAATAATAATTATGTAAAAAATTCTATTATACTTGAATTTAAAAATAGTGATATGCTATTATATAAATAAAAGGAGTGAATAATTAATGAAAAAAAAGAATAACAGTGGGTTTTTAATAGGATTACTGATAGGAATAATTATAATGTTAATTATAGGAATATGCTTATTAGCAACAGGAACCATAAGTTTAAAAAATGAGTCAAAAAAGAAAACAGCAGACAATAAACAAGTAACAAATGAAGAGAAGATTGAAGAAGAAATAAGTGAAGAGACATCTACTAATTTAATTATTGAAGGAACATATACTATTACATCTGAAGGAGAAACAGGATACTATACATCAACAGCAAACATAACAAATTATACAAATTCTACAATAGAATTTAGTATATCAACTGCAAAAGGAATAGATAAAGAACATGTAAATATTGGAGAAGTAAAAGGTACAGCTAAAAAAACAAATGAAAATGAATATATATTTGAAGAAACAGAAAATGGAAAAACTAGTAAGATAATATTTAAATTTAGCCATAAAGGAACATCACAATATCTAACCATAGAAGAAGAATATCCAGATTATATTAATCCATACGCAGGACACGGAGTATACTTTGCAGCTGAATATCAAAAAGAACTATAATAGTTCTTTTTTTAATAATAAAAATATGTTAAAATAAACATAAAGGTAGTGAATAAATATGAAATTAATAAAATGTCCAAAATGTAAAAGTAAAATAAATATCAATGAAAAAGAATGTCCTTTTTGTCATGAACCAATAAAGAAAAAAATAGAAATAAAACATGTAATTATTATTATAGTTATAGCATCTCTTATAGGATACAATTCAATAATTGGTATGAAAGAAACAAAAATAAATAATAATATAAATCTAAAGAAAATGTATTGTACTAAAATAAATAACTCCAATAATTTTGTTTCATGTGTATTATTATATAATTATAAATCATATTTAAATAAAGGAACAGAATCATACGATGGTAATGATACAACTATAACAATAAATAAACACAAATATAAAATATATTCAATTGATGATAATACAATAAAAACATTAAAGAAAAAGAAATATACATATGCAATGATATCATCAAAGAAAATAAACAACCTATCAAAAAAAAATAATATAAATCTAGTAGCAGAAATTGCTGTATCTAAAAAAGACATTGCTAATATATCAGATAAATCAAAAATAAAATTGAAATTTATAATTAATAAAAAAGAAATATCTAAAGAATTTAAAATAAAAAATATAGAATATAAAGAATATAATAACTATAATACTCTATATAAAGATTTATAAAAAGGAGGTAGACTATGGAAGAAGAAAACAATTATATTTTTTTAAAAGTATTTTTTGTTATAGCATCTTTAATATGCTTAATCTTATATCGTAACATTTTTATAGTATTAATATCTATAGCCATATCTTTAAAATTTTATAAAAGAATTAATATATATATAATTATATTGTATGTCTTATCTATATTTATTTCATCATTATTTTTCGAATCAAAAGATCTAATAGTATCATATAATATATTATTTATAACAATAAAAGTACTAAGTATTATAGTATTAATAAAAGATATAATAATACCTATGTATAGAAATGAAAAATTAAAAAATATAATCTTAAATACCATTATAATACTATTATTCATAATGAGCTTATTTAATTATAAAGGAATATATAAAAATAAGTATCTTATAAGTAGCAATGAAAAAAATACATATTATGGAAAAGAAGGATATTATCTTAATTATGAAAGTGATGAAGGAAATATAACTATAAAATCATCTGGATTTTATTTCAATATTCCATTTACAAAAAATATTATAGTTATTAATGGATGGATACATAATAATAAAATTGAATTAATATCTAAAAAAAGAATAAGAATAAATGGTGAAAGATATAATATAGAGAACTACGAATATACCATAAGCTAATAAAATAATAAAAGAGGTTACAAGATTAGAACATAAAATAGAAAACTATTTAAAGGAAAAATATAACGAATCATTCAATATAATTGAATTAAAGAAAGAAGAATATGAAGAAAAATGTGCAGACTGGGCATTATATGATGGAGCATGTTTTATGTACACAAAGGATAAAAATAATTATTACAAAATATATAGTGTTAAATCCAATAGTAACAATATTATATTTGAAGTAAAATATTTATGTGTAGATGGAAAAGGTTCTTTTTCCGATAATTATGAAGAAAAGAAAAAAGAGAATTAATTTATATATATTATGATTTAATATATAGTCATATTATTATTCATTCAAATTAATCAATCCTAAATAGACTATATCATTTGACATATAATGTCTACATAATAGTTCATTCCTTGATTTATAAGCAAAAAGTATGTATAATATAAAAAACAGGGAGGTATTAGAAATGACAAATGAAGAAAGAATGATTATGTTTACATCCGAAAATCCTAATAACATGACCAAAAAATTAAATTTAAAAGATAAAGATGTATTAACTATAACAAATAGTGGTGATCAAGCTTTAAATTTTATATTAGCAGGTGCCAAAAGTATTAAATTATTTGATAACAATCCAAATTCTAAATATATTTTCTACCTAAAAAAGGCTTTAATAGAAAATTTAAGTTATCAAGAATTTTTAAATTTCTTTGTACCAGGATTATTCAATAAAAATGAATATTTTTCTAAAGAAAAATATGATTTAATTAAAGATGATATATCCATAAAAGAAGTAAGAGAATACTGGGATGATATATTTAATAATCATACTTCTAGATATATTAATAATATATTTGTAAATAGAATATATAATAGAAAAGAACTAACAAAAAGAAATAACTATTTAGCAAGCGAAAAAAACTATAATAAATTAAAAGAGAGACTTAAAGAAATAAAAGAAATTGAATTTGAAGAAATAGATATATTACATCAAATAATATATGTAAAAGACAAAGTTGATTTTATATATTTATCTGATATACTTAATTATATACCTAGTAAAAGTAAAGATGAATATTTAAAAAAACTAAAAACAATAACATTAAATATCTCAAATAATTTAAAAGAAAATGGAATAATATCTGTTAGCTATATGCACTGCTATTTAGATGAATATCTAAATGCTTTAAATAATATACAAAATTTAGTTACTAATAGAGAAGATTTTTTAACTAATGAATGTGAAACCATAGGATTTAGAGGAGGATATAATCCAAACAGTAATGTAGCGAAAGATAGAGACGCTGTAATTTTATATAAAAATAAAAAAAAGATAAGAGAGAAAAAAAACGAAGAATAATTGCTTTTTTTTCTTTTTTATTTTATATTTATATTGGTGATAACATGATAAAAATAGAAGAATTTAATATAAATAATGATACCAAAGATATATTAAAACAATATAGAGTATATTTACTAACAGAAAAACACTTATTAGATAATTCCATCACCTCATATATACTAGATATATATAAATATTTATCTTATCTAGAAAAGAAAAATATTAAAGATCCCATTAAAATAAAAAAAGAAGATATTATTGATTATTTAGAATATCTTGATAAAGAAAAATATAGTATTTATAGTGTAGTTAGAAAAATATCATCTCTTAGAATATTTCACCATTACTTAGAAAAAACATATCACATTAAAGATATAATGAATGATATAGATAATCCAAGATTTTATAAAAAAATACCAAATGTATTAAGTATTGAGGAAGTAGATAAACTATTATCTTTTCCCCTTAATAACGCCTTCGACTATCGAAATAAGGCCATGATTGAACTAATGTATGCAACAGGACTAAGAGTTAGCGAATTAGTAAATTTAGAGATTACTAACGTTGATTTAGATAATAATATAGTTAGATGCTTTGGAAAAGGAAATAAAGAAAGAATTATACCTATAGGAGAAGTAGCCCTAAAATATTTAAAACTATACTTAAATAATTACCGTGATAGTCTAAAAAAAACATATTTATGTAATAAAATATTTCTAAATAATCATGGCAAAGCCATAACAAGACAAGGATTCTTAAAAATATTAAAAACAGTAGCAAAGAATGTAGGCATAGATAAAAACATAACACCTCATACTTTAAGACATTCTTTTGCTACCCATCTATTAAATAATGGTGCCGATCTAAGAAGTATTCAAATAATGTTAGGTCATTCAAATCTATCTACAACCCAAATATATACAACAATTAATAATGATACCTTACATGAAAATTATGACTTATATCATCCTCGCAAATAAATCTACTAATTTAGTAGATTTATTTTATTAATAGAAGTAAAAAAACTCATCCATCTCTAATAATATAATTAGAGGGCACAGGAGGTATAAAATGAATTTTATAAGAAGAAACATAAAAATATTTATAATAATAATTATTATTTTTATTCTAAGTATTACTCTTATATTAAAACATAATCTAAATAATAATAAAAATAATATATCAAATACAATCGAAAAAGAAATAAAATTAACCAAAAAAGAAGATAATAAGGAAGAAAAAAATAAAAAAGATAAAATATTTGTTGATATAAAAGGAGCTATTAAAAAACCAGGAGTATATGAAATGGATAGTGATAAAAAAGTAATAGATGTTGTATATCAAGCAGGAGGATTATCAGATGAAGCAGACACAACCTATGTCAATTTAGCTAAAAGATTAATTGATGAAATGGTTATTATTATTTATACTAAAGATCAAATAAAAAAAGCGAAAGAAACTGAATTAATATCAACACCATCAAGTGGGACTTGTGTATGTCCAAAAATATCTAATGATGCATGCATTAGTAGTAATAAAAAAACCACTACCACTAGTAATAAAAGTAGTTCAAGTAAAACTGATACATCAAATAATAATGAATCATCTGAAACAAACAAAATAGTAAACATTAACACAGCCAGTTTAGAAGAATTACAAACTATATCTGGAATAGGTGAGAGTAAAGCCAAAGCCATAATTGAATATAGAGAAACAAACGGAAGTTTTAACAGTATTGAAGATATTATGAACGTAACAGGAATAGGAGAATCACTATACGAGAAGATTAAAGAGCATATTACAGTCTAGATATCTAATCAAAATAATAACAGTATTATTTGTTATATATGCTTTAATTATAACTAACTATATTAATAGGGCAAGCTGCTATAATGATAATACCAAAGAAGTAACAAGTATCATTTCAAAATATAATATAGATGGAAATAAATTAACTATATATTTGAAAGCAAAAGAAGTATTAATAATAAACTATTATATAAAAACCAAAAAAGATCTAAATTACTACAAAAATAATATAGAGTTAGGAGACAAAATAGAAGTAAAAGGTACATTTAATAAGCCCTCAAAAAACACAGTACCAAATACTTTTAATTACCATAAATACCTATATAACAACAATATTCATTACATAATAAAAGCCAATAAAATAAAAAAAGTATCTAACAATACCAGTATTTTTTATTACATAAAAACTAAAATAACTAAAAGAATTAATAAAATAGATAAAACAGGATATCTAAAAATTTTTATTATAGGAGAAAAAGGTGATATAGATCCTAATACTTTAGATAATTATAGAACAAATGGTATATCACACTTATTCAGTATATCAGGTATGCATATATCCCTATTAGCAGGTATAATTCTATATATCTTAAGAAAAGTATCTTATAACATAAAACTAAACTATCTAATAGTAATTATATTTCTAGTCTTTTATTTATACTTAACTGATTTTAGCCCATCTATCTTAAGAACTACCATAATGTATATAATAATAGCTCTAAATAAAAGCTATAATTTAAAAATAAAAAATATCGATATAATTCTCTTAGTATTGATTATAGCAATAATTATTAATCCATTCTATTTATATAACATAGGTTTCCAGTATTCTTATCTTATAAGTTTTACTTTAATTCTACAAAGAAGAAAAATATCAAGCATAAATAATAAAATGATCAAAAGTCTCTATATTTCATACTTATGCTTTATAATATCCTTTCCCACATCTATCTATAACTTCTATCAAGTAAACTTCTTAAGTATCTTTATAAATATTATATTAATCCCTATAGTTAGTATTATTATTTATCCCTTATCCCTTATTACATTTATTATTCCAAAAATGAGTATCCTATTTATAGCATCCATATCTATCTTAGAATATTTAAATAATATAGTATCAAATATCACTATATTACAAATAGTATTTCCTAAACCAAGTTTAATGTTAATATTTATTTATTATTTTTTAATCTATCTATCTATCAACAATAAAAAATATCTAATAATATTAGTATCAATCATTACCATAACAAAAATAAGTATATCTTTAAATGAAAATATATTATTAACATCAATAGATGTAGGACAGGGAGATTCTACCTTTGTAAAAATACCAAACAATAATATTCTAATCGATACAGGAGGTATTACTAGCTATAAAAAAGAAAAATGGATGAATCAAAAAGAAGAATATAGTATCGTAAAAAATAAAACAATTCCATATCTAAAATCATTAGGTATAAGTAAAATATCATATCTAATAATTACACACGGGGACTACGACCATATGGGAGAAGCTATTAATTTAGTTAATAATTTTAAAGTAGAGAAAGTAATATTTAACTGTGGTCCCTACAATGATTTAGAAAAAGAATTGATTAAGGTCTTGAATAAGGAAAAAATAAAGTATTATTCATGTATTAAAGAATTAAATATAGATAAGAATGAATTAAATTTTCTACAAACAAAAGAATATGATAATGAAAATGATAATTCAAATGTTATTTATACTGAACTTAATGGTTATAAATTTATGTTTATGGGTGATGCATCACTTACTACAGAAAAAGAAATATTAAATAAGTATAATTTACCAGATATAGATGTATTAAAAGTAGGACATCATGGATCAAAGACAAGTAGTAGTAAAGAATTTATAAATGAGATAAATCCAAAGTATTCAATTATTAGTGTAGGCAAAAATAATAGATATGGTCATCCAAATAAAGAAGTATTAAATAATTTAGATAATTCAAAAATATATAGAACAGATCAGGATGGAAGTATAATGTTTAAGATTAAAAAGAGAAAATTAAAAATAGAAACATGTGTACCATAGAAAGGAGTAAATATGAATTATTATTATGAAATAAAAAATGAATTAATAAACAATGAAATTAATAGAAAAGTTAAGAATTATTCAATTAACAAAAGTGATTTAAATTCTTACTATAATGTTGGGAAAATATTAAATGAAGCAGGTAAGCATTATGGTGAAGGAATAATAAAAGAGTATTCACAAAAATTAAAATATGATTTAAATAAAAATTATAGTGTTAGATTATTATATAGGATGTTGAAATACTATAATTTTGTATCAGAAGAAAAATTGCCGACACTGTCGGCAAAATTATCATGGAGTCACTATGACGAAATTTTAAGATTCGATGATATTAATAAAATTGCATTTTATATTAAAATTAGTGAGCAGCAAAATTTGTCAGTCAGGCAGCTAAGAGAAAGAATAAAGTCTAATGTATATGAAAGATTACCAGAATCTACTAAGAATAAATTGATAAAGCAAGATGAATCTAATGTAGTTGACTTTGTAAAAAATCCAATTGCGATTAGAAATAGTAATAAATATGATATATTTTCGGAAAAGGAATTACAAAAAATAATCTTAGAAGATATTGAAAATTTCTTAGAAGAATTAGGCCTAGGATTTACTTTTATTAAAAGTGAATATCCTATTAAAATAGGTGATAGATATAATTATATTGATTTATTACTTTACAATATTAAATATAAATGTTATGTAGTAGTTGAATTAAAAGTGACAGAATTAAAGAAAGAACACACAGGTCAAATAATGACATATATGAATTATATAGATAAAAGTATTAAAACAATTGAGGAAAATGATACCGTTGGAATCATTATTTGTAAACAAGATAATGAATATGTTATTAAATATTGCTCTGATGATAGAATAATTGCTAGAAAATATGAATTGGTGTGATTATACATAAAAAAAGAAGTAACATGTTATTTACTTCTTTTAATTAAGCATAATTCTTTCCCCTGACTTTGAATAGTATCATGTTCAAATGTATATATTCTTTTTGCAAATTCAGAATTCACTTGCTCAACTAAACCTTGATATAAAGAAACTAGTTGCTTTGAAACATTAGCATTATCAGTATTTAGACAAAAACCAAAATATTGATCTCTTTCAAAGTTATGAATTAATGAAGCAATTAATTGTTGTCTTATGTCAGCACTAAAACTTGATGGAATTCTACCAATTATTGTATCAAATTCATCAATTGTTGGTGCTCCATAGCTATGCTTTTTGTATGGCCTTTTTACACCATCGTATAAAAATCTTTCATCATTTTTAAAACATTTTGGTACTAAAATGCCACCAAAGTCATCCATGTAACCATAAGCGCCATCTATTCCCATTTCATCAAGTTCATCATAATTTACAGATTTTGATAATAAATACTGATTAAATTCAGTTAAATACTGAGACAATGAACTACGAGATGATTGAAAAAGTTCTAATATTCTATTATAGTCATCACATTTAAATCCTTGACTTTCTATATATTGAAGAAATAATGAAGAATTATTATCCATAGAAATCTCCCCCCCTCATTGGTTGTATATAATAACATATTTGCTTGTGTTTGTCAAAAAAACGTATGCATAAACGTATGTCACCACATGGAGACTACGACCACATGGGAGAAGCAGTTAATTTAGTAAATAATTCTAAAGTAGAAAAAATAATTTTTAATTGTGGTGAATTTAATTAATTAAAAATAATTAATAAAATTATTAGATAAGAAAAAGATGCTAATGATACTCATTACGAAGCTGGTAAAGAGTGCAAAAAAACAATTAAAAAATAAATAGAACTGTGCCAGAAGATTTATTAACACCAGATAAAAGTTTAAAAGGATTAAAGAAATTAGATAACAAAAAAATCGATTAGTATGATATAATTATAATGAGAGGTGTTAATATGAATTATAAAAGGTTTGAAAAAGATGCTAATGATTGCATTAATGTACAAACATTTTCATTGACAAACGGTTCAGAAGAAATTTTGATTTCACAGCTAGTTACAGATGGTAATATTGATGACGAAAATACCATCGTAGATAAGAGAAAAATAGGTGATATTGATTTTGGTTATCTAGATGCCGATGTTATGGAAAAAATCAATCAATATCAAAATGACTGCACTTTTGGAATTGTAAGAGAAGTTAAAGTTGAAAATCCAAGTTATTGTATGTTTACACTATATAGATATAATGGAAAAGAATGGGTACTATTGGGTAGAACTATTATTTCAAATAAAAAGAATAAGATACTATATGATTTCAGAATAGTTAAAAATATACCATATTTAGGAAGCGAATATATTTCACATTCAAAACCTAAAGAATTATTACCAAATCAAAAAATTTTAAAAAGACAAAAGTTATCCATAAGAAGATAACTTTTTTATTGTCTATGTATTCTATATAATCATGTGAGAAACCATTAATCACCACATGGAGACTACGACCAACATGGGAGAAGCAGTTAATTTAGTAAATAATTCTAAAGTAGAAAAGATAAATTTTAATTGTGGTGAATTTAACGAATTAGAAAAATAATTAATAAAATTATTAGATAAGAAAAAGATGCTAATGATACTCATTACGAAGCTGGCAAAGAGTTCAAAAAAACAATTAAAAAAATAAATATAACTGTGCCAGAAGATTTGCAAGCATTAGAAAAAGTCAAAAAATTAGAAAGAAACAGAGGATTAGAGAATAAAAAACTAGAATAGTATGATATAATATATAATACTAAAAAAAATAAATGTTGGTGGTGAAAAATGTTTGATAATGGATATATCTTTGCTAATGATAACAAAAGAGTATTTATTAATAGTTCTTTAGGATGTAAAGGTCAATGTTCATATTGCTATTTACCTATGCTTGGATACAATAACAAGTCTATAAATAAATCTATCTCTGCAAAAAAAATAATTGAATTGCTAGAACAAAATAATTTAGATATAAATAATAATACATTAATATCATTAGGTTGTTTTTCTGAGTGCTGGGATGAAAATAATAAAAATGAAACCATAGATATAATTAAATATTTTTTAAAAAAAGGAAATCAAATTCAGTTGTCTACAAAATGTAAAGTTTTAAAAAAAGAACTTACAGAAATATTACCACTCATAAAATATCCCGGACAATTAATTATTTTTGTTAGTTCAGCAACTATCTCTAAACATAATATTTATGAAAAAAATACTTCATCAATTATAGAAAGATTTAAAACATTTAAAATATCAGAAAACACAAATATACCTGTTGTTTTATATATTAAACCAGTTTTACAAAATATTACTATAAATGATATAGACCTATATAAAAAATATATTGAGAAATATGATATAAAAGATGTGGTGGTTGGCAGTATATTTTTAAATAAAGAATCTGAAGAAACAGTACATTTTTCTAACGAAAAAGAGTTGTTTTATAGAAAATGTCAAGATGAAGAATTAATAATTTCTAAATTATCAAAGATTACAAATATATACAGAAGAAGTTCTGAGGTAATGAAAAAATATAAAAATTAGATTGCAATTTGCAATCTTTTTGTATGTACTAAATACCTAATACCAGTTGGTAAAAATAATAGGTATGGACATCCGAATAAAGAAGTATTAAATAAACTAAAGGATTCAAAAATATATAGAACAGATGAGGGTGGAAGTATTATGTTTAAAATTAAAGATAATAAATTAAATATAGAAACATGTTCACCATAATTAAGAATTAGTGTGTTATAATTATTACAGGAAGTGGTAACAATGTTAGTAGTAGAATTAGGATTTAAATTAAATAAAGATATAAAATATTATGAAAATATTTTAAATAAAAGTGGAGCTGTAAACAGATTTAATTGCAAAACTCATGATATATATTGGACTAACAAAAATTTAGATAATATGACTGAAAATGAAATGAAAAATTCTTGTATTAGATTAAGAATAACTGAGGGCTTTGGAGGAGTTGATTTTAGTGGTAAGAGTAATAAGAGTTATAGATTTCAGAATGTAGACAATTTTGTAGTAACTAAAAACAATCAAAAAGAGCTTAATCTAAATGAGGTAAATGAATACATTTTAAAAATTGAAAGTAAAGGTTATAAAAGAGTAATTGATACCAAAAAAGTTGATTACCAATATTCTATTGGAAACATGAAATCTAGAATACAACTTCAAGATATTTCAGATGTCGGATTGCTTCTTTATTATGATAATCCAGATTATTATGAATTGCCACTTGATGAACAAAGAAATAAATTAATTGATGAGTTAAATAGTTATGGTTTTGATTTTAGCTATGATACATTAGGATTGGATAAATTACGAACTCTATATTATAAAAAAGAAATGTTTAGTAAAAATCAAAACGGTTAATAGATTGCAAATTGCAATCTTTTTATATGTATTAACTACATGGTACCTGTTGGCAAGAATAATCGTTATGGGCATCCAAATAAAGAGGCATTAAATAATTTAAATGAATCAAAAATATATAGAAGAAATCAAGCAAAAAAAAGGAAATTATAATTAAAATAAAACCGCAGTTAATAGTGGAGTAAAAGACTTGGCTAGATTTCATAACGCAGGATTCAAAGGACTATATAATGGTGAAACACTAGATAGAATTTTGAAAGAATTAAAGAAATTAGATAACAAAAAAATCGATTAGTATGATATAATTATAACGAGAGGTGTAATATGAATTATAAAAGGTTTGAAACAGATGCTAATGATTGCATTAACGTACAAACATTTTCATTGACAAACGGTTCAGAAGAAATTTTGATTTCACAGCTAGTTACAGATGGTAGTATTGATGACGAAAATGCCATCGTAGATAAGAGAAAAATAGATGATATTGATTTTGGTTATCTAGATGCCGATGTTATTGAAAAAATCAATCAATATCAAAATGACAGCACTTTTGGAATTGTAAGAGAAGTTAAAGTTAAAAATCCAAGTTATTGTATGTTTACACTATATAGATATAATGGAAAAGAATGGGTACTATTGGGTAGAACTATTATTTCAAATAAAAAGAATAAGTTACTATATGATTTCAGAATAGTTAAAAATATACCATATTTAGGAAGTGAATATATTTCACATTCAAAACCTAAAGAATTATTACCAAATCAAAAAATTTTAAAAAGACAAAAGTTTTCTATAAGAAGATAACTTTTTTTATTGTCTATGTATTCTATATAATCATGTAAGAAACCACTAATCACCACATGGGGACTTTGATCATATGGGAGAAGCCATTAATTTAGTAAATAATTTCAAAGTAGAGAAAGTAATCTTTAATTGTGGGCCTTACAATGATTTAGAAAAAGAATTAATTGAAGTATTAGATAAAAAGAAAATACAATATTATTCATGTATTAAAGAATTAAATATAGATAATAATAAATTATACTTTTTACAAAACAAAGAATATGATAATGAAAATGATAATAGTAATGTAATAATCACTGAACTTGATGGTTATAAGTTTATGCTTATGGGAGATGCATCAAGTACTACTGAAAAAGAGATATTAGATAAATACAATTTACCTGATATAGATGTACTTAAAGTAGGACATCATGGATCAAAGACAAGTTCAAGTATTGAGTTTATTGATGATATAAATCCGAAATATTCTGTAATTAGTGTTGGAAAGAAAAATCGTTATGGTCATCCAAATAAAGAAGTTTTAGATAATTTAAGTGATTCTAAAATATATAGAACAGATCAAGATGGTAGCATTATGTTTAAGATAAGGAATAATAAATTAAAAATTGAAACATGTGTACCTTAGATAGGAGGAATTAGATGAATTATTATAGTAAAAAACAGATGAAGTATGGTATAATGAATACAAGAGGTGCATGTTTATGGAAATAAAACTAGATGGTACTATAAATCCTGAATTAAAAGATTTCCTATTAAGCCAAGAAGGAATAACTAATGTAGAAATAAATTATGATGATTATTTTATTAAAATGAATATCAAATTTAATGAAAAAACAAATCCTAATATTGTTATGAAATATATTGAATTATTTGAAAAACATAAGTATTCTAATTTAGTAGAGTTTAATAAAGAATATGAAGGTAAAATAAAATCATTAAAGTATATAATTGATGATATGTGCTGTGAATACTGCTATATGGGTTTTGTTATGGACTTGTTTGAAAACGATAAAATAAAATCTGTTAAATCCAATTTTGATTTTAATAAACCGGCTTTTAATATAGAATTCTTGATAGAATATAATGAAAACTATAGTGAACAAGAATTAATAAAATATATAAAAGAAAAATACAATTAATTAGATTGCAAATTGCAATCTTTTTTCTTTGATTAAATCCGTATGCACAAACATATGTCACCACATGGGGACTATGATCATATGGGGAAGCTATTAATTTAGTTAATAACTTTAAAGTAGATAAGTTATCTTTAATTGTGGGCCTTACAATGATCTAGAAAAAGAATTAAAAAAAGGTAGTAAGAAACTAAAGAAATAATAAAATTGTGATATAATAAAAATAGGATGTGACAATTATGAATAAAATTGATACTTTTATTGATGTTTATGCCAGTGTTTTAAATTTAAATACTAAAGTTACTATTATTGTGAAAGAATTAGCACATAATTGGGTAAAGTACTATTCAAAAATTAAACCTAAAATCAGTGTTGAAGAAGACGATGATGAACTATTTATTATAAAATCTCAAAATGGTTGTTATTCTATCGAAGATTATTTTTTAAATAAGTTAATGCGCAATGTTTTACATTTTAGATATGATTATTCTTCTTCAGATACATTTATGGCTTCAAAAGGTGGGTTCAGTCCAAGTGAGCATTGTGTAGAAATAAATGAAGAATTAATAAATGACTCTATTAATACTGTGATAAAGACAATAACACAAATAACTGGCCAAAAACCATTAGAAAACTTACATGATTGTATTCATAAAAAAATTATAATGCATGAGTTTGAACACGGATTAAAAGTATCATATAATAATGGACAACTAAATGAAGATGATATAAATATTATTAAAAATATTAGCTATAAATTATCACAAACTGAGTATAGTGATATATGTAAAAAGCCAAATGAATTAGAAAGAGTAAATAATAATAGAAATATATCAGAAAATTGGGTACATAATGGAATGAAGCATAAAGAAAAAAAGGTATATGCAATAAATTTTTTGGATGAAGTAAATAATGAAAATGAATCTCTAATTATGGCTGCTTCACCTATACAATTTAATGCTGGTAGATCAGACATGTATTATACTAATAGAAATTCTGAATCTAGCAGTTCATTTTATGGTAGTACTATTGAAATGTTTAATAACATATTTGGTAGAAAAAATGTATTTGAAATGACATATTTGAATAAAAGCAATCAAATAGATTTATTTAATAATAAGTATGATAAAATTTTTCAAAAAGAGTTTTCTAGTAATGAACATGCTATTGATATTTTTTGCAATAAATTAAAAGAATGCAAAAGTTTAACTGATAAGTTAAAATTAGAAGAAGTATTATTAAAATGCTTTTATAATGAATTAAATGTTCGCTGTGAATATGATATTGAATCGACCTTATCTGATTGGAATAATATTAAAAAAGCAACACTTCAATTTTCAGATGAAATTATGAAAAAATTAAAAGATAGTCCAAAAACTGACTTTTTCAGAATATATAACGAAATAGAACAATATTTGTTTATAGAAAAAGTTAGAAAATTTAATAATAGTTATGAAACAGAAAAAACAAAGAAGTAAAATAGATAAGAACTATTGAAAATGATAGTTCTTTTCTTCATAGTAAACAAAGAATTTATAGCATTAAAGAAACCTTTAACTACTACAATTAACCATCGTTTCATACATATAATTGATTAAAAAAAGACTACTATTTGAGAACATGAATTTGCATGATATAATTAATATGGAGATGATAATATGAAATTTAGAATACTTGGTTCTGGTGGAATGTATACTACACCATTACCACATTGTCATTGTAAAACTTGTGAAAGTGCAAGATGTGGAAATGAAAAAGATATTAGATCTATGCCTGCATTTTATTTAGAAGATATTAAATTATTAATAGATACTCCAGAAGATATATTTAATACATTAAATAAGAGTAGAATTGACGATATTGATTATTTATCTTTGTCTCACAGAGATCCAGATCATACTAGGGGTATAAGAGTTATAGAAGGCATGTATTATAATCACCAAAAAGAAATACCTTTGAAGACAGTATCATTTTTCGCATTACCAGAAGTAATAGATGATACTAATAATATGATGGGAAATACTTTAAAGTTTTATGAAAAAAGAAAAAATGTTATTAAAATAGAAGCATGTAATAAAAAGGTAATAAATGATATCAGTATTTCTCTTTTAGATAACTATACTAATGAAAGACTTCATATAGCAAATTATGTTTTTGAAAAAGATGGTAAAAAGTTAATATATGCTTGTTGTAATGCAAAACCTTTTAGAGAATATGAAAAGTATTATGATGCAGATGTACTTATTATTAGTATGGTTGATTTGACCAAAATTGATAATCCTAATCGAAAACCATATAAATTTGATGATGAATTGTTTTCTATTGATGAAATAATAGAGTTAAAGAATAAGTATAATATAAAAAGAGTTATATGTACTCATATAGATTGTGCATGGGGAAATACTTATGATGTTTTAAAAGAATATGAAAATAACCTTGATGGAATAGAATTTGCCTATGATGGAATGGAAATTAATCTATAATATTTGCAAGAAGCACTAAAAGTGCTTGCTTCTTATTCTAACATATTAATGTAATAACCACATAGTACCAGTTGAAAAGAACAACAGATATGGTCATCCAAATAAAGAAGTACTATATCTAAGATAAAAAAATAATTAATTAAAGATTTATAATTGTAGATCATAGAAGTGCAAGTAATATGTATTTAATAAATAATGAATTGAATAAGTATTTTTAATATGATATAATAATGAAGAAAGGAGATTTACTATGGAAAATAATATGGATTCGAAAGATAATAATATTTTTACAAATAATCCAAAATTAAGCAAAATAGATTTACCAAAATTAGAAATAATTGGTCAAAATAGCAATGAAGAAAAAACAATTAATGAAACAGAAAACACAAGTTTTTTAACTAATAATCCAGCATTAAGCACAACAGATTTGCCAAATTTGGAACCAATAGGTCAAAATAGCGATGAAGAAAAAACAATTAATGAAACAGAAAACACAAGTTTTTTAACTAATAATCCAGAATTAAGCAAAATAGATTTGCCAAAATTAGAAATAATTGGTCAAAAAACCGACAATAATTCAAATGGTGGTAGACATCGATAATATGTAGCGGTGTTAAATGCTGAGAGCTTTATATTAAAAATAATAATTTATCTTATGTATTTTAAAAAAACTATCAAATATGATAGTTTTTTTTGAGTATTTATTTCCATATGTATAAATATATGTTACTAAATGGCAATAATGTAAAGTAGTATTATTTTAAATATTAATATTATTGTGATATAATAAAAATATATATTAGGATGTGATAGTATGATAAAAGAAGAAAAAACAAACGATTTTGAAAAAATAAGACAATTGAGAGCAAAAAGAGATAATATAATCAAGCAATTAGAAGAATTAGAGAAAAAAATTGAATCTAAATTTTATGATACAAAATTATCAGAACAAATAATGAGAAAAAAAAGAACTCTTTTTGAATTAGAGAAAACAATAAAAATATATTCTTCTAATCCTGATTATACCAATGGTTTTATTGATTTATACAATATTTCTGAATCTAATAGCTTTTATTTAGTATGTTTTCATGAAGAGAAAAAACCTATAGGTGAACTAGGTTGCAGTGACTCAATATTTGCCAATAATATTTCTTATTGTATTTATAAAGAATATCGAAACAAAGGCTTAGGATTTCAATCAGTATGTCTATTGTTAGAATATCTTAATTCAAAAGGAATTGAAAACATAACTATCTTTGTAGAGAAAAATAATATACCATCATTGAGAATAGCTGAAAAACTAAAAGATATTTATAAATCTTACACATTATCTAATTACGATACAACTATTGCATTTCATTTTTGTATCAATAATAAAAAACTAGAATCAAATACAAAATCTAAATAGTTTTAAAAGTATAATTAAAACATTATAATCTTCTAGAGTTTTAAACGAAAAATTTACCACTAGAATTATCACTAAATAATACGAAATAGTTTGACTATTATAAAAAAAAGTGCTACAATAACCGAAATTTATTCAGGAGGTGAGTAATATGAAGGAAACTATGTTATATACTATTAGTTATGATGATATGAAAAAAATCATTAAAGATTATTATGCTCAACAAGGAAGAAATGTCGATTTGAGAATCAGCAACGAAATTGATGATGATAGATTTGCTGGTATGGTTACAACAAGTATACAAATGACTGAAAAATCAATAATCGCAGGTATTGAATCAAAAGCGCAATGTTATTTAAATATGGATGATTTAAAAGAAATTATTAGAGAAGTTATAGATCAAGAAGGAAAAGAATTGCTAGATCTTACTGATAATGCTATATCATCAAGTAGAATTGAAGGATATGGTATGGGAGAACATGAAGTTAAGTCAATAACATGCAAATCCTTTACAATTACCACTAGAGAAAAAAAGAAATCTTTTCTAAAACAGTTAAATAGACAAAGTGACTTGAAATAGTCACTTTTTTGTAACTTAAATAAGTATGCATAAACGCTAGCATCATAAATAATCATCAATTAATGTATACATTTTATATAGTAAAGTATAAAAAAAAGTCTAGATAATATAATAATTATAAGAAAATATCTATTTGTATGATATAATAAATAAAAATGGAGTTGTTAATATGGAAGATTTTTTTAAAATCACTGAAAGTAAATTATAGTTTTCCAAATAACAGTATGTCGAATATAAAAAAATACAAATAGAAATTATCTAAATTAAAAAATATGTTATAATAAAGTAGGTGATATACATGAATGATAAATATAATACATATGAGAAAGTAAAAGATTTATTTACTAATAGAATACCAGATGAAGAATGGAACACATTTTTTATAATGTTTAACTATGCAGGAATAGAAGGAACTAGTTTAAATGCCTATACGAACAATAGACAATACTTCGATGGATTATTGATAGGACTTGGTAACAATGGTGGAATAGCATTTTATAAATTGTTAAGAGGTAAAATGCTTTTAAAAAAGCAAGTAAAAAATATGTCTCTAATAGATAATAGCTTAAAGTATTTTCCCAAATCATATATTGACAGAGTAGATATAAAATACTCAAAATTAAATAAAAAAGTTATAAATGTACATCTTAGATTTACAACAAATGAATCTTATAATTTAAAAATAAAAATTAATAGTGTAGATTTACCTTATCAAAATGAAGGTATCCATAAATTCATTAACAAATATAAGAGAGAGAGGTGATATATATGTTATTTGTATATGGTACAAAAATACTAACAAAATTTAAAGGATATTTTGGTGCCAAAGAAGAATGTCCCAATTGTCACAAAACATATACTCCAGCGTTTGTAAAAGTTAAAACATGGGCCCACTTCGACTATCTCCCAATTTTTCCTATAAAAACACGTTACTATAAAATGTGTCCAGTATGTGGAGTTAATCACGAATTAAAAACAAAAGAAGCAAAACCACTTATGATAAATAAAGATGAAAATCAAAATACTAAAGTATATATAAAACACGTATTACATAATAAACCAGAAAAGAAATTACAAACAGATACTAGCTATGAATTATGGTTTAAAGACAATATAACAAATGAAGAATTATGTGTTTCTACTGGCTTAACAAAAAAAGATATAAAAACCATCAAAAAAAATAGAGGATTAAAGACTATTGACATTATTGATGTTGAATAATCTTTTTTTTTGTTCAAATAATTAATATAAAATATATACATATATGCTATAATAAACCTAGGAGATGATACATATGTTGAATTTGAATAACAACGAAAATGATGATAAACGAATAAAAGGTTCACTATTTGGATTCTTTGTAGGAGATGCACTAGGAGTACCAGTCGAATTTATAGAAAGAGAAGAATTAAAAAAGAATAAAGTAACAAAAATGCTAGAATATGGAACTCATAATCAACCAATTGGCACCTGGTCCGATGATAGTTCAATGGTAATAGCAACCATAGATTCATTAATAAATAATAAAGGAATTAATTATACAGACATTATGAATAATTTTTTAAAATGGTACGAAGAAGGAAAGTATACTCCCAATGGTCAAGTTTTTGATATAGGCAATGCAACATCATCAGCACTATACAAATATAAAAAAGATAAAACAACCTACATATGTGGATCAAAAAATATATATTCAAATGGTAATGGTTCACTAATGCGAATATTACCTATATCATTATATTTACATTATACAGATGATTCGATGTTTGATATTATCAATAATATATCTAGTATGACCCATGCCCATATTTATAGCATACTAAGTTGCATTATCTACTCAGTATTAATAAATGAATATTTAAAAGAACAAGATATTAAAAAAGCATATTTAAATATGCAATCTATTATAAAAAAAGTACTAGATGATGAAAACAACAAAGCATTAGGTGATATAAATGATTTAAAACAAAATTTTAATAGAATAATTTATAATGATATATCAAAACTAAAAGAACAAGATATTAAATCTAGTGGCTATGTTATAGACTCGTTAGAAGCAAGTATATGGTCATTACTAAATACAAATAATTATAAAGATGCAGTCTTAAAAGCAGTTAATCTAGGTAATGATACAGATACAATTGGTGCATTAACAGGTGGACTAGCAGGACTAGTTTATGGATATAATAATATTCCTAAAAAATGGATAGACAATTTAAAACAAAAAGAATACTTAACAAAATTAGTAAAAGATTTTAATGAACTAATAATTAAAGAAAAGAAAAAAAGAATAATTTATGCATGGGAAAGTGGATTAGGAGATATGAACAAATTATTAAACGGAGAAGATCCATTACCAAAAAAAGATATCAAAGCAAATGCCAACAGCTGGCAATGTACCCCATTTTCCATCAGTACAAAAATAGATTGCCATATAGTTTTAACACCAGCTGAATTCAAGCTATTATCCATGGGCCATATACCAGAAGTAATGGAAGATCATTGGTTTATGTATAGTGATAAAAATTCTATAAACTATTTTAGAAGTTGGACAGGAATACAAATATTTAAAGGATATTATAAAATAGAAAATGGTTCATATATCATATATTTACTAGAAGTAAATAATAATAAAGAAGAATATAACGAACCTAACAAAACCAAATCACTTAACTTATTTAATTACTTGATTGAATCTGAATGTAAAACTAATAAAAAGAACTCTAAATAAATTATATAAAGTATATAATAATAAACAAATATTTACATATTAACAATATACATGATATAATATAATAGGAGGATGATAAAATGAATTATAAAAAAATTGTCATATCAGGTGGTGGAATATTAGGAAGTCAAATAGCTTTTCAAACTGCCTATTGTGGCTATGATGTAACAATACTAATTAGAAAAGAGGATTCCATTGATGAATTAAAAGACAAAATAAAAAAACTACTTGATACCTATAAAAAAACTATTGAATTAATGAATAGTAAAGCTGGAAAAGTAGATAGTAATTGGGCAAGAGGAATAGCATCCAAAGAAGACTTTAAAAAAGAAGATTGTTTAAAAAAAGCTAAAACAGCTATAAATAGAATAACAATTGAAACAGATCAAAGTAAAGCTTTAAAAGATGCAGACTTATTAATAGAATCAATTACAGAAAATTTTGATATTAAATCATCTTTTTATAAAGAAATATCTACAATACTTCCAGAAAAAACAGTAGTAGTCACCAATTCATCAACACTACTACCATCAAAACTAGCAAAATTTACAGGTAGACCTAACAAATACTTATCTTTACATTTCGCTAATTCCATATGGAAAAACAATATAGCAGAAGTAATGAGACATAGTGGTACTGATATTAAATATTTTAACGAAATAATAGCATTTGCAGAATCAATAAACATGATTCCCTTAGCAGCAAAAGAAGAAAAATCTGGATATTTACTAAATTCAATGCTAGTACCATTTCTATTAAGTGCAATGGATTTATTAGCCAACGGAATATCAGATCCAGAAACAATAGATAAGGCTTGGACCCTAGGAACAGGTGCCCCTAAAGGCCCATTCCAAATCATTGATACAGTTGGCCTAGAAACAGCCAAAAATATCGTTATCCAATATCAAAAAGTACCAAATTTATTTGATCCACTATTAAAGAAAATGATGCTACCATATAACTATGATGGTATGTTAAAGATACTAAACGATTATATTGAACAAGGCAAAATAGGAAAATCAGCAGGAGAAGGATTTTATAAATATAATAAATAAAGGAGTAGTAAAATGAATATAAGAAATTCAAATAACAAATCAATAGGTTGGCTAATAGCAACATTTATAGTACCAATCTTTATAACAATTATCATGTTATTACAATGGGATGAAAAAAGTGCTACCGTAATGGGTATAATAATAGCCATAATATGGGTTATTGCTATAGCCATAGCCATATCAATAATAAAAGATGATAAAAAAGAAAAAAAAGAAGACCCATATCCATTTAAATATGTAGTTGATTATGATACTTTAATTAATTATATGAAAAAAGAAGATGAATTTAGTACAATTAACAAATTAGAAGCTAGTTTTCATTTCTATCTTTATTTAAATAAAGAAAAAAATGAAATACAATCATGGCATTTTACTGAATCAAATGATACAAAAGAACAAGCAAAAGGAATTACATATTATTGGAATAAAGAAGAATATGCTACCATAGATAAATTAATTGAACAAAAATTAAAAAATATAAACTATCCTATTTTAATAGAACTAATTGATAGTGATAATGAATTATTAAATAATTACAAGAAAAATCATCCAGAAATAGATATAGCTAAATATATAGAAAATAACTATAAATAATTAGCTAAGTAATACTTAGCCACCAAAGGAGGAAAAAATGAACATCAAAACAGAAAGCATAATAGATATAGTTGAAAGTGTATTAAATAAAAAAATAGATAATATAGATCAAAAAGAACTAGATATAATAAAATCTTTAAGAATATCTAAAACAGATTATGATGGTATCCTAAAAGTAGATAGTAATGATCTAAACTTCTTTAATAACTTAGAAGAATTATCAATAGAAGGATGCATGATAGATGAAACATTTATAAACAATCTAATTAACACTAACACAATAAAAAAATTACAATTTATAGAATGCGATTTTGTAGATAACATAGAAGAATATTTTAACAATCTAAAAGTTAAAGAATTACTATTCTTTAACTGCCTAGGACTAAACAATTTAACTCTTTCAAATATCGAATCATTAAGTATAGCAGAACTACCTAATAATATAAAAATAAATAATATAAAAAACTTAGATTTAAGACACTGCACATCAATAGATTATGATCTAATAATTAATTTTAATATTAAAAATCTTATTATTAGCAAAGAACAAATAAATGAGCAAATAAAAGAAATACCTTATACTGTAACAATTAAAGATGAATATGATGAAGTAATTAAGGTGATTAATAATGCTTAAAATAAATACAAATGAAACATTAGATACTAAAGTAATACAAAAATTAATTAATAGATACAGGACTCATCATTTATGTATAGTAATGGATAATACCAAAAACCAATCTCCAAAACTATTAGAAGAAATAGCAATCAATTATCCTCAAATAACCATCAGTGTAACAGGTGGACTAAATCCCCGTAAACAAAAATACGATGAAGAACATTATCAACAAAGAACCTATTATTCACCAATGGAACTAAGCAAGATTATTAAAATATTTCAATCTATTGAAAGAAAAATAGATATATCATGGACCGATACCCAAAAAGCCATGTTTGTCTATCAAGAATTATATAAACATATGATGTACGACGAAATAGAAGTCAATGGAAGAGATTGTGCAAGAAATTTAAGTGGTTTATTATATGGAAAAGCTGTATGTGCAGGCTTTGCCATGATTTTTAAAGAAGCTATGGATAGATTAGGCATCCTTTGTGCTTATCAAAATATGCAACATCATCATGCTTGGAATATAGTATATCTAGATGGAGTCTATAGAGCAGTCGAATTAACCTGGGAGGTATCAAACAAGAAGACAGAATCCTGCCCGTTTAGATTCTTTGGTGAAGGACAAAAATTTTATCAAAATCCACATCGAAACATAGACTATGAAAAAGAAGAAACTGAATATAAATTAACACCAATATCAGAAAGTGATAAAAGTGAAAATAAGCTAATAATTAACAAACCAAAAGCAACATATATATCGCTTAGAAATAATAAAACTAACATTATATCTTTAAATGGAGTACCAGTATATTTTGAAACAACAAATGGTAAATTAAGATTAATAGGTAAAAACAATAAAGTATATAGACGAAGAAACGGTAAAGAATTTATAATAGTATTTGCCGGAACAAAATACAGTCTAAACAAGTTTTATTATTTCGAAGAATATAATGGAATGATAACTAAAAATATAATTTATAGTGAAAATAGGTTAGATTTAGTACATGAAGCCGATATTGAAGCACTTATAGCTGATGGCTTATTATCAGAAGAAAGAGTTAATAGAAAAATTAATAACTTCAATGGATATGTAGGTTTCATAGGTAAAGAACATGCAATGTACTATGATGAAGATATTGAACGAAGAAAATTAAATATAATAAGATAAAAGATACAGTTTTATTCATCTAAAACTGTATCTTTCTGTTTAATTAATTTTTTAATCTTACTATCACTATTAATCTTTGTATTAGATTCAACAGTACCCAATACTTCAACTTGAAAACTATTGTTAAATGTATTAACATCAGTTAATCTTACTAATATTCTCGTACCACTAGTAAGATATGTATTTGATTGACTATCATAATACTGCTTTCTTCTAGTATCAAATAGAAAAGAATCACTTAAATTTTTTTCATCTATATACGTATCTAATTCAAATAATTTAATTCTTGTATTCTTACCAATTTCACAAACAGTAGCCTCAAATTCTTCACCCACATATTCAGCTAATTTCTCAATTATTAATCTTTTCTCAGCTTGCATCTCAGCCGCATCAGCTAATCTTTCTCTTTTAGAAGCATGAACAGCCAATTTTTCTAATTCTTGTTCTAAAGATTTATAATCTAATTTATCTAATTTCTCATAATCAATTAAAACTAAATCACAAATCATATGAACAATAAGATCAGGTAATCTTCTAATTGGAGAAGTAAAATGCAAATATGCTGGCAAAGCCAAAGCATAATGCCCAGTATTATTTACAGAATATCTAGCTCTCTTCATAGACATAACAAACAATTGAGACAAAGTATTAAAACTTTCATAATTACGTAACTTATTAATAATAATTTGCAAAGATTCAGGACTAGTAATAGTATTAATGTATTTAATTCTATATCCTTGCTTGTTTAAATTACCTATAAGTTCATTAATACTCTTTAAATCAGGTAATTCATGAATACGATAAATAGTAGGCATACTCATATAGAAAAGCCATTTTGCAACTGCTTCATTAGTACATATCATTAAATTCTCTATAAGTTTAGAAGCCGGACTATCAATAGGATTACTAATACTTTCAATAGTCCCATCATCATTATAAACAATATTAAGCTCAGTATTAGCAAAATCTATTCTTCCATTTGCTTTATACTTATTATCTAATCTCAATGAAGCCTTATTTAATAAACTCAGTTCCTTAACAAAATTTTCATATCCTGGAGGAATAAGTTGATTATTAAGAATTAAATCAACATCATCATAAATCATTTTCTTCTTTGAATTAATAACAGATTTAACAATATTAAAATTGATAACTTTACCATTTTTATCAATATCTAATATCACAGTTTTAGCCAATCTATCAACATTGGGATTAAGAGAACATATCCCATTAGAAATAGTATGATGTAACATATGAAAAACAGAATTATTCATATATAAGCTCGTTGATTTTTCACAAGCCCTCTTAAAAATAGCAGACCCTTGTTTTATATAATGAGAAACATCAGCAATATGAACATACACTCTAATAACACCATTATCTAACTCCTCAGCATAAATCCCATCATCCATATCCTTAGTATACTTACCATCAATAGTAAAACTATTCTGGTCTCTAAAATCAATCCTATCTATTAAGTCATCTTCAGAAACTTCATTTGGAATCTTAATTAATTCGTTAATATATTCTTCATCATATTCATCATCAAAACCATAATTTAAAGCAATAAGTGTATCTTGAATAAAAGGATCATCTTTATTACCAATCTTTCTAATTAATTTATTCTCATAATAATCATTAAAACTACCTTCAGGAATAGTAACCAAAATTATATCCCCATCTAATAATTTATCCATATCTTCTTTATTTAATTTAATATTAATACCTCTATGATAGGGAATAATTTCTAATTTACCATCATTATTTATAACCTCACAAGTCATCTGAGTTAATGGCCTATCAACAACACTAACTATATCAGCAGAATGACTTTTATTCAGTTTAAAACAAACCATATCATTAATTAAAACATCATAATAAAAATTAGATGAAATAGGAATCTTATTACCATCACATTCAATATATTTTTTAAGTGATGAACTAGCTATTACAGTACCTAACTGACAATCATCAGGAAAAGGCATATATTTATTATCTAGCTCTAAGATAACTCCATCTAATTTTAAATGATTAATAATAGTTTTTACTAAATCTTCAGACAAACCAGTTTTCTTAATTATTTTTTTTAAACTTATTTTATTATTATTTACAATAGTGTTATAAATTATTTGCTCCATTTAAATCCTCCAACATTTTAAGTATAGGCATATATTTTATATAAATCAACAAAGTTAACAAGATTTATTATTTTTTTTATTTACACATATAAATATAAACACAAAAAATAATGTTTATATTTATAATTGTTTATGATATACTTATAATATAATAACCCAAAAAGAATAGATAATCATGTTAATTAATAGTTAAAATGTTAACTTTTTCTTTATTTTTAACGAACTAACAGTGAAAATTAACTATAAGTATTGACAAAAGAATAAAAAAGTGCTATAATTCCTGTACTGGTTGGAATATAACACTAAAAGGGGGAATTATAATGAAAAATTCTTATATAATTGAATATTTAAATGAAAATGAGTTTCGTAAGAAAGAAAGGGCTGTAAAAAAGTACAATATGCTTGCTTACAAAAAATTAATTTTTAATTTTTACCCTGGCTTTCGTGAAGGTAAATTTGAAGGAATTATAGTTTCTAAAAATGCCAAAGAAGGTATAACTAAGTATGAATTAAAATTACCAACTGATTCAATGTTTTCTAAAGTATATGAAGATTTAGTATTACATTATACAGTTTATGAAAATCAAAAAATTGTTATGCTTAATACCATCACTCCAGAAGATATTTTAACTGAAGGACATCAAAAAGAATTAGAAACATATAAAGGAGTTCCTATTTCACAATCTCATTCTGAATTAGATATGTTCAAGATTGATTTATTAAATATGTTAGATAATCAATAAAATTGTAATAATAAATTTTTTGTAGAAAGAGTGAATGATTTGGAAAAATATTTTAGAGATTTAAGATTTAATCGTATTGTTGATGATATACTAAATAATGAAAAATTTAAGAAGACGGCAAACTATCGTCATCATGGTATAACTAGATATGAACATTCTCTAAAAGTAGCATATCATTCATATATAATTGCAAAGAAATTACATCTAAACTATAAAGCAGTTGCAAGAGCTGGATTATTACATGACTTCTTTATAAATGAAGACTTAAGTCCTAAGAAACAAAAGTTTAGTATGTTCTTTCATCCGTATTACAGTATCGAAAATTCAACTAAATATTTTGAATTAACTGATATGGAAAAAGATATTATTATCACGCATATGTTTCCAACTCTTCCACATAAAATACCAAAATATTTGGAAAGTTGGCTAGTAAGTATAGTTGATAAAATAGTAGCAACTAATGAATTCTATACTTCTTATGCTAAAGTTCATTTATATAAATTATCTAATTTATATTTAGTAACACTATTTTTAAGAAAATAAAAAGAGACTTTATTATATAAAATCTCTTTTTTTACATTTAAAATGTAAAATGTATAATTAATACTTCAAAATAATTGACAAACAAATCTATATTGTTAGAATAAAAGAACATGAAAGGAGGAAGCATGGATAACAAAATAATTATTATAAAACCACATCATTTTTTAGATATAATAAAATTACATGGAGCTGGATTAAATGTTTTTGTACCTGATAAAAAAATGGGACATGACTTTTATAAAATAGGAAACATTATACTTAATAATAAGAATATTCTTATAAAACTAACAATTGAAAATGATGATATATGTTCACCATGCAAGTATTGCCATAATGGAAAATGTATAGATAACTTAACAGGAATAAAAGGTTATACTCAAAAAGATACATATAATAAAACATTAGATAAAAGAATGATAGAATTATATAATCTAGATTTAAATAAAGAATATACAGCCTATGAATTATGTAATATATATTTATCTAATCCAGAATTTATATATAAAGTTTGGCAAGAAGAAGATGATGAAAAAACAGATAAAAGATATGAATTATTTAAAGAGGGAGCTAAAAAGTATACTCTAAAAAAAGAAATAAACAAGTAATAGTAGACAGCTATAAGCATAGTTGTCTATTTTTTTATATATATAAAATTAAATAAAAGTATAATTATTTATATTTTTGTAAAGAAGAAAAAAATATATTGAAAATTAAAATTATTATGCTATAATTAAAATAGGAGGAGAGTAAGATGGGTAAAAATGTAAAAAAAGAGGATTTAAGTATAGGTACTATGGTATTTTGTATAGTAGGAGTAGTTTTAACAGTACTTGGAATTATGTTATTAAAAAATACAGGGTTTAAAATGAATATAATTGGTACTGAAGGAACAGTAACAGGTTTTCAAACAAGTACAAATGCAAATGGTGAAACAGAAAGAGTCGTTGCAAATTTTACATATAAAGCAAACAGATCTAATTATACTGCTTCACTAGATACAAACGATACAAATATTAAAATTGGTGATAAGATAACTTTATATTATGATGTTTTTTCTCCAACTGTTGTAGGATTAAAAAGAAATGGTTATCAAGGATATATAGCTCTAATAGTAGGAATAATATTAGTTTTAAAAACAGGTCCAAGATTTTATCGAATAATGAGAGACAACTATTTATAATAAAAAGAAAAATGAATAATATTCATTTTTTTCTTTTAGAAAAAAGTATTTTTTGATATAATCTTATTAAGCTTATTTGATATCAATGGAGGTGTATATTAATGACATTTATAAGATTTATTTTAGGTAAAATTGTTATTGTTGAAGTAATGACTCTAATATTATTTATGGCTATGAATTTATTTGGTATTTCTATAGAACCACTTAATATGATACTAGCAACTATATTAAAATATTTAACTCCAATAGCAGCAATCTGTTTAATACCATATCTAATACTATCTATATTTAGCAGCAAATTTTTAGATATTGTAACAGCCATAGTAGTAGGTGGATTAATCTTATATTATTTAATAGTATATGTTAAACTATTTTAAATTAGTTTAACCTTTTTGTAGAAAGAAGGAACAATAATGAACAATAAAAGCATTAAAATGCTAAATGAAGCTGAAACAAAATTAAAAGATATCTATAAAGAAATTGATGATATAGAATTCTTTAATAGTAATAAAGTATTAACAGCATTCCGAGAATGTAATGTTACAGAAGATGTTTTCAATATGACAACAGGATATGGCTATAATGATATAGGAAGAGATACAATAGAAAAAGTATACTCAAATATCTTTAAAAGTGAAGCCTCTCTAGTAAGATGCCAATTTATATCAGGTACACATGCCATATCAACTGCTCTATGGGCTTGCTTAAGACCAGGTGATACAATACTATCAATAAATGGAAAACCTTACGATACCCTAGATAAAGTAATAGGACTAATAGAAAACCCATCATCCCTTATATCATTTGGAGTAAAATATAAACAAATAGACCTAATAAATGATGATTTTGATTATAATAAAATTAAAGAAGTAATATCTAATAATAAAATTAAACTAATAGAAATACAACGTAGTAAAGGATATTCAGTAAGAAAAAGCATTTCTATTGAAAAAATAGAAAAAGTAATAAAATATATAAAAAAAATAGATAAAGATATTATTATTATGATTGATAATTGTTACTGTGAATTTGTTGGCAAAACAGAACCAACAGAAGTAGGTGCAGATTTAGTAGTAGGCTCCCTTATCAAAAATCTAGGAGGAGGACTAGCTCCTAACGGAGGATATATAACAGGAAGAAAAGATTTAATAGATTTATGTGCAAATAGATTAAATGTAGCTGGACAAGGAAGTGAAGTAGGTCCAAGCCTAGGATTAAACAAAAATATCCTTCAGGGACTATTTTTTGCACCATCAGTAGTATCAAGTGCCCTAAAAACAGCTGTCCTAACAAGTTATATCATGGAAAAACTAGGTTATAATGTTGAACCCAAATATAATGAAAAAAGAACAGATATAGTACAAAATATAATATTTAATGATGAACAAAAACTAATAAAATATTGTCAAATAATTCAAAAATATAGTCCAATTGATTCTAATGTAACACCAATTCCATGGGATATGCCTGGATATAAAGATAAAGTAATAATGGCAGCAGGAACTTTTATTCAAGGATCATCAATCGAACTATCATGTGATGGCCCAATAAGGGAACCATATATAGCATATCAACAAGGCTCTCTAACTTATAATTATGGTAAAATAGTAATTATGAATATAATCAATTATTTTCTTGGAAAATAATTGATTTTTTAATAAGCATAGTTTATAATTATTTATAGTAGGTGATAGGATGAATAAAAAAAGTCTAATTAAAAAACATAAAGAAATAAAACGAAATAGAAAAAAAATATCTGAGAATCCCAAAAATAAGCAAAAAAGAGGATTCTCGTTAATAGAACTTCTAGCAGCTATAGCAATTATTTCAATAATATTTGGCATAGGAACATTAATATTTACTAATGTTATAGATAAATCTAAGAAAAATAGTGTTTCTATTGCTATGGACAATCTAAAAGAAGCAGCATATCTTTACGGAAAAGAAAAAGCCGATGAAATCCATTGGGATACTTTTCAAAGTCTAGGAAATGAAGAAACACTATTTGTATGTATGACCGTACAAGAACTAATAAATGAAGGATATTTCAAAGACGAGTTTTACAAAAACAGCAACTATGATGAAAAGATTAATGAAAACACATTTATTAAATTATCTCAAACAAAATCATATTCAGATTTAACAGTTGAAATATTTGAAAATTCAAGCATAGATCAATGCAAAGCCCTACCAATACCAACGCCTGAAATAATTATTGATCCAGATGATCCTGAAGAACCAGACGGACCAACAGACCCAAATGATCCAGTATCATCAGAAACAAATATACCTTCAAGCTATGATTTTCAAATTGATGATTCTACTAACTATTCAGATAGAGCAATAATAAAAATTAGCCCATTTGATGAAGATATAAAAGATAAAGTACATTATACAGGACTAATAAATGGAACAAACTTCAATTGTACTGGAGGCAATTGCACATTTACAGGTTTAAAATCAGAACAAACTTATATTTATGAAATTACAATGGAACCAAATACAGGAACAGAATACAATTTTAAATCTAAAAAAAGTTTTAGTCTAAAAACAGCTCCAATAATAAAACCAAGTATTACAATTAGTAGTTCTACTACAGATGTATATACAATAAAATTTAGTTTTAATGATAATAATATCTACAATAGTAATGGTTATCACTATTTTAAATTAGGAGTAGCAGGAACAGCTAATACTAATGTAACAAAATGTGCAGCAGATACAAATAAAAATAATAATACATGTACATCAACAGGAACCAAAACAATTGAAAAAAATTCATGGTATTTCACAACAGCAGATAGTATCACAGTAACAACCGCTTCACTTACAAGTAGTGGTGGCAGCACCTTTAATTTATATGCAACAACTCAAGATGAAACTAAGAACAAAGCAGATGATACAGATTCATTTACTGTTCCTAAACACACCACACCAACACCAACAACGACTCCGCCATGTACAATAAATATAACTTATAATTTGAATGGAGGAACTAATCATAGTAATAATAAAACATCATATACACAAAGCAACACAACTATAACACTACAAAATCCTACCAAAAAAGGATATACATTTACAAGTTGGAATGGAATAAGTAATAATCAAATAAATTTAAACACTTGTAAAAATTATACTATTACAGCCAATTGGAAACGTAACTTCACTTGTGCAAGTGCTGGAGGAACAACTACCTATATGAATCACAGTTGGTATACTAATTCAAATGCTAATGGTTATTGCGATTTATCATTAAATGGAACAGCTGGAACCGGAACATATAATGAAAATACTACTAAAGTATATAATGCTATAAAAGGATATTCAAATGGAATAAATACATTAGAAGAAGAAAAAAATGCTGGTTTAGTTGATCAAATAAATACAATAAGTGGTACAGGTAATGCATCTAACATCTCCGGCTTTTGGTGGCACAATAGTGGTAAAGTATATTATAATGGAAAAATAAATGTATATTCACTTAGCAGTTGTGATTACTATTTTTCAGGAGGATTTAAAACTGATCCTAAAAATTCAAGTAGAGATGGTAAAGGTGATGTAACTAGAGGTCGTTACTGCAAAGGATTAGGAACTACAACACACACAGGTTCAGTTCCAACAAATAATGCTACCGCTAGTCACACTTACACCAACACTTCTTATACTAACCCTAAAAGTGGATATATAAGCGCATATGTCAATATATTTAAATATCAGAAAAAGTCTGGTTCTAACGTATATTTTACTAGAACTGTACATAATATGAAAACAGATGGTACATGGGGAGACGTTGCATTAGCAGCAGCATCAGCAAAAGGAAAAGATGGTAAAACTGGTTGTAAAGAACATTATAATACTTATAAAAATACAACATGTCCAAAGGCAAATGGAACTACTACTGCTAAAAAATATCACTTAAAAGGTTGTGGAGGACTAGATGTAACTGGAGTAACAAGTGGAACATATATATTTGCCGGTGGTGCAAACTATATCTATGGTAAAAATGATGGAGATAGAACATTAACTGCATATGATGGTGGAAATAATTATAACGCACCTAAATCAAATTGTGAACAATTCTATTACTATACGATAAGCGGAAGTAGAACAATAACATATTCATATAGACCACATATTAGAGTAAAAATGTAAAAAATACTTTATTTATACAAAAAATATGTTATAATATAAAAACACCAATATTTATTTGTTATTTATGAAGTGACACATAAATATAAAACAAAACGGAATCTCACGTTAAGAGAAAAAGAGCACATAAAAGTGAAATAAAGTGGTACCGCGGGGTAACTCGTCTTTATATTAAGCTTTTATGTGCTTTAATACTAAGGAGGATAATATGAGAACAAACATAAATGAATTAAAAGAAAATAAAAAATCAACAATAAGTGGATTAGTAGAAAAAGTAAGAGATACAAAATATATGGTATTTATAGTAGTAAAAGATATAACTAGCCATATTCAAATATCTATAGAAAAGAAAGATAATCCCAAATTAGCAGAAGAAGCTGTTAATATAACAGTAGGAAGCTTTATCTCTTGTACAGGCAAAAAGATATTAAGTGAATATGTTAAAGATGGTGGCTGTGAATTTATACCTGACAAAATAGAAGTATTAAGTCTAGCTGAAGTAAGTCCTATCGAAGATAATGCCAATATAGATACAAAAATGGATTATCGTTGGTTAGATTTAAGAAATGATAAAAACACTTTAATATTTAAAATACAAAGTTATTTAATCCAAGTAATGAGAGAATACATGTATCAAAATAATTTCATGGAAATACATACTCCTAAAATAATAGGAGCTGCCAGTGAATCAGGATCATCAGTATTTGAAATAAAATACTTTGATAGATTAGCATATCTAGCTCAAAGCCCACAATTCTATAAGCAAATGGCTATGGCTGCTAATTTTGATAGAATATTTGAAATAGCACCCGTATTTAGAGCAGAAAATTCAAATACCAATAGACACACCACTGAATATACATCATTTGATATGGAATTCTCGTATATAGATAGTTATAAAGATGTAATGTTATATGAACAAGAATTATTAAAATATGCATTAGAAAAAGTAAAAGAAAAATATGGAGATATAATAAAAGAAGTATTTAATAAAGAAGTAGTTGTTCCAAAAGGAGACTTCCCAGTTATAAAATTAAAAGACTTATATAAAGAATTAAATAAAAGATATGGCTATGAAATACCAAAAGAAGATGTAGGAGATTTAAACGCTGAAACAGAAGCATTAGCATATAAATATGCTATGGAAGAATACAACAGTGAGTTCATATTCATAACAGACTTCAGTGCTAAAAAAAGGGCCTTTTATCATATGAGAGATAAAAAAGGAACTCCACTTGGATATGACTTAATATGGCGAGGAACTGAAATAACAACTGGAGCCCAAAGAGAACATCGCTATGAAGAATTAAAAAAGCAAGCAGAAGAAAAAGGATTAGGTGAAGATGTAAAATTTTATCTAGAATTCTTTAAATATGGTTGTCCACCACATGGAGGCTTCGCCATAGGAGTAGATAGATTAACAATGCTATTACTAGACTTATCTCATATAAGAGATGCTATGTTCCTATTTAGAAGCCCAAGTAGGTTAAACCCATAATTAAAACGAAGACAATTAGAGGTGTCATAATATGAATACAAAATTAGAAAAATTTATAAAAGAATTAAATAATAAGAATATTGCCATAATAGGAGCAGGAGTAAGTAATATACCTTTACTTGAATATTTAAGTAAATTTAATTGTAATATTACATTATTTGATAATAAGAATTCAAATGAATTATCAGATGAAGCTAAGAAAGCAATAGATAAATATAAACCATCTCTATCATTAGGAGAAAACTATTTAGAAAAATTACATTCATTTGATATAATCTTTAGAAGCCCTAGCTTTTTACCAACTAATAAATATTTAGAAGCTGAAAGAAAAAGAGGAGCTTTAATTACAACAGAAGTAGAGCAAGTAATAAAACTAGCTCCTTGCAAAATAATAGGCATAACAGGTAGTAAAGGAAAAACAACTACTACAACAATTACTAACGAAATATTAACTAAACTCGGATATCATACTTTTCTAGGAGGAAATATAGGAATCCCATTATTTAATAAAATAGAAGATATGAAAAAAGAAGATATAGTAGTACTAGAACTAAGTAGTTTTCAACTAATGGGAATGAAAGTATCACCAAATATTTCTGTTATCACAAACATAAGTCCTGATCATCTAGATATCCATAATGGTTATGAAGAATATATTGATGCCAAAAAATATATCTATAAAAACCAATCAAAAGATGATATCTTAATATTAAATAAAGAAGATAAAATTGTAAAAGAGTTTAAACATGAAGCTAAATCTAAAATAAAATATTTTGGTACTACTAAAATAAAAGATTCTTATATTTTAAAAGATAGATATATAAAATATAATGATGAAACAATTATTGATACCAAAAAATTAGTTTTAAGAGGAAAACACAACTATCTTAATATATGTGCAGCCCTCAACGCCATCGAAGCAATTAATCCTATCCCAAAAGATAAAATTGAAAATATAGTAAAAAATATAAATAGTGTACATCACAGATTAGAATTTATAAGAGAAATAGATGGCATAAAATGGTATAATGATTCAGCTAGTACAACACCAGATAAAAGTTTAGCAGGAATAAATGCTTTTGATGAAAAAATAGTCCTAATAGCAGGTGGATATGACAAAAACATATCTTATAAACCATTAGCTAAACCAATCTTAAAAAAAGTATCCAAATTAATATTGTTTGGTAATACAAAAAACAAAATATATGATGCAGTAATGCAAGAAAAGAAGAAAGATAATTATGACTTAAGAATCTATATAATGGATACCCTAGAAGAAGTAGTAGATGTAGCATATGAAGTAAGTGTTCCCGGAGAAGTAGTATTATTTTCACCGGCTTCAGCAAGCTTTGATATGTTTAAAAATGCCTATCAAAGAGGGGATTTATTTAAGGATTTAGTCAATAAATTATAACTTATAATTAATTAAACATTTATCTTGACAAAAGATATAAAATAGAGTAAAATTTTGAAATAGTTGAGGAGGAATTAACATGTCAGATGAAAAAGTTTATTTAACTGATGAAGGTTTTTTAGAAATAGAAACTGAATTAAATGAATTGAAAAATGTTAAAAGACCTGCTGTAATTAAAGCATTAAAAGAGGCAAGAGCATTAGGAGATTTATCAGAAAATGCTGACTATGATGCTGCAAGAAATGAACAAGCACAAGTAGAAGGTCGTATTTTAGAATTAGAAAAAATCTTAGAAAATGCTGAAATAATAGAAAAAGGTAATACAGATACAGTAAGCTTAGGAATTACAGTAAGGGTTAAATATATAGATGATGACGACGATGAAATAGAAGAGTATCGTATAGTAGGTTCAAAAGAAGCTGATCCTTCAAATAATAAAATTTCTAATGAATCACCATTAGCACGTGCTATTATGAACTCTAAAGTAGGAGATGTATGTTCAGTAGAAAGCCCTAATGGTACATACGACGTTGAAATTGTTGAAATATTATAGGAGGTAAAGTAATGAAAAAAGAAATAAAATATACAGTAAAAGGAAAAGAATGGGAAAAAGCTCGTGATGATGCATTTGATAGAATAAAAAACAAACATAGAATTGATGGCTTTCGTAAAGGAAAAGCTCCAAGAAATATTTTTGAGAAAAAATTCCCAGGAGAAATAACAATGGAAGCTGCTAATAATATGATTGATAAAAAATATCGCGAAATAATTATGGATAAAGATAATGCACCAGTAGTTGAACCAAAAGTTAATATAACTAAATTAAGTGATGATGAATTAGAAGCAACATTTACTATTATATTAGCTCCTGAAGTAAAACTAGGAGAATATAAAAAGCTAAAAGCTAAAAAAGAAAAAGTAACAGTAACAAAAGAAGAAATTAAAGCCAAAGAAGAAGAACTTCTTAAAAACTATGCTGAATTAGTAGTAAAAGAAGATGGAAAAGCTGAACTAGGAGACACAGCTATAATAGATTTTGAAGGATTTAAAGATGGTGTACCATTTGATGGTGGTAAAGCTGAAAATTACAATTTAGAGCTAGGTAGCAAGTCTTTTATACCAGGATTTGAAGAAGGAATAGTAGGCATGAGTATAGGTCAAACAAAAGATTTAAAACTTACTTTTCCAAAAGATTATGGTGTAGATAATTTAAATGGAGCTAAAGTAACATTTAAAGTAACTGTTCATGAATTAAAAAGAAAAGTAATACCAGAATTAGATAAAGATTTCTTTGAAGACTTAAATATGGAAGGTGTTACTAGTAAAAAAGAATTAGAAGATAAATTAGAAGAAGAAATTAAAGAACAAAAAGAAAGAGAAACAGAACAAAAATATATTGATGCTTTACTAAATGAAGCAACTTCTAATATGACTTGCGATATTGATGATGAAATAGTAATAGAAGAAGCTAATCATATGTATAATGATTTTCTTAATAGAATGAAGCAACAAGGATTAACAGAAGAATTATATTTACAATATGCTGGAACTACTAAAGAAGATATCATTGATCATATGAAAGAAGATGCCTTAAAAAGATTAAAAAACAGTTATTTCTTACAAGAAGTAATAAAAGAAGAAAAAATAGATGTAACAGATAAAGAAGTAAATAAAGAATTAGATGATATGGCTAAAAAATATAATTTAACACGCGACGATGTAGTTAATTATATAGGAGGAGAAGATGCTTTAAGATTCGATCTTAAAGTAAGAAAAGCTATCGAAATAATGAAAGGTACTAAATAGTTAGTATCTTTTTTAATTAGTAAAATATAATATATACTTTTATGCTATAATTAATTAAAGGAGGAATAATATGTATGCTAATGTAATTGTAGAAATAGGAGTGAAAAATGTAGATAAAATGTTTAGTTATATTATTCCTGATAATTTAAAAAGAGATGTAAAAATAGGTTCTAGAGTTATTGTAGAATTTGGAAAGCAACTATTAGAAGGCTTTGTATTAGATATTACAAAAGAAGTTAATACAAAATTTGAATTAAAATATATAAAAGAAGTAGTAGATAAAGAACCAATTCTAAATAAAGAAATGCTAAAATTAGGTGATTATATAAGCAAACACACATTATGCTCTAAAATAAGTGCCTATCAAGCTATGCTACCCAAAGCTTACAAAGCCAGTTACAAGACAAATATAAATAAAAAAATGATAAAATATATCACTTTAAATAAAGATAAAGAAGAAATAACCCAATATATAAAAACATGCCGTTATCCCAAACAAAAAGAATTATTAATCCATCTCCTAAATAATAAAGAAAAAATAATTACAAACATAGACAGTACAATCAAAACATTACTAAAACATAATTATATAAAATTAATAGAAAAAGAAAAATATCGCTATGAAATAGATAATAAATTAGAAGATAAAAGAGTAGAACTAAATGAAGAACAGCAAAATGTAATTAATAAAGTTATCAAAAATATAAATAGTAATAAAACATTTTTATTATATGGCATAACTGGTTCAGGTAAAACAGAAGTATATATGAATATTATAGAATATGTAATTAGTAAAGGAAAAAATGCCATAATGCTAGTACCAGAAATAAGTTTAACACCTCAAATAGTAGCAAGATTTATATCCAGATTTGGTAATAATATAGCCATAATGCACTCCGGCCTAAGTGATGGAGAAAAATATGATGAATATCGAAAAATACTTAATAAAGAAGTAAAAATAGTAGTAGGAGCAAGGAGTGCCATATTTGTACCCTTTGATAATATAGGAGCAATTATCATGGATGAAGAACATTCAAGTACATATAAACAAGATAATCATCCAAGATATCACGCAAGAGATATAGCTATTTGGCGTAGTAATTATCATAATTGTCCAGTTATCTTAGGAAGCGCAACCCCATCACTAGAGAGCATGGCCAGAGCAGGCAACAAAGTATATAATCTATTAACACTAACCAAAAGAGCAGGCTCTGGCCTTCTACCAAAAGTTCATTTAGTCGATATGAAAGAAGAAATAAAAAAAGGTAATTATATAATATCATCAATCATGGATAACAAAATAAAAGAAAGAATAAAACTAGGTCAACAAGTAATATTACTCTTAAATAGAAGAGGCTATTCCTCAATTGAAACATGTAATAATTGTGGTAATGTAACAAAATGTCCCAATTGTGATATTACCTTAACCTACCATAAAAATAGTAATATGCTAAGATGCCACTATTGTGGCTATGCAATTAAAAAAAATATTAATTGCCCCAAATGTGGCTCATCAGATTTAAAAGATTATGGTTTAGGAACAGAAAAACTAGAAGAAGAATTAAATAAAAAATATCATGCCAAAATAATAAGAATGGATATAGATACAACATCTAGAAAAGGAAAACATGAAAAAATAATAGAAGACTTTGGAAATCATAAATATGATATATTATTAGGAACTCAAATGATAGCTAAAGGTTTAGATTTCCCACTAGTAACACTAGTAGGAGTGATAAACGCCGATGCTAGCCTAAACATACCAGATTTCAGAAGTAGCGAAAGAACCTTTCAATTATTATCACAAGTAGCCGGAAGAGCAGGGAGATCTAATTTGAAAGGTGAAGTAATAATTCAAACATATAATAATAATCATTATAGTATCGTAATGGCTAGCCATCATAATTATTTAGCATTCTATCAAGAAGAAATGAAAATAAGAAAACAACTAAATTATAGTCCATATTATTATATAATATTAGTAACAATTATCACCAAAGATTATGAACTAAGTTTTAAAGAAGCATCAAAAGTAGGAGAGTATTTAAGAAATAATTTAAGTAGTAATACATATGTATTAGGTCCAGCTATGGCCAATATCTTTAAAATGAATAACACATATCGTCAAAACTGTATTATTAAATATAGAAAAGACCCTAATTTAAATAAGATTCTACTAGATTTAGATACCCATTACAAATCAAATAGTAAAGTAAATATTGAAATAGATATATCACCAAATCACTTATAAATAAAGAAAAAAACAAAAAAATAACTTATTTGTTGACAAACAGAAAATAATATGTTAAAGTATTAAACCAGGAAGGGGGAAAAATAATGAAATTATATGAAGGAATAGATAAACTAAGAAACAAAAAAATAACTTTAATTAAGAAATCTAAATATATAGCAGCTGCTGGAGTATTAGCCTTTTTATCTCTAACAACTGGATGCGGAACAAAAATTGATACTAAATATTCTATCAGTGAAGTTATAGAAAAAATCAAAGATACTTCACTTATAGATGAAAATTTAGAAGTAATTAAAGTAGTACCAACAGAAGGTGAGGAATCACTAACTTTTGCTGAAGCAGAAGAAGCATATAAAATAGCAAGAGCAGAAAAAAATAGACAAGATTGTAATAAATATATATACACAATGGCTCAAACTTTATTATGTAGTGAAATTGCTTCAACATATAATATTAATTTAAATGAAGTATCAAATATCAATTTTAAAGTTACAAATAAAGATGAAAAATCTGACTATTTTGCAACTTTAACTTATAAAACAAAAGAAGAAAAAATGGTACCTGGCGGAATTACAACTATAGAAGATGTTGATAATGAAGTATCAGTAAAATTAGTTGGAGATGCAAAAGAGATGGCGTCAATTATCACAAAAGCTCATTCTGATGAATTACAAATAGCAGAAGGATCTGCTGATCATGTTGATGATTGCTTTGAAACGCTACGTAATTCAGCAATAGGTCAATCAGAAGTAAGTTTTACTTTCTTTAAAAAACCACATTTTAATATAATTGCACCAACAAGTAAAAAAATAAAAAAATTAGAACTTGATAAATAGTTTAATATAGTTTATTATATTAAACTATTTTTATTTTAATAAATATTAAAATAATATCTTTTATTTTTATTTTATTCGTGATAAAATATTAATATATAAATTGAGAAAGGTGATAGTGATATATCATGGATTATGAAGAGATTTTACTAGAATGTGAAACTAGAATGGAAGAAGCAATTACTTCCTTAGAAAAAAGATTCACCAACGTAAGAGCTGGGAGAGCTAATCCTAATATGTTAGATGGAATAAAAGTAGAATATTATGGAACAGAAACACCACTAAAACAATTAGCAAATATATCAATTCCAGAAGCTCGTCAATTATCTATTAAACCATTTGATAAAAGTATTTTAGGAGATATTGAAAAAGCAGTATTTGAAGCTAACATTGGACTAACTCCAAACAATAATGGAGAAGCAATCTTCTTAGTTATACCAGCCTTAACAGAAGAAAGAAGGCGTGAATTTGTAAAACAAGTTAAAGCAATTGCTGAAGAAGCTAAAATAGCACTTCGAAATATTAGACAAGATGCTAATAGCGATATTAAAAAATTAAAATTACCAGAAGATACAGAAAAACGCGGAAATGAAGAAGTACAAAACTTAATTAATAAATATAATAAATTAATTGAAGAAAAACTATCAACTAAAGAAAAAGAATTAATGACAATATAACTATAATAACCTTATTTGTTTAATAAGGTTATTTTTATCGAACATCTATTCGTTTTTTATTGACTATTTAAATATATATTGCTATAATTGATTTAAGTGTAAAGAGAGTGATAATATGGATAAAAGAATAATAACCAGCGAAATGTTACAAGAAGATATAGATGAAATAAATATAAGACCGCAATCTTTAAAAGAATATATTGGGCAAACTGATGTTAAGGAAAATATAAATATATTTATAAAAAGTGCACTTATTAGAGAAGAAGCACTAGATCATGTTCTATTATATGGTCCACCAGGACTTGGAAAAACAACCTTAGCATATATAATAGCCAATGAATTAGGCAGCAATATAAAAACAGCTAGTGGTCCTTCAATTGAGAAAAGTGGAGATTTAGCAGCCGTTCTTTCTACACTTGAAGAAGGAGATGTGTTATTTATAGATGAAATACATCGAATACCAAGATTTATCGAAGAAATATTATATCCAGCAATGGAAGACTATTGTCTAGATATAGTAGTTGGAAGTGAAGGATCAACAAGAAATATAAGAATAAATTTACCACATTTTACATTAGTAGGAGCTACAACCAGAGCAGGTGATTTATCTAGTCCGCTAAGAGACAGATTTGGTATAGTATCAAAATTAAACTATTATACTGATGAAGAACTATTTAGTATTATAAAAAGAACAAGTAGAGTATTGAAGATGGATATTGAAGATAATGCAGCAAAAGAACTAGCAAGACGAAGTAGAGGTACCCCAAGAGTAGCAAATAGATTATTTAAAAGAGTAAGAGATTTTGCCTTAGTAGAAGGAAGTGATAAAATAACACTTGAAATAATGAAAAAATCACTAGAAAGATTAAAAGTGGATGAAGCAGGACTTGATGATACTGATTATCAACTACTAATAGCGATAATAGAAAGATTCAATGGTGGTCCCGTTGGATTAGAAGCTCTAGCAGCATCAATTGGCGAAGAAGTGTCAACCATTGCAGATGTATATGAACCATTTCTATTGCAAACAGGCCTTTTAAAACGTACAGCTAGAGGAAGAATGGTAACAGATTTAGCTTACACTCACTTAGGAATTACTAAGAAATAAATTGACGAAATTAGAATTATAAGATATAATAACGATAGTAGGTGGTAGAATGAGAAAGTATTTAAGTTACTTATTAGTAATATTTTTGCTTTTTATCCCATTATTAAAAGCAAAAGCAACAACACTTAATGATTTATATGCCGAAGTAAATTCACTAGAAAAGAGTTATAATGCTTCAAAACAAAAAGCAAATATGTCAAAAGCAGAATTAGCTAACGTAAAAGCAAGTATTGCTAATACAGAAAGTGAAGTTAAAAGAGTACAAAATGAAATAATAAAAGCAGAAAATGATATTAAAGCAAATGAAAAGAAAATATCTGAAAAGAAAGAAGAATCAAAACAAATGCTTCTATATTTGCAACTTAACAGTGGTCAAGGAGACAGCATGTTAGAATATATATTTGAAGCAGATGACTATACAGATTTTATATATAGATATTCCGTAGTAAAGCAGATGAGCGACCATAATAATAAACTAATGGATGAATTAAATGCTTTAATAAAACAAATAACAGCTCAAAAAGCAACTTTAGCTAAAAAACAAGAAAATTTAAATATTAAGAAAAGAGAATTACAAGAAAAGTATGTTCTTGTTCAGGCTCAAGTAAAAAAAGAAAATGATGCAGGATTATCTATAGCAGAACAGATTTCTGAAAAGAGAAAACTAATTAAGTATTATGAAAGAATTGGATGTAGTAAAACTCAAGATGTTAATGCTTGTGTTGTAGCATATAATAGAAGACAAAGTTCTGGAGGTTCTGGAAGATATTCTGGTGGTGCTACTGTATTACCAAGTGGTTGGTCATATCCTTTGAATTCATTCACATTAAGCTCATTATATGGTGAAAGAAGAGGAAATGTAAGGCACTATGCAGTAGATTTAGCAACTCCAGAAGGTTCTACAGTATATGCGGTTAAGGAAGGACTAGTATTATCAGCCCGTGTTCCTAGTAGTGGTTGTGGAGGAATGATAGTTCAAATAAGTCATGGTAATTATACATCATTATATATGCATTTGATTTCTAGCTCTGTTTCAATGGGATCATATGTTAGAACTGGACAACCAATAGGAATTTCAGGTGGAGGTCCTAGAGAAATTGCCAAATGGGGTGACGGATGTACAGGAGGTCCTCATTTACACTTTGCTATGGCAAATGGTGGTGGAATGATTGGATATTCATCTGAAGCAGGAGCAACTTTCAATCCAGGTAGAATTTTCCCAAGAATGGGTTAAATAAAAGAGACTTACTTAAGTCTCTTTTTAATAGTAAAATTAAAAAATAGCATGTAAATAAAAAGTCTATTTTATTGACTATTAATAAAGTTTATTATATAATTTATATAGTAAATAAGATAAATATGAATATGTAGGGTGATAGTAGTGGCAAAGAAAAAATCTAAAAAAAATAAGAAAAATAATAAATTTGAATATAGTAATGAAATAATAGGAGTAATAACAATTCTAATAGGAGTTATTGGCTTACTTGGAACCGGAATAGTTGGCAATATTATAAAAAACTTTGCTATTTTTTTAGTTGGAACTATTTATGTATTATTACTAATACTATTAATAGTAATAGGTATTCTATTAATTTTCAAAAAACAAGCACCAAATTTATATGCTTCAAGAATGATAGGAATATATATAATAATAATTTCATCTTTAGTATTACTACACGTTAATTATATTGAATCATTAGGAACAACAGGAACTAAAATAATAACAGATACATTTAATAATTTAATAACAGCAATCTCAAATAATCAAGCACTACCAAATAAAGGTGGTGGATTATTTGGAGCTATCTTTACTTACATATTTGTAACATCATTTGGTAGTGGGGCTAAAATAGTAATCTCTACAATGCTTATCTTAGGATTTATACTTTTATTAAATGTAAGTATTTTAGATTTATTTAATAAAATAAAACCAAGTTTTGCTACCTTATTTAACCATGAAGATGAAACTGATGATGATGAAGAGGAAGAGAGTAAGATTAATGTTAATATAAGTAAAGAAGATGAAATTATAAATGATCGATCAGTAATTCCAGAACCAATTAAAGTAGAGAATATTGATGATGATGTACCAATTGTAAGAACATTACCTAAAATAGTAACACCAGAAGAAAATGAAATAAAAGACGAAGTAGTTATTAATAGTACAGTTAATTATCAATTACCATCTATTAATTTATTAAATACAACAAAAAATGTAAGTAATAAAGCAAATGAAGTAAAAGCAAAAGAAAGCATTACAGAACTTGAAAAAGTATTAAAAGATTTTGATATATCAGGTAAAGTTGTTCAAGTAAATATAGGTCCTACTGTTACACAATTTGAATTAGAAATAAAAGCAGGAACAAAAGTGAGCAAATTATTATCAATTCAAAGAGAAATAGCTTTAGCATTAGCTGCAAAAGACGTAAGAATAGAAGCCCCAATACCAGGAAAAAGTACTATTGGAATTGAGCTACCTAATAAAGTAAATAGTTCAGTTTCATTTAAAGAAGTACTAACAAAAATGCCAGATGTAGATGAAAAAAATTTACTATCTGTTGGACTTGGTAAAGATATAATGGGAAAAGTAAAATGGATGGAAATAAATTCAACCCCACACTTATTAGTAGCCGGAGCTACAGGTAGCGGTAAATCTGTATGTATTAATTGTATTATCACATCTATTCTAATGCGAACAAAACCAGATCAAGTAAAATTAGTTATGATAGATCCAAAAAAAGTAGAATTAACAATGTATAATGGTATACCACATTTATTAGCTCCAGTAGTAACAGATCCAAAAAAAGCTTCAATAGCACTAAAAAATATTGTAGCAGAAATGGAAAAAAGATATGATATATTTGAAAGAACAAAAAATAAAAATATAAAAGGATATAATAAATTTTGTGAGACAAATCCTGATTATCCTAAAATGCCATACATAGTAGTTATAATAGATGAGTTAGCTGATTTAATGCTTGTAGCAGCCAAAGAAGTAGAAGACTCAATAATGCGTATTACACAAATGGCTCGTGCAGCAGGAATACATTTAATAGTAGCAACACAAAGGCCATCAACAGACGTTATAACTGGTGTAGTAAAGGCAAATATTCCATCACGTATATCATTTGCCGTTTCATCATCAATTGATTCAAGAACTATATTAGATTCAGTTGGCGCTGAAAAATTACTTGGCAAAGGAGATATGCTATTTCTACCAATGGGAGATAATCATCCTACAAGAATACAAGGAGCGTTCTTAAGCGAAGAAGAAATTCAAAAAGTAGTCGATTTTGTCTGTGAACAACAAAAAGCTCAATATGATGAAAGCCTAACAGTAATGAAAAATGATTCAAGTAGTCATGATGATGGATATTCATCAGAAGAAGAATATGAAGATCCACTGTATAATGAAATAGTAGAATATGTAATAAATGCTGGAAAAATAAGTGCTTCATTAATTCAAAGGAAATATCGTCTTGGTTATAATAGAGCTGCTAGAATAATTGATTTACTTGAAGAAAGAGGAATAATAGGCCCACCTAATGGTTCTAAACCTCGAGAAGTACTAGTAAAGAAAGAAGAAACAAATAGCGAATAAGGTGATGAAATGAAAAATAAAAAAATCCAATTATTTGTCATAATAAGCCTATTATTAATAGTTATAGCAATTATAATAACTTATAATATAATAAACCCAAAAGTTAAAATACCAGAACCTGAAATAGAAGAATATCCTGTTAGCAGTAGTAAATATATAAAAGAACAAAACAAAAAAATAAACCAAATAATAAATATTTTTAATGATGAAAAATTAATAAAAAAATATATAAACAATTACGAATATTTAAAAGTTAAAAATGAAGGAAATACAATAATTATTAATTATAAAGGTAATAAAATAGAAAAAGAATATATATTTATATTAGATTCTGATGAATTAAGTATTACAATATCAAACAAAGAATTTGAATTATTTGATAAAATTTTTAAAATAATAGTTGAAGCAAATCAAAAAAGATTAGATAATAATATAGATTTTTCTGATTATTTTATACAAATATCTAAACATAATATATCAAACAGAGCCATCAGTATCTCTACAAAAGATAATATAAATTATAAGTATATTATTCATATAGATAAAAAAATAGTATTATTAAATGATTAAATAGAAAGAAGTGATAATATGGCTACGCCACATATAGAAAGTAAAAAAGATGATATAGCAAAAATAGTATTAATGCCAGGTGACCCCAAAAGAGCAGAATATATTGCAAATAATTATTTAGAAAATGTAAAATTAGTTAATCAAGTAAGAGGTATGACAGCCTATACAGGATATTATAATGGAACAAAAATAACAGTATTTCCATCAGGAATGGGAATACCAAGTATAGGTATATATTCACATGAATTATTCTCAGTTTATGATGTAGACTATATAATAAGAATAGGAACAATGGGATCATATGTTAAAGAATTAAATGTAGGAGATGTATTTTTAGCCACTAAATCATTCAGCAATTCATCTTATATAGAAGTATGTGAGGATAATAACCAATATCCAGAATCATCCAAATACATCAATAATATAATTATAAATACATCCCAAGAAAAAAATATAGAAATTAAAACAGGTACAATCTTTTCAACAGATGTATTTTATTCTAATGATAAATATACTGATATAAGTAAAAAATATAATGTAATGGGAGTAGAAATGGAAAGTTTTGGGTTATTAAAAGAAGCCAAAAGAACTGGAAAACAAGCAACAACAATATGTACAGTTTCAGACTCATTCGTTACAAAAATAGAATTAACAAGCGAAGAAAGGCAAAATAATTTAGACACAATGATAAAATTAGCGCTAGATTCATGCATAAAAATAAAATAATGATAAAAAATATATTCAGAGGGATGTGAAATAAATGCATTATAAAAGAATAGACATGGGAGCATATAATCTTCATATCATAAAAACAACAAAGTTCAAAACAATTACAGTTGAAGTAAATTTTAGAGAAAAAGCAAACCCAAATAATATTGCCCTTCGCAATATATTAAAATCTATATTACTAAATTCTAACAAAAAATATCCAACAGAAAGAGAATTAATAAAAGAGACAGAAAACTTATATGACTTAAAGCTAATAAGCTCTAATATAAGAATAGGTAATTATAGTAATTTATCATTCAAAATAAGATTTTTAAATGAAAAATATACAGAAAAAAATATGAATAAGTATTCAATAGAGTTTCTATTAGATATAATTTTTTCACCAGATATAATAGATAATTCATTTAAAGAAGAATCATTATCAAAATGTAAATTAAAACTAGAGAAAGATATTAATAGTTTAAAAGATAATAAATTAAGATATACATTATTTAAATTATTAGAAACAACAAAAAATAAACCATATTCATATAGTACATATGGAACCATAGAAGAATTGAATAAAATTAATACCCATAACCTATATGAATACTATAAAAAAGTAATAAAAGAAAATTATATAGATATCTTTGTAGTAGGTGATATAGATATCCAGAATATAAAACCTATCTTTAAAGAAAAGTTTAAAATAACAAATTTTAAAAAACAAAAAAATGATATACTAGTAGAAGAATTAAAAAAACTTACAAAACCCCAAAAGATAAGTGAAGAAGATAATGCTAATCAAAGTCAATTAACTATTTTATGTTCACTAAATAATTTAACAGACTACGAAAGAAAATATGTATTAGCTGTCTATAATGAAATGCTAGGAGGCTCATCTAATTCATTATTATTTGATACAGTTCGTGAAAAAAACTCCTACGCCTATTACATAAATTCTATAGCAAAAGCATACGACAATACCTTAATAATATATTCTGGTATTGAAGCCGACAAAGAACAAGAAGTAGTAAAATTAATTAAAAAAACACTACATAATATATCTAAAGGATATTTTGATGAAAAATTATTAAATAGTTCAAAAGAAACAATAATATCTAGTATTAAAGCTAGTAAGGATAGTCCGGCAGGAATAATTAATTCTTATTACGCTAAAGAATTAATTAATTCCTTACTATTTGAAGAAAGAATAGATAGAATAAATGAAATATCTAAAAAAGATATAATAAACATAAGCAAAAAAATATCTTTACACACCGAATATTTATTAATAGGTAAAAATATAGAAGGTGATAATAATGAAAAGCATTAAATTAAAGAAAATGGATGAACAAATTTATTATCATAAACTAAAAAATGGATTAGAAATATATTTATATACAAAAGATACAATAAATAATAATTATGTAACTTTTACTACAAAATTTGGCTCAATCTATAACGAGTTTATTCCCATTGAAAAAAATAAAATGGAAAAAGTACCACATGGTGTTGCTCACTTCTTAGAACACAAAGTATTTGCTCAAAAAGAAGGCCCACAACCAGAAGAGTTTTTTGCTCAAAGTGGAGCCCTATGTAACGCCTATACAACCTTTAAAAATACAACATACTTATTCTCATGCGTATCAAATCTAAAAGAGAATATTAATTATTTATTAGATTACGTACAAAGTCCATATTTCACAAAAGAAAATGTTAAAAGTGAAAAAGGAATAATTACACAAGAAATACATATGTGTGATGACAATCCACAAGATATATTATATGAACATATAAGAAAAAATACCTTTAATCAAAACCCATTCAAAGATAGCATCATAGGAACCGTAGAAGATATAGAAGAAATAACAGAAGAAACATTATATACATGCTACAACACCTTCTATCATCCCCAAAATATGTTTCTTGTTGTAACAGGCAACTTTAATCCCAATGAAATAATTAGAACCATTGAAGAAAACCAAAGCAAGAAAGAATTTCCAAAATTCACAGGAATAAAAATTAAAACCATAACAGAAAAAGATAAAGTATCAATAAAAGAAGAAATAATTGAGCATAATACAAACATATCTAAAATAGCATATAATATTAAAATATCTTTAAAAAATATTAATATGAGTATAAGAAAATATAATATCTATCTATTTATTATTTTTTCATTACTGTTCGATGAATCATCATCTTTTGATGAGAAAATAAAAAAAGAAAAAATAATAACAAATTCTTTATATATAAACATTCTAAATTGTGATACTCACACATTAGTTTCATTAGTAAATGAAACTAACAATTATAACCAATTACTAGAAAGAATAAAAAAAGAATTAAAAAATATAAACATATCAAAAGAAGATTTTGAAAGAAAGAAGAAAGTACTAATAAGCAACGAAATATTTAGTTTTGAAAATATAGAAATAATAAATGAAATGATAATAGACAATATAATATATGATAATCATATAGAAAATAATATGATAGGATTATTACATTCATTAACAAAAGAAGAACTAGATAATATTATTAGTAATCTAAATCTATCAAATAATAGTATAGTTATATTAAAAGCAAAAAATTAGATATTGTTTCAAATTTTTTGCTTTTAAATAATTGACAGCTAATATAATTTATGATAAAATTAATATGCTTTGTACATGGCGAGATAGCTCAGTTGGCTAGAGCGTTCGGTTCATACCCGAAAGGTCGTGGGTTCGACCCCCTCTCTCGCTACCAATATGAATTTTGCTCGAACTTTTTTAGTTCGAGTTTTTAAATGGAAAACTTATAATAAAGTTGATAAATATATAGATATTTTTAATGGTATCTAAGATGATATTTTTTTGTTAGTTATCTATTGAAAAATTAGATATAGGCAAAAAAAAGATGAATTTAATAATAAATCATCTTGGAAGTTTAAATTTTTTTACAAGCTTTACTTTATCATTTTGTTGCTTTGAATAAAACATATTTTGAAATTCTTGTAAAGCAACATTATATTCATTAATAGCTCTTTCATCATATTTTAAATAGTCACCATAAATATTTCCATCAGATGTTCTAACAATATACCAATCATCACCATATACACAATAAGTGATTCCATATTTTCTACATAATCTAAAGTTTTCTAATTCTTCTAAATCAGAATTAGCATATCTAATTGCATTAATAACCTTTAATGCCTTTTCTTGCTCCTCATTAGTAGATTTATTAAAGTCACAAGAAGAAATTAATGGTCTTGGATCTTGATAACTACATTTAGGATTTCCATATTTTATATTATTTAAATCTAATGTAGGATTTTTATATATTATTGTTAAACTTCTATGGTATTCATCAGTATTTCTATATTTTAAATCATTTTTTTCATAAATAGTAGGTGTTTTAATGTTGTTAGGAAATGCTGTTCCAGTAGGCTTAGCATAAGCATTAGTTCCTATACATACTAAGTTTATAGGAGTATTCTCATCTTTATTACTTTGAGATATACTGACCATGTCTTTAACAGCTTCAGAAAATGCTACAATGGCTTTTTCATCTATAACTTTATGTGTACATTCTATACTATTAGCAATTAATACTTCACCATTTCTTTTTAATGGAACAAATCCAGCAATTTCATTATTACTATCATAAATTATTAATATTCTACCATTTCTACATAATGTTGCATGCAATAAATGATTATGTGCTATATCATCTGTTCTTATACAACAATTTCCTTTATAACCTAAAGTAAATGCAATCGGATCATTTAATCTCATCATTTCATAAGAATAACCATTAGAACAATATCCTTTAACATATGGAATGCTAGATTCAGTTCTTCTTTTCATTTGCTCATAAATATCTAATACTGATTTATAAATTTCACCATTAGATTTTCTTGTCTTATTTCCAAGACATATATCATTTAAAATATCATTTTCTCTTAATCTATAATTATCCGGTGAAACATCATTAATATCTCGTGATGGTGAAAGTTGTTTGAATATAATATTTAATTTCTTTAATGTCATAACATCATGACATTTTTCCTTTAATTCATTAAAATTATTGTACAAATAACTCCAATATTTACTTAATTCACCAGTTGGATTATTAAGCATATCTATAAAGTGATTGTTTTTTTGATTTGCAAACATAAAATTAATAAATTCATTAGATATATTTGGCAAATATTTATTTCCTTCTTTTGTAAACTTAACATTATCAACTTTTAAAGCGCTTACATTATCAAAGAATGTTCTATTTAATCTACCATAATCCCCATTTAATATTTTCAAAGTTCTTTCTAATCCAAAAGTTAAATATAATTTTATGGCATAACCATAAGTATTTGACATTTCATCTTCATTATCAATATTTAATAATTTTAATATTTGATTTATATGTTTAATATTTAATAGCATTATTTGTTTAAATGATATTCCACGTAAATAATCCATTCTACTTGAAGTTTTTCCAAACTTTAAGTAAAACATAGTTTTTAGCACATCAGGAGAATAGAACAGTTTGTTATAATCTTCTTTTGAAATATTATTCATTTTCATTCTGTTATATAAAGCATTTTTTACAATGATAATTTCATTCTCATCTAATTCCTGCGTATTACATAAAATTCTATATACAAAATCAATAAAATTCTTTTTAACAGCTTCATTTTTCTCACATTCATCAATGATTACACTAAAGTATATAAAATCAATACTATTAAAAATTGAATATCCACCATGTAACAAATGTGAAAATATTTTATTAAAGTCATAATTGTTATCTTTAAGAGATTCAAGAATATCTTTTTTTAAAAACTCTTTAATAAAATTTGTATCTGCATTTTTAAATAATAAAAGTTCTTGTATCATTTCAGTTGTCATTAAAGATAGTGTTCTTTTATCTACAATAATTTTTTCATCATTAGATGAATGCCTTCTTTTATTTCTAATTAAATCACTTGGCTTAACAATTTTATCATAATCATCTGACAATAGAATATGGTCACTTACATTGTTAAAAATTGTAAGTATACTTCTTCTTCTTGAAATTCTAGTTTTAAAGATTTCATCGTCATTTATTATATTATAGAATAATTTTACTTCATCCATACCTCTAAAAAATGATGCTTTAAGTTGCTTATCAAGACATAGGGCAACAATTCTTTGAAAATATTTACTTTCAATTACTTGATCAAATATTTTAGGGCTTTTAATAGTATGTAAAAAGTTTTCTAATTGTCTTACTTCTTCTTCGTTAAAAACAATATCTTGCTTATTATAATTCTCAAATAATTCTTTTCTTTTTAATGATTGTCTAGGGGCTAATAAAGAATCTTGTAATTTTTCATTTGAAAACATTATTTCTTGAAAAAAAGCTGGAACCTTTCTAAATATAGTTCTTAATATTTCAGTATTATCAATATTGAAAATAGCATTTTGAACTGATGGAAGGTAAAATAGTATTTGTGCTTCTTCTTCAGTTATATTAGGTAAAATTTTTACAGCTCTACCATTTCTCATTTTCTGTCTATTACTGCCCATGCCACTTTTAGCATAATAATTACTTGTCTGACTTAATATAGAAATCTTTTTATCTAATGTTAATACTTGAGTATCTTGTCTCATATTTTCCCCCTTTGCAAAATATGTTTTTTATTATAACATATTTAAATAATTTAGACAAAAAAGCTTAAATATTAGGAAAATATTCTAAAACATTCTTAGTGATTAGTTTCTTATCAATTATTCATAAAATTTTGGATATACTATTTATCCTTACCATCTTGTATATTACTCAATCTAATTTAGATTAAGTTTTTTTTTGTAAGAAAATATGATACAATTTCTATAGGAGGAGTTTTATGGAAAAAGCATATACATTTAAACAAATAATATTTGGTTTAAGAAAAGAATATTTAGAAATTGAGAAACAATTAAATGATTTAAAAAAATATGTTAATGTTAGTTATAACAAAATTGATTATTACATCTTTCAGATAATTGGTAATCCTTCTAGATTATATTTATCTTTAAACAGGAAACAAAATCTATTAGATAAAATAGAAATATTATTAGGATCTTATATACATGATTTGACAATGTTTAATATAACTTCTGGAGCAGAAAACAGCTATTACATAGGAAAAAAAGAAATCTGTACTATAAATAATTTAGATGAACTTAACAAAAAAATAAAAGAAATTGAAGAAACAGAATTCTTCAAGAATATAACTGCTAATATTTATGGAACCATTCCATGCAACGAAAATAAATTTAATGGATTACTAATTAATCAAAATGAAATAAGCTTATTAAACCAAAATCTAGATTACCCCCATCTAGATTATTATCCAAGGGAAGATATACTAATTATGGAAAAAAAAGAAAAAGCTATTATCCCTGATGATATATTTGAAATATTAAATTTAAGTATTAAAAGAAGCAACCTAAATAAATATCATCATAAAATATTAGATAACTATAAAGAAAAAGAAATAGAAATAGAAGATAATTTCAAAAGTAATAAGGCAAAATTAGAAATAAGAGAAGAACCTAAGAAATTAATTTTAAAACAAAAGAAAACAGTATAAATTGATACTTAATATATAGGAGGAAAATAATGGTTAAAGAAAAAAAAGAAGATAGTAAAAATAAAATAATAAAAAAATTAATATTAAAACACTATAATTTAATTATAATTATATTAAGCATTTTCATATTTGCATCAGCATTTACTTTTCAAGTAATAAACCCATTTAATGTAAGATGGCTGGAAAAAATAGGAAAATATGGCTTTGGTGCTGATATTCTACAGCACTATATAGGATGGGAAGGATATCGTTTTAGTAGCTGGACCTTTCCAATAGGTCTTTCTAATTCTTTATCTTATCCTCATCATATATCAGTAATATTTACAGATGCAATTCCAATATGCGCTTTTATATTTAAAATATTTTCTTTTCTCTTACCAAAAAAATTTCAATATTTAGGCCTATATGGAGTATCATGTTATATCTTGCAAGCCTTAACAAGTTCAAAAATAATAAAAAAATATACAGATTCAAAATTATTAACTATTTTAATATCTATATTATTCATATATTCACCAATAATGATCTTTCGAATGTTTTATCATACTTCTCTTTGTAGTCACTGGTTAATATTAATATCATTAAGTACTTTATTTTTATATGAAGAATATGAAAAAAATAAAAAAATATATATTACTTGGATGATTATATCATTCCTATGTTCAACTATTCATATCTATCTTTTAGCAATGTGTGGCATAATACTAATAGGCTATATATTATTAGATATCTTAAATACAAAAAAAATAACTAAATCAATTAAATTATTAATAACATACCTAGTTATAGCAACTATAACAACCTATATATTTGGAGGATTTCATAATATAAGTAAAATTGACAATGAGGGATTAGGCTACTTTAGTTTTAACTTAAATGGATTTTTAAATCCTCTTGATTGGTCTTCATATACAAAAACATTACCAATGATAGAAGGACAATATGAAGGCTTTGCATATCTTGGTTTAGGTTTATTAATACTTATAGCTATATCAGTAGTTTTATTAATAATTACTTTAATTAAAGACAGAAATAAATTAATCAAATATAAAAATCTAAGTATAAGTCTATTATTTATTTCCATTATTTGTATAATATTTGCTTTATCACCAAAAGCTTATTATGGAGATAAATTATTATATAATTTAAAATTACCAAATTTCATTAATGATATATGGGGAATATTTAGATCAACAGGTCGTTTTATCTGGCCTGTAGTATATATAATAACAATATGTTCATTAATTATAATTATAAAAAGATTATCATTTAAAAAAGCGGTAATTATATTAATTATATGCCTATATATACAAATAACTGAAATAGGAGAAACACTTTCAAATACATATGATTATTATACTTTTCTAAATTCAAAAGAAAAGCCACAAGAAGTAGAAGTAAAATATGATTTAGATAAATATCCCTATATTAAACAATTAGCAAAGAATAAAGATACAAAAATACTATATTTAGCAAGTAAAGATTTTAATACCCTAGATATATACGTATATTCAGATTGGGCACTAAATCACGGTTTAAAAACAAATCTATTTTGGTTCTCTAGAAATTTTATAAATGATTATATATTTAGTCCAAAAAACTTAAAAATTAAAAAAACTAGTAAGAATAACTTATACTTATTTACCACAAAAAATGAATGTAAATCATATAAACTACATTGTTATGAATTACCCAATAATCATTATTTAGGATATATAAAAGAATTAGATAAAAAAAGAAAAGAAGACAAATAATATTATTTAATATATCTTTTTATTTATGGTTATTAATAAAAAGATATGTTATAATATAGATGTCTGATAATATTGAAGAAAGGATTTGATATAATGAAAAAATCAGTTGTGTTTTATACAAGTAAAATAACTCCAGAGTCTTTAATAAATATTTTTGATGCTTTAGAGGTTGATTTACCTGGTGAAGTAGGAGTTAAGGTATCTACTGGAGAAAAAGGGGCTAAAGGATATTTAAAAGCTGATTTGATTGGGCCTTTAGTAAAGAAATTGAATGGTACTATAATTGAATGTAATACTGCTTATCCTGGTGCTAGAACTAATACTAAAGATCATATGAAAGTAGCTGAAGAACATGGCTTTACTAGTTTTGCTGAAGTTGATATAATGGATGCTTTAGGAGAATTTAAAATAGATACTCCAAAAGGATCAAAACATTTAAAATATGATTTAATAGGAGAGAATTTTAAATATTATGATTCAATAATTAATTTAGCACATGGTAAAGGTCATATGATGGGAGGATTTGGTGCTAATTTAAAGAATCAATCAATTGGTATAGCATCACGTAATGGTAAAGCTTATATCCATAGCTGTGGTCAAGATGAAAACCCAGATACAGCATGGGATAGGAAACATGAACAAATAGATTTTATTGAATCTATGGCTGAAGCTGCTGGTGCTGTATGTAATTATTTGAAAGATAAGAAAAAACCTATTGTTTATATTACTATTATGAATGCTTTATCTGTAGATTGTGATTGTGATTGTAACCAAGGAGACCCCGTAATGGAAGATATGGGAATAATAGCAAGTTTAGATCCAGTTGCTAATGATCAAGCTTTTATTGATATGGTATGGAATAGTAAAGATCCAGGAGCTCATTTATTACAAGAAAGAATAGATAGACAACAAGGTAGAGAAATATTACCTTATGCTGAATCACTTGGAGTAGGTTCTCGTGATTATGAACTAGTAAATATTGATTAAGGAGCTAAATATGACCTTAATAACTAATAATAAAGATAGAAAATATACAGATAAATTAAATCAAAAATTTTATTATGTAAAAGATACAGATAGTATTGAAAAAATTAATAAAGAACTTGAAAAATTTTTTTTAGATATTATAACTGGAAGACAATTAAGAGATAAAAATTCAAAAGATATAGACGGACTTCAAGCAGTTATGGTATTAAGACATACTGATTGCGTTGGTAAGATATGTGAAACAAAATCTAACTATCATGGCATAACTTTAATAAATTGCTATGAATATTTAGGTAATAAAAAAAAATATTCACTAATAGAGGATTATAATTTAGCTTTAAAAGAGTATATGATTCAAAATGAGAATTCTATAAGAGTTAGAATTGATACTAGTAGAAATGAATTGATAATTATAATTGATTCTAATAAAGTATTTTCTAATAGAGATTTTAATGATTTCCAATTAAGTATTATACATAGAATATATTTATTCTGTAAAACATGTAAAAATAGAGGTTGGATTGGATCTGTTTATTTCGGTATTAATTCACCTAATATTGAATACAGAACAAGATCTTGTGATGATGATTTTTATAAGATTATTAGTGATAATAAAATAAAAAAACCTAAGTCTAAATAATAATAGTAGAGGAGTTTATAATGGAAAACCTAGATTCTTATTATATAAGTGAATTAAAAGAAAAAATTTATCATGCAAATAATAGTCAAGATGAGTTAAAGATACATACTGAATTAGAAAAATTCTTCAGTGAATTAATATCTAGAAAAAGATATGATAGTGAAGAAGAGGGACTTCAAGCATGTATGGTTGTATTCCCCGATAAATTTGCAGCCAAAATAGCCGAAGGTGATGGATTAAGTAGTCATTTTGTTACTAGTATTAATTTAGTAGAATATTTAAATGATAAAGGAAAGTATTTAAGTAATACGGGATCAGGTTATTATGGGTTATCTAAAGAAGAGAGAAGAGAGTTATATAATTCTTTACAGTTTAGAATTATAGATAATCCAGATGAACTTACAATTGCTATTACTTCATCAGTAGATATTAGTTCTTCTTTTCAATTTGATGTTTTAAAAGACATTATATTATTATGTAATAAATATATAAATAATAATGAGTATAAAAATATTAGTATTGGTCTTAGTACTCCTAGTATTAATATTGATTTTGATGATTGGAGTGCTTTAAGAGAACAATTATTTATTGATACTATAGATAAAAGTAGAAGTAGATTATAATATTTGGAGGATAGATGAAAAATATATTTGATAAATATTTAAATGATAAAATTAAATTTGAGAGGTATCAAGTAATTGGTATATTATGTTTAATTTTTGTTTTTTCAGGTATATTTGGTTGGATATATGAATTTATATTTTATTATTTTAATGGTGGTATGAAGATATGGTATATGCAAGGAGGTAATTTCTTGCCTTGGATAAATATATATGCATTTGGTTCTATATTAATAGTTTTAACAACTTATAAAATAAAAAAGAATCCTTTCTTAGTATTCTTAATATCATCTATAGTTACTGGTTTATTAGAATATATAGCAGGTTTACTAATATTTAAACTATGTAATGGTCTTAGACTATGGGATTATAATGTTGAAATACTTAATATTGGCAATATAGGTGGTTTTGTATGCCTAAGAAGTGTACTATTCTTTGGTTCTGCCTCTCTAATTCTAATGTATTTAATGTTACCATTTTTAATATATTTATCTAAGAATATGAATAAAAAAACATTTATTATTATGAGTATCTCTTTATTTTCAATTATTATGATTGATGAATTATATAATCTTACTATTGCAAGAATAACTGTTCTTCCTAAAGCAAGTGAAGTATACCAATCTCTAGGTTTTAAATATGTAAAATTCAAATAAAAGGCTAGACATATCATTTGTCTAGCTTTTTAATATTTAACTTAATTATTTTATTTATCTTAGGATAAGCATAAAAATATGTATCAGAACTACTTTCAAACAATATATATAAATACTTATCTTTATAGAATAATCCCTCAGCCATAGGTGGTAGCTTTATATTATTAATAAAATTATTATTACTAAATTTATAATAAGGTATTTTATTATTATTAATTTCATAATAATCATTCTTATCCTTTAAAGGATTATCATATATCATTAAATTAGAGTTAATTAAATTAGTATAAGATGCTGTAAATACAAATTTATTATCTTCCGTTATAGCCATACCCTGAACCATCTTAGGCAAACTAATAACATAATCAGGCATATCATAATCTATCTTATCATCATCATTATATCCAAGAAGTAAAGGATTATTATCAGGAACCCTATAAAAAGGATTTAAAAAGAAATCACCAACCCATAAAATATTATTATTATATAAACAAAAATCTCCTCGATTAGGTAATTTGGTATCTTTTATACTCTTAATAAAATTATCAGAAGTATTTATTATTTCACTAAGACTATATTCATTAACCTCATAATCATTAGTAATCCATACCTTATCATCATCAGTCGTAATCCCACCAACATGACTTATATTATCTTTATTATAAATATTTTTTAATTTTAATTCTTTTAATAGTTTACCATTCTTATAGTTAGTTACATATAACATACTAACATTATGCTTACTACTATAAGATGTTTGAAGAATAACATTATATTCTTTTGAATAAGTTAGTCCTTGAGGCGTATAATTATCTGTATTACCCCTAACATCAAATGATTCATCATAATTATTCTTATTAAAATAATACTGTGCATTAATTCTAGCATAATCAAATAATAATATAATAGCTAACAAGGGAAAAATAAATATAATAAATTTAAATATAAACTTTAATAATCTCATAATTTATACTCCTTATACACCTATATTTTATCACAATAATTACTTTTTAAAAAAGTATTTTATTAAAAGATATAAAATTTGATATAAAATGTAAAGATAAGTAATTGCTTTTTAGAAAAAAAGGTGTATAATATGTCCTTGAGGAGAATTGAAAGAAATGGATATTGAAACATTAAGTAGAGAATTAGTTCGAAAAATAATGGAATCTGATAAAGTTATTATTATTCCACATAATAGAATTGACTTTGATGCTATAGGGTCTGCTATAGGTCTTTCAATTGTAGTTAAGGAGTTGGGGAGGGAGCCATTTATAGTAGTAAATGATTCTTTACAATTAATGTCACCAGCCCTTAAATCTATTATTGAGGAAAGTAAAAAGGATTTTCATATAATAAATAAAGAAAAATATAAAGCAATTGCTGGACCTAATGATTTATATATATTAACTGATTTTAATAGAAAAATGTTAACTTGTGTACCAGAATATTTAGATAATCCTGAGAATATTGTTATAATTGATCATCATAATATTTATGATGAAACTATTGAATCTAATTATCAATATATTAATAATGAACGTTCTAGTGCTTCAGAGATAGTTGTATGTTTACTTAATGATTGTTATAATGCCTTAGGAGCTGTTTCTCCTAATGTTGCTAATTATTTATATGCCGGTATTTCTTTAGATACAGGACTATATTCAGGTCAGTTAAAAAATAATATTTCTGCTGATACATTTGATAGTCTTGCCGTGCTTCAAAGAATAGGAGCTAATGGCAATAGGGTTAAGACTTGGTTTAAGGAAAATTTAAATGATTATCTTAAAGTACAGAATCTAGTTGGCAAAGCTCAATTATTTAATTTACCTATGGCTTTTATGTTTGATTCAAATACTGATTATACAAGAGACTTAATTGCTAAAGCTGCAGATATGGGATTAAATATTGGTGATGCATCATTTGCTTGTGGTATGATAGAAGATGATATAGTATCTATTTCTGGTAGATCAACTGGAACGGTAAATATTGGTGCTATTATGAAAGAATTAGGTGGTGGAGGAAAAATTGATTCTGGAGCCGCAAAATTTGAAAACACAAGTGTTGAAGAAGTTCATAAAAGATTAGCAAAAGTATTAAGACCTTTTTATATTGTTAGTGATGATGATAATAATTAAAATGCTAGTATTAATATACTAGCATTTTTTATTATGTAAATTTATCTATAGCATCTATTAATTTAGGATAATATATAACAAAATGAATAATAGGTTTATTTATTTTTGTTATAATAACTTGTTTATTACTAATAATGTATATATTTATATTTTTAAATATATTATTTTTATTTATAATACATTTATAATTAGTATTACTCTTCATATAATCTAGAGTTTGTTTATAATGTTCTATATAATCATCATAAGTATATAATATTTCTTTTATAAAATAATTACTTAAGTTTAGATAGTGCTTTTCTTCATTAAATTCTTCTTTTGTTAGTAATGTTATTTTATCACTTATATTATTATTTTTTAGAATTGTATTAACTCTTTTTTTCTGATTATTAATTATATCTTTTATTAGTTTTCTTTTTTTATCATCTATATTATTCTTATCTAATATTTTATTTAATAATTTATCATTTATTGTATATAATGGTAAATCAAATAATATATTTTTTCTATCTCCTTTAATATTTATATTATTATTTAATATTTCAATATATTCATCTTTCTTATCTTCATTATATATATTAATTAGATTATTAGCTTTTTTAAGTAATAGACTATGTATATCTTTATAATACTTTATATCATTATTTTTATTACTTACTATTATTTTAGCTTTATTTATATATCCAGTAGGGCATGTACCACTTAATGCTACGGCATTTGATGAGCATTCTATTTGTGAATAATGTAGATTTGAATTATTATTTAAATAGTAAGAATTAATCTGACCAGTCATATATAGGGGGATCCATCCCTCTAGGCCTAATATTAATTCTTCAAAGGGGCGATCTAAATCATGAATCATATTTAAATTTAGTCCTTTTTTTAAGCACATAGCTAAAGCTATCATATATTTTTTAGTAAATTCTTTATCTTTTCCTGCTTCAATCATTGGCATATTAGAATAGAAGAAAATATCATCATGTGATTTAGATAGTATTATTGTTTTTAATGCATCTAATTGTGATTTTTTAAATCCTTCTAGACCATAATAAGTTTTAGCTTTAGCTATACCTTTAGGTAGAGTAGGTATTTTAATTTTATCGAATTTGATAGTTTTAATATAATCATTTAAATCAAAATTATCTAATTTTTTTAGAAAACTATTTACCATATCATTATCTTCATAATTATCATTTGATAGCCAGTTAATTAAGATTATATTAAAACTATCATTATCATTTAAATCTTCTTTATTACAGTTTAATAAATTACTAAGTAGTAGTTTATTTTTATCATCATTATGATAATTAATAATATATCTACTAATTGAGTTTGTAAAATCATTAATATTTTGAGGTTTTCTTGTTCCACTTCTTATCTTAGATATATATGATGCATCAAAACCAATATATCTTGATAATTCAGAAACATTAATATTTAATTCTTTAATTAATTTATTAAAATTATTTCTAAATAATTCTATATCAATATCATTTGTACTTATTGTTTCTTCTAAATCTTTTTTTATAGTATCTTTCTTTATATTTATATTATTTTGTTTTGCTAATATATATAGACTATTAATTATATTATCTAATTGTTTGCTATTATATTTAGGATATCTATCACCACTACGATATCTACTAATAACGGAAGGTGATATTGATGATATATCAGATAATTCTTTAGCCGTACAACCTATATAATCAATATAATAATTTAATTTTTCAGAGAAATTCATAATCCACCTCTTTGAAATATTATAATGCATATTATACATCAAAAGTGTCATATTGTCATATTGTCAATGACAAATTAGCAATTAAATACAATACATTATTATATAATGATATAATTATTACAAAATAAGGAGGATTAGATGTGAAGAAGTTTATGAAAACTATTAGGAAAATTCCTAAGAAAATGGTTGCAATTATTTTAGTAGCAGCTTTAATATTAAACTATTTTATACCTATTACTAAAGTATTTGCTGATGGGGAATATGTATTAACATTTACTATTGGTAATAATAATCAAAATAGTCATGTTATGGTTAATGATAATGGTCACTTGAAGATTGATAATCAATTTGTTGAACTTCGTAATGGTGATAATAATATTGGAACAGTTAATTGTGCTAGTGAAACTACTTGTACTATAACTGTAACAAATGGACAGACAGGTAAATTAAATTATAATGGTAATAATACTTTTACTTTATTTATGCAAGGTCATCCAGTTAGTTTAGATTTTAATTTTAGTGCTAATGAAAATATAGCTGTTCAAGATTATTATGAAGAACATCATGATGAAGGACAAGGAGAAGAATCTCGCTTTGATGGAAGAGCTGTAGTGTTATGGTCATGTGGCAGTGGAGTTTGCTATCATGAGTTTGATAATATACCAGATTTCCCAAATGGGAATAGTACTTTTTATAAAGATTCTATAGTAACAGCAGATAACAAACAAAACACTATTTTTGATGTTCATGCTCAATATAAAGGATGGTATAAAACTGATGAATTTAATAATTGGCAAGAGCTATATGAAATAGCAACAGGTAATGCTATTGATTGGAATACATTAAATCCTGAATTAATATTAGGAGAACCTAATCAACGTATAAATGAGTTAGAACAAGCAGCAGCTGAGACATGCGGGGCAAGGCCACAAGAAAATTCATCAAGTGTAGAACGTAACACATATGAAAGATGTATACATCATTATGCTGCTGAAGTAGAACATAAAATATGGACACATAAATTACAACCAGTAGGTGAGCCAAGTGAAGCTAATGCATATGTTTCTTTTGGAGATAGAAACTTTAAAGTAGTAATATATAATGATGATTATAGAGGAATAACTACTGGTGATTTAAGTGGATTAAATTATTATCCAGCTCATTGGAATGATCCATTCCTAAAAATAGATCAATATGATATTTCTAATACAACACAATCAAAACCTGCAAAGCTTGAATCAATATTACTTGAAAGCACAATAAAAATTGATGCTTTAAATTATAATGGATTAGAAATAGCATCTATAGAACCATTAGATGTACCAGAAGATGCTGTTACAGTAACAAAAAATGGTAATAAATTTAGTATAGAATTTTCATCTCACTTTTATGATAATGTAGTATTTTTAGTTACCGATACTCATAATGAAAAATATTATATTCAAGTAAAAAGATATACAATAGATGGTTATATTAGATATGATAATGAAAGAAATATTCCTGTTTTAGCAGCTGATTTCTATTTTGATAGAACAAAATCATATCAAGATTTTATAATTACAGCTAAAATAGTGTATAAAGATGGTAGTAATGAAAATGTAACTTTAAATCCTATAAGTGACTTTTTAGATGGCTTAGGTAATCCAGTTGATGGATATGAATTTGATCAAGAGAACCCTGACTTTGAATTTTCTGGAAAAGGATTAAAGATGTCAAGATTTGAATTTGATTTACAACAAAATGCTGATAGAAATATTAAAGATGTATATTTAAATGCTGAATATAAAGGTAGTGATACATATACTTATGCTGGAGCATATTCAGGTTCAGGTGAAGGAACACTAGCTAATATCTATCATCCAGAGGAGGGAGAATAATATGAAAAATAAACTATTATTAATATTTTCATTATTATTAGTTCTTCCTCTTACTGTAATGGCAGCAGGTGAGGCTAATGTTACATCTTTAGATACTCATGCAGAAGATGGGGGAAATATTATTCTTTTTGGTGGTACTACTGAGAATAGTTCGCATGCTGTAATGTGTAAACTATATGATAATCAAGATGAAGAAATAGATAAATTATCAGTAGAAGTTACTAATGAAGGAACTAATGGAACATTTGGAGGATCATTTCTAGCTCCATCTGTTGGCACATATACAGTTAGCTGTGCTAATTATGAAGGTGGTAATATAGTTAGTGATGATGTATCTGTTACTGAAATGACTAAAGTTTCTGTAACATTTTATGATCCTATAGATGATATTGAAATATCTTCAGTAGAGGTTGATGCTGGACAAGTAGTAGCTAGACCAAATCCAGATCCTGCTAAAAATGGTAAAGTATTTGCTGGTTGGTATGAGGATAGTACATATACAACACCATTTGATTTTAGTACTAGAATTACTGCTTTTGTAACAATATATGCTAAATGGAATGATGAAGAGGTAACACCACAAAATCAAACTCGTGTACAAGTTATATATTCTGGAGGAGGTACTTATCAAGTAGATTTTAATACTGATGATCCTGATAATCAAGGACCTATGCATGCACAAATTGATCATTCAGCTAATTATTTTGTAGATCCTAATACAGAAGTGACTTTAACAGCATATCCAGCTCAAGGTCATCATCTAGCTGGATGGTATGCTACACATGAAGAAGAAGATTCAAATAATCTTGGACATATGATTTGGGTAGAAGATGAATTGCTTTCAAATCAAACTGAATATGTATTTACTCCTGAAGGTGAAAATGTAAATATTAAATTAGTATTTGAAGAAGATACTGTTCAAAATCATACAGTTACATTTGATACAGATGGTGGAACTATAATTAATCCTATTGTAGTAGAACATGGTCATACTGTCGCAAGACCATCTCAAGATCCAGCGAAAGATAATAAGGTGTTTGGAGGATGGTTTGCTGATCATACTAAAACAACTGAATTTGACTTTAATACTCCTATAACAAGTGATACTACAATTTATGCAAAGTGGGATGATCCTGTTATTAAACATACTGTTACATTTAATACTAATGGAGGTAGTGCTATAGAACCTGTTTTAGTAGTAGATGGACAAACAGTTAATAAACCTACTAATCCAACTAAAAATGGTAAAGTATTTGGTGGTTGGTATGAAGATGATAATTTAGAAAATGAATATAATTTTAGTAATCCAATAATGACTAATACTACCATTTATGCTAAATGGTTACAAGAATATAATACTGATGATGAAGAACATAATAATAGTATTACATTTGTTGGTGAAGAAAACAAAACAGGTCTTCATTTAGTAATAACAGATTTAAGTAATTTACCTGATGAAGCTTTAGCTCAAATGGATCCACCAATGACTCGTGAAGAATATGAAGGATTAAAGGATATTATTATAAATGCAGCTAAGCAATATGGAACTTTAATATCTTTCCTTGATATAAGTGTTTTAGATAACAATAATGAACCAGTTGAAGTTAATAATGGTGCTACTATTAGTTTGAATTATACTGATGAAATGGGAGAATATAAATCATATAAATTAGTTTATATTGATACTGATGCTAATAATAATATAGTACTAGGTCAATCATATAATTTATCTAAACAAGGAAATAAATTAGTTGGTAATTTAGATCATTTAAGTGGTTATGCTTTAGTAGGAAGTAATGAAGATAATTCAACTACTAATGGTAGTTCAACTTCAAATAGTGCTGGAAAAGGAGAATCTACAAATAGTAGTAGTAATCCTAAAACATCTGACAACATATACATATGGTTTATAACATTAGGAATATCTTTAATTGTCTTATTAATAGGCACAATTAAAGCACTAAAACTAAAAAAATAAACCTATAGAGACGATATATCATCGTCTCTATATTTAGGAGTTGTAAATATGAAAAAAAAGAAAAAGCAAAAACAAGTAAAAAGAATAATTATATTAGTACTAATAATATTAATAGTACTATCATTTAGTATAATAGCAATATTAAAAACAAAGAAAAAAGAGAATAATAACCCATTAATAGGTAAGTGGACAACAGATAATGTAACAGTCTATATTTTTAATAAAGATAATACAGGAGAACTAAAAGTACCATTATCAACATATAAATTTAATTATAAAATAAATAAAAATAATTTATATATAGATTTTGCAAACGAAAAATCAGAAGATACAAAATATACTTATAACTTCGAAAATGGAAGATTAATATTAGAAAGTAAAAATGGAAAATTTATTTTCCATAAACAAAAGTAAAACATTGACTAGCATAATAAAATATGCTAGTCTTTATTATAGGTGATAAAGTGAAAAAAAGAAAAGAAAATAGAAGTAAAAAACTCACTTTAAATATAGCATTAATATTATTTTTAATATTGTTTCTAATATCCTCAATTAAAATAATATCATGGACAATAGACAATAATAATAGCAATAAAATTATTAAAACAATTAAAAATGATATTATAATAAATAAAGAAACCAATAAATATAAAATAGATTTCGACAATTTAAAGAAGAAAAATAATGACACACTAGCTTTTATAAAAATAAATGGAACTAACATAGAATACCCAATTGTTAAAACTACAAATAACGACTTTTATCTTAATCACAGTTTTGATAAAAGCCCAAACAATGCCGGATGGCCCTTTATAAACTATATAAATAAAGTTGATGGATCTGATAAAAATATTACAATCTTTGCACATGCCAGACGTGATGGAAGTATGTTTGGAACCTTATATAAAACATTATCCACTGAATGGAGAAATAATGAAGAAAATCTAAAAATATTATTCATAACCGAAACAGAAACAAATTATTATAAGGTTTTTTCAACTTATAAAATATTAGAAGAAGATTATTATATAAAGAATAATTTCAAAGATGAAGAAGAATATAATAGCTTTCTTACTAAAATAAAAAATAGAAGCAATTATGAATATAATATAAATATAGATAAGAATGATAGAATCTTAACCTTATCAACTTGTTCTAGTGATGATAGATATAGAATAGTATTACACGCTAAAAAATTAAATTAATATAAGGAGAATTAAAATGAGAATAATTAATAATAAACTAAAAAATGAATTAAATATAAGAACAGAACCAGATTTTCCCGTTAAAGGAGTAGAATTTATAGATATTACACCACTAATAATTCAAAAAGAAACCCTAAAAGAAATAACAGAAATATTTTTAAAAGAACTAAATAATAAAAATATAGATTACATAATAGCACCAGAAGCCAGAGGCTTCCTATTTGCAAGTGTCATAGCAACCGAATTAGGAGTAGGTCTAGTTCCCATCAGAAAAAAAGGGAAACTACCCCCATCAACAGTAGAAAAACAATTTTCATATATAAAAGAATATGGTAAAGATTATCTAGAATTGCCAAAGCTTGTTAACGATAATTATAAAGATAAAAACTTCTATATAATAGATGATATATATGCAACTGGAAATACAGTAAATGCCATCAAACAAGCCATATCCTCACTAGGAGGAAAAATAACAGGATGTGGAGTAGTAATGAACATAATAGAATTAAACAACGATAAAGATGTATTTTCAATAATAGATATAAATGAAGAATAATATCAAAATATAATAAGAAAGGATAAAAAATGAGATTTGAAAAAGTAGTAAAAAATGGAAGACATATAAGTGTAAAAAGTACAACATTCAACGGGCCTATTAGCCAATTAATCGGTGCGGGAGCAGCTTTGACAGGAGTAATTATTTTATCTTTAGCTTTATTATTTTTTGGTTCATTAGAAATTGGAGCATTAAAAACAAAGAATTATCAACCAATCGAAGTAACAATTACCAGTAACCCAAATGAATTTGATGAAGTAGATATAACATACCAAGTAAATAACGAAAACTATAATACTAAGGTATCAGCATTTGAAGAATATAAAAAAGATGATAAAGCAACATTCTACTATAATCCTAACAATCCAGTAGAAATAATAGAAGCAAAGAATAGTTCCAATCCAATACTCATAATATTTTTAATCATACTAATATTTGCTTTTTCAATAAGACTAAAAAGAAGAATAAATAATTATCTCCATTATATAGATCCAAGTAAATATAAATATGATGATACTGAAGAAAGAACATACGAAAATCAATCGGATTTAAGATATGACGATATGTCTGATGGAGAACATAATAACATATATTTTTAATAAAAAATATAAAAATGATCAATAATATTGATCATTTTTTTCATAAATTAAATTTTTTTTAAAATATTGAAGTAATTTAACTCAATCATCTCCAATAATAATTATTAGAGGAGGTAAAAGATGAAAAAAAATTTAATTATCAAACAAGATGGCTATAAAGAATGTGGAGCATGCTGTCTATTATCAATAATTAGATATTATGGAGGTAATATTTCAATAAATAAGTTAATAGAGTATACATGTACAAGTAAAACAGGAACAAATTTTTATAACATAAAAATAGCAGCTAAAAAATTTGGAATAGAAGCAGAAGCATATCAATATAAAGAAAAATCTAAAGAAGACATTCAAAAACTAAAAACGCCCTCAATATGTCAAATAATTAGTAATAATTATGAACACTTTATAGTAGTATATGAAATAAAATCAAATAAAGTTATAGTAATGGATCCAGCTATAGGCGAAAGAAAAATAAATATTTCACAATTTTTAGATATGTGGACAGGATATTGTATGAATTTTATAATAACCAAGCCCATTCCTTACATAAATGAAGAAAAGTATCTAAATAAAATAATAATTAATATATTAAGAAAAAATAAAAGCATTGTTTTAAATATCGTATCCTTATCAATACTATTTACAATACTTTCTTCAATTTATGCAATGTATAGTGGAATAATAATTGATCATATATTATTAACATCAAAGAACAATTTATTAATAGTTACACTTATATTCCTAATAATTTTACTCATCAAAAGTATACTAAGCTTTTTAAGAAACAAACTACTCATATATTTAAATCAACATCTAGATTATTCCATATTTATATCATCTTACCGAAAAATTCTTTTACTTCCTTTTAGTTATTATAAAAATAGAACAACAGGAGAAATAATATCAAGAATTAATGATTTAGAATATGTTAAAAATATGCTCAGCAAAATAGTTTTAACATTAGTATTAGATGTTATAATTTCAATAACCTGTTCTATAGTTCTATTAAAAATAAATATAACAATGTTTATATTACTTATAATAACTATTTTGATTTATATTATTATATTTATTATATTTAACCCAATAATAAAAAAATATACAAATATAAATCAAGAAAATAATGCTAAAATTAATTCTTTAATGATAGAAACAATCAACGGCTATGAATCTATAAAAAATTTAAATTTAGAACACATATTAGACAAAAAGATGAATAAATTATATACAAATAGTCTAAAAAATATAAGAAATTATGATAATATTACAAACTTTGAAATATTATTAAAAGATCTTATAACATACTTAAGCTTATTAATAATAGAATTCATTGGATTTAACTTTGTATTTGATAATATACTATCACCAGGACAAATAATAGTATATACAGGATTGGTTACATATTTAATCACTCCAATTAGAAACATTATAGATTTAAACAAGGAATACATATATGCAGTCAATTCATTAAAAAGAGCTAATAATTTATTAGATATAGAATCAATAGATCTATCATCAAATACTAAATACGAAATAAAAGGTAATATCCAACTAAACAATATTAATTATAGCTATAATAACTATAATTTAATATTAAAAAATATAAATCTAAAAATAAAATCAGGAGAAAAAGTACTAATTATAGGAAATTCAGGAAGTGGTAAAAGTACACTTTTAAAACTATTAGCAAAGTATTATCCAGTAGAAAATAATAAAATTATATATGATAAAAAAGATATTAATGATATCTCAATTTCAAATATAAGAAAATATATAACAATGATTTCACAAAATGAGATTATTTTTACAGACACAATCAAAAACAACATATTATTTAATAGAAATATAAAAGAAAAAGAATATAAAAAAATATGTAATATAACATACGTAGATGAAATAGTAAAAGATCTGTTTCTAGGATATAATACCACACTAGAAGAAAATGGAAATAATATATCTGGAGGTCAGAAACAAAGAATAATTTTAGCAAGAGCTTTATTAAAAAGTGGTAACATTATCTTAATAGATGAAGGACTAAACGCAATTGATATAAACTTAGAAAGAAAAATATTAAAAAATATATTTAATAGATATAAAGAAAAAACTATTATAATTGTCTCACATAGACTAGAAAATATGGACTTATTTGATAGAATGATAAAAATAGATAATGGTAGTATAGAGTTTAATAAATCAAAATAGATATTTTTACTCCAAAAAAAAAGATAAATAATAGCAAACTATCAATCATAATTTGATCTTCTTCCTAACTAAATTCATATTCTTACTAATATACCCTTACAAATAAAAAAATAGAAAAAATTATAATAACTTAACAATTTATAAACTCATTTATTACATATCACTTTATAATAGAGTAGAAATAATAAAGAAGGAGGAATAAATGAATAAATTAAATGATAAACAAATACAATCTATCAATGGAGGTGCTATTAAATGGGGAGTAATAGCTGGAATAGGAGGATTAGCTTCCTTCATAATAGGAATGATAGATGGTTGGATGAATCCAAAAAAATGTAATTAAAAGGAGGTAATATATGGATTTACTAACAAACGAACAATTAATAATAATTAAAGGAGGAGCGGGACTAAATAGCTCTATGTTAAATGCTCTAATAAGAACTGTATCTACGTTGTTTACTCTAGGTCAAGCAGTAGGTTCTGCAATAAGAAGAGGCACATCCAAAAAATATTGTTAATTGTATTATAGTTGGAACATCATTTTGATGTTCCAACTATATCCATAATAAAACTTGGTTGATTTATATATTTTAAAATGATATACTTATCTAAGATTTAAGAAGAGGAAGTGTAATAATGATACCAACAAAACCAAAAAATGCCACATGGACAGATGAACAATGGCAAGCCATTTATGAAGATGGAAAAAATATAATTGTATCAGCAGGAGCAGGATCAGGAAAAACAGCTGTTTTAACAGAAAGAGTAATACGAAAATTAAAAGATGGAATACATATTAACCAATTATTAATTTTAACTTTTACAAAAGCTGCAGCTTCAGAAATGGCAGACAGAATAAGAAAAAAGATAAAAAAAGATTTATCTATAAAAGAAGAATTAAATCTCTTGGATTCCGCTTATATAACAACTTTCGACAGCTACGCACTATCCATAGTAAAAAAGTATCATTATTTATTAAACATAAGCGATAACATAAATATTATTGACTCAAACGTAATCTTGTTAAAAAAGAAACAAATAATTGATGAAATCTTCTTAAAAAAATATGAACAAAAAGAAATACCTTTTCTAAATTTTATAAATAAATTTTGTACAAAAGATGACAATGAAATAAAGGATTATATATTAAATATTATTAATAAATTAGATTTATTATCAAATAAAAAAATATATTTAAGAAATTATATAATAGATTATTTAAATGAACAAAAAATATCAAGCAACATAAAACAATATGAATCATTAATAAAAGAGAAAATTGATTCATTAAAATTACTTATTGAAGACATAAGTTATATTAATAATGATTTTGCTTCCAAATTACATGAAAGCCTAACATATTTATTCAATGCCAATAATTATAATGATATAAAAAATACAATAAATCTTAGATTACCAAATGCACCAAAAGGTTCACCAGACGAATTAAAAAGTATAAAAACAGAACTATCTGAAACAATAAAAGAGATCAAAGCTTTAGCTTTTTGGGATAATGAATTAGAAATAAAAGAAACAATTAATTCAACAAGTAAAGATATAAAGACACTAATAGATATCATTTTAGAATATTGGGACATAATCGAAAGTTATAAAAAAGAAATAAATTGTTATGAGTTTAATGATATAGCAATAATGGCTATTAACATAATAAAAAATAACAACGAAGTAAGAAAAGAATTATTAAATAGTTTTAACGAAATAATGGTAGATGAATATCAAGATACAAACGACCTACAAGAAGAATTTATATCAATGATCAGCAATCATAATGTATATATGGTAGGCGATATAAAACAATCAATTTATCGTTTTAGAAATGCCAATCCATATATATTTAAAGAAAAATATGATAAATATAGTACTAGTAATATAGATTTAAAGATAGACTTAAACAAAAATTTTAGATCTAGAAAAGAAGTACTAGATCCAATAAATCAAATATTTAACTTAATAATGAGTGATAATATAGGCGGAGCAAACTACATAAAAGACCACCAAATGTTATTTGGTAACAACACATATTTAGATAATAAACCAACTCATTCCAATGAAATAGAAATATATAGTTATAACTATGATAAAGATAATGGTTATACAAAAGAAGAAACAGAGGCTTTTATAATTGCCAATGATATTCTAAAAAAATATAATAATAAAATAAAAATATTTGATAAAGATACATCAACATTAAGAGATATAAATTATGATGATTTTTCTATAATTATAGATAGAACAAGTAGTTTTGATTTATATAAAAAGATATTCTCATATTATGGCATACCTGTAACAATTTTAAAAGATGAAAAAATGAATGATTCAGATGACATAAATGTTATAAAAAACATAATAAAGATAATAATTCTAATAAAGAATAAGAACATAAATACAGAGTTCAAATACTTATTTACAAGCATCTTAAGAAGTTTTATATATAATTATTCAGATGAAGAAATCTTAAAATATTATATTAACAATTCTTTTACAAGAAATAAATTATATTCAAAATGCCTTGAAATTAGTAAAAGAATAGATTCAATAAGCATTACAGAATTATTAAACATAATTGAAGAAGAATTTAACTATTACGATAATTTAATTAAACTAGGAAATATCAATAATAATATAATAAAATGGGACAAATTAAAAGAACTAGCCAATAATCTAAGTGATATTGGCTATGATATAGAAAATTTCTCATATTATTTAGATGACTTAACAAAAAACGAATTAAACATAAGTTATACAAATAATAGTACTAATAATAATTCCGTTAAAATTATGACAATCCATAAATCAAAAGGACTAGAATATCCAATATGCTATTTTTCAGGACTTTATAAAAAATTTAATATAAGTGATTTAAAAGAAAAAATATTATATGACAAATATTATGGAATTATTATGCCATATTTTAAAGAAGGAATAGGAGAAACAATATATAAAGAATTATTGAAAAGACAATACATAAAAGAAGAAATAAGCGAAAAAATTCGTTTATTCTATGTAGCTTTAACACGTGCAAGAGAAAAAATAATAATTATAAATCCAATTGTAGAAACAAAACAAAACTATAATAATTCCACCACCTTAAGTGATAATTTAAAATTATCATATAGATCTTTATCTGATATAATAAATTCAATAATTGAAAATATTTCAAATTATATAAAAGTAATAGATCTAAATACCATCAATTTAACCCATAGCTACAATAATATTAAATCATCCAATTATACAAAACAAATAAACGCTAACAATACAAAAATAAAAGTAAATGAAATAAATAATAAAAATGAAATAATAGAAAAAGAACACTACTCTAAAAAAAGTATCAGTAATATAACAAAAGAAGAATATAATAATATGCAACTAGGTACATCTATACACGAATTATTTGAATATATGGACTTAAAAAATCCAAATTATAATTCTATTAATAATGAATTCTATATAAGCACAATAAAAAGCTTTTTATCAAACAAACTTATGAAAAACATCAAAAAATCCAAAATATATAAAGAATATGAGTTTATATATTCAAATAATGATATAGAATATCATGGAATAATAGATCTTATATTAGAATATGAAGATCATATTGATATAATAGATTATAAATTAAAAAATATAAATGATAAGGAATATATAAATCAGCTAAACGGCTATAAGGATTATATTAAGACAAAAACAGATAAAAAGATTAATTTATATTTATATTCTATATTAGATAAAGAATTTTATGAAATAAAATAATGTTTTTATCTATTACGATATTTAAAACAATGCAACTATTAGGAGGAAAGAAATGACTAAAGTTGTATTGCATTGTAAGAATTTAAACTTTACAATGAACAAGAAAAAAATAATAGATAATGTATCTTTTGATTTAGAAGAAAAAGATATATTAGGATTCATAGGTCCAAACGGAGCTGGTAAAACATCAATAATAAAACTAATATTAGGACTATATCAAAATAAAAATAGTATTATAAAAATAAACAATTATGACTTAAATAAAGAACATGTTTTAGCCATATCTAATGTAGGAGCAATTATTGAAAATCCAGAGCTATATACATATATGTCTGGATATCAAAACTTAAAAATAGCAGCAGATATGTATAAAATATCAAAAGAAAGAATAAATGAAATAGTAAAATTAGTTGATCTTGAAAAAAGTATCCATTTAAAAGTATCAAAATATTCATTAGGAATGAAACAAAGATTAGGAATCGCAAATGCTATATTACACAATCCCAAAATACTAATATTAGACGAACCAACAAATGGATTAGATCCAACAGGAATACTAGAATTAAAAAAATTATTAAAAGAACTATCCAACCAAGGCATGGCAATAATTATATCCAGTCATATCCTAAGTGAACTAGAATCATTATGTAATAAATTTTGTTTTATAAAAAGTGGTAAAATTATTGCCTTTAAAACAAAAATAGAGCTAACAAAAGCAAATGATAATTATATATTCAAATTATCTACAACAAATCTAAAAAAATATATTAAAAAATATATAAAAATCAATAACAACTCAGTATTAATAAAATGTCCTGAAAACAAATTAAATAAAATTATTAAAAAATTAATAAATAATAAAATAAAAATTTATGAAATAAAAAAAGAATCATCTTCATTAGAAAATAATTTCATTAATATAATAGAAGGTGATTACAATGTTTAAATTAGTAAAAATAGAATTATTAAAAATACTTAAACACAAAAGTATCTATATAGTTTTAGCCATAACATTTTCCTTTTGTTTATTAAATAATATTATATATAAAAACGATTATAACAATGAAGGATTTTATAAATATACAACTAATAATAATATTAACAAACAAATAAAAAAATTAGAAAAAGAAAATAATAAATACGATATCAATAAAGAGAGTGATAAAACACTTTTAATAGAGAATAAAACTAAGATAGAAATACTAAAAATAAAAAAACAATATTCCAAAGAAGACTGGCGATACATAAAAGCAAAAGATTACTTATACGATACATTATATAAATATAATTATCACAAATATATAGATAATGATACAAATAAAATAGAATATTATAATAATAAATATAACAATTACAAAGATAAAATTAAAAAGAATAATTGGATGTATTTCTTAAAAAAAGAAAAAAAAGAACTAAATAACAATATAAAAGATTTAATAAACATACAAAACAATTCAAATAACACAAAAGATAAATTAGATATTAATAATACAATAAAAGAATTAAAAAGCAATCTAACAATAATAAACTATAGAATAAATAAAAAAATAAATTATAATAATACATACTTAAATCAAGCACTAAAAGAATATAAAGAAAATCTACAAAAAGAAAAATATTGCAAAAATCTAAAAAAATTAAACTATAATAAAAAACTTGAATGCTACAATACAATATCTTCTTTAAATATAAATAAATATATAATAAATAAAAAAATAAACGTAAATAAAGTAAATACACTTAATTATCAACTAAGAACGATAGCAGACGACTATGAATTATTCATAGTCCTAATAATTATAATATCATCAAGTATATTAATTAGTGAAGAATTTAATAAAGGTACAATAAAACAATTATTAATAAAACCATATAAAAGAAGTACAATCTTAATCTCAAAAATAATAGCATGTTTCATAATGCTTTCATTGGTAATAACATATTTATTTTTAACCCATCTTATTATAGGAGGCATATTATTTAGTTTTAGTAGTTTAAAAAATGCTGTAATTGTATATAATTTTACAAATCAAAAAATAATGAAAATTAATATTTTTATATACATGATATTAAGAATCTTTTCAAAATTACCAATGTATATAATTATAATAAATATAAGCATCATCTTTGGAATTATAATCAACAGTGTAGTAGGTTCATTTTCTCTTATAATGCTCATATATACATTCTCAGAATTAATCAATAATTTAGCAATAAACTATAAATTAAAATTTATGAGATTATCCATAACAATGAATTGGAATTTTAAAGAATATTTATTTGGTGGATTATCAACATTTAAGTATTTAGATTTTAAAAAATCTCTTCTAATATTTATAATTTATGATATAATAACTATAGGCATAATGTTAATTAGTTTTGCAAGAAAAAATATCAAGAATATTTAAGTGGGTGGTATAATGATTAACACAATAAGAAACATGATTACAGAAGTTTTACCAGATGTCTGGCCCGTTATTATAATTATAACTGTCATAGCATGTACATTTAGAATAGCTTATTTAATAAATAATAGAGTTCATTTTTGCTTTTATAAAGAATTATTATCATTAGTATTTATTTTATATGTAATGTGTTTATTTGAAGTAGTAACTTTACAAGATAATAATTATGGATTATCCAATTTAATTCCTTTTAAAGAAATATTTAGGTATTCCATTGGATCTAGATTGTTTATTAAAAATATAGTAGGAAATATTTTATTATTTCTACCATATGGATATTTTATAGGTTATTATGTAAATGATAAAAAAATAATATCATCAGCAATTTTAACTATGTTTGTATCAGTAACAATAGAAGTAGTACAGCTAAAAATAGGTAGAACATTTGATATAGATGATGTAATTTTAAATACATGTGGTGGCGTAATAGGTTTCACAATATATATAATATCTGAAAATATAAGCAAATACTTACCAAAAATATTTAAAACCGATGGCTTTATCAATTTTATAGTTGTAGTATTATTAATATTTGTAATTATATTTCTATTTAATATAAATGTTTTAGGATGGTTTAATAATAGTTAGGAGAAAAATATGTTTGAAATAATAAATTGTACTAAAGAAGAAATAGAAGAAATAACTTATCTAGAAAAATATATTAAATATTTAATAAAAAAATTAAAACTAAATAAAGCCATTTTTAATATAATATTTGTAGATAATAATGAAATAAAAAATATTAATAGTACATATAGAGGAATAGATAAAGAAACAGATGTAATTAGTTTTGCTTTAGAAGATAACAGCAAAATAGAAAATCCAGAAATAAGAGTGCTAGGTGACATATATATTGCAATAAATATAGCATACGAACAAGCAAAATTATATGAACATTCAAGTACTAGAGAAATATGCTTTCTAGCAACCCATGGATTACTACATCTATTAGGTTATGATCATATGAATGAAGAAGAAGAAAAAATAATGTTTAAAAAACAAAAGGAGTTATTAGAATCTTATGATATTTTTAGGTAGAAAGAATAAATTTTTAAGGACTCAGGGAAAATCTCGTTTTGGTGTAAGTTTCAATCATGCAATGGATGGTATTGAGTTTGCTATTAATCATGAGAGAAATTTAAAAATCGAAATATTCATGGGTATTTGTGTAAGTGTACTAGGTTTTATATTAAATATAAGTATAATAGAATGGATGATATTAATATTAGTTATTGCAATGGTCATATGCTTAGAACTAATAAATACAGCAATAGAAAGAGCAGTAGATCTAACAACTAAAGAATATCGAGAACTAGCCAAAGCAGCAAAAGACGTATCAGCTGGAGCAGTATTAGTAATGAGCATGTTTTCTATTATAATAGGAATATTAATATTTTTACCTAAGTTGTTAATATTAATTAAGTAGGAGGAATAATTTATGAAAGAAAAGTTATTAGAATTACATAAGAATAGTTATACGCCTTATTTTCATTTCCCTGTTAGTGCAGTTGTAGTAACTGATGATGGCCATGAGTTTTGCGGAGTAAATGTAGAAAATGCAAATGGTACATCTGTTTGTGCTGAAAGAAATGCTATTCACGCAGCTGTTTGTTATGGATTCAAGAAAGGTGAGTTTAAGGAAATTAATATTATGACAGCGAAAGAAAAACCTTCTATGCCTTGTTTTGCTTGCCGCCAAGTTATGCTTGAATTTTTTGAAAAAGAGGATATTATTAGATGTTATGGGACTAGTGGTGAATATGTTGAGCATACTATTGAAGAGTTGTGTCCTTATGCATTTGATGAGGAAGATTTAAAATGAAAAGCGGCTTCGTAAGCCTAATTGGAAGACCAAACGTAGGTAAAAGTACACTTTTAAATGCCATATTAAATAAGAAAATTGCAATAACATCAAATACGGCTCAAACAACAAGAAATATGATACAAGGCATATATAATTCAGATGAATTACAAATAGTATTTGTAGATACACCAGGAATTCACAAACCACAATATAAATTAGGTAAAATATTAAATGAACAAGCATATTATTCAATGGAAAGCGTAGATGCCATATTATTTTTAGTAGATGTTACCAAAAAATTTGGAAAAGGCGATAAATTTATTTTAGAAAAAATAAAAGACCTAAATATTCCAGTAATACTAGTATTAAATAAAATAGATAAATTAAATCATGATGAATTATTACCAATAATAAACGAATATAAAGAATACTTTCCATTTAAAGAAATAGTACCAGTATCTGCAATCAAAAACATAAACATAAATGAATTAATTAAAACAGTTTCTAATTATTTAACTGACGATACAAAATATTATGATGACGAAACTCTAACAAATGTAGATATACAATTTACAATCTCAGAATTAATAAGAGAAAAAGTATTATATCTAACAAAAGAAGAAGTACCTCATTCCGTAGCATGTATCGTTGAAAGCATGGAAAAAAATAAAAACAGTATAAAAATAGAAGCTTCTATAATAGTTGATAGAGAAAACTTAAAAAAAATATTAATAGGCAAAAAAGGCGAAAAAATAAAACAAATAGGAATAAATGCAAGAAAAGATATAGAAAATTTAGTAGACAAAAAAGTATATTTAGACTTAAAAGTCAAAGTAATAAAAAACTGGCGAGATAAAAATAGTTTTCTAGTAAATGAATTAGGATTTAATGATTTTATGAATAATATTTAAATTATATAAAAATTAAAAAAGCAGTTGATAAAAATGATAAAAAAAATCGAAGGAATTGTTGTAAATACAGTTGATTATAAAGAAGATAGTAAAATATTAAATATATTAACAAAAGAAGAAGGTATTATAGGCATCTTTGCAAAAGGTTGCAAAAAAATGAATAGTAATTTATCATCAACATCTGGAATAATGACTTATGGTATCTTTCATATAAAAAAAGTAACCAAAGGGATGCCAAATTTAATTGAAGTAGACACAATAAATTATTTTAAAAATATTAAAAAAGATTTAGGTAAAATGACATACGCAACATATCTCTTAGAATTATCATCGCAAGCATACAAACATGAAAATAATATAGATATCTATAATTTATTGATATCATCACTATTAAAAATAGAAGAAAATTTTGATTATGAAGTAATATGTAATATCTTAGAATTAAAACTATTAGAGTATCTAGGAATTAAACCAGTCTTAGACAAATGCGTAAACTGTAATAGTCATAATGATATAATAACCATTTCTAGTTATAAAGGTGGATACTTATGCAAAAATTGTATAAAAGAAGAGCAAATATTAAATATTAAAACTCTAAAGTTAATAAGAATGTTTTACTATGTAGATATAAACAAAATATCAAAAATATCAATTAGCAAAAACATCAAAAAAGAAATTAATTTCTTCATCAGTGATTATTACGACAGATATTCAGGATTATACTTAAAATCAAAAGAATTTTTAGATAAATTTTCAAAAATAACAAAAGATACCTAATAAAAGAATTTTAGTCAACACCTCAAACCACAATATAATTAAATAACAATTATGATTTGTTAAATAAATGTCTAATTAAAGAAAAAATATAATTATATAAAATATTATCTTTAATTTTTTTTAGTTTTATTATATAATTGAATTATTGAAAAAAGGTGATTTTTATGAATAAAAAGAAGAAAAAAATAGAATTTAGATATATAGCTTTTACAGCTTTAATAATTGTAATAATTGTAATAGCAATTTTATCTTATTCATTAAATACCAATAAGAAATTAAATACATTCGAATCTATCATCAAAGATTTAATAGTAGAAATTCAAAAAATAACATATTATCCATTTAAAAATTTTGGTGGAATGATTCAAGAATATAATGATTTAAAAAATGTATATAAAGAAAACAAAATATTAAAAGATAATATAGAAAAATATGAAACAATAAAAGCAGAAAATATAGAATTAAAAAAAGAATTAGAAGACATGAAAAAAGAATTAAAAGTAGATTATGCCTTAAGTAATTATGATTATCTAAATGCAACAGTTATAAGTAGAAATGCAGCAACATGGTATAACAATTTAACAATTGATAAAGGAAGTCATAACGGAATAAAAGAGGGTATGGTAGTAATAAACTCAACAGGAGTAATAGGTAAGACAACTAACGTATCAACATTTACATCCGATGTTCGATTAATAACAACAACCAATACAAATAATAAAATATCTATAAAAATAGCAAGTGGCGATAAAAAACTAACAGGAATTATAAATAAATATGATTATAAAACTGGATATTTAGAAGTAGAAGGAATTAGTAATACAGATAATGTCTCAATAGGAGATTTAGTATATACATCAGGACTAGGAGGAGTATTCCCAGGAGGAGTACTAGTAGGAAAAGTAGCAAACATCTCTACAGATGTATATGATCTATCAAAAATCATAAATGTTACTCCAGCAGCAAAATTTGAAGATATAAATTATGTCACAGTATTAAAAAGAGTTGATAAAAAATGATTCTACTAAGTATCATTAGTCTAATTGTATCATTTCTATTACAAGGACTAGTATCCAATTTTCAAAATTTCACGTTAAATAATTACACAATGTTTAGTTGTACTTTTCTATTAATTAATTTAGTAGTATTACAACAATATTATGAAAGTGACAAAAAATTTTTAACAATAATAATTATTTTTGGACTGTTATTTGATATTGTATATAGTAACACTCTAGTATTATGTACTTTCATCTTCATCATAATATTCTATTTCAATAAATTATTAAATTTCTTTTTTCCAAACAACATTTTTACAATAAACATCTTCAGTTTAATATCAATAATACTATATCATATAATATCTTTTATCATACTTTGGGGTGTAAATTTTGAATCATACAACATCATAATACTCCTAAAAGTATTATTAGGAAGCATAATAATGACATTATTATATACAACAATAATATACAAAATAATAAACAATATATATAATAAATTAAATTTAAAAATTATAAGAAATTAGAGAATAAATAGTAATTATTCTCTTTTTTTCTCCCTTTACTTTTTAACAATGATTTGTTATAATTTTAATAGAAATTGAGGCAAATATATGAATAATATAGAAAGAAAAAATATTATAGTTTTTTGCATATGTGGTAAAGCTGGAAGTGGCAAAGGAGTAGTTGCCAACAAATTAAAAGAATCATATACAAAAAAAGAATACAAAGTAATAATATCACCATATACTAAATATCTAAAAAAATATGCCAGTGAAATATTAGGTGAAGAAATAACAGAAAATAATAAACCTCGAACATTTTTACAAAAATTCAGTAAAGAGGTAATAAAAGAAAAATTAGGATACAAAAACTTTTTTATAAATAGACAATTAGAAGATATATCAATATATCAATATTATTTTGATATAATAATAATATCAGATGTAAGATTTCCAAAAGAGATAGAATGTATTAAAGATAAAGGATATAAAACAATATCTATAGGAGTAATAAGAGAAAATTATGATAATGGATTAACAGATACTGAAAAAAAAGATATAACAGAAACAGCATTAGATAATTATAACAAATATGATTTTATAATAAAAAATGACGGAAAAAAAGATCTAACAAAAGAAATATCAGGAATAATAAGAAAGGTTGATTATAATGAGTAAAATAATAGCTATAGATGGTCCAGCAGGAAGTGGAAAAGGAACTTTAGCAAAAGCATTAGCAAAGAAATTAAACCTAGTAAATATTGACACAGGAGCTACATATAGATGTGTAGCCTTAAAAACATTAAAAAATAAAATATCAATAAAAGAAAAAGAAAAAATAATAGAAATAGCTAAAAACATAAATATAGATTTAAAAGAAAATGGAAAAGTATTTCTAGATGGTGAAGATGTAACAGAAGAAATAAGAAGTAAAGAAGTTACTGAAATAGTTTCACCTATATCTTCAATAGTAGAAGTAAGAGAAATATTAGTAGAAATACAACGTAAAATAGCATCAGGCAAAAATGTAGTAATGGAAGGAAGAGATATAACTACAGTAGTATTTCCAAATGCACAATATAAATTTTATCTAGATGCAGACATTGAAGTAAGAGCAAAAAGAAGATATGAAGAAAATAAAGAAAAAGGCATAAAAATGTCATATGAAGAAGTACTAAAAAATATAAAAGAAAGAGATTACAATGACACACATAAAGAAGTAGGTTCCTTAACAAGAACATCTGATCAAATATATATAGATTCAACTAATTTAACAGTAGATGAAGAAGTAGCAATAGTAGAAAAAATAGTAAATGGATAATAAGGAAGTGAATACAATGAAAAAAATGACAAACGAAGAAATAATAAGAACATTTATAGATTTTTTTGTAGAAAGAGGTCACATGGAAGTAAAAAGTTCTTCCTTAATTCCAAGAGATGATCCAAGTGTTTTATGGATTAACGCAGGAGTAACACCACTAAAAAAATATTTTGATGGAACAGTAGTACCCAAATCAAGGCGATTAACTAGTTGTCAAAAATGTATAAGAACAGGTGATATAGAAGAAGTAGGAGTTACAGCTAGACATCATACTTTTTTTCAAATGTTAGGAAATTTTTCAATAGGTGATTATTTTAAAAAAGAAGCTCTAACATGGGCAATAGAATTATTAACAGATAATAAATATTTTGGAATACCAAAAGATAAATTATATATGACTGTATATCCAGATGACACAGAAGCTTATAATATATGGATAGAATTAGGAGTAAAACCAAGTCACATAATTAAATTAGAAGGAAACTATTGGGAAATAGGTGAAGGGCCAAGCGGACCAGATAGTGAAATTTTCTATGATCGTGGAGAAAAATATGACAAAGAAAAATTAGGAATAAAACTGCTACAAGAAGATATTGAAAATGATAGATACATAGAAATATGGAATAACGTATTCAGTCAATATAATGCTAAAAATGGTGTATCAAGAAAAGACTATGAAGAACTACCAAGTAAAAATATTGATACAGGCATGGGTGTAGAAAGAATGGCTTGTATACTACAAGATACTCCAACCAACTATGAAACAGATTTATTTTTACCAATTATTACAAAATTAGAAGAAATATGCCAAATAGAATATACAGGCCAAAAAGAATTTAAAGTAATAGTAGATCATGCAAGAAGTTTAACTTTTGCTTTATCAGATGGCGCAACCTTTGAAAATTATGGAAGAGGTTATGTTCTAAGAAGATTACTAAGAAGGTCAGTAATGATGGGAAGAAAATTAGGAATAAATAGACCATTTATGGAAGACCTAGTAGATGTAGTCATTACAAAATATAATTATGTATATCCTGATATAGCAGATAATGCCAAAATAATAAAAGAACGCATTCTAAATGAAGAATTATTATTTGAAAAAACACTAGTATCAGGAGAAAAAAGATTAGACGATATCTTCAAACATTCCAAAACAAAAACAATATCAGGAGAAGATGCATTCAAATTATATGATACATATGGTTTTCCTGTAGAATTAACTATGGAATATGCTGAAGAAAAAGGATTTAAAGTAATCAAAGAAGATTATGAAAAATATATGAAAGCCCAAAGAGAAATGGCTAGAAGTAACAGAAAAGAAATAGCAAGCATGAATTTACAAAATGAAAACCTAATTAATTATAAAAAAGAAAGTAAATTCATTGGATATGAAACACTAGAAGCAAAAACTACTATAATGGATATTATAGAAGACGATAATTTTGTAGAAAACATCAAGGAAGATGGCTATGTCTTTCTAACAGAAAATCCCTTTTACGCCGAATCTGGAGGACAAATATACGACACAGGATATCTAAAAAATGAAAACTTCGAAGCAGAAGTAGATAATGTCTTAAAAGCGCCAAATGGCCAGCACTTATTACATATAAATGTTTTATCAGGAGTATTAAAAAAAGATGATGAAGTAATAGCACATGTATCAACTGATAGAAGAAAAAGTATTATGAAAAATCATAGTGCAACACACTTATTACAAAAAGCTCTACAAGATATGTTAGGAAAAAATGTTCATCAAGCAGGTAGTAGAGTAGATGATTCAAGCTTTCGCTTTGATTTTACATATCATGGAAGACTTAATGATAACATAATAGAAAAATTAGAAGAAAAAGTAAATGATAAAGTAAAAGAAAGCAACGAAACAAAAATAGAATATTTATCCTTAGATGAAGCAAAAAATAAAGGAGCTATGGCATTATTTGAAGAAAAATATGGTGATATAGTAAGAGTAGTAACGATGGGCGATTCAATAGAATTATGTGGTGGAACACATGTAACAAATACAAAAGATATAGAAAAAATAGCTATTTTAGGAATTGACAATAAAGGAGCAGATACATACAGAATAGAAGGAGCTACATCAGATAAAATTGATGATATGCTTCACCTAGCTGTTAAGCCTTATTATGATGAAATATTAAAACTACTATCAAAAGCCAAAAATATCATAGACGAAGCAATAAGCAACAATATTAAATTAAAATTTGATTTTGATTTTAAAGATAAAAAACTAGACAGTTATAAAGATGTTGTATTTTATAAAAACTCTCTATTAGAATTAAAAGAAAAATTAAAAAAATTACAAAAAGAATATACAGAAATAAAGAGCAAAAGAACACTAGATGATTTAACAGCTTTTACAACAAATATGGAAGTAATTAATGGCGTCAAAACAATAATAGCACTATGTAAAGATTATGAAATAAATATGATGAAACAAATAGTAGATTCAATATGTGCAAAATATGATAATAGTTTTGCATTACTTGCAAATATAAAAGATAATAATGTAAACATAATTGCTAAAAGTAATGATGATAGAATAAATTGTGGAGCAATAGTAAAAGAAATATCAATTCAATGTGGTGGAAATGGTGGAGGAAGCAAATCCTTCGCCCAAGGTGGCGGTTCAAACGCTACCGACATAGATAAATACTTATCTAATTTAAAAGAAGACTTAAATAGTTAAAATAAATAATAGTACTATATAAGCAGGTGAATTATGAAAAAAAAGATTTTAATTCTTACAATAATAATACTTTTCTTAGCAGGATGCAAAAACAAAGAAGAAATAGAAAAAAATGATTATTTAACAATGAAAAGTAAATTATTAGAAAATAAAAAATATTCAAAAACAGATGAACTTCCATGCGATATAATAGTCAATGTAGATAGAGTAGATAAAGAAAGAGTGAATTATAAGATATCTTTTTCAAGCCCAAAAGAAAACATGCACAATATTAAAGCTATTGTAGTACACAACTACTATACAGAAGAAGTATTTCCATCAATAGGTTTATTTAATAAAAAATATAATTTATTACTTGATAATAAAGAAAATTCAAATATAACACTAAAAGGAAAAATAGAAACAAGAGAAGATATTGATAACATAAATTTTAAATTTAAAATATATATTGAGTTTTATGATGATAATAACAATAAAAAAGACATATATTACAAAACAACATAATATATGTCTTTTTTTACTAAAACAGTTATATAAAACATAAAAATATCTAATAACACAATCTTGACTTAAAAGCCATATATATGTTATTCTTTTAACGTAGGTGATAATATGAAATTAAATAATAAAGGATTTACACTAATAGAAATATTAGCAGTAGTAGCAATAATAGCAATACTTGGAGGTATAGCAACATTAAGTATAATAAATACAATTAATTCAGGAAAAAATACTTCTAATAGGATTATGATAGAAGATATTATGTCAGCTAGCCAAATACTATATGAAGAAATTAATTATGGAGACAATGAAGAAAAATTATATCATTATAGTACATCTGGAAAAACAAATAACGAAATAACAATAACAGATAATTCAATTGAAGTTAGATTACAAACATTAGTAAGTAATGGCTTTCTAAACGGCTCTGAAAACCCTTGTTACAAAAACAGCGATGAAGGAATAATAAATAATAATGATGATTACGAAGAAACAACTTGTACAAACAACAATAAAAGAATAATAAGAGATCCCAAATCAAAAGAAGATATAGGAACTTGTAAAATAAAAATAGTAAACAATGAAGGAGATTATACCATAACAGCAATAAACGATCCAAGTGTAACAGTTACTTGCCCAACTACTTATGAAAGGCTATCAAAAAGATGATAAAACTAGTAGGCAACGACTGGGATATTATTCTACAAAAAGAATATTCAGAAGAATACTTTAAAAAAATCGTAAACTTTATAAATAAAGAATATAAAGAAAAAACAATATTCCCTCCCAAAAGTCGTATATTAAGAGCACTAAACCTAACAGAATATAAAAAAGTAAAAGTGGTAATATTGGGACAAGATCCTTACCATGGAACTGGAGAAGCAAACGGTCTATGTTTTGCTGTATCAGATGGAATAAAACTACCTCCATCATTACAAAATATATATAAAGAACTATATGATGATTTAGGTATAAAACCAGCAAAAATAGGTAATCTAGAATGTTGGGCAAATGAAGGAGTATTACTATTAAATGCTATCTTAACAGTAGAAAAAGATAAAGCAGCAAGTCATAGAAATATAGGCTGGGAGCAATTTACAGATGCCATAATAAAACAATTAAACAACAAAAAAGAACCAATTGTCTTTATACTATGGGGAAATTTTGCAAGAAGCAAAAAATCTTTAATTACAAATCCAAATCATTACATAATAGAATCAACTCATCCATCACCATTTTCAGCATATCACGGATTTTTTGGAAGCAAACCATTCTCCAAAACAAATAAATTTCTAAAAAACAACAACATTAAAGAAATTAACTGGCAAATAAAATAAAGAATTGCAATAATATTGCTTTTTTTTATTAACTAGAGTATAATAAAAATAGGATGTGATTGTATGAACAATAAGGGGTTTGCTATAACAGGTGTATTATATACAGTATTTATTTTATTTATAATGGTCCTACTATCAATGCTATCAGGACTAAATCATAGAATGCAATTATTAGAAAAATCAATCAACTCATACAACAGTAGCTATGAAATATCAAATACTAATGAAGATGAAAATTGTAATATAGAAACGATGAATATAACAAAGAAAGCTGCATGTACAGGGAAATATGTATTTAATATCAGTGACAATCCAACAGTATATTGTATTACATATCTAAAAAAAGAAACTAGTTTTGCAAGTAATACATATAATTTTGTAGTCAATAGCACTAATAATGCAAAATGTCAAGAAGCACGCAGCCAATCAAAACTAGTTTTAGGAGCTTTTTATTCATTTAGTTAGGAGTATATATATGAAAAAGAAAATTAATATTGCAAGAATTTCTTGGGTTACTAGCATTTTTTTAATATTAATATTAATATTACACTTAGTAATTACATATAAAGTTAATTATGAGTACTATAATGATGTCAATCAAAAACTCTATTTCTATGACTGTGATGGTTCATTATGCACAAGTACAACAAAAGACAAAAATAAAACTAGTTATTCTTATTATGATTGTTGGTATTCAAAATGTCCAAAATACAAAAAAATCATATATGATGATTATGTACTATTAGAAGAAGATAAAAAAAGTTTTGTATTATTTAATTATAAAAGTGGAACAACCATATCAAGTAACTATTCAGAATATATATTCATCAATAATGAATATATCATAGTAAAAAAAGGTAAAAAATATGGAGTAATTGATATTAATGATAATGTAACAGTAAGCGTTAATTATGATGAAATAGGTTATATAGACAAAAATATATTAAAAGGATACAATACAAGTAACATATTAGCCAAAAAAAATAAAAAATATGGAATAATATCATTTAAAGATGGAAAAATAATAGAAGATTTTACTTATAATGAAGACGAAGTTGATCTACTAATAAAAAAAATTGCTTTACAATAGCAATTTTTTTATTATAAACAAAAACACTTACAAAATAGAATTAGTTTTACTTCCTTGAAAAGTATCCCTTCTTTTCATCTCTTTATCTATATCATTTAATAAACAAAATTTCTTAATTAACCACTTAGGCTCAATCAAATCCTTAGGATCAGGATCAGAAGTAATACGATGAATAACAACTTCTGGATTTAATAATTCAAGTTGTTTAATAACAATATCAATATATTCATCCTTAGTTAAGAGATGAAAAGAATTACTCATATATAAATCAGCCATCTTAGTATCTTTTATAATATTTAACATATGTATCTTAATACCATCTATCTTCAATTTGTTAAGATATCGAACCGTATCCAACATCATCTCTTCAGTCTCATTAGGTAAACCATTTATAATATGAACAACAACTTCAATATTTCTTTCTTTTAATCTATGATAAGTATCTTCAAATTCTTTCAAAGTATGACCCCGATTAATAAGACGAGAAGTACTATCATGAATAGTTTGTAAACCCAACTCAATAGTTAAATTAGTTCTATTATTCAATTTTTCCAAATAAGAAAGACATTCATCTGATATAGCATCAGCCCTAGTAGCAATAGCAATACCAATAACACCATCTATATCCAAAACACTATCAAACTTCTCCTTTAAAACCTCAACAGGAGCATAAGTATTTGTCCTAGCCTGAAAATATGCTATATACTTACTATTAGGCCATTTCTTATCAATCTTTCCCTTAATATCAAAAAACTGTTCTTTTAGACTTTTATTAACGTCACCACCAAAATCACCACTTCCCAATTTAGAGCAATAAATACACCCACCATATCCACGAGTACCATCTAAATTGGGACAAGTAAATCCAGCATTTAAACTAATCTTAACAACTTTAGTTTTATATTTATTTTTAACATGATAATTTAAAGTATGATATCTCTTATTATCTAATGTATATTTAAACATAACACCACCAAAATAATTTTATCATAGCTAGAAACAAATATCAAATTTGACAACGAGTATAGAATGTGATAGTATATAAACCACTTGCCAGCAAACCAGAAATGGTTAATGGAAAGGAATTGATTATGCTAAAAGTTAAGCTGAAATGGTTATTATCTTTATTTTGTATTGTATCATCTTGTACTTTAACATTCTTATATTTATACTTTGAAGATAATAAAGTAAGTAGCGAAATAATAGCTACTTCATTATATAAAGGTATAGAAGCAAAAGAAGTAGTACAATTGAAAGAAATAAATACAAGTAACAACAACAACCTTGACAAAGCCTTAAAAAAAGCAGAAGAAACCAAAGATGATAAAGATAATAATGAAGAGAATAAAAACGGTGTAGAGGAAACAACTGTAGAAAAAGAAGAAGTAGTTGTTGTTAAAGAACAACCAGCTATTGTTTATGAGGGAATGACGTTAAATGAGCTAGCAAGTAAATTAGATCGTTCTCTTAAAAATGAATTATCTGGTAAGGGTTACTTATATGCATCATATGCATTAGAAAAAGGTGTAGACCCATATTTAGCAGTAGCTATTACTTTAGAAGAAACAGGATGTAACTTCAACTGTAGCACTTTAGTTAAAAGCTGTAACAACGTAGGAGGTATGAAAGGATCTGGCTGTGGAATGTATGGATATTTTGAAACATTAGATGGAGGAATAAAAGCATTCATAGATAACATATACAGAAACTATGTTGCATATGGACTTACAACAGCCGAAACAATGAATCCTAAATATGCAGAAAACCCTAGTTGGGCACATAATGTAAATAATTATATAAATAGAATAAGAAATAACTAAAGTAAAAAAACATACTAACAGATTAGTATGTTTTTAAATTTAACTATTGACAAAAAATATAAAAAAGAGTATATTTATTTGTATATTTTTTTAAAGGAGATGTAATTATGGAAAAAAGAATTTGTTATCTAATTATATTTTTATGTAATTCTTTTTCCATGCATCTAACTGATATAAAATAATCTAAAACACAAATGTTTTAGGTTGTTTTTTATTTAAAGGAGGATAATTATGGAAGATATAGAATATTTAAATTTTATCAAAAAAGTTAATACCTACAATCATGAAAATATTAATACGGTAATTAAAGCATATAAATATGCCAAATATTTGCATGATGGACAACTTAGACAAAGTGGAGAACCTTATATAATTCATCCTTTATGCGTAGCTAGTATATTAGCAGATATTCATGCAGACACAGATACATTATGTGCAGCTTTATTACATGATGTTTTAGAAGATTGTATTGAAAAAACAAGTAAAGAAGAAATTACCAAAATGTTTAATGAAGAAGTAACTAAACTAGTAGATGGAGTTACAAAAATAAGCAAAATGAATTTTTCAACCAAAAAAGAAGCTCAAGAAGCAAATTTTAGAAAATATATGACAGGTCTTACAACAGATGTAAGAATAATTCTTATAAAACTAGCTGATAGACTTCATAATATGAGAACACTACAATATAAAAGTGAATTCAAACAAAAAGAAAATTCAATAGAAACATTAGAAGTATTTGTTCCTATAGCGGAAAATTTAGGTATATATTTAATTAAAAATGAATTAGAAGATTTAGCTTTTTATTATTTAGATAAAAACAAATTTAAAGAATATGAAGAAAAATATCTTAAAATAAAAGAAGATAATAGAGAAGATTTATCATATATGAGAGATCAACTTTCAGAAGAATTAAATAAAAATAATATATATAACAAAGCATCCTATAGAATAAAAAACATATATGGAATATATAAAAGATTATCAAAAAGCGAAAATAAAGATAATATAGAAATAATACATGACTTATTAGCAGTTAAATTTGCCGTACCAAAAGTACAAGATTGCTATCTATCATTAGGTATTATCCATAAAAATTATAATCCTATAAATGATAAATTTAAAGATTATATCTGTAAACCCAAAACCAATAATTATAAATCACTACATACAACTTTGTTTGGTCCAAATGATAAATTAGTACAAGCTCAAATTAGAACATTTGCAATGGATAGATATAATAAATATGGTATCGCTGATTATTGGATAAGTGATCCAGTAGATGCAGCCACTATAATGCAAGAAAACCTACAACAATACCAATTTTATGATTCATTATTAGAAATGTATAGTCGTTGTAATAACAAAGAATTTACTAAAGAAGTAAAAGATAAAATCTTCTCAGAAAAGGTATATGTATATACCATGTCTGGAGAAACAATCGAAATGCCAAAAGGATCTACATTAATAGATTTTATAAGAAAAACATCGTTCCACCATGATCAATTTAATTGTAATGCAATAGTAAATAATGAATACGTAGATGAAAACTATGTGTTAAAAGAAAATGATCGAATAAAAATACTAAATAATGAAGATGAACCATCTAATAAAAACATTAAAACAAGAAAACTAGTAAGTAACCAAATTAAAGAAAATCAATAAGAAAAATGAAATATAAAAGCACTAAAAAATAATAGTTTCATTTTTCTTTTTTTTATGTTAGAATATAGACAAGAAAAGAGGTTGTATTATGGAAAAAAATAATGTTAGTTTTAAAAAAATATTGTTAATATTCGGAATAACATTTATTATCATACTTGCATTATCAATACTATTCTTTATAAATATAAATAAAGATAAAGAAACATCAAGAGTAATTAAAGCCAACGTAAAATATGTTGGAAATGATTACTTAATAGTAACAGATAAAAAGAATAAAGACGACTATATTATCACAATTGATGATCTTGATGATGAAGAAGAATACAACATAGGAGATCAGCTTTCTCTAACAATTGATAACATTAACAAAAATAAAGATCCAATCGAGGCAGAAGCTAAATCAATTAAAATAATCTCTAAATCAGAAACAAATGAAGAAAAAATAACAATAGTAGAAGAGCCAAAAGAAAATCAAAATAAAACTGATAATAGCAATAATAATAATAAAACTATTGATACCAACAATAACAATACAAATAATAATAGTAATATAGAAGCTAATAATACAGTTGGAAATGAAAATGATGTCATATCATATTTTAATAGTGTAGAACAAGAAGTAGATAGAAGTAGTGCCAACAAATCATTATCAGAAAAAGCTAAAAGTGGCTTTGTTAGTATAATAGATTTCTTATTCTATGACAAACCAATAAAAGGAGTAACATACAAAGGAGTAACAAATAGTATAAAACTAAAATTATTAAAACTTGCCGTAATAATTGATGAAAAAATTGAAACTCACTTTCCAGGATATAAAGAATCTTTATCTAGCAAATATCAAGATGTTAAAACAAAAATTATAACAAAATATCTAGACAAAACAACAGAAGTTTGTTCAAAAAATGAAGATACATGTGCCACTGCTAAAGAAGGATTATCAGATCTAAAAAGAAATTTTTCTCTAACATGGAGTTTCATAAAAGACATATCAGGAATAGGATTATCAAAATTAAAAGCTTGGTATGAAATATGGAGACAAACATAATGATATCAGAAAAACTATCCTTAGTTCCCCATAAACCTGGCTGCTACTTAATGAAAGATAGTAATAATATAATAATATATGTAGGAAAGTCTAAAAATCTAAAAAATAGACTTTCCTCATATTTTAAGCAAACACACACAGGAAAAACAGCTATGCTTGTAAGAGATATTAAAGATTTTGATTATATTATAACATCTTCAGAATTAGAAGCTCTATTATTGGAAATTAATCTAATTAAAAAATATGATCCAAAATATAACATATTACTAAGAGATGATAAAACATATCCATATATAGAAATAACAAATGAAAAAGTATTTAGACTAACAGTAGTACGAAACCCAAATCTCAAAAAAAATAGAAATACAAAATTATTTGGACCATATCCTAATGTATCAGCAGCTAGAAATGTAGTCGATATGCTTAATAGAATATATCCACTAAAAAAATGTCGACATTATGAAAAAAAAGTATGCTTATATTATCATATAAATCAATGTCTAGGCTATTGTGAAAAAGAAATTGATGAAAAAATACTAAATCAAATGAAACAAGAAATAATAGCTTTTTTAAACGGTAATCATACCATAATTACCAATAAAATAAAACAATTAATGGAAGAAGCTTCAAGCAAATTACAATTTGAAAAAGCTATAGAATATAAAGAATTATTAAATTATGTTTCCATAACATTAGAAAAACAAAAAGTAGAACTAGATGATAATCTAGATAGAGATATAATAGGATATTATGAAAAAAACAACTATCTTTCAATAGCTATGTTATTTATCAGAGGAGGGAAATTATTAGATCATAACACAAATATATTTCCAATGATAGATACTTTAGAAGAAGAATTAGATAATTACATATCAAAATTTTATGATAAACACAAAATAAAGCCACACGAAGTAATAGTTCCTGATATTATAAATACAGAATTATTAAAAAAAGCTTTTGACATCAACTTCTTTGTACCACAAAAAGGTAAAAAAAAGAAAATGTTAAATCTTGCATGCTCAAATGCCAAAAACTATTTTAATGAACAAATAACAATAATATCTAGAAATGAAGAAAAACAAGAAAAAGCCATAAATGAACTATCACAGGCATTAAATATACCAAATATTAACAGAATAGAACTATTTGATAATGCCCATCTATTTGGTACCTTTAATGTATCAGGAATGGTAGTATTTATAGATGGAAAACCTTATAAAAACGAATATCGAAAATTCAAAATATCAAACGATACAAATGACGATTATGGAACAATGAGAGAAGTAATATATAGAAGATATTTTAGAGTATTAAAAGACAACTTACCAAGACCTGACTTAATAATAGTAGATGGAGGAATAGGTCAATTAAACGTTGCTAGACAAGTATTAAATGATCTAAATATGAATATACCAACAGCTTCACTAAAAAAAGATGATAAACATAACACAAACACTTTATTAGGATCAAACCCAATAAAAGAAATAGAAATTGATAAAAGAAGTGACTTATTCTTATTATTAACTAAAATGCAAAATGAAGTACATAATTATACAATTAACTATCATCGTAACATAAGAAGTAAAAGTTCCATCTCAAGTATCTTAGATACAATCCCAGGAATAGGTACAGTAAGAAAAAATAAACTATTAAAAAAATATAAAACTATTAATAATATGAAAGAAGCCACATTAGAAGATTTAAACAAAATATTGCCAAAAGATACAAGTATAAAACTACTTGATATAATAAAAAAAATAGAAAAATAATAAAAAGAAAGCATTAATAAACAATAATATTTATTAATTTCTTTTTTTAGGTAAAAAACATACCAAAAAATTAAGAGGTGAAATATGAAAGTAGGAATATATTCATTAGGTTGTAAAGTAAATATCTATGAAAGTGAATTTATAACAGACTTATTAAAAAATAAAGGCTACAAAATAGTCCCATTTAATGATAAAGATGCCGATATATATATAATAAACACATGTAGTGTAACTAACGAAGCAGATCGCAAAAGTAGACAAATAATAAATAGAGCAAGAAGAGAAAATAAAGATGCTCTAATAGTCGTAATGGGTTGTTACTCTCAAATAAAACCCGAAGATATAGAAGCAGACATTATAATAGGAAATAAAGACAAAAGTAAAATAGTTTCTTTAATCGAAGAAGCTTTAAAAACAAAAACAAAACAAAAAAAAATATATGATTTAAGAAAAGAAAAAACTTTTGAAGATATGGAAATAACCAAATTTGATAACCATACAAGAGCTTTTGTAAAAATACAAGATGGATGTAACGCTTTTTGTAGTTATTGCATAATACCATATACTAGAGGACAAATAAGAAGCAAAAAGTTTAAAGATGTAATTAATGAAGTTACAAACCTAGTAAATAACGGCTATAAAGAAATTGTATTAACAGGCATACATACAGGCAAATATGGACTAGATTTAAAAGATACCAATCTAGAACAACTATTAAATGAATTAGTAAAAATAAAAAATATATATAGAATAAGACTATCATCAATAGAAATAAACGAAATAACAGATGGTATAATAAAATTAATTAAAAATAATGATATTATGGCCAAACATCTACATATTCCACTTCAAAGCGGAACAGATAAAATATTAAAATCAATGAATAGATGCTATGACACTAAATTTTTCTTAAATAGAATAAATGAGATAAGAAAGAATATACCAAATATATCAATAACAACAGATTTAATAGTAGGTTTCCCTGGAGAAACTGAACAAGACTTTACTAATACAATAAATCTATTAAATACAATAAAATTTACAAAAATACATACTTTTCCTTATTCAAAAAGAGACAAAACAAAAGCCAGTTTGATGAAAAATCAAATAAATGGTAAAATAAAAAAAGAAAGAGTAAGAAAAGTATTAAACATATCACAAAAAAATGAATATGAGTATTATAAAAGCTTTATAAATAGTACTTTTGAAGGAGTAACAGAAATAAAAAATGATAACACAGTAATAGTACATACATCAAACTACATACCAGTATTAGTAAATAATAATATACCAAATAATTCTATTGTTAAAATTAAAATAACTAACGTAGATAAAAATAATAAAGTATTTGGTGAAATACTTAATTAATCAACATATATTATAAAAGAGGTGATACAAATTGGATTATTTTTATCCCGATTTATATCAAAAAAGTATCTATGATATAAATTATAAAAAATTAAAAAATTTAAAAATAAAATGTTTATTATTTGATTTAGATAACACATGTGTACCATATAAAGAAAATAGTATAAATAATAAATTAAAAAAGCTATTTAAAGAACTTAAACAAATGGGATTTGAAGTAATACTATTTTCAAATTCCCCCAATAAAAGATTAAAAAAATTTAAATACCTTAATATTGATTATAATGCCTTATCTTTAAAACCCTTATCTTATAGTTTTAATAAAATAATAAAAAAGTATAAATATAAAAAAGATGAAATATGTATAATAGGTGATCAATTATTTACAGATATATATGGTGGAAATAAAGTAGGTATAAAAACTTGTTTAGTAGACCCATTAACAGATTATGACCTATTTTTTACTAGAATAACACGCCATTTCGAAAACAAAAAAATAAATAAATATGAAAAAAAAGGAAAATTTAAAAGAGGTAATTATTATGACTAAATGTAAAGGCTGCGGTATAGAATTACAAAATAAAAATAAAGATACAATAGGTTATACTGATAATTTAAATAACAAATTATGTAACAGATGTTTCAAACTAACTAATTATGGAGAATACTCAAAAGTAAGTTTTACTAATAAAGATTATAATAAATTATTAGAAACCATACCAGAAGATTCATTAGTAATCTATACCACAGATATATTATCACTAGATCTAGATAGAATTAATAAATATAAAAATATCTTATTAATAGTAACAAAAAGAGATATAATGCCAAAATCTTTAAAAGATGAAAAAATAATAAACTACATAAAGAATAATACCAATTATAAAAATATTTTAATTATAAGTAGCAAAAAAAACTATAACATTGATACACTATATAATTACTTAAAAGAAAATTCAAATAATAAACCAATTTATTTTGTAGGAGATACTAATAGTGGAAAATCAACTTTAATAAACAAATTAATAAAAAATTATAGTAACAACAAAGACAATAATATAACTGTAAGCATGTACCCATCAACAACTTTATCATTAGTACCAATCAAAATAAATAACTTAACTATAATAGATACACCAGGCATTATTAATCCAAACAATATAATTAATTACTTAGAAAAATCAGACATAAAAAAAATCACTCAAACAAAAGAAATAAAACCAAAAAGCTGTCAAATAACAGGACAAGGAAGCATAGTAATAGATAAATATCTACGAATAGATTATGAAACAGAAGAAAAAAACAGTCTAGTAATTTATAGCAGTAATAATTTAAATATAAGATTTAATTCATTAAAAAAAGACTATTTAAAAGATTTAAAAAAGCACAGCTATATCTTAACTGGACAAGAAGATATAGTAATACCAGGCTTATGTTTTATAAAAATATCCAAAAAAATAAAACTAAAAATATATATCAATTCTAAAATAACACCAATTATAAGAAACAAAATAATTTAACTAATAAGTAATTTTATTGTTTTTATACCAAAAAAAGGTTGTATTTTTACTACAAATATGCTATAATACACAGCTAAGTGGGGTGGTAGTATGAATAATATGAATTTTAAACTACCTTTTTATGGTAAAAAAGGTACTATAAAAGATATTAAAGAAGACACCAAATATTATTTAGTATATCGTTATGATACAAGTAAAGATAAAGATATTTTGTTTTATGTTCCAAAAAATGAAAAAAACCTAAATAGACTACTAGATAACTACTATAACGATTTAAAAGGCTATTTAGAAAACAGTTCTGAAAAATATGAAACATTAAAACAAAATCGCATGAAAAAAGTCATAAATACAGATAATATAAAATTAATGTTAGGAATCTCAACTTCATTAATACTTTTATCTATCCCATTAATAAACACACATGAAACAATAGGTTTTGTTGGAGTAGTATTAGATACATTAGCAATTCCAACTACATCTTACGCCATAAGTGAATTAATAAAAAATTATAAAGATCAAAAAAATGCTAAATTTATAAATAACTATAAAAAATTAAGTCAAAAATATCAATCAGAAGCACAAATAAAAAATACCAACAAAGAAACTATCTATCAAGGCTTATCTAAAAACAATAATAAGAATCATATAAATGATTTAACAAAAACTAAAAAATTAAAACCAGAAAACAAAAGAAAGTTGCCTAAGTAACTTTCTTTTTTTATATATAATAATTAATTAATTATAACAAAATACTTTAATAATAAAATATTTTACTGTATAATTATAAAAGGAGCCTGATAATATGTTAGAAAAATATATAAAAGATAATACAATAATTATCTCAAACAAAAATAAAATACCTTCACTAATAAAAAAAATAAGAGCTAAATCATTTATAAATCTTAAATTCATGACATTAGATGAATTAAGAGAATTATTCTTTTTTAAATATGATGAAAAAACATTATACTATTTAATAAATAAATATAACTATAACTATGACATAGCTTTAAAACTAATCAAAAACCTATATTATATAAAAGATAAAAAATATAAAAATGAAAAGCTAAATAATTTAGTATCATTAAAAAAAGAATTATTAGAACAAAAACTATTATATCAAAATCAATTAATTAATAATTATCTAGGCAATAATAACATAATAATATACGATTATATACTATTAAATAAATACGATAGTATCTTTATAGATGAACTAAAAAAAATAACTAAAATAACTATAATAAATAAAGAAAGAGAAGAAACAGCTAATAATACAATACTAGAATTTAATGATATAGAAGATGAAGTAGTATTTGTAGCAGAAAAAATAGTAGAACTAATTAATAATAATATAGATATAAATAAAATAAAAATATGTGGACCAAACAATGAATACAACAACATAATAAATCGTATTTTTCATTATTATAAATTACCACTAATAATAGATAACAGTACTATCTATAATACTAAAATAGGTCAATTATTTATAAAAAACTTAAATAAAAATATAAATAATACTATAGATATTATAAATAAAGAGATAGACTTAAATATACAAGATAATTTAAAAATATATAATAGTATAATAAATATAATAAATAAATATGCCTGGTGTGATGATTATAATAAAGTAAAAGAAATGCTTATAAATGACTTTAAAAAAACTAAGATTAATAATACTAAATATGAAAAGAGAATAGATATTATTAATAGTTTAGATGAAGCTAACGATGATGAATACATATTTCTAATGAGCTTTAACCAAGGCATAATACCTAACATATATAAAGACGAAGACTATCTAAATGATAAAATAAAACAAGAATTAAATATAGATACTTCAAATGATTTAAATACATATAGTACAAATAAATGGTTATATAATATAAAACATACTAAAAATCTTACTATAACCTATAAAAAATATAGTAATCAATCAGAATATTATATATCAAGCCTAAATGATATCTTAAACTATAATATTATTAAAGAAAATATAGAATACAGCAATTATTCACATCTCTTTAACAAAATAGCCCTAACAAAAAAAATAGATGATTTAATAAAATATAATACTCATTCAGAAATATTAGATATATTATATAATAATTATAAAGAACTAAAATATTTAACATATAATAACTCTTTTACAGGTATTGATCCAAATATATTACTAAAATACATAAATAATAAATTAACACTATCTTACAGTGCTATAAATAATTACTATCACTGTGCTTTTAAATACTATTTATCAAACATACTAAAACTAAACATATATGAAAAAACATTTCATACCATTATAGGTAATCTCTTTCATTATATTTTATCAATATGCTTTATAAAAGACATAGATATAAAAAAAGAATACTATGATTATATAGAAAATGAAGAATATCAATTTAACGCCAAAGAATTATTCTTTCTAGATAAATTATACGAAGAATTAATATTTATAATAGAAACTATCAAAAAACAAAACCAATATAATAGCTTATCTCAAAACTTATATGAAGAAAAAATAGAAATAGATAAAAGTAAAAAAGATATTAATATAATATTTAAAGGCTTTATAGACAAAATAAATTATGACGATAAACAAAAAACAGGAATAATAATAGATTATAAAACAGGAAGTGCTGATATAAATTTAAACAATATTATATATGGCCTAGATATGCAATTACCAATATATTTATACTTAACCAAAAATAAATATCCCAACATGAGAATAATAGGTTTCTATCTTCAAAAAATATTACATAATAAACCTAATATAGATAAAAAACATACTTATAAAGAAATAAATGAAGATAAATTAAAACTACTAGGATATACAAGTATGTATGATTCAGATATAAAAATAATAGATAGTAATTATGCAGAAAGTAAAGTAATAAAAGGAATGAAAACAACAAGTAAAGGCTTAGGTAGTAAAAAAGTATATGATAATGAATTAATAGAAAAAATATATAATTTAACAGATAATAAAGTAAATGAAGCAATCGATAACATCCTAAATGCTTCATTTACCATAAACCCTAAAAAGATAGGTATGAACAATATAGGCTGTAAATACTGTAATTTTAAAGATATATGTTTCTCAAATGAAGCAAATTTAATTAATTTAAAAGAATACAAGAATTTAGAATTTTTTGATGAAAAAGAGTAATTTTAGTTATTTTACTTGCTTTTTTTCAAAAAAGGTATATAATATTAATAGTTAATTTTTATAGATTATTCTATAAATAATGAAATGGGGGATTAAATATGTTGAGAAGAATACTTAACTTTTTGGTTATTTTAGTTATAATTATTGCTATTAGTAGTATTTTTATTAATCTATATAATAGTGGTAAAAAAGAAAATAATAAGTTTGATACTGCAAAAGAAACAATAAAAAAAGGAGCATCTAAAGCCAAAGATAGTGTTAAGAAAAAAACAGAAGAACTAAAAAAAGAAAAAGAAAAAATAATAGATGGTAAAAAAGATACAGAAAATAATAATGAAACAACAAACAACAACGAAACAAAAGATTTAGATGATAATGATGTTGAAACAAATGATAATACTCAAGTAACAGGAAACGAAATTGCTGTAGGTAGTACTGGAACAAAAGAAAACATCTTTTTAACACTTACAGGTGGTATTATTATCTTATCAGGAGCAGGATTATTAATATTTAAAACAAATAACTAAAGAGCATAATAGCTCTTTTTATTTAGAATTATAAAATATGAGGTGTAATATGCTAAGTGTAAAAAATAATACAAATACAATAATTATTAAAAACTCTAAATTTATAACAATAATATACCAAATAGATAATATAGAAGAAATAGATAAATATCTAAAAGAAGTAAAAAATCAATATAAAAATGCAACCCACTATTGCTATGCCTATATATTAGATAGTACATCTAAATGTTCTGATGATGGAGAACCATCAGGAACAGCAGGCATACCAATGCTAGAAATATTAAAAAAGAATAATCTAGATCATGTTTTATGTATTGTAGTAAGGTATTTTGGCAAAATACTATTAGGAGCTGGTGGTCTAGTAAGAGCCTATTCAAGAAGTGTAAAAGAATGTTTAGAAAACAATATAATAGAATTAAAAGAAGGCCTAAATATCAAAATAACATTCTCATATAATAACCTAAAAAAAATAGATTATATTCTAAATAACTGTATTATAAACAAAAAAACATATAACAAAGATATAATATATGACATAAACATTACCAAAGAAAAATATAATGAATTAACTAACAGTAATATATGCACAATAGAAATAATTAAAAGTATCTATATATAATAACATAAGAAAGAGGTGATTACTATTAAAAAAATAATCGTAATAGTAGGTCCTACCGGAGTAGGTAAAACAAAACTATCCATAATGTTAGCCAAAAAATATAATGGAGAAATAATAAATGCCGATTCAATGCAAATATATAAAGATCTAAATATAGGAACAGCTAAAATAACAAAAGAAGAAAAAGAAGGAATTCCTCATCATCTTTTTGATATAAAACATGTAACTGAAGAATATTCTATCTACAATTACCAAAAAGATTGCCGAAAAGCAATAAAAGATATCCAAAGTAGAAATAAAACTGTCATACTAGTAGGTGGAACAGGACTATATATAAAAAGTGCTCTATATGATTATAAATTAAACGAAAAAACAAATAATAATAATTATGATAACATACCAACAGAAGAACTATATAATAAGTTAATAAAACTAGACAAAGATAGTATAGATAAAATAGATAAAAATAATCGAAGAAGAATTATAAATGCCTTAAGTTATTACTTAGCTAACAATAAATCAATCACACAAAATAAAACAAACAAACTATTATATGACACATATTTTATAGGCTTAACAACCAATCGTGATGAATTATATAAAATAATAAATAATAGGGTAGATATAATGGTAAAAAATGGATTAATAGAAGAAGTAAAACAATTTCATAACAATAATATATATACCAAACCCTTAACAGGAGGCATAGGCTACAAAGAATTATATAACTACTTTGACAATAAAATATCATTAGATGAAGCAATAGATAAAATTAAAAAAGATTCAAGAAACTATGCCAAAAGACAATATACTTTCTTTAATAATAGTCTACCAACTAAATGGTTTAATACAGATTATAATAATTTTACTAATACATATAATGAAATAATAAACTATATAGAAAATAATAATAAATAATACACTTTTATGCTTTACATATACTTGACATATTTTCTATACATGATAAAATATAAATAGGAGAGGATAAGATATGAGTACAATCGAAAAGATTAACTTAATATTGAAAAAAACTAATATATCAAAAGTTAATTTAGCTAAATATTTAGGAGTTTCAAGACAAATGGTATATAACTACTTAGATAGCGATGATCTAAGTAAAATGCCAGCAGAAAAATGTCAATTATTATTCGATTTATTAGAAGTAAAAAGTTGTGATGAGATCACAAAAAAAGAATTAACTGATGAATATTTACAAAGTGTTTCAAATAAAATTTTTAATTATAAAAAACCAACAAATAAAAAAGATGAAATTATTGATTTATCAGAATTAAAAAAAGAAGAACAAGTACTTCTTTCAGATATATTCTTCATTATAAAAGAAATGTTAACTGAAGACAAGACTGATGAAAGCATTAAAACTTTAAAATATTATTATCATTTCTTACAATCAATTCCATCAATGAAAGAATTAAAATATTTCTTAGGATACGCTGCTAAAAGTTGTGGATATATTAAACCAGATGTTTTTGATTTCAATGAAGAAGAACAATATATATTTGAAAGTATAATGTTTTCAGCAATGACACTATATTCAAATGGTGGAGCATCAAAAAGTAAATTAGCAGAATCTCATCGCCGTTGGGAAGCAATACTAGAAAGAAAAAATGAAGAAAAGCTGTCAAGAACTCAAGAATTAAATACAGCTAAAGTACAAGCATTAAGAGAATTAGGATATACTGAAATAAATGAAAAGAATGCAACTGAAGTATTTGACAAAATAGCAGAAATACAAGCAAGAAAATTTGATTAATATAATAAATAATAGAATAGGGGAGTAAACTCTATTCTTTTAATATTTACATAAAAAATATATAATGATATAATTATATAAAGTTGGTGAATTAAATGAAAGATAAATTAATAGAAAAAATATCACTAATAATAACCATATTAATAGTATTATTATTTGTATATTTAGGCTATAGAGTCTTTACAAGAGTAAATGTTAAAAGAACAATTAAAAATGATATAAATGAAATATTAAAAGATTATGAAATAAATAAATATACCAAAGAATTTAAAATAGTAATCCATTCAAAAAGTAATTACAGCACCAAAATATCATATAATATAATAATTAAAAATGATAAATATGACAAATTAGAATTTGAGATTCAAAAAGAAATAATAAAATATATAAAAAATATATCATTCAAAGGAAACAACAAAAAATATTTTATAAATAAAGTAACAATAAATAGCAACAATAATAAATATGAATATAAAACCCTCTTCAAGAAAAATGGAAAAATATATGGAGTAGGGGGAATAGGAACAGATGATAATAACAATACAACAGATAATATAAAAGAAAAATGGGAAGAAATAAAAGAAAAATTTAAAAACTAAAAACTAATAATATAATCTATTTATTAGTTTTTTTATATTCCAAACAAATAAAAAACATATAATAGTAAAACTAATTATAAATTAATTATTAAATATTATTTTGAAAATCAAGTCCCCTCTTCCAAATTACAAAAATTTTTATCATACTTATATAGCCCACTTATATTAATTAAATTACAAACAAAACAATATATTAATATCAACCTATCTATAATATAAATATATAACAAGAGCCAAAATTTGGAATCGAAAATTAATTTTACCTATAATCATCCATCCAATTCCAAATTTAAAATAAAAATATTTATATAATAAATTAGATTATTTAATACATTATATTAATAAATAATATATATTATATATAAATAATTAAAAATATTTAAAAATTAAAAATTTTTTTATTAAAATTTATTTATTTAAAATTATTAATCTATTAATTACTTATAATAAAAAAGTTAATCATAAAATAATATTAAATACTAATTAATAAATATTCAAATAAATATATACAATTATATAAATAATTAATAAATAAACTTCAAAAAAAAAAGAAACATATAAGTTCCTATAATATATATTATGTAAACTTCTATTAAAAAAGAAATGAAAAGTATAATATTAAATACTTCTCTCTTCCCTTATATTATTCCCTTATATTAGATTCATTAGCAACTAAATAATCGATTAAAAATATAATAGGTAAACAAAAGACTATAGGTAAAATATATCTAAAACTACCATTAATTGGTGAAATAACTGATGATAATAAAACCGCTATTAAAGATGTTATTGGAACTATATACTTATTCATCTTTTTTCTTAAAATATAAAAAACACTAAATATTAAAAACCAATTATAATATGCTACATGATTAAAAAAACTAAAAAATGGTATTTTAACAAATAATAAACAAATTTTCTGATATATCTTCATATAATCTAAATGACTATCAAGATTTTTAATAACAAAATCTTCATTATTTAATCTACCATCTACTCGCTCTATACCAAATACCTCCCCCACTTCAGGAAAAAAGTAACCATAGGTACTATTAACAAAAGCAGCCACATATAATTTAGGATACTTTCTAAAATATTTAAAATAAACACCCCAAAAATCTTCTAACTCCTTCTCAGTTACATCTTTTCTATATGTATTTTTAACCGGATCCGCTAATCTAGTTAAATAATCAGACTTTATAGACTTATAATTAAGAACCTTATTTATAATAGCCTTATCTTCATCACTAATAGCAGCATCATTTCTATGAGCTAATCTTGCTATTTGCATAAATGGTATAGAATAAGCTTCTTTCTTATTAGTACCAGTTACTTCAAAACTAGTTAATAATATTTTATCATAAGATAAGAATAAGACTAAAGGTATAATTAAAACAATTACTAATTTCTTCGTCTTATTATATTCATTTTTACTAACATAATAAATAATCATAGACATATAAGAAAATAATATAATAAACATAGCATTACTCTTAATCATAAAAATTAACATAATAATAAACATAAAAAAACAAACAAAAAACTTATTCTTAATAATACTATTATAATTTCTTATAATTTGTAATAAAAACAAATTATAAACAACAATTAAAATAGATCCTAAAGTATCCTTAATAGCAGCTATAGTATATCCAGATATTAAAGGACAAAAACAAAAATATAACAATACTAAAAACCTTATACCAGTAGGAATTGATAATCTCTTCATATAATAAAGAATAAAAACAAAACAAGTAATAAGAATAATAGTTTGTATAATAACAAATAAAAACATACCAAAATTATAAGAAATCATATTATGCCCTATCTTAACTATACTACCAAGTATAATAGTAAATAATACTGAATGATGCTTATTAATAATAACATTATTATTCTTTAATATAATAGCCTTAGCACTCCAACAATGAGCCCTTAAATTAAAAAATTGAGCAAGTTGATCTAAAGTATCACCACTAGCAACACCAGGATAATACAAAGCTAATATTGGTGTCCAAGCAATAATAAATAATATAATACTAATAATAGTCTGATTTTTATCAAAAAACTTACTTAATTTACCCTTTTTTTTTGAAAAATCAATTTTTATATTCAACTTAATTATCTTGCAATATAATATATAATATATAAAGAAATATCCTAATCCAATAACAATTGACTTCACTATTTGATATGAAGGTTGAAATAAAGGCACCAAATTATCATTAATAGATAATGCCTTACCAATCATAGTAATACAAGTTAATAATAGTGAAGTCCCTATACCAATTATAATCTGTTTCTTAGATAAATGTTCTTTAAATACACGATATACAAAACTAAATACAAATAAAAATAATAAAGACCATTTTATATCAAATTCTTCAAAGGAATTATAAACATTAACAATAGCTTGATATAATTTATTAGGATTATCATAATAAACACCTTTAGATACCTCAAATTTAACTATAAAAGGAATAATTATAAAAACACTAACAATAATAGAAAATAACAACGTATTTAACTTAACATAAAAATCATCATTTTTCTTCTTCATTATTTCAACTTCTCCTTCAACTCATATAATAAATTTAAAGCTTTTATAGGACTCAATTCAAGTACATTTGTTTTTCTTAATATTTCTTCAATTTCACTCTTCTTACTAATTATATCAAGAGGTAAAGTAGTTTGAATAGAAATTTCCTTAGGATTTTTATTAATATTTTTTTCTTCATATGTAGATAAAATTGTAGATGCTCTAGTAATAACTTCCGTTGGTAAACCAGCTAATTTAGCAACATTGATACCATAACTTTTATCAACTGCCCCATCTTCAACTTTATGTAAAAATATTATATCCTCTCCATCTTCAGTGGCAGATACATGTTTATTCTTCAAATGCCTAAGATCATGCTCAAGACTAGTTAATTCATGGTAATGTGTAGAAAACAAAGTCTTGCAACCAATCATATCATGAGTATATTCAAGAATAGCTTGAGCTAAACTCATTCCATCATAAGTAGCAGTTCCCCTACCCAATTCATCAAATAAAATTAAACTATTTTTCGTAGCATTAGTAATAGCATTTGAAGCTTCTATCATCTCAACCATAAAAGTAGATTCTCCACTAACTAAATCATCACTAGCACCTATCCTCGTAAAGATTTGGTCAAAAATAGGAATTTTAGCCTCTTTAGCAGGCACAAAACAACCTATCTGTGTCATTACAGCTATAATACCCAATTGACGCATATATGTACTTTTACCAGCCATATTAGGCCCTGTTATTAATAAAGTAGAAACACCATTATCCATTATTATATCATTAGGTACATATTCATCTTGTATAACCCTCTCTACAACCGGATGCCTAGAAGCTATTAATTTTATACTATGATCAAGCGTTAATGAAGGTCTAACATAATTATATTTCTCACTAACTAAAGTAAAGCTCTGTAACACATCTATTTCACTAATAACCTTAGCAACATTCTGTAATTTAGGAATAAATTTCTTTGTTTTTTCCCTTATTTGATTAAATAACTCATATTCTAAATTAATTATTTTCTCTTCAGCAGATAATATCATATCCTCTTTTTCTTTTAAGACATTAGTAATATATCTCTCACAATTAGCTAAGGTTTGTTTTCTAATATATCCCATCTCAGGCTTAACTTGTGAAATAGCACTCTTACTAACCTCTATATAATAACCAAAAACTTTATTAAAACCAACTTTTAAATTCTTTATACCCGTTCTATCTCTTTCTTCTAACTCAAATTTACTAATAAAATCTTTACCACCACTTCTTAAATCTTTCAATTCATCCAATTCACTAGAATATCCATCCTTTATAAGATATCCTTCTTTTAAACCAATTGGTGGTTCCTCATATATAGCTTTATCTAATAATTCATATAATTGTTTTAAAGGATCTATATCATAATAAAAATCTATAGTTTTAAGCATCTCTTTAATAGTAGGTAGTACTTTTAAAGAATTCTTTAATTGTAATAAATCTCTAGCATTAGCATTACCCAATGCCACTCTACCAGACAATCTTTCTAAATCATATATTTCATATAAAGCCCTTCTCAAATCTTCACACAAAATAAATTCTTCCCTTAATTTATCAATAACATTATATCTTTTTTCAATTTTTTTCTTCTCTTTTAATGGAGATTCAATCCATTGTCTTAACTTCCTACTCCCCATAGCTGTCTTAGTATTATCCAATAACCATAACAAAGAATAATTCCTACCCTGTAATCTCATACTTTCAGTTAATTCTAAATTCTTCTTTGTATGAATATCCATCTTTAAGAAATTATCATCTTCATTTATAATTACTTTTTGCAGATGACTTAAAGTCCTTTTCTGATCAACAGTTAAATAATATAACAAATGATTAATAGCAGTTATATATCTCAAATCACTAATATGTCTATAACAAAAACTATATTCATCACCATCAATTATATTATCAGATATAGTAACAGTTATCTTATATTTATCTCTTAAAATTTTTATAATATTAGGACTAATAATTGAATTAACAATAACTTCACTCAAATTAAATGATAATACTTGATTAATTAATTTATCTATATCATGAATAATAATTTCAGAATATATTTCTCCCGTCGTAATATCCGTATATACAATAGCATAACAATATTCATAATCATAAATACTACCAATATAATTATTAGTTTTCTCATCTAAACTACCAGCATCTATGATAGTACCAGATGATATTACTTCCGTAACATCCCTTTTAACAATTCCTTTACTATTCTTAGGATCCTCTAATTGCTCACAAATAGCTACTTTATAGCCTTTTTTAACTAATCTATCTATATATATATCAGCAGAATGATGTGGAACACCACACATAGGAACTCTTTCATCTAACCCAGCATTACGCCCAGTTAAAGTTAATTCTAATTCATGACTAACTAACTCAGCATCTTCAAAAAACATCTCATAAAAGTCACCTAATCTATAAAATAATATAATATCTTTATATTTATCTTTTAATTCCACATAATGCCTCATCATAGGAGCTAATTTATTTCTATCTACATCACTTAACTTCATCAATTCTCACCTTATCTATACTTATTTATTATAACAAAATATTATCATTTTAGAATAAGTTTACCTATTTGTTTACATATTTTATCTATAACCATAAAAAAAGAAGAATTATATTCTTCTTTTTTAATTATTATTTTCCAATTTTAAAGATTTTATAGAAGTATTATTCATATATTTAGATAAATCAATTTCATTAGTCATATATCTCTTTAGAATCAAATTATAAATTCTTAAATCAAATGGTAATCTTTTATCTTTAATAAATAATAAAACAGCATCTTTTACTTCATCAGAAATAGTAACATTATTAATAGTTCTCTTCTCATTATAAACATCTCTAATATTTAATGGTGTAACATTATTTATATTCTGTAAGAAATTAACAATCTTAACATAATCAGCATGATTAACAGTTTTATATTTATTAACTAAATCAAGAAAATCATTAGGCGTCAATTTAGTATATAAATAATAATCTAAAATATCAAAACTACGTCTTTTATTATCTATTACAACAACACCATTAACAATAGCATTCATAATAACATCTATCTTCTTCTGAATAATTAAAAATCTCTTACTCTTTTCATGATTCTTCTTTATTAAATATTCCTCAAATAATTCAGGACAAATAGACTTAACATAACTCTTAGCATAAACAAAATCACGTTCATTAATCTTAGTTCTATCCACATAAACATTATTAGCATAAGAACTACTATTAAGATAATCTTTAATCATATTAATACACATAACATGTTCATGATTTATAAAATCATAATATAAATTACTATCATAATATAATAAAATATTAGCTAATCTATCATACTCTTTACTTATATTCTTAATACCATTACGTTTAGCATAAAAAACAAAACATACATCTTTACTATTAATATAATCAACAGCAAAATTAATATCTTCTCTTAAATTATAAATACGCTTATCTTTATCAAATTTTTGTTTTATTTGCTTAACTTCAGTTTTTAAATCTGGCATTTTCTTTAAAGCATCTTCCATACATTTATCAAATAATAAATCTATAAAATCATACTTCTTAACTATTTCTTCATATAAGTTAATATTTTCATTATTTTTCAATAAATTACTAAACTCTTTTAATAAATCCAAACTAACTTTATCACTAATAATCTTATAAGTATCTAAATTATTTCTTAAAGCCTTATAATGTTTATCATCTTGAGCATATTTAGATAAAACTTTAATTTTTCTATCATCAAAATTCTTAATTATTTTCTTCTCAGTATTCATAATATTATTAAGAATATCCTTAGATAAATTATTAAGACTTATATCATCACTAGAAATATATTTATTAATAATATAATTACTTAGCTTAACACCTGTATCTTCATATAACCTAACATTAGTAACATGTTTCCTAAAAGAATATGAATTATCAGCAAGCCAATTAATCTTATTTAATACAGATACACCCCTTTTAGGATTTTCAAGACAATATTTATAAACATGATATATTAAATCGTCATCTTCAAGTGATATATTATTATCTTCCATTAATTTTAATAATAAATCTTTATTATCATTTTTAATTAAACGTCTAGTTCTACTATAATGATTAGCATTTAGAAAATTACTAGAATCTTCTACTATTCTCTTACCATAATTACCTAAATTTTCTAAATTATGCTTATGAAAAATTAAATCTTTATAATTTTCTAAATCTAATACATAATATAATATAGCTTTATCTAACTTATCCACACCAAAAACCTTAACAAATTTATTATTCATATAATTATTATTATAATACTCAATAAATTCATCTTCAGTAGGTATATAATTATTATAATAATTATCAATCATATAACTATTATAAATTCTCTTAATATAATTCTTAATACTACTATTATTAGTATTTAACTTATTATCACTTAGTAAATCTAAAACATTTCTAATCTTCTTATAATTATATAAATTATTTCTCTCTAAAAACTCAACAAAACTATATATATCTTTATCATAAAAATGTTTATCAGTATCCCTACCAGTATAAACTCTTAATAGTTCTCTATCAGTTTTAGTACTATTATTTAAATAATTATTATATCTAGTATTAAAATCTTCCTTATTATCATTATTATCAATATAATATTCATATAATCTAAGATCTAAAAGATTATTTTTAAGAAGTTTATAATCATCATTTTGAACATAATCACGTAAAATAGATAATAATATATCTTTATCTGCTCCACATAGATTAATATTATTATTACGAGCAACAGCTAAAAGACTATTCTTAGGTAATTCATTAGCAATCAAACTAGTATAAAAACTTTTACAATCTAAATCATTATATAAAGTCAAAACATTACTAAGCATTTTTTCAGCTATTTCATAATTTTCCATATTTAAGTGACAACTAATTAAAGACTCATAAATAATAAATAAATATAAGATATCATAATTATCCTTATTATTATAAGATTTATCTTTAAAATTAACTAATTTATTATATAAATCTGAATCGTAACTAGTTTCAACAAACAATTCATCTAAATCTAATTCTTTATCAAAATAATCCAATAATAAATCATTAAGATCCTGAAGTGATAATTCCTCCTTATCTAAAATATTTTTAACTCTTTCTTTTTCATCTTTATCATCAATATGAGCTAATATATATTTAATAACAGATCTCCTAATAATACTAAGTTCACTCATAAGACGACTAACTATAAGATTATTATTCATAATAACCCCCCTCTCAATTGGCCTATATACTAACATATAATGATATAATTGTCAACTATTTGTTTATCAAAAAAGAAGAATCTATAAACATTCTTCTTTATATTTATCAATTAATTTTAAAAATTCATCTTGAATTAATTTTAGCCTATTTTCATCTTTTGATTCAAACCTACACGTAATATTAGGCCCTGTATTTGATGCTCTTACTAAAGCAGAACCATCATCAAAAAATACCTTAACTCCATCAATAGTAAGTATATTATAATTTTTACTAGTAGCATATTCTTTAATTTTATCAATAACAGTAAATTTAATTTCATCAGGAGTAGCTATTTTAATCTCAGGAGTACTATAATATTTAACAATACTATCAATCATACTACTCATACTATTATTATCTTTAGTTAATATTTCAATTATTCTTAAAGAAGCATAAATACCATCATCATAACCATTAAAACGATCTCTAAAGAAAACATGACCAGATAATTCACCACCAAATGGATAATTACCTTCATAACTCTTAGCTTTTGTATAAGAATTACCCGTCCTATAAAATTCATTAGCTACACCTAATTTATCTAATTCCTCTTTTAAAGCTAAGCTACATTTAACATCATAAAAAGTCTTTTTTTCAACATTTTCTTTAACCAAACTTTTCCAAATAACAACCATTACTTTATCTATATCAATAAAACGTCCCTTATCATCAATAACACCAACTCTATCTCCATCTCCATCATAAGCAACACCAATATCAGCCTTAGTTTCAAGTACTTTTGCTTTTAATAATTCTAAATTAGCTTCTACAGCAGGATCAGGATGATGATTAGGAAAATCAGCATTACTATCATTAAATAAAGGTATAAGATCTAATCTATCTCTAAATCTATCAAATATATCATCAGCAACTATCGAAGTAGTCCCATTACCACAATCATATACAACTTTTATTCTTCTATCTCCCATAATAGTACTATTAATAATCATATTTATATAATCATCTTTAATATCTGCTTCTGTAACAGTACCAATTTTATCAAGTTTCTTAAAATTATTATTAACAATAATATCATATAATTCAACAGTAGCACTTCCAGAAGCATTATAAATACCATTATAAGAGAATTTAAATCCATTATCATCTTTAGGATTATGCGAAGCCGTAATCATAATCCCACATTTAACATTTAATAAATCCCAGCCATAATAATACATAGGAGTTGTAACTAATCCTAAATCTACAACATCAACACCACATTCCGTAATACCCATAATTAAATTTTTACTAATAATAGGAGAACTATGCCTATTATCATGACCAACTAAAGTCTTAGTACTACCCTGTTCTATTAATTTAGTAGCAAATGCTTTACCAATCAAATAAGATATCTCTTCATTTATATCCTTACCATAGACTCCTCTTATATCATATTCACGAAACATATACTTATTAAGTTCCATAACATACCTTCTTTCTATTTAGAGTATATCAAAAGTTTTAACCTAATACAAGTATAAAAATAAAGAACATATTACAAATATGTTCTTTATTTTTACTTTCTTGAACGACTTCTATTATCTAAATTTAATTCATCTGTTAAATATAATTTAACAATTTGTTCATATAATTTCTTATAACGTTTAAAATTATGTCTATCCATATACTCAATAACTTTTTCCTTCTCACTATCAGTAATCATTCTACCACCAATACCATAATAATTATCTTTAATCTCTTTATCACTAATCATTTCTGGATTAGCAGAATGAACATTATAATAAGGTAATACTTCATTAATAAAACTATTAACTTTAACTAAATCTTTATGATTAAATTTAATTCTATTTTTTAATATAATTAAAAACTCATTAATTGTCAAATCAGTAGCAAAATTATAATCTAAAAAATCATATTTTCTCTTACTACCATCATTATTATCTAAACCATTAATAATATCATTACAAATATTTAATACATCTTCAGCATATTTTTCATATTTAACCTTTTCAAATTCATACTTTCTTAAAAAATTTTGATAAGTTATAACATCACATTTCTTAACTTCTTCTAATAATTTATTAAATTTATCTTCACTAATATTATTACATTTTAAAAAATATTCAAAAGAAGAATAATCTTTATTTAAATAATCATAAATAACATCAATTCTCTTAATATTCCTTACCATAAGAGAACTATAAAGATTTTTATCAACTTCTTTAATTCTATCCATTATCTCATCATAAGAAAACTTTCTTAACTTATCATTCGACTTTAGAACATTTCTAAATTTACTATCAGAATTCTTTTTTAAATAATCATCAGCAACCCTTAACATCTCTTCTTCTAAATCAATTAACTTATTACGTCTTACTTCTTTTTCATATTTAATCTTATCTTCATAACAAACTGTTTTTAAATGAGAAATATGATTCTTCAATTGTGGCATTCTAACAGCAGCTTCTTTAAAATAACCATCAATACAACTTGGTAACAATTGCTCATTATTAAGAATCTTCTCATATATATTTTTATTATTATTAGAAGCATCACATACTTCACTAAAAAATAACAAACTACTATGCTCAATATGAAATTTTTTAGCCTCTCTTAAAATAGGTGTTATTTTTAATTCTAATTTTTTATATTCATCATCAAGCATCTCTAACTGTTTCTTAATTTCATTCTCCATATCCCTTGGATTCTTAACTACTTCCCTAACTATATCATTTCTAATCTTTAAAATTAACTCTTTTTTTTCTTTAATTGTCATATAAAAACCTCCCCAAAACAGATATTACTATATCAATTATAAGTTAATTTGTCAAGAAAAATGCTAAAAACAAAAGGAATATATAATTCATTATTATATATTCCAACTATTAAGCCTCAACTTTATTACTTCCTCCACTATTAACAGTAGCACCATCTGACTCAAATTTTTTGGCAATTTCTTTCAAATCATTAAATAAAGCATTATATTTATTTGCTAGTTCAGTAGAAGTAAATAGCAACTGATTATCCGTATATTGCCAACTAGCATCATTAGCTTTAAGAAAATTAAGCAACTCAACTTCTTTATCAAAAAACAAATTCAAATTCTTTGCCAAATATTCCATCTTATCTTTTGTCTCTTTTAATTCTTCAATATCCTTTTTAGATAACATCAAATCCTTATATAATTTATAAGAATAATCATCAACTTTATCTTTATCAATAAGATTCTCAATAGTATCTTTCTCACATAATTTAGATATTCTCTTAAGAGCATTTATAACTTTATTTCGATCTTTATCTATAATAGAAAAACTATTTGTATAATTAGGTCTCTCTTTAATTAAATTATCAGGAGCTAAAATATTAATCAATTCTTCATCAGCCATATAATAATTTATTATTTTAACATTATCTGATAACTCTTTATAGAACTTTTTAACAGCTTCCTCTATATAAGCATAATCTCCCTTTGTTTTAACATAGATAGTATAATCATCACTAACTAAATTCTTATTAGAATAATTAATTATTTCTTGTTTTAAGATATCTTCTTGACCAAAATCTTGAACAACTTCATAAATAACTACCCCAATAAATAAAGCAAGTAAAATACCAATAAAGCATAAAATAATCTTTAATATTTTCTTATTTCCCTTACCTTTTCTTCTTCTTCTTCTTTTTACCATCTAAATCACTCCATAACTAAATTATTTCTTTATAGCGTCTAATTTATTAATTTTAATCCCCTTCTTAACAAACTTTTTCTCATATTCTGTCTCTATATTATCAGTCATATCACCATTATGTAAATCATTTGTTTTATATATAATATTATATCCATGATTTTCTAACATATCAAGAGAATAATTAAACAAATCAATATTATCTGTTTTCATAATAATATGATTCCCATTCTTAAATATTTTATCATATATATTTAAAAATATAGGACTAGTTAATCTTCTTTTAGCATGTCTATCTTTAGGCCATGGATCAGAAAAATTTAAATATATTAAATCAACTTCACCATCAAAAACTCTATCCAAATTTATAGCATCCAATCTAATTATTTTCAAATTGTTTAAATCTAAATCATTAGATTTTTGAATAGCTCTAACAATAACACTATCAAATTTTTCAATACCAATAAAATTAATATTAGGATACTTTAAAGCATTCTCGATAATAAAATCTCCTTTACCCATACCAATTTCTATATATATTTTGTTATTGTTATTAAATACTTTATTCCATTTACCAATATTATCCAAAGGATTAGATACATAATATTTACCATTAACTATTATATCATTAGCTCCTTTAACATTCTTAAGTCTCATATTAACATCCTTTACTTTATAATTTTATATATTAACTCTCCTTTTTTCTTTTTAGTTTTATTAATCTCAAAAATAGGTGTATTCATAATACTAGCTTTAGGAACTTTTTTTGTATATAAAGTCATCAAAATATCTCCACGCTTAACTAAATCCCCAACATTTTTATGAACAACTATACCTGCTGTATAATCAATTTTATCATCAATACTTAATCTACCTGCACCTAATTGCATCGATAATTTACCCAATTCTAAAGCATCAATATTATTTAAATATCCTTCTTTAGGACTCTTAATATCATACTTTTTTGTAGCTTTAGGTAAATTATCCAAATCCCCATTTTGTGCCTTTACAAATTCTTTAAACTTCTCATAAGCCATACCACTTTCAATAGCATTTAAAACCTTCTCTTTAGCAGAATCATAATCAATATCCAACCCCATACTAACCATATAAGTAGATAATTCAACACATAAATCTCTAAGACTACCATTTTTATTGTTCTTTAACACATCAATAGCCTCTTCAATTTCTAAAGAATTACCTATATTGTTACCAAGAGGAACATCCATATTAGTAAGAATACATACTACTTCAACTTTATTCTTCTTACCTATTTTTATCATTAAATTAGAAAGTTTTTCAGCATCTTGAATTGTTTTCAATAATGCTCCACGACCAACTTTAACATCAATAATAATCTTTTTAGCACCACTAGCTATCTTCTTACTCATAATAGAAGATGCTATTAAAGCAGGTGATTCAACAGTACCAGTAACATCTCTTAAAGCATATATTTTCTTATCAGCAGGAGCCAATTTATCATTTTGGCAAGAATCTACAAAACCAACCTCTTTAACTTGCTTAATAAAACTTTTAACACTCAAGCTAGAATTAAAATTAGGAATGGATTCTAACTTATCTATTGTACCACCAGTATGACCTAATCCACGACCACTCATCTTAGCAACTTTAACACCACAAGCTGCAACAATAGGTCCAGTAATAATAGTAGTTTTATCACCTACACCACCAGTAGAATGCTTATCTACAACATTATCACCTAATTCAGATAGATCCAACTTTTCACCACTATCAGTCATATACTTAGTTAAAGAAATAATCTCATTTTCTGTCATACCTTTAGTACATATAGCCATTAACAAACTACTCATTTGATAATCAAAAATAGTACCATTCATATATTCTTCAATTATAAATTTTATTTCTTCATCACTAAGTATCAAACCAATTCTTTTCTTATTAATTAAATCAACAATATTCATAAATATCACACTCCCATATTAATTCTCTTTATAATTAGATTTAAATAAATCTTTTTCCTCATCATTAACATCAATTTTCTCAATATCAGGTAAATCATCTTTAGTAGCCAAACCAAAATAATCCAAAAAATCATCAGTAGTCTTATAAAGAATTGGATGTCCAGGTTTTTCACTCCTACCAGCCTCTTTTATTAATCCCTTAGCTAATAGTCTTCTAATAACATATATAGAATCAACACCCCTCATCTCATCTATTTCAGATCTAGTAAGAGGCTCATTATAAGCAATAATAGCTAAAACCTCTAAAGCAGCCTGCGATAAATTATTATTAGTAGGATTTTCTACTAACTTCCTATAATATTCTTTATGTTCCTGCTTAGTAGTCAATTTAAAAGTATTACCCAAATAACTTAATCTTAAACCTCTATTCTCTTTCTCATAACTCTCTTTCAAACTATAAACTAATTTTTTAGCCTCTTCATCACTAATATCCAATATCTTAGCAACATCATCTAATGATAAACCCTCATCTCCAACCACAAATAATAATCCTTCTAGTATTCCTTCCATTCTTAACACCTCTAGTTATTTTCATCTTTAAGTATTATATATATATTATTAAAATTATCTTCTTGCTCTAATATTACCTTTTTCTCTTTAGCTAATTCTAAAATAGACATAAAAGTAACAATAACATAACTCTTATTATATATATCAAATAATTCTTTAAATTCAGCCTTTTTATTAATTTTCAAATACTTCTTAATATCACTTTTTCTTTTCTTAACACTATATTCTTTATTAGTAATTTTAGTATTAATAGGTTTTTCTTTATCTTTTCTTTCAATAAATTTAGAAAAAGCATCAACTAAATCATCAATAGTAATATCTGTATCATTAACAATCTTCTTATGCGTTAAATCTTTTAGTTTAGATGGAGATTTAGTATAAATATCATGTCTATCTATTTCTAATTGTTTAAAATCTTTAGTCAATTCTTTATATTTTTCATATTCAATTAATCTATTAATTAAACTCTCTCGACTTATATTTTCATCTAGTTCCTCTTCATCATCAATATCTTCATTCCTAGGTAATAAAGAAGCTGACTTAATAAGCATAAGCTCCGAAGCCATTATCAAATACTCAGAAGCTATCTCTATATCCAACTTTTCCATTTTACCTATATATTCTAAATATTGATCAGTTATCTGTTCAATAGATATATCATATATATCAATATCATTCTTTTTAATTAAATGTAATAACAAATCAAGAGGTCCAGAAAACTCATCTATATTTATTACATAATCCATAGACACACTCTCCATACTACTAAAATTATATCATAATAAAAAAATATTTAAAAGCTTTTTTCAACTTTTAAATATTTAAAATTATAACAATTAACCTTAACATTTGTACTAAAATACTAATAAAGAAAATTGTCGATATTTTATTGAATATACTCATAACTTTATTAATATCCATATCATTAAGTTTAACCCTATCTATAGCTTCAGTATTAATACTATTAATTAAATATAAATATACTAACGCTACTATAAATATAACAATAGCAATCTTACTATCACCACTATTAGATACTAAATAACTCATAATAATAGTAATAAAAGGAATAAAAGAAAAAATCTTCAACTCTTTAAATATAAAAGCAATATAATTAAATATATTATTTTTAACAAGTGAATAACCTGACAAAAAAGAAGCTACTGCCAAAGAAAAAACATCACGACCATTATAAGTCTTAGATTTTAACTTAACAATATTTCTCTTTATATTATAATGACTAAAATATGCTTCTTTATCCTCAATTAAATTAATAGCACTATCATCAATTAATAATTTTTGTACCTGATCAGCACCAGTAATATCTTTTTTCTTATTTTTATTAGTAAAATAAGAAACTATTAACAAAAGATAACCTATAACAACTAATATAATACTAATAATTAATAATATATAACTAATCATAATATCACATCCTAAAAAACCTTATAAGGCTTAACTTTATTATTCTCAATTTGTTCATATATAGCAAGTAATTTATTATCTTTATCTATAATCATAACCTTATCTTCATTATAAAACTTATCTAGTACTTGCCCATTTCTTATTTTAAAAGCTAACTCATCATCTACTATTACTTTAGGTAATTCAATAACATCAACAGGATTTAATAATCTATAATTATTATTATCTATATCATCAATAGTATAAGCCTGTTCTATAGAAAAATTTCCCTGTTTTATCCTTCTTAATTCTATCATAGTAGCATAATTATCTAAACTATAACCAATATCTCTTATTAAACTCCTTATATAAGTTCCCTTACTAACTAAACACCTAAAAGTTATTTCATTATCATTAAAATCTAATAATTCTATTTCTTTAATTTCTACTTCCCTAATAGGTAATTCAACATCTATACCAGCCCTAGCATATTCATATAATTTCTTACCATTCACTTTAACAGCCGAATATTTAGGTACTTCTTGTTTAATATATCCCTTAAAATTATTTAATTTATTTATAATATCTTCTTTAGTAATATTAGGTACATCTTTTTCTTTTAATATTTCTCCAGTTATATCTAAAGTATCAGTCTCTATACCTAATCTCATAGTAGCAATATATTCTTTATAGGTACTTGTTAATAATTCAGTTAATTTCAAAGCCTTGCCAAGACATATAACAAGTACCCCCGTCGCAATAGGATCTAAAGTACCAGTATGCCCAACTTTATTAGTATTAAATTTTTTACTTACTATATTTACTATATCACGACTCGTATAATCTTTAGGCTTATCAATAATTAATATACCATTCATAAATTCTTAACAGTTTCCTTAATTAATTTTTTCATAGCTACTTCAAGAGGTTCATTAATAGTACAACCAGCAGCCTTACTATGACCTCCACCATCAAAAGATTTAGCTATTTCTGAAACATCTACTTCATCATTACTACGTAAAGATACTCTATATCCATCATCATCTTCTCTTAAAAATATAGATACAGATACACCCTCAACTTTTCTACCAACATTTACTATTCCTTCATGATCCCCTGTTTTAGCTCCTGTCTCAACCAGATCATCCTTCGTAATATATGTAATAGCAATCCTTCCTTTACTTACAAACTCCAATCTAGAAGTAGCAATAGAAGTTAATTTAAATTGAGCCTTAGTTTGAATATCAAAAGTAGTTTGATAAATTTTACTAATATTTACACCAGTATCTAACATATGAGCAGCAAATTCAAAAGTCTCATCATCCACAGTATCATATCTAAAACCACCAGAATCTGTAATAATACCAGTCATCAAAGCCTCTCCTATTTCTTTAGTAATATTAATATTCAATTTCTTTAATACTTTAACAAGAGTCTTACAAACAGCAGGACTATTATCTTCAACATAATTATTCATAGCAAAAAAAGTATTACTAGAATGATGATCTATTGACACAGTTACAGCAGCCTCATCAAATGAATTATTAGGATCATATAACCTCTTCTTATCAGCACAATCAAGAGCAATACATAAATCATAATCTTTAGTACCTTTTCTTTTTATATCCTCTATACAAGGCAAAAACTTAAAAACATCAGAATATTCATCACAAATAACATCAACTTCTTTTTTTATTTGTTGAAGTCCCATATACATAGCAAGAGTACTACCAATAGCATCTCCATCAGGATCTACATGTGCAAAAATACCTATCTTATCTGCATTTAATATAATTTCTATTATCTTATCTAATTCTATTTCACTATTCATGTTCATTAATTCTTTCTATAATTCTTTCAATATTATTACCATATTCAATAGATTCATCATATACAAATTTCAACTCAGGCATTTTTCTTACTTCAACTCTTTTACACATTTCTTTTTCTATAAACTTACTAGCATGATTTAATACTTTTAGTGTTTCATCCTTCTTACTATCATCTAATACAGTTATATATACTTTAGCAAAAGATAAATCATTAGTTATATCAACATCAGTAACAGTTACAAAACTAATTCTATCATCTTTAATCTCTTCTTTAATAATAGTACTAATCTCAATAGCAAACTTATGCTCTAAACGTTCTATTTTTACACTCATTGTTATCACTTCCTCATATTAATTATACACTAAAAAGCAAGATAAAAGCAATAGTATATAAAAAAAACAATATACCATTAAAAAAAACTGAAATATTCAGTTTTTTTAATTATTAATTATGAAATCACTTTATTTACAATATCAACTACAATAGATGCAAAAACATAAACAACAGGCAAAGATACTAATAATTTATTTTTATCAAAAGTAGTTATACCCTTTAATGCCTCATATAAAATAATTATACTAAATACTGAAATAAAAGATGAAATATAACTAATTATATTAATAACTATATCTGCATCCGAAAAAGACAATACACAATATACAAGATTTCCAATAATAGTCACTACTACACTCATACCTAAAGCAACAACAATTCTCTTCCAAGAAGTTTTATCCTTAAAAATAATATTAATCAAAACATAAATAGCAGCAATAATAGCAGCATAATTAACTAATGATAATCCAAAAACTCTAAAAAATTTATCAAAATAATTAACACCAAAAGAACCAATTTTAGAATAAGAACGATATGCCCCTAAAAGATTTTGTAACCCCTTAGCAAAAGAAGCAGCTACAATCAAAACAATACCAATAATAAAATTATTTTCTGTAATATTATTAGCCAGCACATCAAAAGGCTTAATAAATAAATTCTTAGCAATATCAATTATAGTATTAACAGTATTATTAGAACTACTATTATTAATAATATTAGAATTATTATTATTTAACTGATTATTATTTAATTCATGATTACTATTATTATCATTACTATTATCAGTTATACTATTATTAATAATACTATTATTTGCCAAATTACTACTTTCACTACAATTACATACTTCTCCATCTTCTAATTGTTTACCACATTTTTCACAAAATCTACTCATAAAATACCTCCATATTATTTATAAATAAATTATACAATAAAAAAACCAGTAAAGCAATATTAAATTTAATCTATTACAATTAAAAAAAAAACACCATAAAGGTGTTAATAAATCAAATAAGGAGGTAGGACTCACTGTCCCTACATCTCTTTTAACCAAAATGGTGTGTGGATGTGAGATTCTTCCACCTCTCCTATCAAATTATAAAACTATTTATCAAAAATATCAAATAAATTCTTATTACATATTAATAATCTATAAATCTTGAATATTTAATTTTTCCATATAGGATTTGTAACTGGATAAACATAATCTTCATCACTATCATCAACAATTTTAAGCCATCCTTTATTATCATATCCTACACAATTATATATTTTATTATTAGTTAAAGAAACAGCACCAAAAGTTTCACCAATATATTTTAATTTGCCGAACAAATCCATTTCTTTATAATAATCCCCTTCTGATTGATACACTTTAATCTTTTTCATATTATTAATCACCTAATTCTTACAATTTATAATTATCTTATATTAAAAATAATATTTATACTAATTATATTTATTAATTATAAATTCTTTTAGAGTAGTTCTTCTATTATCTACATAATCATTTTTAATACCATTTATAAAGCACTGTGGATCTCCTATTATGATTAATGATTTCTTAGCTCTTGTTACAGCTGTATATATAAGTTTATTATAAAGCATTCTATTATAATTATTTACAATAGGCATTATTACCATTGGAAACTCACTACCTTGAGATTTATGTACACTAATAGCATATCCATGTCTTATATTAATAAACTTATCTCTAGTATAAGTAACTATATTACCATCAAAGTCTATTGTAATCTCATCCTTCTTACTCTCTGTTTTGGTATGATTAGTAATATTTATAATATATCCTATATCTCCATTAGATAAGTTAGCTTCTGTATCATTAGCAAGCTGTAATATCTTATCCCCTTCTCTATAGATAACATCAGATAACTTTAATTCATTTTTATTAGGTCCTGGAGGATTAAATATTCTTTGTAAATTTATATTTAAATTATCTATACCATTAATACTCTTGTAGATAGGTGCTAGTACTTGGATATCTTTATCTGTATAATCTTTTTCAATAGCTTTCTCTACAATATAATTAATACTAGGAATAATAGATTCATTCTCACACATAATAAAATTATAATCATCTTTTTTATTAATAAAAGCTTCATTTATATCTTTATCTTTAATCTCTCCTGCTAATACTGGTATATAAGAGTCTTCATTCTGACGATATAATTTATTTAATTTAATTACATCTATTAAATCACTATCTATTAAATCTTTTAAGACTTGTCCTTGTCCTACGCTTGGTAATTGATAATAATCTCCTACTAATATTAATTTAACATCTCTTCTTATTCCTTTAAGTAATGCTGATGTTACTATAGTATCTAGCATACTTACTTCATCTACTATTATATATTTCTCAGTATTAGTATTATGTTCATTTACATTAAATTTATTCTTCTCTTTATCCCAACATAAATATTTATGAATAGTATATGCTGGTAAATTAGTAGTCTCAGACATCTTTTTAGCAGCTCTACCAGTAGGTGCTAATAGAGCTATCTCAGTATCTTTTGCTTTAAGTAAAGTTCTAATTAAACTAACTATTGCTTTAATAATAGTAGTTTTACCAGTACCAGGACCACCAGTAATAATAGTTAAATTATTATTAATAGCTCTCTTAATCGCATCTTTCTGTATCTTATCATATACTATACCATTCTCTTCCTCTAGTTCTTTAATCTTTTCATTTAACTTAGGATATTTACTCTTAGATACATCATTATAAAAACATAATTTATCGGCAATATACTCCTCAGCATCATAAAATTCTTTTAAATAGTATTTCTCTTTCTTTATAATAATTTTTCTATCTTCATTTAATTTTTGTATATTATAATCTAATAACTCTTCTCCTATATCCTTGTTATATTTAAGTATCTCATTAGCTATCTCTTCATGTAATAAATAAGTATCGCCTGTTTCAAATGTTAAATCATTAAATAGATATATAATTAAAGCTTGTATTCTTCTATCATCCAACTCATCCATACCACTAGTAACAGCAATATTATCTATATCTTTAAAATTAAAATCTAATTCACTAATTAAATCATATATATTACTATTTATTATATCCATAGTCTTACTTTTATACTTATTAACAATAGTTAAAGCACTTTTAGTAGAGAATCCCATTGATGTAAGATCCATTACTATTTGACTTGAATATTGATAATTAGATAGAACATCATGTATTTTATCAATACGAGCTTTAGGCAGCTTAGGAATAAGCTGTAAACTATCAGGATTATCTAGAATAACACTTAATGTATCCTCACCAAATCTATCTACTATCCTAGTAGCAGTTTTCTCTCCTATTGGGAATAAATCACTAGATAAGAATTCGATAAGTTCTTCTTTCTTACTAGGTAATAATAATTCATAATTAATAACAGAAAACTGCAACCCATACTTAGAATGATTTATTAATTCACCATACATTATATAATTATTTCTAACTCTTAAATCATAAAAATTACCAGTAAAATATATAGTTTTATCTAAAAGATCTAAATCAGTTTCTTTAATTCTTAAAACACCTACTATATATCCATTTTCATTATTACTATATATACTTTTAGCAAAAGTACCCTTAATATAATTCATCTTTATCACCACTTTCTATATACATAGAAAACAAATTATATTTAACTTAACTATCTAGTATTATAACATTAAATTAAACATTTTATAGAAGAATTTATAAATTAAAAAAATATTTAATTTTTTGTAATTTAGGTATTGACAAAAACACCCTAATAGATTAATATATACATCACCAATTCAAATTTAAATGAATTGGTGCTAGTATCACACTAGCCAACCCCTTTTTATTCTTTTTGGGAGGCTGTCCTCAGGGGGAACAGTCTCTTTGTTTTATCTATCCAAAGAGCCTTCAAATAGGCTCTTTTCCTATTAAAAAGAAAAAAAGCTTTAAATATAAAAGCTTTTTTATTCTTTATTACAACCACTAGCAATTATCTTAGCTTTAGGAAAAGAAACATCTACATGATCATTAACAATTTCTTTATAATCTTCATTATAAATAGTATAATCAAATTTAACAAAACGCATTCCATCATAACATTTATGAAAATAAATATATCTACTTGTAATACCATAATTATAAAGATGTAAATTATTATAATAATTATTAATATAACCCTCTGTATCAAAATCAGCATTTGAAATATTAAGTACATAATCATTAGGAACAAGACTTTGAACAAATAAATGTCCTTTACCATATTTATAGTTAGAATCTAAATATATCTTAAAATAATTATTAGAATAAATAATCTCATTATCATCTAAACCAATAACTTTAGCCATGTCATTATCACTTTTCTTCAACTCAAATTTAATATTAATATCCTTATCTTTTTCAATATTAAAATCAATATTATAAATTTCATTAATATTATATTCTTTCAACTTATCATATGGAATTGAAAAAAAGTATAAATCATCTTTTTTACTCAATAATAGATTTGTAATATTACAACTATTTACTCTAATATTAATAAAAGAAGACAATTTATAATTATCAATATTAGATGTTTCCAATTTAAAATAAACCTTCACATCACTTTTATCATAATCAACTCTAACTTGTATAACAGTTAAATCATCATCCTTATATACTATCTTATTATTTTCTAATTTATTCTTTTTCATTTCAAGCGCATTAAAACTAAAATTAGTCTTTTTTAAAACTATAGGAGTTACAGCTCCAATACAAAAGCCTATAAATATAACAAATAAACATTTTCTAAATATTCTACCCCTTTTTACTACATTAACAATAAAAGCAATAACAGCAAATCCAGACGCAAATAAATAACCCCAAAAGCCATAATATAAAATACGAAAAAGAAAAGATGCACCAAAAAAAATTGATAAAATCATAGAAGAAAGAATATATTTTGGAAAAACAAATATAGCTAAAAAAAGATTTATAATAGATAAAATTAAAGAAACTATGCCACTGCCATGAGATGGCTCATATAAATCATCATTAAAATTTAAATTACCAATATTATTATTATTATTTATAACAGTTGCAAGAGAAGATCCACATTTTGGACAATTAATAACATTTCTATTAAATATTTTTGTTCCACAACTAGCACAAAAAAATTCACCTTGATTAATCTCTAATCCACTTCTATTCTGATTATTATAAACAACATTATTAGTATTTACAGTACCAGTACTAGTTACATTATTTAAATTATTATTAATGTTTATTTTATCTGTACTAGATTCATTATTTATATTATTAGCATTATTAACATTTCCATTATCAGTAACACTTTCAGTAGGAAATCCCCAATTTTCAAATACATCATCATTAGATTGATTTACATCATTATTATTTCCATTATTTAAATTATTATTGTCCATAAATAAACTCCTATTCTCTACCATAATTATATCATATAAAAATAATAAAAAAAATAAAAACATAAAAAAACATTTAAAAAGTTTTAAAGAAAAATATTGATTTTATTCCTCAAATATGATAAAATTATATTTGTCATGGCGGATGTGGTGAAGTGGTTAACACATTGGATTGTGGTTCCAACATGCATGGGTTCGATTCCCATCATCCGTCCCACTAAAAAAACAAACCCTTATAAAATAAGGGTTTTTTATTATTAATTATTTTTTTAATTTTTTTATTTCTCCAATAGTATAATTACTAAAATCAAGAGATGATAATACATCCATAAATTGATTATAATTAACAGATTTATAAAAATCTAAATCACAATATTTATCAGTAAAAAATATTTTTTGAGGAAATATTCCTATAAAATCATATTTATCATCCATACTTCTCATTTCAGCAGCAATAATTCCTTTTTGTACTAATTCATATTCTTTCTTAGATATTTCTAAATTAGATAAAAATTGTAATAATTTATTACAAGAAACATCTTTATCTTTGGTAATAAAACTTTGTATAAAATTAACATAATCGTTTGTAAATGTAAAATATGAATAAAGAAAAGTATCAATAATTTGTTTTTTATTCAACTCATTATATTGCTTAGAATTAACTAAATAATTATAAATTACTGTCATACAATAATTAAATTTTTTCATTGATATATAATCAGGTTTCTTAACTTTTACTCCTAATGAACTAATTGGTATATCTATATCTTTATATATTATATCACTAGTTTTTTTAATTTTAGTAAAATCAATAGATGGTAATTTTAAATAAGATTTATGAGGAGTTACTTTAGAATAAATATTATTTAACAAATCAATAATTTTTTCTTCATCGACATTACCAGCTATTACTAAAAATTTATTATTATCAGTATAAAACGCATTATAACAGTTATATAAATCATCTATAGTAATAGCTTTAGTAGTTTCCCTATTACCTATTGGAGATAATGTTTCATCAAATTTATTAAAATCACCATATAAATTATTTTCAACCATATCCACTAAAAGAACACCATAATTATCGCAATAAGAAGCAGCTTCCTCTTCAATAGCATGTCTTGTACTTTCAACATCTTCTTTATCAAAAACAGGCTGCTCAATTGCTAAAATCAATTCCTCAATAGATTTTTCAATATCTTTAGCTCCTTTAAAATGATATGATGTAACATCAGGTGCCGTATATGCATTAGCATTATACATTCTTCTATTAAAATTTTCATACATATTTCCAAATTTAGAATGTTCTCCTAATAAATGTTCCAAATAATGAGCATATCCAGAAAAAACACTATAATCTTTTCCTTTATTATTAAAATTAAACCACAAACCTGAAGATCCATACAAAACATTATAACTAACAAAAACATTTTTCATAGAAGAATCAACACATAAATATAACGGAATACCATTATTTAGAATTATTTTTTTATATTTATTCATCACTCTTACTCCTAACCATAAAAACATTCTTTCTCTTTAATGTTTTTGTACTTTTTATTAAATCATCTACAGTTAATTTATTTATTTGTTGATAAATTTCCGTTCTATTTTCAACTCCAAAATATTTCAAAAGATAATCATCTATTGAATTAATCATTCTATAACGATCTTCACTTAACGTAACTTCACCTGATTCTATTTCTTCTTTTGCTAAAGAAATTAATTTATTAAGTAAATCCTTATTATTTAATATATCAATAATTTCATCAACTGCTTTTAAGAAATCCTCTTTCTTCTCTTTATCTATTTCACCATAAAAATATATTTTCTTAAAATAATACATCATACAAGCATATGAATAATATACTAAACCATATTTCTCTCTTAATATTTGAAAACATAATCCTAATGAAGAATTCAATATTTTTTCTAATAGTATTAATTGCGGATATGTCAAATTATTTATATCATATGTAACATATATATAAGACTGTTCACAATTTTTTTCTATTTCTATATCTCCTTCTTTAGCAGAAACTCTTTTCTTATAATTAAAATATTCATTAATTGGAGTTAAAGATATACAATTAACAAAATTATTAAATTGTTCCAAAGATATATTTCCAAAAACTAAACCACTATGAAAATTATTAATAAAATAATCATATTGTTTTTTTAAATCATCTAATGTAATTGAATTAATTAAATTAGATATATAATCTATATCAACAGAATTTTCATATTCCTTATTATCTTCATATAAAACATTTTGATAATACATTTTACGTGCACATACATCATTATCAGATAAATTTGATTTTATATAAGAAAGTAATCTTCTTTTAGATAATTCTAATACTTCTTGATTAGTAAAATCAGGTTCTTTTAACATCTGTCTAATAAATTCAAAAGCACTTTCAGAATAATCATCATCAATAACATTTGGAGATATTAAATTAGCAGATAAACTAACTATTTTTTGTTTGCCATAAAATTGATTTCCAAAATATAAATTCAAGTAATATAATTCTTTTTTTCTATTCTTAATTTCTTCATCACTATTAAAATTCTTATTACATAACTTTAAATATACACATAAAACATCAAGAATAACATTTTCACGATTACCTGCACCACCATAAAAATTTAATTTAATAGATATTGTATTAAAATTATTATCTTCATATAAATATATTCCATTATTATTAACTAATTTATCAAAATCCATTAATTTGCCTCCTAATAATTGAAATTGTGCATTATTATAGCATATAAATATATTTATAGTCAATTTAATAAAAAATAATTAATCTATTTGCTTATATATATTTTTTGTTGTATAATATTAATATATAAGGAGGATAATATGAAAGGTACTGTAATAGTTGTAGATGATTCAGAAATGATTAGAAATATAATAAGCAAAGCATTAGTAGATGAATATAATGTTGTTGAAGCTAGTGATGGAAGAGCTGCTATAGAAGAAGTAAGAAAATATAAAGATACTAATCTTTTATGCGTCCTACTTGATCTTAGAATGCCTAGATATGATGGTTTTGTTCTATTAGAATATTTTAAAACATATAATTTAGCAGATAAAATACCTGTATTTATTATATCTGGTGATGATGCTAAAGAAACAATAGAAAGAGCCTTCACTTATAATGTAGTAGATATGCTAACTAAACCTTTTTCACCAGAAAAAATAAAAGAAGCTGTTACAAGAGCAATAAATTCTAAAAATTAAAAAAACAACTAAACTAGTTGTTTTTTTATACTATATTCTTTCTAAAAAATCTCCATAAAATTCTAACAGCAAATATAATCATACTACTAATATATAAATCCATTAATACCTCTTCTCTACTAGAAAAATAATCATGTTTTAATATCGTTCTCTGCCTAAAATTAAATAAATTTAAAATCTTAATATCATCAAATAATATAACTTTATATCTTTTAGTTACTTCAGTACAATAATACAACTTACAAGTTAAATTACTTGTAACACATCCTTTATTTGATTGATAATAGCATCTCCTACAACATCCATTTCTATAACTACAATTAGGTTCCTGTTGCGTATAACACTTATTATTTTTAAAACCACAAATATTCTTATCTTTCCAATATTCATCAACATAAAAGCAAGCTTTATCATAAACATAATCAATTCTTCTAGTCCAAGACTTAATATTCAAAGCTTCAACAATATCCTCAATCCTCTTATCATTAGAATAGAACTTAGTATTAATATAAAAAATTGATCTATATATTATTAGTTTATTATAAAATATATTTAAATCTTTATCATCATTAATTATAATTATCTTTTTAAACATAATTAACACCACTATTAATTATTTATTTAATAACAAATTCTATATTTAGACTAGAAAGCCAATTCTTAACATCATCTTCACTAGAAGAAGCACTAAACCTCTTCCCATCTAATATATTTAATTTATTATTATACTTTCTTAAAGTATCTACACTATTAGATATATCTGAAGAACCAGATGTACAAAAAGGGACAATAACCTTATTTTCAAAATTATAACTATCTAGTAATGTTAAAATAATCTTAGGTACATCATTCCACCATATAGGATAACCTAAATATATAACATCATAATCCTTTATATCTATCTTATTACTAATTTTAGGCCTAGCCTTATCATTTTTTTGTTCTTTAGTAGCCCTACTATCTTGATTACTATAATTTATATCAGCATTACTATATTTATCAGCAGGTACAATCTCAATAATATCAGACCCAGTTGTTTCTTGAATATATTCAGCTATAGCCTTAGTATTTTTAGTAACTGAAAAATATAACACCAAAGAATTAGAATTATTAGTATTACTATTAGTTTTAATATCTTTTTTAACTTTACTAGTATCTTTATTATTTAATAACAAAAAGAATAATAAACACACTACAAATATAACTAAAACAAAAATAAAAATATTTTTATTAACTTTCTTCATAATATCACTCATTTCTATTTATTTACTTATCTCACTATCATATAATTCTTTGTATGATTTACACTTACTAAGTAACTCTTTATGTTTTCCTTCAGCCTCTATTTTACCATCTTCCAAATAAAGAATTCTATCACAATTAATAATTGTAGATAATCTATGTGCAATAATAAGAATAGTATATTCATTTTTCATATTATCAATAGCTTCTTGTATTTTAGTTTGTGTTTCATTATCTAAAGCACTAGTAGCTTCATCAAATAATATTATTTCCGTCTTTTGAACCAAAGCTCTAGCAATAGCTAATCTTTGTTTTTGTCCACCAGATAAATTAACACCACCTTCACCTATAACAGTATCATATTTATCAGGTAACTCATTAATAAACTTATCTAAACAAGCAATCTTACAAGCTTCCTTCATCTCTTTATCAGTCAAATTATTTTTAACTAATCTCAAATTATCTCTAATACTCATATTAAATATATATGGATTCTGAGAAATAATAGTAATATTTCCTCTAATAGACTCTTTATCTAATTCTTTAATATTAATACCATCAATTGTAATTTCTCCCTTATTAATATCATACATCTTACATAATAGATTAAAAATAGTACTTTTACCAGCTCCACTCTTACCTACAAACGCAACAGTCTCATTAGCATTAATTTTAAAACTCAAGTTATTTAATACTTTTTTCTTATCATAATTAAAACATACATTTTTAAATTCAAAATCACCATTAACTTTATCAATATGTATATTACCAAATTTCTCTTTCTTAAATTCTTCATCCTCCAATAAAGCTTTAATTCTCTCACTAGATAAATTAAAATCCTTAACAGATTCTAAAAGATAACCAATCATAGATACAACACCAGTAATATTATTAGCATAATTATATAATACTAAAGCAGTAGCTGCCATAATATAATGTTTAGCCATTAATATAACTAATATTAATATTAAAAGAAAACTATTTAAATCCATTACTTTCCATATAACAACCCTATATCCCCATGACCTCTTCTGCATATTAATCATTAAATTAGAAGCCTTATCAATTCTATTATCCAATTCTAAAACAAAATCTTCTTCACTATTTAGCATTTTTATATCCCTAGCTCCCCTAACAAGCTCACCAATAAAACCTGAAACCTTCTCACTGGCCTTACGATACTTTTCGTCATCTTTCTTCCTTATATCAGTTCTATTCTTCTCTAAAAGATATAATACTATTAACATAATAGATATATATACAAATATTATTTTATTTACAATAAATATAGCTATTAATATACCAATATATTTAAATATTTCCGTTGTCATATCTAAAATACCATTAAAAACATCAGCCAACCTACTAGTATCATTAGTAATTCTTTGAATAAAAACGCCACTACCATTATCATCTAAACTCTTATTCTCAAGCATTAAAATATTTCTACCCAAATCAACTCCTAACTTAGATACAACATCCTTATATATCCTAGTAGCAATTCTCCTAAAAATATAATAAATATCATCATTTAAAAAATTTACTACTAATATAACAAAAGCTATAGATATAATTTGAATATAATTATTACTAGTTAAAGATATTATAATCTTAGCACTTAATATAGGCATAATAACCCTTAATATAATACTAATTATATTTAAAAAAATAGTTAATATCAAATAATTCCTATCTTCTTTAGCATAACCATATGCAAACTTAATATTCTTAAAAAAACTCTTCATCTAATATCACTTCCAACATCTAATTATTATATCTTCTTTATCTAATTTTAACACAAAATAGTAAATCTAAAACTAGATTTACTATTTTATTTACTATTTTTTACCTCATCTATATATTTCAACAAATAATATCCATTATTAATTCTTTGAACAAAAACATTAATATCATCCATATCTATATCACTAGCATCTCCACCACATCTATCAATAGCATATTCCATAACAACACCAGGTTCATTAGCATCCATCATCTTAACCAAATCCTCACCAGGAACAATAACCTCAGGATGCTCCTTCAAATCATTAAGATAGTTTAAATACTTTCTCTTAGTATCAAACTCCTTTTCATCTAATTTAACTTTCAAATTATCTTTTAAATATTTTTTATACATAATAACCTCCTATCATCATATATAGTATATCATATATTTAAATAAAACTATTCTTTTTTATTTCTTATTTGCTCAGCTACTAAAATCTTAGAACACTTCTTAGTACCATAATTACAATAATTACAAGCTTTAATATACTTCTTATTATTAAAATTACTAATTAATACTTTTTTATCATTAATAGACAACTTCTTATCTAAAATATCAATATAATCATCCCTATTATTAGTAATAATACCCAAATCTGTACCATGACTAGATCTAGGACAAAAATGAATCTGCCCATTAATCATACTACGACAAATATTATTACAATTAGCAAATTGTTTAATTAATTCTTTCTCATTCTTATTCTGATTAACAGCAGTCCCATAATTATACCAATACTTTCTCTTAACAACCTTATATTTTATACTATTATCTTTTAAAAAATTAATTAAACTATCTATATCTATATTTGGATACTTACTAATAGATACTATTACCCTAGATTCTTTTAATATACTAATTAATTTCTTATCTCTAGGAACAATAGTCCCATTACTAACAATCTCAACTCTTTGAACTTTATTACTATTAAGAAGAATATTAATAATATAATACAAATTATCACTAAGAAAAGGTTCACCACCCAATAATCTAATAATAACAATATTATTAATGCATTTAAGAAACATATTAATAGAATTTTTTAAAATTTTTAAATCATAATCTCTACCTTTACCATAACAAGGAATCAGATTAGCACAGCCCTTACATTTTAAATTACAAGAACTAGTAACAGGTATTTCAAGATATTCATAATAATATTCATCCTTCTTAAAAATTTTAAAACAATCAATAATAGCATTTAAGAAATTTTTATCTTTATAATCTTCTAAATAATATTTAATAGAATAAAAATAAAAACCTATCTTATGAATAATACAAATAACTTTATGCTTAATATTCACATACATATAACCACCACTATTTATCTATCAATCTTTTATTACTATATATATAAACTACTAAAGTTACTATAATTGAAACAATAGAAGAAATAATATACCATTTAAGATCACTATCAACATATATCATTTTAATATTATGTTTACCTTCACTTATATCTATACCAATAAAAGTATTATCAATCATCGGATAATATTTAGCTTTTTTACCATCTACAAAAATAGTAAATTTATTATCATAAGGTATAGATATAAATAGTATACCATCTTTATTAGAATTTATACTAGCTTTTAATATATTTTTATTAATTTTTACATCTTCAAGCATATTTAATTGTAACTGTTTTAAAGACTCTATTAAATTTTCCTTATTATAAGTAGCAGCAAAAACTAAATTATCAAGTATCTTCTTATTATCATTAACAGTTACATCATAACTTTTATCATCATTATGAATAAGTAAAGGACCATTACTACCATAATAAATATCCATTTTATATTCAGACGCAAATGAATAAAAAGGAGCATAAAAATACATATAATCATTATCATAACTATTATCGATAGTATATATATTACAATAAGCAACCCCATCCGCGCACTCACCATTTATACTATTCTTATCAATATCTACCTTATTCATAACTTTCTTATCACTAGAAATAAAACTATTAATAATTCTATTTTGATAATCTACTAAACTATCACCTTTTTTATATTTAGCATCTTTATCTACAACATACCCTATACTTAAAGCATAAGGATTTTCATATAAATATACTTTCTTACTATTAACTTTCTTTTTCTCATAATCATAACTTCTAATATTATAAGTATTAATTTTCTTATATAATCCAGAATCAACATCATCTAACAAATAAAAATATTTATTTCCCAATAAAGAAACAAGTAAAGGAGAATCATATGAAGATAAAGAATAATGATTTTTACCATTAGAAGCTAGATTTCTAAACATAAATCTATTAATATTCCCATTAATAACAGAAGAAAAATATCTAGGTGATGAATTCTTATTTATTAAAAAACCATCACTTAACATACCAGTATAAGTATAATCATAAGAAACTCTATAATTATTACTAAACTTATTTAAATTTGCTATTGTCTTTAATCCACTATAAGATCCCGTTAATCCAAAAGGCAGATCAACAATAGAATAAAAAGATAAATAAGCATTACTAGTTAATTCAAAAAGAATAACAACAAATAATAATAATTCAAACTTAATTGAAACATTTTTACTCAATACCAATAATATACTAATTAACAACAAATACACTATAGACCATAGTAAATTTATTTCCATCTTATATATAAAAGAAAATATTACACCAACTAATATAGATATACATAAAACAAAATAATCTTTTCTAATAAATTTACCCTTTCTAAGATAGTATTCATATGAAATAAGAACTAAAAACAAACTTAAATATATAGAATACCTATAATTTAATAATATAGGTTGAGATAAATGCCAAAAAACATTTAAAGGCTTAATAATAAAACTAATAATAAATATAACAATTACTATAATAGTATGTTTCTTTAACTTTTTATCAATATCTTTATCAAATAAATATAAAATAGATAATATAGTAACTATCAAACCACAATATATTAATGGTTCATATTCATTATAATATAAAGTCTTAACCTTACCAATAGAAAAAATATTTTTAATTATATAATCAATACTTCCTGTCCTTGAATAAGAACTTACTCCCACATTTCTAGCTATATTAGTATTATTATATCCAGATAAAAAAGCCATTATAAAACCACTGCTTATAGCCCCTACACATAAAGAAGATATTAAAAATATTATACTTAATCTAACAAAAACATCCCTATTTTTCTTAATATCATATTTAATATTATAGGAATATATAAAATATATTACTGAAAAAATACACAAACCAAAACCTATTTGTATATTACAAATAATAGTTAAACTCAAAGATAATATATATATTAAATTAAACTTCTCTTCAATAAATAGTTTATCAATACCCAACAGCACCAAAGGTGCCAAATAAAGGACATCCAACCAAAATATAGATAGAAAAAAATTCATAGCATACGAAGACATCGCATAACAAATAGAAAATATTAAAGCTATAAACAAACGCTTATTTGATTTATAGCTTAAAAATATAAACATCATCAAACCAGATAAACAAATCTTTAATATATAAATACTAAATATAGCATATCTAATATCTTTAATTATAATCAACATAATATTAATAGGACTAACTACATAAAAAGATAATGCTGAAATCATAGGACTCCCTAACCCAGCATAATAAGAATAATAAATAGAATCATAGCCCAACATTACATTCTTCAAATATTGAAAAAACGCTAAATGCTGATCTTTTAAATCAGATACAAAAAACAATTCTACATTAGTAATTATACCTTTCATAGAAAAAAAGATAACACATAAAAACAATGGAATTATAAATGATAGTATATGATATTTATATTTCTTAATTATTTTCATCTTAATCCTCCATAATATTATTTTTTCTTATTAACAAACCTCTTTATTTTTATCATCACAAATAATGATATTAAAGATATTAACATATATATCTTAAAATTATCATCAACATTAACAACCTTAATATTATGCTTACCCTTCTCTATATCAAAACCAATAAAAGTTTTATCTAACATAGAATAATATTTTACTTTTTTACCATCTACATATATTTTAAATCTCTTATCATAAGGTATTGATAAAAACAATATACCATTTTTATCTGTATCAATTTTACCCTTTAATACATTATTATTTATCTTAACATCTGTAAGCATATTATTCTGTAATTGTTTTAATGAATCAATTAAAACATCTTTATCATATGTAACAGCATTTATTCTACTCTTATCATATCCTTCATCAGGAAATAAATAAAAATCATAAATCTTTTCATCATGATAGAACAATAAAGGATTAGCATAATCACCATATAAATTCAAATCCAATTGTCTTCTAATAAAAATAGGTCTAGTATAAAAATATACTAATTTATTATTTGTATCATTCTCTACATAATATCTTTCACAATTTTCTGTATTGTCACAATAACTATCATACTTTCTAGTACCATATTTTAACCTAATCAAAACATTTTTATCATTACCTGTAAAAGATTTAATAATACTATTTTGATAATCAACTAAATCATATTTTTTCTTATATTTAGCATCCTTATCTACTACATAACCCAAACTTAAAGCATATGGATTCTCATATAAGTAAACTTTTTTTGTCTTATTCTTTTTATCAGCATAATCATAACTTTTTATCTTATATTCATCAACTTTATTATACAATTCAGATCCATAATCTTCCGTAAGATAAGAATATTTATTACCTAATAAAGACAATAATAAAGGATTATCATAAGCCGAAACAATATAACTATTTTTACTAACTAACACTTCATTCCTATCAAAAAATCTAATAAGACTTCCATCAACAATTGAAGAAAAATATCTCATTGAAGAATATCTATTAAATAAAAACACATCATTAAATCTCTCAGTATAAGTATAATCAGTTATAAGTCTATATCCCTGATCAAATTTATTAAACTTAGCCACTTTCATTAAACTATCATAAGAACTATACCTAAGAAAATCCCAATCCTCATTAGTATAGAAAGATAATTTAGCATTAAAAACTAACTCAATCGCAACTACTATAAACATAATAATTTCAAATTTCTTAGATATATTCTTTACAAGTATTAATAACAGTATAGAAATAGCTAAAAATATAATTGTTTCTTTAAAATATATTGTATCTTTATAAATATTATCAATAAATAATCCAACTAATAATAAAACAATAAGAATAATAATATCTCGTTTTACTAATATTTCATTCGTAATATAAAACTCATAAGCTATCATTACTAAAAATAAACTTAAATAAATAGAATATCTATAATTAACCAATATAGGCCTACTCAAATGCCAAAAATCATTTAAAAAAGCAAAACAAAAACTTATAAAAAATATCAATATAACTATTAAAGCATGTTTTCTTTTCTTTTTAGAAATACTATCACTAAACACATATAAAATAGATAAAAACGAAATTATAAAACCACAATACAAATATGGTTTATATAGATTAACATAATTAGGAGCTTTTTTACCTACTGAAAATAAACCATTAATAATATGATCTATACTACTAGTACCATAAATATTAACAATAATTAATTTTCTAGCCAAAGAAAATCTTTCAAAATCTTGAACAATACATATAATAAAACCACTGCTTATAGCCCCTACACATAAAGAAGATATTATAAAAATCTTACTAACCCTTATTAGTTTTTTTCTATTTTTCTTATAATCATATTTTATATTAAATGAATATAAATAATATATTAATGAAAATATACATAATCCAAATCCCATTTGTAAATTACTTATAATAGATAAAGTTAAAGCTATAATATAAATATAATTAATCTTCTCTTCCCTTATCATTCTATTAATACCTAATAGCACTAAAGGAGCCAAATATATAGCATCAAACCAAAATATACAAAAAGAATAATTAAAAACAAATGAAGATAAAGCATAACATGTAGAAAATACTATCGTAATATAGGATTTTCTCTTATATTTATCATCTAAAAAAATAAACATCGTTAATCCTGATAAACATATCTTAACTACAAATATAAACAATAAGAAGTATTTAATTTTATTAAATAACAATATAAATATATTTAAAGGACTCATCAAATAATATATAAACGTTGATATCATTGAATTTCCAAAACCAGCATAATAAGAATAATGAATTGAAGCCTTACCCAACAAAACATTTTTAAAATAAGTATAAAATGCAAAATGCTGATCTCTCAAATCAGAAACTATAAACGCTTCTGGATTTTTTAATAATCCCTTAATATACAAAATAATAATACAAATAATTAAAGGAACCATAAATGATAATATATGATATTTATATTTCTTTACCCTATTCATAGTTAAAACCTCACTTTTAATAATTATATTATATTTATAAAATTTAATCTATATAATTAACTATAAAAAAATAATCAGATATTTATCTGATTATTTTAAATAAATAATTAATAAACATGCTTTTTTAAAGACTTAACAGGCCAATTACTAATTATTTTATTATCTATATTAGCCTGTCCTTGCATACAAAAACCCAATTGATTCTTAAAACCAGGCTTAGCATGATAATCACTACCACCTGATATTAAAAGATTATTATCATTAGCAAATTTTTTAATATATTCAATTTGTTCCTCATTAAAACCATTATAATAGCATTCAATTCCATCAAGAGGATACTCATGATACATATTATCAAGTACCTTATCTATATTTTTCATTCCATATAAGAAAGGATGTGCCAAAAATACTATACCTCCAAGCTCATGAATTATCTCACATATCTCATCTATACTTTTATTTAAGACAACATAATTAATATAGAAAGGAGTCTCAGGGCTAGTAACACATTTACGATAAAACTGATAGCCAGTATCTTGATAATTACCTTGTAATAAATATTTAACCTTTTCTACATTATTATCCTTTAAAATAGAATTATATAAATTAGATTCAAAAGCCTTTATAAACAAATGATCATAATAATAAGAATCAACATCTAACCCTAATCTCTTAAATTTATCAATTAACTTAATTCTTTCTTTTTCTATAATAGCATGCATCTTTTCATTAGTACGATAATTATCTTTAACTATTACTTTATTTATATAATTATAATCGTTAAAATTATAGGCTAATAATTCTATTTTATGTCCCTTATATTTAGAACTAATCTCAATCCCTGGAATAATATTACCAGAAAATAAATCATGATAATCAAAACTATCTAATTCATTATATGCCAAACAAGTATCATGATCAGTAATAGATATAGTATCTAAACCAACTTGCTCTGCTAATATTAATACTTCCTTTAAATTCCTTAAACCATCCGAATAAGTTGTATGTATATGAAGATCAATCACAATAATCACCTTCTTCAAACAAAACTTCTAAAAAGAATGGAAGTATTCTATCACACTTCTAGTTAATTTACAACTATTTTTTTAATTCTTTTATATTTCTTGCAACCTTATCTCCATTTTGTAATTTTTCTACATTAAATTCGACTTCATTATTTAGTCTTACATTTCTATCTATTAAATCTTTTTCATGAAAAAATATTTCTTCATTATTAGTAAATAATCTTATACAACCAGTAATACTATTATATTTAACTATCTTACCAATATTAATTTTCATATATTTAACCATAACTATTTTCTCCTTTTATTATTAATATCTAATTCACTACTTAAAGAAAGAATAGCTTTATCTATCTCCTCATAAGATCTTTCATCACTACTAATACTAACAATTTTAATTTTATTATCCATAGATAAATACACAACCCAATCATCAGCAATATAAGCCTTTTTATAAACTATATCATCTCTATCAAATTCAATAGAATTAAAATTGTATTCATCCTCATCATTAAGATTATCTCTTATTATAATCATCTTCTTTATATAATTAGATACATCCTTATCAAATTCATTAATAAAAGAAGGTTTTATTCTAACAGACTTATAAACATGTTGATCATTTTCTTGTAAAATAATAGGACTCATTTCCTGTTTAGTAGCATTAGTAGCAATTACAACAATATTATCTTTTCCAATATCAGTATATTTAGGAATAGCTATTGTTTTTTGCTTAAAAGGTGCTTTAATTGACTTTTCTGATGCCAATGCACAATTACAATCAGCTATAACATTTTCAATAGGTATCTCTTTATCATCAACCTCTAACTTATTACTAACTTCAATAATATCATTAGCAACCATTCTTAAAGCCTCTATCAAATCATCATTATCATAATTCAATACCAAAGAATGCCTTAATTGATTCAAAAATACAGTATTCCCATTGCGATAGCCAGATATTCTAGAAACTAATTTATTAGAATTTACATCTTCAAATATAATATGAAACCCTCTAGGATCCAAGTTACAAAATTCAAATAAATCATGACCAACACCTCGTATTCTCATACAAGATTCAGTTCTTTCACCCAATGTAATATTCCTAGAAGAAGTCCTATTACCAACAATAACCCTAATTTTTTTACCATTAGATAAAGTAATAATTTTAGAAAATGAAGGAACTGTAACCTCATGCAATTTCAACATTTTTAAATAATAAGAAATTGCCTTTTCTAATCTATCTTTAGTAAATCTTAACTTAGTTTCATTTTTATCTTTATTAGCAGCATTAGGAGCAGGATTCTCCTTTATCAAGTTATAATCTTCAGATCCTAAAATAATTTTATATACCAAATTATAAGAAGCATATGTATTATAATCATTTAAAATTCTATAAGGCCTAACTAAATAATTACCATCTATATTATTAATAATCTCATCTCTAATTAGTTTATCCAACTTCTTACTATCAATATTTGAATCTTTAGAATAATTCTCTTTCATCTTTTTAAATAATTTTTTATATTCATCACTTTGAACAAAATCATTAATAAATCTATCATTATTTTTATCATATATACTACTAAAATTACTTATAAAAGAATACAAATCATAAAAATTTTCTCCATATAATCTAAATATTTGTTCATTAAATACCAAAGGCCATTCCAGTACCTTATATTTATTTAAAATATCTAATAATTTATTATATTTCTTATCATCATTAATAACTTCATCAAAAATAACTTTCAATTCTTTAATTGAGAACATATCCTCAGCATCATTTAATTTTAAATTTCTTTTCTTATAACTTATATCTTTCTTTAAAGTACTAACAAATTCCTTATCATCAAATAAAAAATGTAACTCTGTTGGTAATATACTATTATTACCCTCTTCAACAACCTTATCTTCTAACCATTTTAAAAATATATCTCTAGCCTCTTTAAATTGATCCTTTTCTATTTTATTATATATATATCCATTATCATTTAATATTTTCATTAACACATCATGATTATTTATATTTAAATAATTAAATATCTTTCTAATAACTTCTCTTCTATTATCTTTAATATCATAATTATAAATTATAGTATTTATAGTATCTATATTATTCTTATTAGAATAATTATTAGCCATAGTAGCAACATAAGAATCAGTTATCTCATGAAGAATCTCTAAATAAGGCTTAAATTCATTATCAATAACAACTTTATTTAATACCTCATATAAAAATAATCTTTTCTTTTCTTTAATAGATAATTCCTTATTTTTATTAATCAAATCCTTAACTAAATAATTAGGAATACAATCTATACTCAAAAATTTATTTACCCAAGATTTAATTAACAATTCTTTTGTATCTAATGGAATTCTCTTATTATCAGCAATAGCCTTTATCCTACCAAAAATACCCACTACTTTATTATTTTCTTGACGATAAATATATTGTTGAAGAGATTCATTAATATTTTTTAAATCTTTAATAGATAATTCTCTTACTTTTAACAATTCAAAAAATCTATCTACCTCTTCTGGACTTTTTCTTTCTAAATAATCAACAATAGGAAAATCATATCTATAAAAAACACTATTATATTTAAAATCTAACAACTTATAAAAAGTATCCTTATTAAAATCTAAATTATTATTCGTAGTAACTTTATATATATTATCATATAACTCTCTTACTTCATTATTAATTATATAATCAATCAATAAAGTATTAGACGTAGTAAAAGGATAATCATCTTTCAATATCTTCATTATATCTATCACTTTTGGTATTAAATCTTCTGAAATCTTTTCACTATTAAGATCAATAACTTTATATAAATCTTCTATATTATTCTCAATTATATATCTAATAAAACTAGGATTATTATAATAATGCCCATTATAATCTATCCTATTATCTACCATATCTTCTCTCAAAACATTTATAATTACAGGTAACTGTTCTTCACTAAAATTACATTTATCAATTTTAATAGTATGATATAACTTTTTAACTTTATTATCCAAAATATAATTAACCAAAATAGGATTATATATTTCTATATCAACATCCTCTTCTATTAAATAATTAATATATTTAACTACTTGTTCACCAGTGAATGAATATATATTATACTGAATTATATAATATAAATTAGAATAATTATTACTCATAATATATTCAATCAATTGAGGATTCTTTAAATGATAAAAATTTGGTTCCTCAGAAACCATTTCAAAAGCTTTAATTAATTCTTCATCTGTCAGTTGTATACTATTATAATCACAGCGCCTAAACAATTTAGAATTACTAGTATTTATAATATATTTTATAATTAAAGGATTAGTAATATAACTAGCCCCAGCCTTTTCTATAAGATCTATTAAATCATTATAATATTTTACACTATCTTCTTGAAATAAACTATAAACTCTTGGAAAAGATTCATCAAAATATTTATATTCCAACAACAAATTTTTTTGATACTTAAGCAAATTATCTTTTTCTTCTTTAAGATAATAATAATAATAAACGCAATCAAAAAAATCTTTATTACTATCCATCAGTTCACTAAATTCACTAAAGTCATCAAAATAATCAACCCATACATAAGGAAATTTTTTATATTTATCTATAACATCAATTAAAGCTAATTTTAGCTCCTTATTAGAAATTATATATATCAAATCAAATCTAGATATTTCATTTAACTTATTCTGTTTAATTCTACTCATTAACAACTTATCATTCATTTATATCACCTTTAATACTATTTACTTTCTAAAATCTTAATTAAATTAATACATCCTTTATAAATCTCATGATAAACTTTATCAAAGTTTCCAGTATACCAAGGATCTTCTATATCTTTATCTAACAATTTTATAATTTTTGATTCCCCATTACTAAAATTCATAAGATTATTATAATTATATTTATCAAAGCATACAATTATATCAAAATTATTATAATCATCTACAGTTATTTGTTTAGCATAATGTTTAGTATAAGGAATACCATAATTATCTAAAACTTTTTTAGCAGGAGGATAAATATCATTACCAATTTCTTCCGTAGAAGTAGCTCTTGATTCAACCAAATACTTATCTCCAGTTAAATATTTAAATATATATTCTCCCATTGGAGATCTACATATATTACCATGACACACAAACAAAATCTTTCTCATTAAAAATCCCCTCCATAACCATATTTATTATAACATAAAATAACTTACAAGAAAAAAATAACAAATAATATGTTATTTTTTCTTATTTTGTAACCATAAATAATATCTTCCTAATAAACCATAACAAATTATAATCATAAGTAACAATAAAACTATGCCAAGAATTATTCTCAATATTAAAGAAGATATTAAATAAATAATTATTATATAAATAGAAGTAACAATAAAAGTATTTAAAAAAGCATTAATATAAACAAACTTTTTATAATCTATTTTCTTAACATCTATATCATATAATTTATTTAAATAAACCAATTCTGGAGACATATCTTTTTTCTTCAACTTTTTATTATTTCTAACCAATAAGAAATAATTTAATAAATATACTAATATAAATACTAATATATATTCAATAAATATTCTCATACTAACACTCCCTAAACAATAAATTATACCGCATCAATATACTCTAATAAATTTAAAAACATTTTTACAAACTTAGGTTCCAATCCTTTTCTTCTTAATTTTCTAATAGCAATTCTTTTCTTTCTAATAGCAGCATTACCAAATAAAATATCATCAATCTTCTCTTTAAGTATAGTATCAATCTCCAAATCTTCTAGTATTCCTTTTATATCATCATTTATAAGTTTCAATGTAGAATTTTCAAGTTTTTCACTTGTACACGTAACAATAATTTTTTGTCCATTAATAACACTAGGTACATTAACTATTAAATCATTACCTTCCATCTCAGCTGTTGCTTTAATACTTTTATAACCATCAGTAACATTAATTCTAGCAGCATTAGTATTACGAAACTTAATTTTATAATTACGATAATCAGGATTTAACCCTTGATTAGATACTGGACTAATACTTAACTCATATTTATCAGGAGAATAATCAAACTTATATTCCGTAATAGCAAAATTACCATTTTTAAAATTATTAGAAATACCATCATCTTCATATAATTTATATTCACTACTACAACCAGGAAAAACATCAACTTCCAAATTAGTAGGATTATCAGTATTTAAATCTAAAGACATAACAATAATAGAACCCTCTTTACAAAAAACAGGATAATCTTCATCTTTATAAAAACTCATATAATATTTATTACCAGGAAATTTTTTACCACTCTCTAATTCATACCAAACACCTTCTGGAATAAATAATCTTTGTACTACACGATTCATCACTGTATTCTTCTTTTTAGTAATTGGACAAACTAACATAGATTGTCCAAAAAAGTATTGATTAGTATATAATGGTTCATCATAAACTTTAGGATATTTATAATATAATGGCTGAATAATAGGACTACCTGTTTTATGATATATATATGCTTCAGTATATATATAAGGAATTAATTTATAACGCAATTGCAAATATTTTTTAATTATTTCACATTGTGACAAATTCCAACGCCAAGGTTCTCTACGATAATATTTACCATCATCACTTGCCAAAACAAGAAAAGAACTAAATACACCTAATTGAATATATCTAATAAACAATTCAAAATTTTCTATCCCATTTTTATAGCCACCTATAGCATTAACTACATAGCTTAATCCCATATTAGAAGCACTAGAATTATATCTAGGCAAAACTTCTAAAGTATTCCAATCAACATTAGTTTCGCCAGAATTAATAATACCATATCTATGAATAGCAATATTATGATTTCTAGTTAATACAATACTTCTCTTATTATAAGAAATAGATTCATATGTATAATGATAATGATTTAATAAAGCTAATGAAACTTTATCCTTAGGATTTACATATTTAATATTAAAAGTACTTACACCAGAATTAGCTAACCTATTAATAACTTCTGTTGAATATACATTTAATTTATTATTATCAATAGGTAAAAAACTAAATGATTTCCCACTAGTATCATTATACATACCCATTATTCTTTTATATATAGAACTACCAGTAGGAATATTAGAATCAGGTTTAACAGTTACTCCTAATTTGATACCTTTCTCATCTAATGTCTTTTTCAAACCTAAAGCATCTAAAATACTATTATCTAAATAAAAAGGTTCATTATTTGTATAACACCTATCACCTAACAAAAATACAGAAATAGGAATATCTTCTTCCTTAAACTTCTTTACCGTTTTACTTATATCATTATTAGTATATCTAGCATTTTTATGCCACCAATTACCTAATGCATATCTAGGAACCATCAAAGGATAACCAGTTAACTTAAAATAATCTTGTAAACATAATCCTAAATCTTTCTTATACATAAAAACATAAAAATCCAACTCTTGATTACTTCTCTTTACAAAATTACCCCTCTCATTTAATACCATAGAATCTGAATCATCTATAAAACAAAAACCATCCGTTGAATACAAACCTTTATCTAATTTTAATCTACCCTTAAAATCATCTAAAGAATATGTAACAGACCCATAATTTCTAGCCTCAGGATGATTATAATTCCATGATCTCTCAGTACCATTTAATGTAATCTTTAAATTAGTAGCAGGAGCTACTTTAGTACCAATAAAAGAATGATCTTTAACATAATCGATAGTATAATTAGGTGTAACTATTTGAATCAAAGTCTCTGTTTGCGTAACAGTAAAATTATTTTTAGGAAAATCTCTAAAAACAATTCTTTGAGTAGGATTATCTTCAAATTTTCCTTCTTTACTATACTCTAACCTCACTAATCTCTCTGTTAATATACTAATACGATAAAATTTTCCAAGTACAATATTTTCTTTCTTTGTCTTAGAATCTTTCATATCATTTACAAAATATCCACCTAATGTATTCATCCTATCACCTTTTTATTCTATATATTAATTATACAAAAAACTACCATATGTGTCAATTAATCTTTTTAATTATCATCCATTTTCAAAACTTCTTCGTAAACTTTTTTTAGTTCCTGACCAATTACCTCAATTCTTCTATCATAAGCTACTTTATAAGCTTCTTCAGTTAAATCTGGTAATTTATTCTCAACAATTTTAATTATCTTATCTTTGAATTCTTTTTTATTCTTAGCCTTATAAACATTTACCCCATCTTTTAACCAATCATCAAAAACAGGTATATCACGTATTAAAGTTTTACACTTACTAGCACAAGCCTCTATAACAGGAATTCCTTCAGTCTCCTCAAAAGTAGGAAATAAATATAAATCACAACCACTCATAGCACATGATATCATACTAGATTCCACATAACCAGCAAAAATCAAATTAGGAAGTTTTGTATTAACAGCATCCCTAACAGCTTTTGTCGAAGCAGACAAAGGACTATAACCAAACCATATAAACTTATATTGAGGAAGTTCCTTAGCTAATTCTACAAAATCAACTATACCCTTTCTCTCAATATATAGCCCAATACCAATTATTACTTTATCCTTATTAGTATACCCATATTTATTTCTAAATTTTAATCCATTCTCTTTATTATAAGCAAATTTATCTAATTCTATACCATTACTAATAGCATATATCTTTCTATTCATACCATAGCTATCTAACAATCTCTTAGAATACGGTGTAGGTGTAACTATAATATCACCCAAACTATAACACTTAATAAGCCACTTTTTAAAAAGAGGCGCTGTTTGCTTAGATAAAAGAAACCCATCTTTATAATCTTCTTCCGTAGAATGAGCATGATAAACAATCTTCTTACCCTTCTTCTTAGCTTTTTTAGCCACTTCATAAGAAACTGGAAAATAAGTATTAATATGAAGAATATCATAATCATCTTTTAAATCAAGTGTATAATCTATCTTAGCACTTTTTAAAGCCATCTGTTGATGTTTAATAGCTTTACCTAGTCCAGACTTGCCAATTACCTTTTCACCTTCAGAATATAACAAAACTTTCATAAAAGTCCACCTTTCAAATATAAGAATAATTAGTTTTTAATCTCTTTCATCTCCATTATTTTATTATCAATATCCTCTTTAAAAAATTTATAAGTAGCTATAATAATTATAACAATTGGTAAAGAAATAACAATTCCCCAAAATCCACCTAAAACACCACCAGCAAAAACAGCAAAAATATTAATTAAAGGATGTAATTGATTAGTTTTACCATATACTTTAGGTCCAACAATATATCCATCAATATTAGGACATATAATACATACAATCAAAGTTAAAATAAATAATTTAGTACTAATAATAGAAGCAATTACTAAAGCAATAATATTAATTATAAGACCACCAAAATAAGGAATTATCGTAGTAACAGCAGCTAAAATTCCTAATATTAGCCAATTTGGATGTCCAATAAGGAAAAAGACAATTGTATATTCAAAAAACTGAATAATAATATTTTTAATCAATCCTAAAAAATAATTATTTACTTCAACATCAAGTCTTTTAACATAATCATAACTTCTATTCTTCTTAAGTTTTAACTTCTTCTTTAACTTCTTCCTAATATCAGTCATATCATATAAAAAATAAACTGAAACAATTAACATAACAATAATATTCGTAAATACACTAATAGAAGTATTAACAAACGTAATAGCTCCATTTGATATTTGTCCACCCAACTCTCGCAAAATATCACCAGATATATCAGAAATTGAAGTCTCCAAAATACCCAAATCCAATTCATATTTAGAAGATATATCCGTAACTACAGTAGATATATTCCCCAAAAACAAAACCATTTGATCATAAAACATTGGTAAAACAATAATACCAATTAATATAATAAAACCAACTAATATAAAATAAATCAAAAATACAGCTAACCATTTAGGAAATCCCGAATCCTCTAATTTTCTTTGTATAGGATATAAAGCATACGCTACAGCAAAGCCCAATACAAAAGGTAATAATATATCTATACCTTTCCTAACAATTCCCAACCAAAGACCACTTATCCAATACAATAAACTTACTATAAGAATAACAAGTAGCACATTAATCAACTTATAATTTAATTTATTTTTTAACATATAAATCCATCCCTTCCATTTTAAATATATTATTATATATACATCACTCTTTATTCATTATATAACAAAAAACTATTTTTTAAAAGATATTTAAATAATTATCTTTATAAATAATTAAATTTATGCTAAAATTATCTTACGAATTAGAAAGAGGTGATAAAATCAAAAATGTATCAAAATTTAAAGTTGAAAACTCTATCCTAATATCTTTAATATTATTTGGTATAATTTCAGTTGTTTCAATATACTGTACAAAAGGATTACTAAGACCTGAATTTGAGAATTATTGGATTAAACAAATAATATGGTATATAGTTGGTTTTGGAGTTGCATATTTTATGATGGTACTAGGAAACAAATTTTTATATAATAATGCTTGGTGGTTTTATCTCATAGGTATTGTATCTCTAGTTTTAGTATTAATAATTGGTAAAGAAATAAATAGTGCTAAATGTTGGTTTAATATAAAATATATAGGAACTATACAACCCAGTGAATTTATGAAAGTATTCTTAATTATAATACTATCAAGATTAATAAGAGATTTTAATGATGAACACTCAAACCCATCAGTATTAGATGAATTCAAATTTTTATTTAAAATATTAATTATTGTTCTAATACCATCACTTCTAACTTTTATAGAACCAGATACAGGAGCTGTAATAATATACTTTATAATTACATTTGTAATGCTATTCGTAGGAGGAATAAGAAAAAGATGGTTTTTTCTAATCTTTATAGCTCTAGGATCTATTATTAGTGTAGGAGGATTATTATATCTAACCAGTCATGAATTATTTCTAAAAATATTTGGAACTAGTTTATTATATCGAATTGATAGAATAGTAAATTGGTCATCAAGTAGTGGTATGCAATTAACAAATTCACTAACAGCAATTGGTTCTGCTGGAGTATTTGGCCATGGTTTTACCAAAACACCAATATATTTCCCAGAAATGCAAACTGACTTTATATTTAGTGTCTTTGTATCAAACTTTGGCCTACTAGGAGCATCATTACTAATTATTATATTACTATTCTTTGACTTTAGTATAATCCATATGGTTTCGAAAGCAAATGATATAACAGATAAATTTGCAATAGGAGGAATTATAGCAGTACTAGTATTCCAACAAATACAAAACATCTCAATGACAATAGGATTATTACCTATTATGGGTATTACACTCCCTTTTATAAGTTATGGAGGTTCATCCTTATTATCATATATGATGTTAGTTGGAATGATATTTAATATTTCAAACGAAAATCTAAGATTTACAAACTAATGTAAATCTTTTTTTATACAAAAAATCATCATACATACATATGATGATTTCTTCTACCTTTATTATTTTTTTCTTTTTTATCAAATTTTCTAAATGTAACAGTTTTACCAGTTTTCAAACTTTTCGAAACATTTATAATTCTTTGATTCTTTGAACCACGAAATATTACATCAAAACTCTTTTCACTTAAAATAAACTTACCATCTATTAAAACATCAATCTCTTTTAAAAACTCTAAAATTTTCTTCTTAGCCTTAGATAGTTTTAACAATTCTTCAAAAGTATAACCTGTATAACACCATACACTAAATCCTTTTTGATGACAATAACGAGCTAATTCACAACAAACATCAGCTTGAACCATCGGATCTCCACCTGAAAATGTTATTCCATCATGTCCTTCTAATTTATCTATCTCATCTTTTAAATCATCAACATCAACCAAAATACCACCCTTCATATCATGTGTTTCAGGATTATGACATCCAAGACAGTGATGAGGACATCCCTGTGTCCAAATAACACCTCTAATGCCCTCACCGTCTACAATACTATCTTTTTGAATATGTGGTACTGCTAATCTTATCTTCATAATAATTATTTTTCAAGAATTTCTTTTGTACCATGTTTTACACGATCACGCTCTTCAGCTCTTTTACCATTGTTAAACCTATCAATAGTTCCAACCAAATATCCAGTAATTCTTCTAATTCTTTCAAATCCAACACCCTCACCAATTGTTTTTACATCTCTAATATCATCTTTTTTCATAATTTATCTCCTTTTCATTATTTCTTTATTTATAAACAACAAGAACTATTCTTGTAGTTATTTACAGTTTCAACACTAACGCCCTCAAAAGCTTTTCTTCCACAACCTGGACAAATATCACCAATTATACCAACATATCCACATACAGGATCACGATCAACTGGATGATTAATAGCAGCATATCCCATACCACTTTCTTTCATTAAACGTATAATTTTCTCAAATGCCTCTAAATTCTTAGTAGTATCACCATCAAGCTCAATATAACTAATATGACCAGCATTTGTTAAAGCATGATATGGTGCTTCTTTCTTTATCTTTTTAACTATAGATATATTATAATAAACAGGAACATGGAAAGAATTTGTATAGTATTCTCTATCAGTAACTCCTCTAATCTTACCATATATAGCTCTATCAATATTAACAAAACGTCCAGATAATCCTTCAGCAGGTGTTGCTAAACAAGTAAAATTCAAATTATACTTTTCAGCATATTCATCACATTTTTTTCTCATAAATTTAATAATTTTTAAACCTAATTTTTGAGCCTCTTCACTCTCACCATGATGTTTACCAGTTAAAGCCTTTAAACATTCAGCAAGTCCAATAAAACCAATACTTAAAGTACCATGTTTTAAAACCTTTCTTAATCTATCATTAGGTTTTAATTTTTCGGAATCCATCCATATACCTTGTCCTAACAAGAATGGAAAATTATATAATCTTTTATTACATTGTATTTCAAATCTTTCTAATAATTGATCCCTAACTGTATCCATAATTTCTTCCAAGTCTTTAAAGAAAGCATCCATATCAGCCTTTTCATTATTAACAATACCATGTTTGATTCCAATTCTAGGTAGATTAATTGAAGTAAATGATAAATTACCTCTACCAGGTGTTACAGCCTTATTTTCATCAACAACATTAGCTATTACCCTAGTTCTACATCCCATATAACAAACCTCAGTATTATAATCACCTTTATAAAATTGCTTATTATATTCAGAATCCATAAATGAAAAATTAGGAAACAATCTTTTAGCAGATACCTTACATGATAATTTAAATAAATCATAATTAGGATCTCCAGGATTATAATTAACACCCTCTTTAACTTTAAAAATAGAAATTGGGAAAATAGGTGTTTCATTCTTACCTAGACCAGCATCAACAGATAAAAGATAATTTTTCATAACCATTCTTCCTTCAGGTGATACATCTGTACCAAAATTAATTGAAGAAAATGGAACTTGAGCACCTGCTCTAGAATGCATTGTATTTAAATTATGTACAAAAGCCTCCATAGCTTGATAAGTAGCTCTATCAGTTTTAGCTAAAGCTGTATCATATGCACTTTCAAAAATTCTTCTTACTTCCTTACTTTCTTTATATGATGATGAAAATATTCCCAAATCAAACTCTATAGAATTTAATTTATCAATTTCTTTAGCAATCTTATCCATATTAACAAAACTAATAAAATCAGTAAAATCTAATAATTCATATAAAGCTTGCTTATATTCTTTCTTAAATGTCTTTAAAACTCCAGGAGCCATATAAAAATCAAACGCTGGAATACTTTGTCCTCCATGCTGATCATTTTGATTAGATTGAATGGCAATAGCAGCCAAAGCTGAATAAGAATTAATTGATTGAGGTTCTCTTAAATGACCATGCCCAGTAGAAAAACCTCCCTTAAATAATTTATTCAAATCAATCTGCATACAAGTAGTTGTACCCATCGCTAAGAAATCCATATCATGAATATGAATATCTCCTTCTTCATGCAATTCAGCAAATTTATTCTTCATCAAATAAGCTTTTGCAAATTCTTTACTAACAGTTGAACCATATTGTAACATAGTACCCATAGCAGAATTACCATCTATATTAGCATTCTCTCTTTTAGCGTCTTCTTCAAAAGCATTCTTTAAACCTAAACCTTCTAATGATTTTAAAAATTTATGCATTTTCTTTTCATCAGAAAATAATTGTCTAGATTTCTCCCTTCTCTCACGATAATCAGCAAAAGTCTTATAAACATCATCATAATTATATTTTTGAAGCATATCTTCAATCAAATCTTGAATAGCTTCAATCTTTATTTTATCCTCATCTTTATAATCTTTAATAATTTTCTTTATAACACTTTGATATACCTTTTGTATATCCTTTGAAGTATAAACTACTTCATCATCCTCAGATTTTAAAACTCCATCAAAACCTTTTTTTATCGCCATAGCAACTTTAGTTGTATCAAAATTAACCTTTCGACCATTTCTCTTAACAACTTTCAAGTTTACTAATACTTCTTCATTCTCAATATTCATTGTCTACCTCCTATTTTTTGTACAGTATAATTATAACCATCACTAAAGGTATTTGTCAATAGAAAAAAGTTAATTTACACGAACAAATTAAAAATTTATTTTTTTAATAGTTTTTTTACTTTTTAAATTCAACAAAAAATGAATTTTTATTTTTTTATAATATTTTACATTTTCATATTTTTGTATATTAATTTAAACAAAACCTTTATTATTAAAGGTTTACCTTTTTAAACCACATCAATTGTTTTCTAAATTATATTATAAAAATTGCATTTTCATAATTTTTAATAATTATAATTTTTTATTTTTTTTAAAAAAAATAAAAATTAAAAAAATATTAATGTTCGTATTATTTTTGTATCCACATGTTAATTATTACTCTACTAGCATATAATACTTATATTTAAAAAGTTACTTACAAATAATTATATGTTTGTATTCAAAAATTATAACCATTAAAACTTTATTTACACAAATAAAAAGAACCAAATAAATACTATTTAGTTCTTATTAATTAAATACTAAATTATTTAGCTATATCACTAATTTTACTAAAATCAAATGCTTGTTTAGAAGAAATACTTTTAGCTTCTTGTGTAGGTGTTGCTGAAGAAATAATAGGTCCAACCTTCTCAAATAAACTTGTATCAAATTCATTACTTAAATTAAGAGCAGTCATAACAGCAACATACATAGCATTTACTTTAGAATATCCTGCTAAAAAGTTTTGACCAGATTGAGAAACTTCAGCATATAAAAATTCCGTACCACCAAAAGTTCCAACCTTAGCTTCACTAGAATTTGTACCAGGAGAACTAGATTCAATAGCAGATTTTAATTTACCTTTATTACTCATAGCTTTAGCATAACTACCTTCAAGCAATTGAATAGTAACAGCCCAAGAATCAGCTTCATCACCAATAACTAAACTATCTCCTTCAAATTGATATATATAATTGTCTGGAACATCAAAAGTAAATCCCTGAAAATCTACTTTATAAGCCTTACTTGAAACAGTAGTAGCAACAGTCCCACTACCACCATTAGAACTATCTCCTTTACCACCTATTTTAGTAAATAAGAATACACCAGCAAGTACTACAACAACAGCAACAACACCAATAACAATATATTTAGTATTATTATTACCACTAGTAGTAGCAGATTGTTGAACATTATTAACTGGCCCACTATTAGTAGTAGTCTCTACACTACTAGTACTAAAAGGATCTTGTACAGGTTCATTAGATTGAAGATTATTATTTTCAACCTGTTGAACATCCACTTGTTCTTCTTGAGCATTTACAGTTGCTCCACAGTTCTTACAAAACTGATCATTCTCCGTAATAGGAGCTCCACATTTTTTACAATTCATAAATTATACCTCTTTCCTATTTTTTATAATCTTTCTTCTCAATAGTAAAATTAACTAATTCCTTAACTATATCATTAGTTATATTCTTACCATTACCACTAATTTCTATATAAAATCTACCCTTATCATCAGGCAAATTATAGAACAATATTTTCTTACTGATATAATATTTTGTTCTATTACTAGTAAACATTATACCACCTAATTCAGTATACCCACCATCATAAACATCAAATTTCTTACCATTTAAATCTATACTACCAGTCTTAGCAATTTTTTGTGATTTACCATAAGTAGATTTAATATAAGTAGAATTAATAGAATCAACTATAGAATCTATTTTAGAATCAGTTAAAACATATTTAACATCATAATCATACATATCCATATCTTCATCATAATTAAATCCATATATTCTTTCTTCATATATATTTCTTTCTTTATCTACTTCTTCATACTTATCAGGTACCCTAATAGTAATATAATCCATTTTATCACGTTTATAACTATCAAATCTTTTTAAAATACCAATTAAATAATTATCTTCTTTCTCTATTTTAATATAACTAGCATAATTACTCTTCTTAATAAACTTAATATTATCTATTAATTTTTTAGTAATAGCTAAATCATCACCTTCGATTTTAATAACAAATATATGATTATTATTCAAAGCATATATTAATACTACATTCTCAACTGGTTTTTTAACCTTCTTAACATTAAAATCTTTATCCCAAGTCATAGAATTATTATAATTATAACTATTTTTATAAATAAAACCATTATATTTACCATCTAACTTCTCAATAGATTCTTTAAAATTAGAATAATCTCCACCTTTTTTATAACCACTATAACTACTAAAAACATTTAAACTTTCACTCTTATCAACATATTCATATATATTTTCATTGAGAATAGATGTAGATAAACTAATACTAGAATCAGGTCCTGTATCATTCTTAAGTTTAAAATTATAATAACCATACTTAGAATTTAATCCATCTTCATCAAAAATAGATGGAATTGAATATTTAACTAAATAATTATTATTAGCAATCTCATATGTCTTACTATCCTTAATCATCTTATCTAATTTATCACTAGAAGAATAATTAATATTAGTAGTATTTATTTTAATTTTACTTTTATAATCAAACTTCTTATCTTTAACATCTAAATTATAAATAATATTATGAACACTATCTAATAAGATATCAAAATATTCATTCTTAGCTTCATAATTAATATAAACTAACTTATCACTCTTTTTATATAAATTAACCATAGACTGTTCTTTACCATTCTCATAAAGAATTTTATATCCACTATATTGATATTTAGTCATCTTATCATGTTTCTTCGATAAAAGTTTATAATTATCATTTTGCTCTTTAATATTAAATAATAATTCATCAATAAGTTCATCAATCGTAGAAAACCTATATTCATCAGTAAGCTCTATAATTTGTATATCTATAGTACTACCACTTTTGTGTTTTAAAACAATCTTATTATCTTTCTTCTCTTTTAATTTCCAAGTAGTATCATATTTAAAAGCATATAATTCATTATTTACTTCTTTCAAAGACGAGTTAGTAAATAACTTATATAAACTAAAACCACATATACATAACAAAAGAACAATTATACAAGAGATAATAGCCATCTTATATCTCTTATATATTAAATACAACTTCTTCTTCATAATTTCACCATCACTACTATCAAATAATCAAACTCGTCCATAATAATTACTTGATATTTATTATTCTTATAAATAGATTTATTATTCTCTTTAGTAATTTCTTTATATCCCTCGTCAATGAGTTTAGCTTTAAAATCAGTAGCAAGTTGCATACTAGTAATATATTGAGAAATATTATTCTTATATCTCAAACTAACAATACCATCTTTATAACTAGCTTTAATTAGTTTTAACTTAATTGTATCTTCAACATTACCAATCTTAGAATAAGACTTCCATCTCCATTTAGGAATATCATTAATAACCTTTTCATTTTCATATTTAATATAATAATATTTCTCCTTTAATTCATCAAAAGAAATTAAACTTATCTTATCCAAATTAATTGATTTAAACTTATCTTGTATTTCTTTTAAAGCATCAGAATTAACTGCAATAGAAATACTACTATTAGTAGCCTTAGAAGTATTAATACCAATCACTTCACCCTTTTGATTAAATAAAGGACTTCCTTCATCACTTTCCAATAAAGGAATAGTAGTTTGTATATAATCTTTATTAGAGATAATAATTCCTTTTTGAACAATAGCTCCTGTTTCAGTCTTACTACTGATTACAATAGCAGGATCTTCAACTTTAGCATCTTTATAATTACCTAATTTAACATATGAATTATTATCTCTATTTTTTACTTTAATAACTGCCAAATCAGTTTCAGGATTAGCCGTAACAATACCTTCTATCTCCAATACTTTACTATTATCTTTAACTGTAATAAATTGTCCATCAATCAATGACTTCTCCAAAAAACTCCATGTAGTTACTATTAAACCATCTCTAATAAAGAAACCATTAGCAGATGCTATTATCTTATTATTATAATAACAATTAAAAAACACCATATTTTTAACATTAGCATTATAAATATTATTTAAATCTTGTTCAGATAACTTATTTAATTTATCAAATTTATATACTTTAGATAAATCAGACTGATATGTAGGAGCTACCGACATAGTCTTAGATTCAGTAGATTCAACATCTGATAAATAATTACTAATATCATCCTTACTTTCACCATAAGAATAATATAACTTCCATTTATCTTTTAGTTTCTTATAATAATAATACATAACATAATTAGTTTCTTTATAATCATACTTTAAAGGATCTGATTTACTTTGTGTCTTAATTTTAACCTTAGGTAAAAGAATAGAACTAATAGCTAAATTATTATTAATAGTAACCCTAATATCACCATATGAATTATATATTAAACCTAATTCTTCAGCTTGGCTAAATATTTGAGCTATAGTCATTCCAGAAACAGCATCATCAGCAAATTCTTGACTTTTAGTATCTAATCCAAAAATATTACTACTGTCCTTAGGAATTTCAGGATTATATCTCAAAGCTTCCCAATCTTTTTTTCTTTTAAAATAATCTTCACTAGATTCATTTATATTATTAAAATCTCCAAATAATAAATAAGTAGTTTTTTTAGCTAAATTCTTAATCTCTTTTTCTTCCTCACCATCTTCATTAGAAATAGAATAAGATAAACTATAATCTTTATTAAAATTACTAACAACACTAGATTTTTTATTATTTGATGAAAATGATAATTTAGAACTATTAAAAACAAATTTTTTAGAAACAGCATTAACAAACGTAATACCAACAAGTAATAATGCTACAAATAGTAATCTCTTTTTCATCCCAACCACCTATCCTTTTAATCTCTTCTTCAATACTGCAATAACATATTTACTAGCATCACAAGCATTATTACCATTTAAATAAACATCATGAAAAGATTCAGCAATAGTCTCATCATAAATATATTGACCACTATTATCTTTAGCTAAAGCATATTTAGAAATAGTACCTCTCCACTCATCTAAACTCATATTAGTATTCTTATCCTTCTTATAATTATCAAATGCTTCATTTATCATATCCAAAGAATAATTCCCATTAACAAAATCAGCATAAACACTATACAGGATATCAGAATTATCACTATTAATAAGCAATAACTTTTTCATCTTATGATGCTTCATCATGGCAAGAAAAGATAAATAATGCCCAAACTCATGAGCTACTGGAGAATAAATAGTTGCATTTTTAGGAAAATGCCCTGAATTAGAACTATCTTTAACAGCAATTGCTAATCTATCTTTATTAAGAAAATATGTAGTATTTAACAATATTTGCGTCTTAATAACCCAAGGATAAGTAGAATCAGAATCAGAAGTAGCAAAATTAAATATAGGTAAAAAAGCAGCAATATAATTATCAGATATTGAACCATTAACTAAAGTAAAATTAGTAATATATCCCCTAACACTAGGATACTCATCATATATCTTCTTAAATACTTTTTCAATTTCCTTAGCAAAACCTACATCCATCTCACATAAATTAACAGCCGTTACACCATATTTTTTAATAATATCATCCTCAACAGCTTTAATATCTTTAGGACAATTGTTTTTTTGACTAACAGAATCTTTTACAATCAAAGAAAAAGCATCCGCATCTTTTTCTATTTTTACACCTGAATAAGTATTATCATAAATAATAGCCGTCCTATAAACTCCTTTTTTTGGAGTATTCTCAACTGTAACAACATTATCACTATTATTCTGATTAGGATTAGTATTAAAATAATACCCACTACTAGATCCACCAAAAATATTAATAATTACAAAAAATACTAAAAATATACCTAACCCAATACCTACACCAATAAATATCATTTTTTTATTATTAGATAAATCACTCAAAATATTAGATTTAGAATTAGAAATATTAATAGTATTATTATTTGAATTATTTAATGGATTACCACATCTATTACAAAATTTACTATTTGGTTCGATAGGATTACCACATTTATTACAATACATACAGATACACCTCAATTTACTCCTTTTAAAGATCTCATATTATTTATTAAGCACATAATTAAAAACAAAAAATGCAATTCCACCCAAAATAATACATATAGCAACAACTAGCAATATAATTTTAATAATACTACCATCACCAGAATAATCATCGTCATCATCATCTGTAAAATCTTTTCTAGAAAATTCATAAGAACTAGTAAAGAAATCTTTATCTATCTCTTTAGTATCCTTAATAATATCTATATCACTAGTATCAGATAAATCCATAGGAAAGAAATCATCATCATTATCTTTTTTTACATCATCTTTCTTCTTATCAATTTTACTAGATTTTTGTATTTCCTTTTCTTTAACAGGTTCAGTAACAATAGTATTATCACCAGGTTTTAAATCAGATAACAATTCTAAAGACAAATCATTATCTGGCATAACCTGATTTATCAAAGGATTAATATTTATATTTTTAGTATGATATTTCATCTCTCTTGTCATTTCTAATTTATCAACCGGAGTTTCTATAACATCATCTATTTTATCTATACTTTTATCTTTTTTAGTTAAAAAATCACTTTCGTAATCACTAGTCCCCAAGGTTTCTAAAATACTCCTACTATTATTCAAAATATTATTTTCAGGTTCCTTAACCTTTTTATTTTCATATCTAGCCTTCTCTAATATTTTATTTATATCATACATCTTCTGCTTATCATCTTTATTACGAGAAGAAATAATATCTAACTCTTGTTCAAGCAATTGAGAACTTTTAGATTTTTTTTCAGTCCTAGACAATAGTTTTTTTAAACTATCCATATCTATTTCATCAGTATTATCTTCAAGAGGTAAATTATCTAAATTATCATAATTACTATCTACTTGTTTATATAATTTTGAATTTCTACTACTTCTAGATAATTGTTCTAAAGAACCATCATTATTATATACTTCTTTTTTACTATCTTTTTCCATATCGACACCTCGTATCTTTAATATATATGATACCATATTTTAGACAAAAATAAAATATTATTTTACCAATTAGTAAAATAATATTTAAATTTCTAATGAATTAAATTTAATACATCATGAAAAGTTATATAAATCATCATCAACATAAGACATACAAAACCAATCCCCGTTATCGTAGCTTCAATATTAGCATCCACAGGTTTTCTCCTAATCTTCTCAATAATTAAGAATAATATATGTCCTCCATCAAATGCTGGGAATGGTATTAAATTAATAACTCCAACATTAACACTCAAAAATGCTAATAAATATAATAAATTACTAACACCACTTTGAGATTCTTTATCAACTATTTCATATACACCAACAGGCCCTGATAAATCATTAACCCCTAACTTACCAGTAAAAAGATATTTTAATGTTTCATACATTGTTATTAACATCTCTTTAGTTTGAAGAATAGAATATTTAATACTACCTCCAAGACCTTTTAATTTTTCAATTTTACATCCAACTCCATAGACGTAACTAACATTACCTTTTTTATCTTCAATCTTTTTAGGAGTAACAGATACTTTTTTTGTATTACCAGAATCATCTTTTACAGTAAACTTAATAGCTTTACCTTCTTTAGCTGTTGCAATCTTCAACCTAGCCTGTGTCCAACTATATACTCTTTCTCCTTGTACTTCAATCAAAGTATCACCATTTCTTAAACCAGCAGCATAAGCAGGATACTCATCAGTAATATTATCTAATTTAGTAGTAGTCAACATTCCACCAAATATAACACAACTAACAAATAAAGTAACTACAGCCAAAAGAAAATTGAAACCAGGTCCCATAAAAAATATCAAAAATCTTTGTAAAAAACCTTTATTATACAATTTCCTATTTTTAGGAACTGTTTTATCTCCATCTTCTCCTTCTTCACCAGCAAGCCTTACAAAACCACCAATAGGAATAGCCCTAATACTATATTCAGTTTCACTTTTCTTAGGTTTCTTAGACCATAGCTTAGGCCCCATACCAATAGAATATTCATAAACATATACACCAAATATCTTAGAAAAAATAAAATGTCCAAATTCATGAATAAGTACTATAGTCCCCAATATAATTAAAAATAATATTAAACTTAACATGCTTCCTCCTTATAACAAACTCAATATAACCGTAAGCCCCAATGATACAAAAATAACACTATCAAATCTATCCAACACACCACCATGTCCTGGAATTAAATTTGAATAATCCTTCTTATTAAAATATCTTTTAATACTACTAAAAACCAAATCACCCATTTCAGATAAAACACTTAAAACTAAGCACATAAGGATAATAAACTTTAAACTCATACCCCCAATAAAAGTATAATAATATAAACTACCAATTATTACTCCCATCACAACACCAATAACACTACCTTCAACTGTTTTTTTAGGAGATATACTAGTTAATTTAGTTTTACCAACTAAATTACCACCTAAATAAGCATAAGTATCAGTAGCAAATGACAAAATAAATATTAATATACACTTATGTACATCTAACTTATCCATATAAATAATATTATTAAAAGAAAAACCAACAAATAATATAACACCAATAATATACATAGCATCATTTATATTATACTTTTTATTATCATTATAAAATATAATAGGAATTGTCAAACATAACATAGGAATAATTAAAGTCAATTTATCATCTAAAGTATAAAATATATTATTCCATACCAACAATATAACACTCGCATATCCAAAAAAACGAACTGTTTCAATATTATTATTTCTATCTTTAAACCTAACATTCATAAATTCTCTATAACCAAGTAAAGCCGCCAATAAAATAACAACAGCAAATAACTCATACCCAATTATCAAAGAACAAATCAATACAGCTAATAATATTATTGCCCCAAATGTCCTAGACTTCATCTTCATCACATCCTTCATCTATACTAATTATATAATAAAATAATCATTAATTCAACCAAATAATTAAAACTTTACTAATATAGATATATTAATATTAAAAAAATAATCTAATTATTAGATCATTTTTTTAATATATCTTTTAAAAACTGCCCTGTATATGATTTATCTATCTTACTTACTTCTTCTGGAGTACCAGTCGCTACAACTTCTCCTCCTAAATTTCCTCCTTCAGGACCTAAATCAATTATATAATCAGCAACTTTTATTACATCTAAGTTATGTTCTATTATTAAAACTGTATCCCCATTCTCTACAATTCTTTCTAATATCTTTAATAATTTCTTTATATCATGAGTATGTAATCCTGTCGTAGGTTCATCTAAGATAAACAAGCTCTTACCAGTAGCTTTCTTTTGTAATTCTTTAGCTAATTTCACACGAGCAGCCTCACCACCCGATAAGGTAGGAGCTGATTGACCTAACTTAATATATCCTAGTCCTACATCAGCCATTACTTGTAACTTATTCCTAACCTTAGGATGATTCTCAAAGAAAACTAACGCTTCATCTACAGTCATATTTAAAACATCATATATAGATTTATCTTTATATTTTATCTGTAACGTCTCTCTATTATATCTAGTACCATGACATACTTCACATGGTACATAAACATCAGGTAAGAAATGCATCTCAATCTTCTTAACACCATCTCCCCAACATGCTTCACATCTTCCGCCTTTAACATTAAAAGAAAATCTTCCCTTATCATAGCCTCTTATCTTAGCTTCTTTAGTCTCAGAAAAAACACTTCTAATATCATCAAATACTCCCACATAAGTAGCAGGATTACTTCTAGGAGTTCTACCAATAGGTGCCTGTGATATATCTATTACCTTATCTATATTATCAAGACCCTTTATAGTTTTATGTTTACCTGGTATCTCTTTAGATCCATATACATAATTCTTAGCACTCTTATATAATATTTCATTAACTAAAGTTGATTTACCAGAACCTGATACTCCCGTAACACATGTAATAGTCCCAAGAGGTATCTTTACATCAATATTCTTTAAGTTATGCTCATGAGCCCCTTTTATCTCTAAATATTTCTTATTACCTTTTCTTCTTTTCTTAGGTATATCTATCTTATCTTTACCTGTTAAATATCTACCAGTTAAACTATTTTCATTCCTCATTACATCATCAGGAGTACCATACGCTATAACTTCTCCTCCATGTTCTCCAGCCCTAGGCCCTATATCAACCAAATAATCAGCTGCCAACATCGTATCCGTATCATGTTCTACTACTATTAAAGAATTACCTAAATCTCTCATATTTAAAAGAGAATTAATAAGTCGTCTATTATCTCTCTGGTGAAGTCCTATACTAGGTTCATCCAATACATATAAGACACCAGTTAATCTAGACCCTATCTGTGTAGCAAGCCTAATTCTCTGACTCTCACCACCTGATAAAGTACCAGCATTCCTCGATAAAGTTAAATATTCTAATCCCACATTAATTAAGAATTCTAATCTCGAATTAATTTCTTTTAATATAACTCTAGATATCTCTTGTTTCTCTTTATTTAACTTTAAGTTATTAAAGAACTCTTTTAACTCTTTAATAGACATATTAGTAACTTCATATATATTTTTCTTATTTATTAATACAGATAAAACACTAGGTTTAAGTCTAGCGCCACCACACGTAGGACATGGTAATTCCATCATAAAACCTTCTATCCAATCTCTAATCCAACCACTCTTAGTCTCTACATATCTTCTCTCTAAATTAGTAATAATACCCTCATAATAATCTGTAGTAGTTCTCGTATTACCATTCTTAGATACATAATTAAATTCAAGCAAATCAGGAGAACCATATAATACTATATCTAGCTTATCTTTCTTTAATTTCTTTACAGGTATATCTAAATCTATATCATAATACTCTGCTATAGTATTAAGTTGTGTATTAATAATATTACTAGAATCATCTACACTAATAGTCCTAATTGCCCCTTCATTAATAGATTTATTCTTATCAGGTATAACTAAATCAACATTAATCTTATATTTAACACCTATACCTTTACAATCAGGACAAGATCCATATGGAGCATTAAAAGAAAATATTCTAGGCTCTAATTCTTCTAAAGAATAATCACAATAAGGACATGCAAAATTCTCAGAAAATAATACTTCTCCCTTATCTAACATATCTATAATTACTTTACCATGAGATAATTTACAAGCTACTTCTATAGCTTCATATAATCTACTACGAATATTTTCTTTTATAACTAATCTATCAACTATAACTCCTACATCATGTTTCTTATTCTTATCTAATTCTATTTCATCTGATAAATCATATAATTCACCATCTACTTTAACTCTTATATAACCATCTTTTCTTAATTTAAGAAACAAATCCTTTTGAGTACCTTTCTCTCCTCTTACCACAGGAGATACTATCATTATCTTTAATCCTTCTTCATATGTTAATACTTTGTTAACCATTTCTTCAATACTCTGACTCTTAATAGGTATATGATGGTTAGGACAATATGGTGTACCTATTCTTGCAAATAATAACCTTAAATAATCATATATTTCTGTAACAGTACCAACTGTAGATCTAGGATTCTTATTAGTAGTCTTCTGATCTATACTAATACTAGGAGATAAACCTTCTATTGAATCTACATCAGGTTTTTCTGTACCACCTAAAAATTGTCTAGCATATGCTGATAGTGATTCTACATATCTTCTCTGTCCTTCAGCATATATAGTATCAAAAGCTAAAGAACTCTTACCAGAACCTGATACGCCTGTAACTACTACTAACTTATTCTTAGGAATTTCTATATCTATATTCTTTAAATTATTAACCCTAGCTCCCTTTATAACTATCTTATCTTGCATATAAATACACCTCACTAAACATAAACACTCTATGTATTATAACATGATGATTAATATATAACAACTTATAAATAAAAAAATATTAGTAAATAATACTAATATTATATTCTATTTTAAACTCTTAATCTTATCCTTAATCCTACCCATAGCATTATATATACTCTTAGTATCTTTATCTAATATATTAGATATTTCATCATAATTAAAACCCTGTATCTTCAAATTAAAAACACACTCTTCAAAACTAGTTAATACCTTAATTATTCTCTCATATAAATCCTTATATTCAGCTTCACCCAACACATCAATCTCTGGATTATAACTATTATCCTCAATTCTATCTAAAAGACTACTATCATTCTCCATACAAGATTCTATAGATATAGCCTCATTTAAAAGCTTATTCTTATCTCTATTAACTTTCTTTATTAAAGATATTATCTGCCTATCCATACAAAGATTAGTAAAAGTATAAAATAATGTATCATTATTAGGATTATAATTCCTAATTGATTCTTCAAATCCAATTAAACATTCTTGATTTAAATCACTATATTCAATTCCTTTATCTTTAACATATTTAAAATAATTACTACATTTCTTATTAATAAGAGGCTTATATTTTTCATATAACATATTTATAGCATCTTCATCTTTTTCATGTGCTAATACTATTAATTCATTATCATTAATACTCTTATAATCCATTATTCCCCCTTGCTGCTACTATCCTAGATAAAATAATCCCACATGATACAGAAGCATTTAAACTATTTATCTTACCACTCATAGGAATACTAGCCATATAATCACAATTCTTTCTAATAACATTAGATATACCTTTACCCTCATTACCAATTATTAAACAAAGAGGCATATCATATGCTAATTTAGTATAATCTTCACCTTCCATATCCGTACCAATTATCCAAAAACCATTATCTTTAAGCTTCTTTATAGCAACTCCCAAATTAGCCACTCTAATAATTTTCATATAACTAATACTACCAACAGAAGTCTTTATAACAGTACCATTAACCTTTACAGACCTATCACTAGGTATAATAATACCATCTACACCTAAAGCTTCACAAGTCCTAATAATAGCACCAAAATTATGAGGATCCTCCAAATGATCTAACATTACCAATAAAGGATTATTTTTATCCCTTATATTATCTAATACTTCTTCTAATGTATATATCTTAATATCATCAACTTCCATAACAATACCCTGATGTAATCCGTCTACTTTCTTATCCAAAACTATCTTATCAACATAATTAATCTTAATACCTTTATTCTTTATATCACTAATAATAGCCATATCATTAAAATTCTTACTCAAATATACCCTACTTATATTATCACTAGTATTTAACTTCTCACGACAAACATTCTTACCATATATATACATTATATCACCTCAATATAACTAAATATTTCCTTAATCCTATCATATTTCTTATCCAAATATAAATAACCAATCAAAGTCTCAAACCCAGTAGCCATCTTATAAGTTAATATATCTGTATTCTTAGGATGATTACTTCTCTTATTATTTCTTCCCCTCTTAACTATATCCAATTCTTTATCATTTAAAAGATTATTATCCATTAACTTAATTAAAATATCTTTCTGTCCCTTAGCCGATACATACTTAACAGCCCTATTCTGCAACTCATCAACTTTAACTATCCCTTTATTTATAAGTTCTTCTCTAATATATACTTCATATATAGCATCCCCAATATAAGCCAAAGTAATAACATTAATCATATCTATATTCATTATATCTCCCCTTAAAAAACATATCCATTATATCATCATATAAAAGACAAATCAAGATATACAAACAATTGTTTATATCATAATAAAAAAAAAGACTATTAATCATATTAATAGTCCAATAATTATTATTTAATATACTTATTCTTAACTAAAAACATCTTAATCTCATCAGAACTAGTCGCATAAGTAAAATCAACTATTTTTTTATCTTTAACTACTATTAAAATTGGAATTCTAAAATCTTCACCCACTTGTTCTATTAAAATATTTGAAATAGGTAAAGACCCAGCTAAACCAAATACACAACTACTATATTTAAAATTATATTGTTTAGATAAATTATAAAGATTATTTATAATTTTCTCTGAAACAACATCATTATAATTAAGAAAAATTAAGCTCTTATCCTTACTTTCAAACAATCTAATAAAATCATCATAATTAATAGCATAATCATCATTATAATCAATTAATTTGTATTCTTTTAAATTTTTCTTTAAATCGCTAAAAATTAAAGCAGTAGTAGTATACTTTATTTCACCATTCTCTATAACAAATAAAGTAGGATAATTAATAATACTTTCATCAATATTATATTCTTTTATAAATGTATTATAATCATCTTTTGTTTTATCTCTTTCAATAACTTTATAATCTAAATTATATACATCTTCCATAATTTTCAAATTATCTTTTGTTACCATACATTGTTCTAAACAATTATCTTTTGTTTCATTTATTACTATTATTAAATTCTTTTTATCTTTTCTTATATCTTTTATATATTTATTATTATATAAGTCTTTGGATAAATTTTTGTTATTACTAGGTTTCTTATTTAATAAGAAACCTAGTAATATACAAATTATTAGAATAGTTATAAATGATATAATTAATACTTTATTTTTTTTCATTATATCCACCTTCTTTAATACTTAACTGTAATATGTGGTCTATACATAATAGGATAACTTTTAGCAGATGTAGTATACTGCTTATAAGTTCCTGTATAACCTGATGTAGAAAAATCATATGTGCCATTATTAGTTTCTTGTCTTCCGGCAAAAGCAAAATATCTGTTTGCATTTTTTGTATACGTCGCATTAGTTGAAGTATTAGTATTACTGTACTTACAGGTAGATTCATTACAATCAACTAATGATACAACATATGTTTGATTATAACTAATTACTACAAAAAACCAACCAGTTTTTACATAATTAGTAGTATTAACATTACTAGTTGGATTATACTGATAACAATACTTATGCAATCTCCAACCATAAGTATTACTTGTTTGCCCTAAAAAGAAAAAGTCTGTTTCATAAATGCTATAATAAGGATTACTATATGTAGCAACAGTATTAACTTGACCATTTGCGATTGAAACTGTAGTAGCTCCAGAGGTAACAGATTGCCCACCAGTACTATTACTAGAACTATAAGAATTTACAGTTTTAATTTGAGTACCAGTTAAATATTTTTTTTGATATGCTCCAGCTGTTCCACTATATTGTCCGGTCATATACCCTGTAACAGCATAAAAGTTACTTCCTAATGAATATACCGGAATATTGGTTTTATATGCGTAGCCCGGATTTGTGTACCAATATGCGGTTCCATTACCAACCGCTGGCAAACTACTTATATAACTATTAGAAGTAGCAGAATTAATATTAGTTACATAGCCATCATTATATTCGTCTTCAATAGTACGAGAACCATTTGAAAAAGATTTAATATAGCTATAGACATTTCCTGTAGTAGTTCCTGAACTTCCGTCATATGCATTACCTGCAGAATTTCCTACTAATCCATTATAAACAAGTTCACATGTTCTATTAGTTGTATCATTATTTACCACTCGCCAAGAACGATTAGTTGCATTAGGACCAACATAATTAATATCAGTTCCAGCAGTAGCACAAGTAAAATCTCTTGTCCAAGTTGCTGTAAGCGTTACTGTACCTCCACTTGCTGATGTTAGGTTTTTAAAATATTGATTAGTGGTTGCGGCTCCTTGCCATATTGTAAATACATTAGATGTGGAAGTACCTGTTGCAGCGGTTGTATAAGTATTATTTAAACCTGTAGCTGTCCACCCAGCAAATATATAACCTGATTTTGTTGGATTATCTATCTGTATAACACTACCATATGTTGCGCTTGTTGGATGATTAGTTCCAAAAGATCCATTGTCTAAATCATAAGAAATATTATATGTTATTGGATTCCATTTTGCATATAAAACATGATCAGATTCATTAGTTACTGTTGTTGAAGATGATACTTGGCTAGTTAAGCCCGTATTACTGTACCATCCACCAAAGCTGTATCCTGCCCTAACTGGTGTTGGTAATGTTCCATAAGTACTTCCATAAGTTACTGTTTTTCCTGAATCAGTTTGTATATCTGAATCGCCTCTTGCGGATGAATTACCTATTATAAATGAAAAATTATAAATATATCCTTTAAAATATTCTTTCTCACATGCAGCACCAACTGGATTACAACCAGCTGCTACTACAGTACTACTATCTGAAGGAAGAACAGATCCAGAATATGAAACTGAATTATTTAGACTTCCATTAACATATATTTTAATTGTTGATCCATCAAATGTTCCAGCTACATGATATCTTTTGTTTGCACTTATTGCTGAAGTTGTAAATACAGTATGACTAGTTGATCCATTCATAATATTAAATCCAACTTTACCATCTGACGCAATCAATAATCCAAAACCTCCATTATTCATATTTGAAAGCAAATATTGTGGTGATGAAGGTACTGTAGTAACCATAAACTCTACTTCGGCAGTCATTGAAGGATATGTAGTTGTAAGTCTAGTTTCTGTTAATGCTCCAGCGTTAGTACCATTAAAATAAATGTTGTCAGTACCCCATGTGGTATTAGATACAGTTGCACGAGTCAATCCTCTAAGAGATTGCCATGAAGTAACAGAATTACTATGTGAATTTACATTATTGTGTAATGCATCCCATTCATAATAGAAATCAGTATTTATGGAACCTGTACCATTGTAATATACATAAGGAGTCTTAGGTTGTAATATTGCTGTCTCTGTTCCACTAGTTGTTGTTTTGATTACAACATATCCAGAAGGAGTATTAATAGTACCATTATAATATATAGCAAATCCTGTACCTGCTGTCGATGTTATTTTTCCATCATAGAAATTAAATGTTGCACTATCAGAATAAAATCTAACACCACTAAAATGACTTGTTTGAGCAATGGCATATGTTGAATATGATTCTATTAAAGGTGTTGTTGTTGATGGAGTACCACTATTCTCACCTAGAGTTAAAGTTCCGGTTGATGATTCTGATATACCAATTCCATTACTATTTCCTCTTACGGTTCCTCCTGTTATAGTTACTGTTCCATTACCTGAAATTCGAATTCCTTCCATCATTCCTGTTACAGTACCATTTGACATAGTCGTAGTTCCTGCTCCAGAAAATATTCCTACACATATATTAACAGATTCTAAGCATTCTATTGTTGTATTAGCTCCACTTATATTTATTGTTCCAGTTGATTGATTTCTTAGAGCTGCCGCATAACCATAAATAGTTCCCCCTGTTACACCAATAGTCCCAGTTGTAATGTTATAAATTCCTGCTACTTTTGTTCCCGTTACTATTCCTCCTGAAACATTTATAGTTCCTGCTACATTATTATAAATTCCATAAGGTCCAGACACAGATCCTGATGATACTGTTACTGTTCCACTTGTTCCATTTTTATAAATTCCTGCGTTAGTACCACCAGTTGCTGTTGTTGTAACAGTTCCTCCATTTACTGTTACGGCTCCTGTTGTTGATGATATACCATGAGAGCTTCCGGTTACTGTTCCTTTTGTTACTGTTACAGCTCCGGTAAGAGCATCTATACCAATACCAGAAGTAGCAGTAACTTGAGCATTTGTTCCATTTACAGTAATCGTTCCTGTGCTTGAATTTCTTATTCCATCAACTCCGGTTATTGTTCCTCCTGTTATGCTAATTGTTCCTGTTGATGCATTACCTATTCCATAAGTAGCAGTTCCTGTTACTGTTCCTCCACTTACATTAACTTGTGCTGTACTAGCGTTATATATTCCTATGCTGTATCCAGTGACAGATCCTGATGACACTGTTACAGTACCCGTTGCTCCACTTTTATAAATACCAGAAGTTGTAGCACCATTTCCTGTAGTTGTAACAGTTCCTCCATTTACTGTTACAGCTCCTGTTGTTGATGAAATACCATTTGTTTTTCCGGTTACTGTTCCTTTTGTTACTGTTACTGCTCCTGCCCCAGAATTTATACCAATATCAGAAGTAGCCATAACTTGAGCACTTGTTCCGTTAACAGTAATTGTTCCAGATGATAAATTATTTATACCAACATTTCCAGATATCGTTCCACCAGTTACATTAACGGAACCTGTTGTAGCATTTCCAATTCCATGAGATCCACCAGTTATAGAACCACCACTTATATTTATAGTACCTGTAGATACATTATATACTCCTTCAGCAACACCTGATATAGTTCCTCCACTTATATTTATAGTGCCTGTTGATTCATTTCTTAATGCATGAACTGTATAGGTACTAGAAATAGTACCACCAGTTACACTTAATGTTCCCGTTCCACTATTATATAAAGGACAAGAAAGAGAAGTTAAAGTTCCACCAGATACACCACTAGTAACAGTTAAACTACCCTTATTATCTATATAAACAACATTCATAGTTACTGTTTTACCATTTAAATCCAAAGTTACACCAGTTTTACCTGATGCTAAAGTTGCACCTAAATCTTCTGTTGTATTAGCTAATACTTTTATAGTTTGACTATTAGCAACTTCATTCATCGCTCTCCACAAATACATATATTTCTTATTAGTAGATGTATTTTGATAATTATTAGCAGCTCCTAAAACTGCTGTTTCAGTACCTGAAGCAGTAGTTTTAACTATATCATAATTATCAGGAACATTAATTACATAAGTATCACTTGGTGTATAAATTGATTTACCAGTTCCACTAGCAGAAGTAACTTTACCATCATAAAAATTATATATTGCACTTGCATTTTGTACGTATACTCCATATGTGTTGGAAGTTCCAGTTGTTTTGATTAATGGGCTTGTTGTTGATGGTGTTCCACCATCATTTGTTCCCATTGTTAGTGTTCCTGAGGCTGCATATAGATGAACTCCGTGTGATACGCCTGAGATTGTACCTCCAGTTATAGTTATGGTTCCTGATGATTTATTATATATTCCGTTCATAGTTGTTCCTGTTACGGTTCCTCCGGTTATAACTATTGGGCCTGCGGCATTATTATATATTCCATAATATCCTGATACTGTTCCTGAGGAAATAGTTACAGTTCCACTGCCTCCATTTTTATATATGGCTCCGTTGGTGCCTGATGTTGCAGTTGATTGGACTGTTCCGCCATTTACAGTTACAGTTCCGGTTGTTGAATTAATGCCGTTAGTTGAACCTTTAACCTCCCCATTAGTAACAGTAACTGACCCAGAAGTACTATATATTCCATAATCATTCGTTCCAGTAACTTTAACACTTGTCCCATTAATTGTTACAGAAGCACCTCCAGAATTCCTTATACCATAACCACTAGTTATTGTACCACCAGTGATACTAACATCACCTGTTGAATAATTAGAAATACCATAACAATTTGAAGAAGAACAACTAATAGTACCACCAGTAATACTAATATTTTTCGCAGCATTATTTAAAATACCATGATCTCTAACTGTAGTAATAGTTCCACCAGACATTTCAACAGCAGAAACAGTAGTACTTGTACCACTCATAATGTTAATACCTTGATCATGAGCAGATATAGTACCAGAAGTTATTACAACTTTTGCTCCATCCCCACTGCTATATATTCCTCTACCTCCATCAGATTCATTAATTATAGAACCACCACTAATATTAACTAATCCATTATTATAAATAACAGGTTTAGCAGATGATACATTAGTTAAAGTAAGTGTAGTTTTATTATTTAAAGTTATTGATGAATTACTACCATAATTCTTAATTACAACACCTTCAAGATAACTTGTAGTATTACTTCCAGTATTTCTAATTATTAAAGGATTAGTACTAGAAGTAGCATTTGTAGTAAGAGTACCTGAATTATATATAACACCATTTTGATCATCAGCATTACTTCCCTGCAATATAGCAGTAGTTGAACTACTATTATAAATATCTAAAGTGCCAAAATTATTAATAAAATATGTACCCATATCAACTGTTTTACCATTCAAATCTAATTTAACACCAGTTTTACCAGATGCTAAAGAAGCATTACTTATTTCTACCATATTATTTAATACCTTAATAGTTTGATTAGACGCTACAGCTGATAAAGCCTCATTTAAATATTCATAATATACATTAGTATTAGTATTCAAATAATACAAAGGTTTACAAACACCATACATAGTAGTATTACCACTAGGTGTATAAGAAGCACCACTAGAATACATAATAGTTGTACCAGAAGAAGAAGTTGTCCAACCACACTTATAACCAGTCTTAATTATAGTTGGTAATGTTACAGCAGGTTGATTATTACATTTTCCATATAATGTAGCTGTAGATTTTCTACTCCAATTACCAGAACTATCTGTATATCCAGAAACATTAGATACTAAAGAAACAGTTGCCGTAGCAGAACTACCTCCAGTAAGTACTTTTGTAGTTCCATTATTAGTTGAATAATAGCCATCAGCATAATCTGTACTAGTTAAAGTATTCGTGCTACTAACAGTAGCCCCATTAGATAATTGAGTACTTGAAGTTGTAAAACCACTAACATTATAAGCCGTCTTAGCTAAAGTAATTGAAGCAGGATCTAATGAAGCTAAACCATATGTTGCTGTTACACTAGCAGTACCATTAGTTGCACAAGTTCCTTTATCTAATGATACTGTATATGGAGAACCTACTCTATTAAAGTTAGCATATACAGTCTTAGCAGCAGTAATAGAAACAGCAGTAGAACCAATTTGAGTACCACTAGTTGTATCCTGAGTCCATTTACTAAATGTTGTATTATAACCATCTTCAACCGTAGGTGTTGCTGTAATTGCAACACCACTTAATGTTAAAGTATTAGAACTAGCAGTCATTGTTTGATTTTTCAAAACTGTAAAACTACTTTTACTAGTTGTACCATAATTATTATTATTTCTATTTATAGTAACTACATAATAATTAACACTAGCAGATTGAGTTGTATTAGCCTCTGCTGTAAATGACTCACCTGTATAAACTCTAGTAGTCTTATTATCTTCATTTTTACCAGCCCAAATATAATATTTAGTACCAGCAACTACTTTTTCAAAAGTAATAGAATTTGTACTAGAACCAGTTACTGTTCCAATAAATCCAGAAGATGCATTATCAGTTGAATTACTAGTACTTAAACTAATACTCATACCACTATTAGACCAAGCACTATTGTTTCTTCTAACATTTATTGTAACCTTATTTGATACACAAACACCATACATAGTAGTATTAGCAGTTGGAGCAAAAGAACCACCACTTGAATACATAATAGTAGTTCCTGTAGATGAAGTTGTCCATCCACAAACATATCCTGGTTTCTCAATTGTACATAAAGTTTTAGCAGGAGGATTATCACATTTACCATATAAAGTAGTTGATTGATTATCTCTTATCCATTTTTTATTTGCATCAGTATAACCAGAAACATTAGCTATCCAAGAAGCTGTAGTTGTAGCAGCAGATCCACCAGCAAGCACTTTTGTATTTCCATCACTAGTAGAATAATAACCATTTGCATATGATGTACTAGTTATAGTACTACAACCGCTACCAACTGTAGCCCCATCACTATATCTTGAACTACTTAAACCAAAACCACTAATACTATATGATTTTGAAGCTAAAGTAATAGTTGCAGGAGTTATAAAAGCCGAATTATATGTTGCAGTAACACTAGTTGTACCATCAGTAAGACAAGTTCCTTTATTCAAACTAACTGAATATTGATTAGCTGTCCATATCGCATATAATGTCTTAGATACAGTAGTATCAGTAGCAGTTGCACCTATTTCAGTAAAAGCTGCCCTTTGTGCATATGCTGTTCCAGTTCCATCCGCTTTCGTATTCCATTCTTTAAATGTATATCCAGTCTTAGTAAAACCATTATTAGCTAACGTAATACTATTTGATGTTATTTGAGCAGATGATGCCGCTAATCCACTATTAAAATATTGCCATATAGAAGTATCAGCAGTAGATCCACCTGTATTACCATTGCCATTATAGCTTACAGTCAATTTTCTTTTATAAACAGATCTATTATAAGGCCAAACATTATATGCTGGAGTTTGATTAGTACCAGCAGTTGTTGCAGCAAAAGTAGGACTATTACATTTAGCTTCACTAGCAGTATTATCACCAGCCAAATATCCACATAAAGTCCAAGTAGAAGGAGCA